>CAVYBI010000004.1:0-332513 GCA_963766755.1 uncultured Solirubrobacterales bacterium | reverse complement strand
GCTCCTGCCAAGTGGTCACCCGCAACCGCGTGATCGGCGGTTCGAGCGCCTCGCGGGCGCAATCGGTCGGGTTGATGAGGAATGCCGTTTCTCCGGCCGCTGCTCGCGAGTGTTGCACCCGCTGGGTTCGTGGCAGCGCTGGTGTCATGCGCCGGGGTCGGCCGGCGTTGCCCCAGAAGGTGAAGAAAGTTGCCGAAGACCTCGCTATCTGGGCGGTGTTGAGCGAGCTGGCGGTTAGGCCGTAGTCCCGTCGCTTCGCACGCCACCGACGACGTAGACCGGCACTTCTCGACAGTTGAAGTAGAACATGCCGGGATAACCGAAGGGGCCTGGACGTTGTAGACGGGCGGTCTAGGCCGCCGCGCCGAAGCTCTGCACGATCGGGAGCGGCGCGGCCGACGATGGTGTCGGGTGGGCAGAACTTAATTTAGGGGTAGAATCACCGAAAGTCGGACTCTGGGCACTGGGGAGTGGCGATCGGGTTGCCGAGGAAGCCGGGTGGGAGATCAACCTCGATGTCTTTGAATTCGCCCACCGGCACGACGCCGCCGAAGCGAGTTTCGGTAGGTGTTGACGAAGACCGCCGCCGAGCCGGGTCTGGGTGACCGCCGGCACGGATATCGAGCTCGCCGTCCTAATCGTAGGCGGCGGCGGTGAAGGTCTGAGATGCCGGGCTCTGCCGGGACGGGACTGATATTCAGCGGCGCGGAATAATCGGCCGTGCCGGGCGCCGCCGCCGGAGACCTGACCTCGATCGTTTCTTCTCCAGGCGCCGGCGTCGGTTGTAGCGTGGTTTTGATCGGCTGCGAGGGACCCGGGCGGGACGGTCGTGTGTGGTGCAGGTGAAGGTCTCTGGCCCGCCCCGGGGGAGCAGGTCCAGGTCGCGCCTCCCGCGCTCCCGTCGGCGTGCCGAGGTGGTGACGCCGGGTGGCAGCGTCACCGTGTGGTGGTCGTGCCGGAGCTGGCCAGGCCGCCGACGTTTTGGACATAGATCGCGACGTGCCTGGTACCGGGGCCACCGAGGGCGAGGTGATGACGATCGCCGAGCGGCCCGAGCCGGTGAGGGAGGAGGAGCCGGCCTCAAGGCGGGTTGGTCGCTCGGCCAGGGAGCCGTCGAAGGTGACAGGTAGGGAGTTGGCTGCTCCCGGGCCGCCCGGGCCCCCAGCGACCCTAACGCCGCCCCGCCCGCGCCGATCAGAGGGAGCGCGTTCAGGGCGCTCGACCTGGGGGGCGCCGGCGTTGAAGGGGATCGGTGTGGTTGTTTCGGTGGCGCGTCGGCGGCGAACAGGGCTACCTCCGCTGGCGTTTCTTGAGATGGTGGCGAGATCGAGTGAGCTGTGCCGGAGCGACGGCGGTGATCGTCGTGCCGCGGCACGACCCCACCCCATCGATCCGCCTGGCCGACGGAGGAGGCCCGTAGTCGGTGACCACGTTGGTGATCTGGTAGGTTGAAGCAATTCGAAAGTTGCCGGTGCCCCTTCCACTAGCATGGTGAGCGGTGAGGGTGAAGCTGCCGCCTTCGGCGTCAACGCCGCATTCTTTGAGTCTCGCTCTGTGCGGGGGGAGGTTGGTCGGCCCGGTGACCGCGATCGGCGGCCAGGCGGATGTTGCCGCCGGCGGCGGGCGTCGCCCCGAGCAATCGCGAAGAACGAGACGGCGGCGGCGAGCAGGCGAGCAGTCGGCCTCGGGTCCTCCTTGGCGCCTCCGCGCTTGTGCTCGGGCACGCTTTTGACTTCGCCTCGCCCTCTGGCGCCTCGTTTGCGGCGGACGACGCACGGGACGTGGCGCCCACCTTGCCTTTGGGGCAGGCTTTGCCGGACGGGGCTGCTCGCCTGCGGGTTGCCGGGACCGGAGAAGCGGCGCTGGCGGGGGTCGGGGCCGGGGGCTGCGCCGCCGGCGTGCCCTGGCACCGGTCCGCGGCCGGGTCGCAAGGTCGCGCCGGGGTCGGGGCGGCGGGAAGCCGCCGTCGACGCGGATGTCGTAGAGGTCGAGGACGAAGTCGGTGTCGTGGGGGGTCACTGCTGGGTGGTGCGGATGAAGACGTCGTCGCCGCTTGCGGCTGGCGCCGTAGAGCGCGTGTTCTGGCCCGTCGAGAGGATACCGGGCGGTCGCCCCGGTGAGCAGCAGGTAGACGCTGCCCCTCTGCCACTCGTAGATGTTCTGGTGTGCCGCTGATGGCGCCGGGGGCGAGGACGTCGGGCATCGTGAAGAAGACCCGGCTGCCGTCGTCGCTCATCTTGTAGAGACGCGCCGTAATCTGTGCAGGGGTGCGGTTGAAGTCGTCCGAGCGGATTGGTTGCCGATCCTCCTACGGAGGGCTGCCCGTCGGGGCGGCAGGAGACGCAGACGATCGTGCCGGCCTCGGCGGAGTAGAGATAGGCCTCCTGGACGCCGGGGCTGTCGTCGGCGGTCAGGTTCGCCCGCGTCTGGAAGAGCAGGTGCTCTCCGTCGGGGGTCGCCTCCGACTGCCGCCGATCCCTAATCAGGAGGTCGGACGGAAGTGGCAGGCATTCTGCCGCAGATCGTCGCCACGTAGGCGAGCTCTCCCTCCGCGGGCGAGGTAGATGTTGGCCGATCCCGCGCCGGAGGTGTTCTGGGCATAGGTCCGGCCCCTCGCCGGGGACGAGCTGGCCGCGGGCGGCGAAGTAGACGGAGGATCCGTCATCGGAGACGGCGAGCGCGCCCTGGACGACCGCGCCTTTGGGGTTGGCGGGATCGGTGTCGACCGAGAGATTGGTCAGTTCGCCCGTCTCGACTCGTAGTCGTAGAGGTCGCAGGCCTGGAGGGCGCCGGCCTGTTTGCCGTGCAGTCTTCGAGCGGGCCTTTGCTGGGAGCGGGGGTGAGGCCGTAGGTTGGCGGGAAGAAGACGTGGGAGCCGTCGGGGGAGGCGACTTCATCGCGGGCCCCTGGGCTGTCTCGGGCTGCCTCCCTGTTTGCGCGAGGCTTCGACGACGCTGTCGCCGCCTCCTCGCGGACGAAGACGGCCGGCTTTGCCCAAGCTCGCCGCTTCATTGCTGGCCGTGCTGAAGAAGAATCGCGAGCCGTCGTCGGAGACCGCGTTCACTACGCTGCCGCCTCCGCTCTTGACGCGACCGCCCGCGCCGAGGTTCCGCCGCTCGACTGGGTCGATTGCCCCCCGACGGGCTGGCGTGCCATTCGGTAGGTGCCGTCCGGCAGGGTCGCTGCCTCCGAGGGTGCCGTTGTCCCATTCGTAGAGCCCACTGGGGCCGGGGAGATATTTGTAGCGCCGATGAAATAGACCCTGCCGCAGTCGTGCAGAGGCGCCGGCGACGGCGGTGGTGGGAACCCCTGCGTCGACGGGATTTGTCTCGGGATTTGAGGGCACCGTGTCGGTGATCAGCCTGTAGGTGCCGTCGCTGTGGCGGACGTAGAGGTTGTAGATGCCCAGTTTGACGTCGGCGGCCGGGGTGTCCTCGGTCAGCGGGTTGAAGGACTGCAGACGACGCCGCAGGAGAGATCGGGGGAGTATTTGTTGACGACGCCGGCGGGCGCTGGCGAGGAGGCCGGGTATGGATTGCGGGCACCAGCGAGGGCGGGCTGACCTTGCTCGACTGCCAGCCCGTGGGCGATGCGCTCTGCATATAGAAGGTGTTCAGCCACCGGAATCGCTGTCTGCAAGGCCGCCGAGCACCGGGAAGAGGACCGATTGGCCTCCCTCGGCCATGCTGGAAGATAGGCTTGGCGCGATAGGGATCCCACTGCCCCCGGCGGGCGCTTGTCTGGGGGCGAGACCAGTTCGAAGGGCGGTTGTTCGGGCAGGCCGGCTGAGTTCGGGGTTTTGGGAGGGGCAGGTCGGGGCCCTCCGTGGTGCCGTCGGAGTTGGCGGCGACGACGCGGAAGAGGTAGGTCGTGCTCATTGTTGCAGTTCGCTGAGGGTTGGCAGAGACGGCGATCGGCTGGTGCCCGAGCCGCGAAGGCTCTCGGTCGGCCGGGGATGCGGTTGCCGTAGGTGGTGTCGGTGCCCCACTCGAAGTGGTAGGTGGTCGCGAGGCCGCTGGGGTTGACCTTGGGCTCGCGGGTGGCTTTGGACTGCGTTTTGACGTCGAGCGGCCGCTGCTCGACGATCTGCGGCGGGCTCGTATTAGTAGTGAAAGATCGGGTTCGGCGCGGATCGGAGGTGTCGGTGCCGGCGGAATTCGTGGCGAGGAAGACGGACTCATCGTACTGAAGCGCCGATTCACCAGGCCGGTAGGCTTCGAAGCTGACCGAGTACTCGGGCGCTTCGCCGGGAGCCGGCGTCCTTCGTATCGGTGGGGAGCTGGTCTCAGGTTGTCGGTGGCGACCCTTCTGTACTGGAAGTAGCCATTATGTTTACGCGAAGCCATTGGGATCGACCGTGCCGGTGGAAGGTCGCCTCGCTGAGTCCGTGACGTTTTCGGAGTTCGCCGATCTCAATCGGCAGGGGGGGAAGCCGTCACGGCAGGGTCCGAAGACCTCGACGTTGCCGGTGCCTTCATCGCGGGGCGACATAGAGGAGGTCGGTAGCACCGCTGACCGCGATGCCTTCGACGGTGCTACCGGATTCGACTCCTGGCAACGGTCGTCGCGCTCGGAGGCGCCGGATGCGTCATAGGCGACCACTTCTTCGCCCCTCGCCGCGAAGACGTTGCCGCCGGCGGGGTCAACGCTCACCGTCGTCGTGGCGGCGTCCGGCGAGACCACGTACTTCACATCCCCGGTGGAGCTGTCGGAGCTTGGAGAACGGGACCGAATAATTGGCGACGAAGAGGAAGCCAGTCGCTGGGGCCCGCGCCGGCGGCGAGGGTGCAAGGAGTGATGAAGAATATATCGAAGGTCGCCATGTGGTCGCCGTCGACCGGCGGGTTGGCGGAGGGGACCATACTTGTGTATCCCTTTTTTTTTGGTAGTCGTCGACGTAGACGTTGCCGTCCGGGATCGACCGCGACGCCGCACGATTCGCCGACACGGGGGGTTCGGCTCCAACACCTTAACGCTCAGCTGACCGAGGTAGGCCGCCGGTGGAGGCGAAGATGTTGATCCCCGGTGAAGCCCTGAGGTGATGGTAGTGTTGCCGTCGGTCGGCCCCGCCGGAGTTGTCGATCGCCACCTGTGATTCGCCCCGGCGCCGAGAAGAGATTCAGTTCGCCCTCGGGGTCTCGTCGGCTCCACCCACCGCGCCGTCGATCACGTTGGTCCCCCGGCGCGGAGAAGTCAGAGGGGGTGCCGTCTGGGTTGTAACGGGGGAGACCGTCTGGGCCACGGAGGTCGATCACGAGCAGGTCGCCGCCTGGACTGGTCGACCGCCATCCCTCTGGTCGTTGCCGAAGGTGGGCTGGGCGGTGCTGCCGAAGGTTTCCAGGAAGGGGTAGGCGTTCAGCGTCATGGGCCGGAGCGGCGGCGAGGGCAAGGAGGGCCGTCGTCGCGAGGAGGACCGAAACCGCCGTTCCCAGCCGCCTGGTCGAAGGCGCACCATTCCCGTCGCAGGTGAGCCAGAGGCACCAGGAGTTGCGAAGGCTCCACGGAAGATGCGGCCCGAGGCCGGCGGCCTGGCGCTTGGGTCGATCCCGCGGACGATGCCTTCGCGTGGCGTCTCAATGTCTCTCCTTGTTCGTGGTCCCGGCCCTGGGTGCGCCCGTCTTGCGGTGCGCTCCTCTTCCCTGCCGAGTCCGCTCTGTAGTCCCTGTGCGCCGGTCCCTTACCGGAGCCATACAGCTTGGCGTCAAGCCGAGTACACCGCCACCTAAGAAGTTCGAGAGACGTGCGGCGGTGTTCGTAGGTTGTTCGAATTCAGGCGCTTAGACCTGGCATTTGCGGCACCAATAGGTGGTGCGATTGGAGTCGCCCTGGCCGCGGGCGAGCGATCGGGCCGCCGCAGACCGCGGCAGGGAGCGCGGCGGCGGTAGACGGCGTGCGGATGGCGGCCGCTCTCCACCGCCCCCGAGCATCTGCTCGCGGGCGGCGCGGAGGACGGCGCGGAGACTCCTCGTCGCCGAGGTCGGCGACCGGGCCGCCAGGGATCCAGCCGGGCGGCGAAGCAGGTCTCGCTCTTGAAGATGTTGCCGATGCCGGCGACCAGGCCCTGGTCGAGCAGGGCGTCACCAAGCGCTCGGGCAGGGTCGGCCCGGATCGCAGGCGATGGCCACCTCGGGATCGAAGTCCGGAGCCGAGGACGTCGGGGCCGAGGCGGGCCAGCTGGGGGTCGTGAGCCGAGGCGGGCGGGCGGGATCAGCCTCAGGGTCGGCCCGCCGACTGAGACCGCCTCCGGTCTCCCCCGGCCAGCAGCCGCCCAGGCGGAGCGGCGGGGCCTGCGCCAGCGGCCCCCGCGGGGGTAGACATGCCAGGAGCCGCTCATCCCCAGGTGGCTGTGCAGGACCAGGTCGCCGAAGTGGAGCAGCAGGTTCTTGCCGTGGGAATCGACGCGCTCGAGTCGCCTGCCGTCGAGGCGCTCGACGCCGGCGGCGCGCCCGCGGGGGTTGGGAGCGCTGACGGCAGACCGCCTCACCGCTCAGCGCGCCGTCGAGGCGCCGGGCGGCGCGCAGGATCGTGTCCCCCTCGGCCATCGCGCAATGATGACCGGCGGCAGGCAGCCGGCTAGATTGTAATCGATGCTTCGCAGAGGGAGATCGACCCGCTCGGACGCCAGGTGGCGCTGGCGCTCGGCGCCGCCCGGACCGGGCTCGGGATCGGCGCCCTGTTCGCCACCCGGCCGACCCTGAAGCTGCTGCGGTTCGGCGAGACCGACGGGCCCGGGCGGGCGCTGGCGAAGCTCGCCGGTGGCCGCGACCTGGCGCTCGGGCCCTGATGACCGCTCGCCGCCCGCGAGCGACCGGTACGGCGACCCTGCGGACGCTCGACCTCTGGCGACGGCGCTGCTCGTACTGCCGCCGACGCGTTCGTCGCCTCCGGCTCGGCGCCGCGCGATCCGGGGAGACGCGGCGCTAGCCGGACTGGGCGGGGTCGCCTCCGGCTGGCAGCCGCCGCGCTCGCGCGGCCTCTGGGCCCTGAGCGCCGCCTCAGCTCGTACAGATCCTTCGGTGGCTCAAGAGCCCGGTGGCGACAACCGTGACGATGCCGCCGATCGAGAGCCGACGTCACCGTTCGGCCGCTGAAGCCGCTGGCTCGGCTCGGCTTGAAGTCGTGCGACTCGATCACGCGGTCGATCAGGCCGTACTCGACCGCGGCCGGGGGCTGGAAGAATTTGTCGCGTTCCATGTCCTGCTTGATCTGCTCGCGCGGCTGGCCGGTGTGGGTGACGTAGATCCCGTCGAGGCGCTCGCGCAGCTCGAGGATCTCCCTGGCGTGGATCTCGATGTCGCTCGACTGGCCTTCGAAGCCACCGCTGGGCTGGTGGATGAGGATGCGGCTGTTTGGCAGCGCCATCCGCTTGCCCTTGGCACCGCCGGTGAGGATCAGCGAGCCGGCCGACATCGCGATCCCGTAACAGATCGTCTGCACGTCGGGCTTGATGAACTGCATCGTGTCGTAGATCGCCAGGCCCGCGTAGGCGGAGCCGCCAGGCGAGTTGATGTAGAGGCTGACGTCCTTGTCCGGATCCTCCGACTCGAGGTGCAGCAGCTGGGCGATGATCAGGTTGGCGAGGTCCTCGGTCACCTGTTCGCCGAGGAAGACGATGCGCTGCGCCAGCAGGCGCGAGTAGATGTCGAAGGAACGCTCGCCGCGAGCGGTCTGCTCGACGACCATCGGTACCAGTGGCATGAGGCCTCCGTTTCGGGGTTCGACTGCGCCCCTGACCTTATCCAGGTGGGAGGACCGGCGAACGGCGGTGGGCTACCGTTGCCGGCGGCAGCGTGATCGTCTCCGTGCACATAGCCGACGTCGGCCCGCGCGAGGCGGCGGAGGTGCTGCTGCGACCGCCGAGGCCGTTCCGCGTGCCGGGCCTCACCTATGCCGCGACCACCACCACGGCGGCCCTCGGGGAGCCACTGCTCCCACCGCGCCGGCTCGGGCGGGTCGGGATGATCGCCGCCTGGGACAGCGACGCCGCCCTCGACGAGTTCTCGCGGCGCCATCCCGTCGCCCGCCGGCTGGCGGGCGGCTGGCAGGTGCGACTGCGGCCGCTGCGCGTCTTCGGTTCCTGGGCGGGAATGCCAGGGCTGCCGGCGCGGCCGCTCCCGGTCGACGACGGGGAGCCGGTCGGGGTCCTCACCCTGGGACGGCTGCGGCTGCGCCGCATCGCGGACTTCCGCCGCAGCGCCGCCCCGGCCGAGGCCGAGGCGACTGACAGCCCGGCGCTGCTGGCCGGGACCGGGCTGGCGCGGCCGCCCCGTCTGGTGGCCACCTTCAGCCTTTGGCGCAGCGCCGGGGAGATGCGCCACTACGCCACCGGCCAGGGCGGCACCCACCGGGCCGCGGTGCAGGCCGACCGCGAGCGGCCCTTCCACCACGAATCCGCCTTCGTCCGCTTCCGTCCCTACGCGTCGCGGGGCAATTGGGGCGACCGGGACCCGCTCGAGGGCCTGGTCGGCTCAGCCGGCGCCTGAGACTCAGCCGCTGCCCTCAGCCAAGGCTCTTGCAGGGAGCGACGAAGGTTCCCTCCAGGCGGGTGCCGTCTTTGAAGCCGAATTTGCCCACCGCCTGGAAGTGGCCGTCGGCGCAGTGGGCGTTGACGTAGCTGTGCTTCTTGCCCTTGAAGGTCCATTTGCGTCCGACCCGGATCGAGCCGGAGAGGGGGATGCCGTAGCCGCCGGCGATTCTTCGGGATCTCCGCTTTGACCCGGTAGCCGTAGCGGCCGTTGTGGATCGTTTCGATCCTGACCGGGACGATGAAGGTGGTCGGGGCCGGAACGGTGATGTGGGCGTGGGCATAGAAGGTCGGGTCTCCCCCCTTGCGCGGCCCGTTGAAGAGGGTGATCGCCGACGAGGCCGGGATCGGGGCCTGTTCGGGGAATTTGACGACCGCGCTGCCGCGGCCGGTGCCGACGATCGCCCCGGGGCAGAGCTTGCGCGCCTGCGGCACCGTCGTCGCCTGCAGTTTGCCGGCGCTGCATTTCGCCAGGCCCGTGGTATCGACCGAGCCGTGCTTGTCGAATTCGAACTCGATCGTCTTCAGCACCGGCGGGAACGTCCCGTCCGCGGTGCCGATCTTGCCCTGGCCGAAGATCGTGATCGGCGCATCGACGTTCTTCGGCAGCGCCATCGGCGCGAAGCCGCCTTCGCCGTCGACGACGATGTTGCCGACCTGCAGGTGGACCTCCGTGACCGAGCGCGCCGCCAGGGCACCGCTGACCGCGGCGAGCGCGAGCGCGAGCACGGCGGCAGCCGCCACTCCCCGGATGGTTCTCCTGCCCATCCCGCTAGGTTAGCGCCAGTGGCGCCTGCTTCGAACCGATTCAGTCAGGAGATGTGATGGAACTCAGGCGCCCGTACCGCTGAACTTGTAGCCGACGCCCGCGCACCGTCAGCACCAATTCGGGCTTCTGCGGATCGCGCTCGACCTTCTGGCGCAGGTTGGAGATGTGGACGTCGCAGGCGCGCTCGTCGCCGTCGAACTCGGTCTGCCAGAGCTCCTCCATGATCTGGGCGCGGGCGAAGACCTCGCCGGGGCGGCCGACCAGGAGGCGCAGCAGCTGGAACTCCGAGCGGGTCAGGTTGGCCGGGATGCCGCGCACTGTTGCGACGTGGCGGACGAGGTCGATCGAGACCGGGCCGGACTCGATCTTCACCGCCTGGGCCAGTGGCGAGCGGTCGAGCTCGCGGCGGCGCAGCTGGGCGTGGACGCGGCCGAGCAGCTCACGGACCGAGAAGGGCTTGGTGACGTAGTCGTCGGCGCCGACCTCGAGGCCGACCACCTTGTCGACCTCGGCGTCTTTGGCGGTGAGGACGATGATCGGCACGGCGCTGCGGGAGCGGACGTCGCGGCAGATCTCGAGCCCGCTCGGCCCCGGCATCATGATGTCGAGGATCAGCAGGTCGAAGGGAACGCCGTCGCTGAGCATCGCCGCCGCCTGGTCGCCGTCCGCCGCCGGGCTGACCTCGAATCCCTCCTGGGTCAGCGCGTAGCCGACCGAGTCGCGAACCGAGGGCTCGTCGTCGGCGATCAGGATGCGGCCGCTGCTCATGTTCGCTCTCCACCCATCTCAGGCCACCGGGGTCGGGGTCGGCTGGGCGACGGGGAGGCGCACCCAGAAGGTGCTGCCCTGCCCCTCGACGGACTCGGCGCCGATCTGGCCGCCCATCACGTCGACCATGCGGCGGGCGATCGCCAGGCCGAGGCCGAAGCCCTCGTGCTTGCGCGACTCGCTGCGGCGGTAGAAGCGCTCGAAGACGCGCTCGATCTCCGCCGCCGGAATTCCCGTCCCGGTATCTATGACCTCCAAGACCACCTCTCCCTCCCCGTCGTGCCGGCCGCGTACGGTAACCGTCCCGGGGGGTGGCGTGTTCTTGAAGGCGTTGGTGAGCAGGCCGATCATCACCTGGCGCAGCAGCGTCGGGTCGCCGGTGGCGGCGAGATCGGGCTCGACCTCCACCTCCAGAGCGACGTGCGGAGGCGGCTCGACCGCGGCGACGACGTCGCGGACCGCCAACGGCACGTCGACGATCTCGCTCTCCGCCGCCCCGCGCGACTCGACCCGGGCCAGGGTCAGCAGCGACTGCGTCAGCCGGCCCATGCGATCGGCGTCGTCGGCGAGGCGGGAGAGGAAATGGTCGCGATCGCCGGGATCGTTCTTGGCGCCGCTCTGCAGGACCTCGATCGCGCCGGAGATCCCGGCCAGCGGATTGCGCAGCTCGTGGGCGGCGTTGGAGACGAAGTCGGCTTCGGCCAGCTCGCGGCGCAGCTCGTCGGTGCGGTCGCGCAGGACCGCCAGCACCGCGCGCTCGTCCGGCAGCGAGCGGGCGGTCATCGCGTAGGCGCGATCGCCGATCCGCAGCGCCGGGTGGGCGGAGAAGCCGACCTCCGAGGCCCGGTGCAGCTGCGGGCGCACCACGTCCGGCGGCTTGCCGGCGGCGTCGAGCAGGCGCGAGGCAGCGCTGTTGGAGAAGCGGACCGGGCCTTCGAAGTCGACCACCATCACCGCATCGGTGAGGCCGTCGAAGATCGCCGCGAGCTTGTTGCGGTCGGCGGTGAGGACGCCGAAGCTCTCCTTCAGCGAGGCCCGCATCGAGTCGAGGGCGCGGGCGAGCTCGCCGATCTCGTCGGGCCCGGAGACGTTGAGCGGAGCGTCGAAGGAGCCGCCCGCCATCTCCGAGGCGGCGCGGGCGAGACGGACGACGCGGTGGGAGATCGCAACCGCGATCAGGAAGCCGGCGAGGACGCCGGTGAGGACCGCCGCGACCAGCGCCTCCTCGTTGTCGCCGAAGAGGTAGACGGCGCCAGCGGTGATCAGGCTGACCGCGGCGAAGGCGCCGGTGAGCCAGAGCCGCATGCCGATCCGCGGCACCGTGGCGCGTGGCGCGGGGGCCTTCTGATCGGGGGAGCCCATGAAGGTTTACTAACACAATCCATTCCTCGCCGGGCCGGGGAAGGGGCAATTTCCCCGTCGTGGGAGAATCGCCGCCCGTGCGGACTCTGGTCTTCATCCCGGCCTGGAACGAGGAGGCCTCGCTCGCCGCCGTCGTCGACGACGTCCGCGAGCACCTCGCGGGCGCCGACATCCTCGTCGTCGACGACGGCTCGACCGACGCGACGACGGCGCGGGCGCGCGAGTGCGGCGTCCTCGTCGCCACCCTCCCCTTCAACCAGGGGCTCGGCGCGGCGCTGCAGACCGGCTACCTCTACGCCCTGCGCGAGGGCTATGACTGCTGCGCCCACCTCGATGCCGACGGCCAGCACCCGGCGGCCGAGGTGACCCGCCTGCTGGCCGAGGTCGAAGCCGACCGCGCCGACCTGGTGATCGGCTCCCGCTACCGCGATCCCGACGCCGTGGCCGCGAGTGACGACTACAGGCCGACCTTCTCGCGGCGGATCGGGACCGGCGTCTTCCGCTTCTTCCTCACCCTGGCGACGCGCCAGCGCTTCACCGACACGACCAGCGGCATGCGCGCCGCGAACCGGCGGGTGATGTCCCTGTTCAGCGAGAACTACTCGCCTGACTTCGCCGAGATCGAGTCGCTGCAGCTGGCGGTGCGCGAGGGCCTGCGGGTCGAGGAGGTGCCGGTGCGGATGCTGGAGCGGGCCGGCGGCAGCTCCTTCCTGACGCCGCTGCGCTCGGCCTTCTTCATCTTCAAGGGCGTGGTGGTGCTGCTGGTCGGCCAGTTCCGCCCGCGCCGGCACGCGGAGGCAGAGCGATGAGCCGGCTGCCGTTCGCCGCCGAGGCGACCCAGGTCCACCTCACCTCGCAGACGCGGATCCTCGCCGCGATCATCGCGGTCTTCTTCATGCTCCTGATCCTCGACCTGATCCGCCGCGATCGCCTGCAGGAGCGCTACAGCGTGATCTGGTTCGTCGCCGGCCTCGGCATGCTGGCCGGCGCCGCCTTCCCCGGCCTGCTCGAGCTGGTCGCCGACCTGATGGGCGTGCGCGACACCAACGTCGCCCTCTTCTCGATCGTCCTCCTGCTGCTGCTCGGCCTGGCCCTCAACTTCAGCGTGATCATGTCGCGCCAGGCCGCGCAGATAACCCGCCTGGCGCAGGAGCGGGCGCTGGAGAAGGCGCGGGAGCAGGCGGGTAACGGAAATACGCCAAGAAGAGGCTCAGACGCCGTTAGGCCAGGACGCAGGGAGCCCGAATAGCAGCGCTATTCGGGCGACTGAGGACGCCGCATAACGGCGTCTGAGACCGTCCGCTCGAGCCTAAAAAACAACGCTTCCAGGGCCAGCTCCTCGGAGACGTTGAGGTCGAGGCTGCGGCGGGTCTCCTGGATGGCCTCGACCGCGCGGCGGGCGGCGCCGGGGTCGAGGCCGTTGGCCTGGGAGCGGAGCTGATCGAGGCGGTCGCGGTTGAAGGCGACCTCCTCGGCGCCAGAGGCGATGGCGGCGAGGTCGCGGAACCAGGTGGCGCAGAGCTCGAGGCCGAGGTCGAGGATCTCGGTGCGGCGGCGGCGGCCGGCGCGTTTGGACTCGTCGGCGATGTCGCGGGCGGTGCGCTTGAGGCCCGCTTTGGCTTCCTCCTCGAGGACCTCGCGGGTCGCCGCTTCGACGTCCTCGCCGGCGGCCGCGGCGCGGTCGAGCAGCCGTTTCCAGGGCGCGCCGGCGACCTCGCCGCCGAGAGCGGCGGCGGCACAGCGCTCCGCGTCTTCGCGAACCTCGTGACCGCGCGGCCCCAGCAACAGCCGCGCCCGCTCCAGGTCCCCGGCGGCAAGGCGGGCAGCCGCAGCGATCTCCTCCGCAGCGGCTGCGGCCCTCTCCGGCGGCGAGCTCGGCTTCCAGCACCTCGGCCGAGAGGGGGGCGAAGTCGACGGGCTGGCAGCGGGAGGCGATCGTCTCCAGCAGGGCCTCCGGTTCGGAGCTGAGCAGGATCAGGTGGACGAAGTCGGGCGGCTCCTCGAGCGTCTTCAGCAGCGCGTTCTGGCTCTCGTCGCGCATCGCCTCCGCCGCCTCGACCACGAAGACCCGCTTGCCGCCTTCGAAGGGCCGGTAGGCGGAGGCGCGGATGACCCGCTCGCGAACCTCCTCGACCAGGTGCTGGGCGCCGCGCGGGGTCAGCCAGACGAGGTCGGGATGCGGCGAGGGGTCGAGCAGGGCGCGGCGGCGGGCGTCGTCGGGGTCCTCGGCGCCGGTGGCGAGGATCTCGGCGGCGAAGGCGCGAGCGGCGGCCCGCTTGCCGGAGCCGCGCGGCCCGCGGAAGAGGTAGGCGTGTGAGGGGGTCGCAGGCCAGCGCCGCCGTCAGCGCGACCCGCGCCCGCGCCTGGTGCTCGGTGGCGGCGTCCAGAACAGCCGTCATCGCACTGCTCTTGTCTTTAGTCGCCCACAGGGCGACAAAGGACAAGAGCGCCTCATCCGCCGTGACTCCTGACCGCCTCCATCACCCGCTCGTGGACCTCCTCGACGCTGCCGCTCGCGTCGACCACGACGACGCGGTCGCTGGCGATGATCGCGATCTCCTCGTAGGCCTCGGCGACGGCGCGCTGCAGCTCCAAACCCTCGGCCTCGAAGCGGTCGTGCCGTCGGCGCGGGCCAGGCCGGCCTCGGGTCGATCTTCAGCAGCAGGGTCAGGTCCGGCCAGAGGCCGTCGGTGGCGGTGTCGCAGAGGCCGATCACCTCCCCCACCCCGAGCCCGCGCGCCGCCCCCTGGTAGGCGACGCTGGAATCGGAGAAGCGGTCGGAGACGACGGTGCGGCCCGCCTCCAGGGCGGGGCGGATCACCCGCTCGGTGAGGTCGGCCCGCGCCGCGCAGAAGAGCATCAGCTCGGCCAGCGGCTCCAGCTCCACCCCGGGGTCGGCGAGCAGCTCGCGGATCCGCTCGGCGGCGTCGGTCCCCCCCGGCTCGCGGATCGCCACCGTCTCCGGCCCCAGCGCCTCGACCAGCAGCCGCGCCTGGGTGCTCTTGCCCGACCCGTCCACTCCCTCGAGCGAGACGAACATCAGCTCATTTGGCGGCTGCTTTGGCCCGTTTCCGCTTGCGCGTCGCCGTGCTCGATTTGTCTTTCGCGGGCATCGGCTTTTTTTCCATCGCAGCTTTCGCCGCTTTTGCCGCTTCGCGCTCGGCCCGGCGTTTCTTCATCTCCTGCATCGACTCGCAGTCGTCGTTGAGGCAGAGGTTCCAGGGGCGGCCGCGGAAGGGCTGGACTTTCAGCCGCGGCGTCTGGTCGCAGATCGAGCAGCGGTCTTCGAGCTTGAAGACGTCGCCGCGCTGGGGCAGCGGGAAGGTCTGGTCGCAGGAGTTGGGGTCGTCGAGGGTCCAGCCGCTGCAGCCGACGAACCGTTTGCCCGATTTTTTCGCGCGGATGATCCGCAGCATGTGGGGCGAGCCGTCCTCCTTCTTGCGGCCGGCTTCCTCGCAGACCTTGCAGGGGCCGAGGATGCGGTCCTCGTCCATCCCTTTCCAGATCACTTTCGCGAGGTCCTCGCGGCTGCCGTCGATTTCGGTCCAGGTCTTGTGCAGGAGGTCGCGGCTCTCGCCGACGACCGCTCCCTTGGTCATCTCGCCGGCGGCGATCCGGTCCATCTCCGCCTCCAGCGTGGCGGTCATCTCCGGCGTCGCCATCGCCGGTACGTAGTTCTTGAAGGCCTCGTACAGCGCGATCCCCGTCTCCGAGGGAACCGGCGGGTTGCCGTAGACGTAGCCGCGGTCGAACAGCTTCTGGATGATGTCGGCGCGGGTCGCCTTGGTGCCGAGGCCGCGCTCCTCCATCATCTCGATCAGTTTGGCCTGGGAGATGCGGGAGGGCGGCTGGGTCTCCTTGTCGACGATCCAGGGCTGGCCGTCGAGCTCGAGCTGCTGGCCCTCCTTCAGGGCCGGGATCTCGTCGTCGGCCGAGCGGGCGTAGGTGTAGATGCCGGCGTAGCCGGGATCGACGACGACCGAGCCGCGGACGAAGTAGGTCTCCGAGCCGGCCTCGATGTCGGCGCGGGTCGACTCGGTGATCATCGGCGGGCTGAAGGTGGCGAGGAAGCGGCGCACGACCAGTTCGTAGACCCGTTTCTTCGGCCCGTCGAGGGCGCCCGGGTGGATCGCCTGGGTCGGGTAGATCGGCGGGTGGTCGGTCGTCTCTTTTTTGCCGCGGGTCGGCTTCAGCTCGCCGTCGAGCAGGCCGGCGGCGGCGGAGAACTCTTTGACCCTGACCAGCGAGGCGACCAGCTCGCGCAGCGGCAGCGAGGCCGGGTAGACCGTGTTGTCGGTGCGCGGGTAGGAGATGAAGCCGTCCATGTAGAGGTCCTCGGCGATCCGCATCGCGCTGGCGGGGGTGATGCCGAGGCGGCTGGAGGCGTCGGTGCTGAAGGCGGTCGTGTTGTACGGCGTCGGCGGCTTGCGCGTGTTCTTGCGCGCCGTCACCGCTTTGACGATCCCGGGGGCGGCGGTGCCGGCGAAGGCGGCGTCGGCCTCGGCTTTGTCCCAGAATTTGTCGACGCTGTGGTGGGTCTCGAAGGTCCCGTCGGGATGCTCGAACTTGGCGAACAGCTCCCAGAACGGTTTGGCGACGTGGGCTCGGCGCTCCATCTCGCGCTCGACGATCAGGCCCAGGGTCGGGCTCTGCACGCGGCCGACCGAGAGGAAGTTGGAGCCGAAGCGGCGGCTGGCGAGGGAGACGGCGCGGGTCAGGGTCGCGCCCCAGAGCAGGTCGATGTCCTGGCGGGCAGCACCGGCGTTGGCGAGCGGGTAGGAGAGCGTGTCGAGGTTGCCGAAGGCGCGCTCGATCTCTTCCTTGGTCAGAGCCGAGTAGCGGGCGCGCTGGATCACCAGGCTGCCGTCGGCAGTGCCCTCGCGGGAGCCCAGCTCGGGGTTCGCGTCCAGCATCTCCTCCAGCGCCTCGAGGCCGATCAGCTCGCCCTCGCGGTCGAAGTCGGTCGCGATCACCAGCTCGTCGGCCTCTTTGGCGACCTTTTTGATCGCTTTGACGACGTTTTTGTCGGTCGGCTCCTTGATCAGCTCGGCGTCGATCAGGTCGTGGAGGTCCGTCTTCTGCCAGTTCGAGTAGCCCTCGGGGAAGGCGGGGCCGAGCACGTGGCCCTTGAGGCCGATCGTCATGTGCTCCCCGCCTTCGGCGTCGGTCCACATGTAATAGGGGACTTTGAAGGTTTTGTCGCTGGTGGCGCTGCCACCGCCGAGGATGTCGGCGATCTTCTTGGCGCTGTTGTTCTTCTCGGTGACGATCAGTCGCATCGGGCGGCGAAGGTAGCAGGGGCGTTCGGCCACTCCCTCCCGCCTGGCTCCCGCCGATCCCCATAGGATCGGCGCCGGCATGAGGATCTTGGTCACCGGCGGCGCGGGATTCATCGGCTCGAACCTGGTCGATGCCCTGGTCGCGCGCGGAGACGAGGTGACGGTGGTCGACGACCTCTCGGACCGGGCGGCTGGGCAACCTCGACGGAGCGCTGGAGGCCGGCGCCGAGCTGGTCGAGCTCGACATCCGCGAGGCCGCGGCGCTGAGCGCCCTGGCCGCCGAGAAGCAACCCGAGACCGTCTTCCACCTGGCGGCGCAGATCGACGTCCGCAAGTCCCTGGAGGACCCTGCCTTCGACGCCGCGATCAACGTCGGCGGCACCGCCAACGTGCTCGAGGCCGCCCGGGCCGGCAGTGCCGGCCGGGTCGTCTTCGTCTCCACCGGCGGTGCCATCTACGGCGAGGGCGAGGGGCAGCAGCTGCCGCTGGGCGAGGGAGCGCCGATCGCGCCGCTGTCCGCCTACGGCCAGAGCAAGTACGCGGCCGAGGGTTACCTCGCTCTCTACGAGCGCCTCTACGGGCTCTCGACCCTGGCGCTGCGGCTGGGCAACGTCTACGGCCCCCGCCAGGACCCGCTCGGCGAGGCGGGGGTGATCGCGATCTTCTGCGGCCTGCTGCGCGCCGGGGGCCGGCCGTTGATCTACGGCGACGGCACCCAGACCCGCGACTACATATATGTGGGCGACGTGGTCGCGGCAGCGCTGGCGGCAGCGGCGTCAACTGCGACCGGCCCGGTCAACATCGGCACCGGCGAGGAGGCCAGCGTCCTCGACCTGGCGGAGATGCTGGGAGGGCTGGGCGGGAGCGGGGGCTTCGAGCCCGAGTTCGCGCCGGCGCGGGCCGGCGAGGTGCAGCGGATCGCCCTCGACGCGAGCCGGGCCGAACGCGAGCTCGGCTGGCGCCCGGCGACGAGTCTCGAAGACGGCCTCCGGCTGACGCTGGACTCCCTCTAACCCCGGATCACTAACCTCCATCACATGCCCGCGCAGGCCTATGCCGGCAAGGAGTGCGTCTGCCAGTTCCGCAAGGGGATCTGCGACCAGTCCTGCGTGCGGGACATGCTCGAGACCCCCTTCTACATCGCCTGCCTGAAACTGAAGGGGCGGCGCTGCCTGGTCGTCGGCGGCGGCGACATCGGCCTCGAGAAGGTCGAGGGGCTGCTGGCCTGCGACGCCGACGTGACCCTGCTGGCGCCGGTCGCCCACCCCGAGCTGGAGGATCTCGCCAAGGAGGGCTCGATCGAGTGGGAGCGGCGCGAGTACGCCGGCGCCGCCGACCTCGAGGGCGTCTTCATAGTCATCGCCTGCACCGACGACACCGACGTCAACATCGCCGTCTTCGACGACGCCGAGCGGCGGGCGATGCTGGTCAACATCGTCGACGTGCCGCCGCTCTGCAACTTCATCCTGCCGGCGATCGTCCGCACCGGCCCGCTGGCGATCGCGATCTCCACCGCCGGTGCCTCCCCCGCCCTGGCGAAGCGGATGAAGCGCGAGGTCGCGGAGCTGTTCGGCGAGGAGTACGCGCGCCTGGCGATCATCCTCAACGACGCTCGCGGCTGGGCCAAGGGGACGCTGCCGACCTACCAGGACCGCAAGCAGTTCTTCGAGGGGATCGTCAACGGCGAGCCCGACCCGATCGCGCTGCTGGCGACGGCCAGGAGGCGGCGGTGCTGGCGATCGTCGAGTCCGCCAAAGAGCGGGCCGCCGCGGCGCTGGCCTGAAGCGCCCGCCTAACTAGGCGATGCCGCTGCAGGCGGTGGCGCGAACCTGGTCGAGGCTGTCGCGCAGTTCGTTCGCCTGCTTGACGCTGAGATTGGCCGCGAAGGCGATCTCGAGCTCGCCGACGATGACCGGCCGCATCTCCGCCAGCACGTTTTCGCCGGCGGGCAGCAGCGTCGCGTAGCTGACCCGGCGGTCCGACTCGCAGAAGGTCCGCTCCAGCAGACCGGCCTTGACCAGGCGGTCGACCAGCTTGGTGAGGCCGCCGCGGGTGATCACCAGCACCTCGGCCAGGTCCCCCATCCGCATCCGCCGGTCGGGCGCCTCGGCGACGGTGGCGAGGACCTCGTACCAGGGCAGCGGCGGGAAATCGCCCTGGGCCAGCGCTTCCTGCAGCCGCTGGGAGACCGCGGCGTGGGTGCGGGAGAGCGCCCCCCACGCTTCGCCGTGCGGAGTGTTGGCAGGGCACTCGCCATTTCGCGAAGCCGTGCCTGGGGCGGTCGCCTGATCGCTCATGCAGCGATCATCGCAGATGACTCTTGTCAAGGCAATAGTTGTAGCTACAAGCTTTTCTTGCTACGATGCTTTCTGCGTCAATTATTTATTCGACAATGACTTCCTGAGGAAGGGATTCGAGATGAGCACCCAGACCGTCACCCAACAGGTTCCGGCCGGCACCTACACGGTGGACCCCGTCCACTCCACGATCCACTTCGCCGTCGTCCACAACGGCGTCTCCACCTTCCGCAGCGGCTTCCGCGGCTACGAGGCGAAGCTGACCGGCGGCGAGCAGCCGCGCCTCGAGGGCACGGTCGAGGTCGCCTCGGTCGACATCTCCGAGGAGATGCTGAAGGGCCACCTCCTCTCCCCCGAGTTCTTCGACGCCGAGCGCCACCCGCGGCTGAGGTTCGACTCGACCGAGTTCGAGATCGCCGAGGACGGCGCCCTGAAGCTCCGCGGTGAGCTGGAGATCCGCGGCCAGGTGCACGAGGCCGAGGCAAATGGCAAGCTCGCCCAGCTCGGCACCGACCTCGCCGGCAGCGCCCGCGTCGGGCTCTCGCTGGCGGCCAGCGTCGACCGCCGCAGCTTCGGACTCGACTGGCAGGCCGAGCTGCCGAGCGGCGGCGAGGTTCTCGACTACCGCGTTGAGATCGCCGTCGACTTGGAGCTGGTCAAGGAGGCCGAGTAGCGATGCGGGTCCTGGGCATATCCGGCAGCCTGCGCCGGGACTCGCTCAACAGCGCCCTGCTGCGGGCGGCTGCCGAGCGGTTGCCCGCGGGAGCGGAGCTGGTCGAATTCGAGGGCCTGCGTGAGATCCCGCCTTACGACGCCGACCTCGAAGAGGCGACGACGCC
Organism: uncultured Solirubrobacterales bacterium; assembly: GCA_963766755.1. Lineage (GTDB taxonomy): Bacteria > Actinomycetota > Thermoleophilia > Solirubrobacterales > 70-9 > VAYN01. Next base: position 312,675 of record CAVYBI010000004.1, on the reverse strand, counting down.
GCTGTCGGTGCGGCGGCTGCGGGCGGCGATCCGCGGCGCCGACGCCGTCCTGGTGGCGACGCCCGAGTACAACCACTCGATCCCGGGAGTGCTCAAGAACGCGCTCGACTGGGCCTCGCGCCCGGCCGGCCAGAGCGCCCTCAACGGCAAGCCGGCGGCGGCGATCGGCGCTTCGACCGGGATGTTCGGCGCCGTCTGGGCCCAGGCCGAGACCCGCAAGGTCCTCGGCGCCCTCGGCGGCCGCGTGGTCGAGGCGGAGCTGCCGGTGGCGCGGGCCAACGAACTACTGCGCGACGGCCGCCTCGATCTCTCCCCGCAGCAGTCCGAGCAGCTCGAGAAGCTGCTGGCCGAGCTGATCGCCGCCGCCGAGGAGTCGGCCGAGCTCGCCCGCGAGCGCGTCGCGGCCTAGCTCGTCGGAGGGTTGGTCACGAGGAGTGCATTTGGCACGCATACGGTGCGCAATGCACTCCTCGTCAGGCGTGCGGCAGGGCGAAGAAGGCGACGGCGGAGAAGTGGGCGACGGCGGCGGCGATCACCAGCAGGTGGAAGACCTCGTGGTAGCCGAAGATCGCCGGGCTGGGATTTGGGCGCTGGGTCGCGTAGACGACGGCGCCGGCGGTGTAGAGGAGGCCGCCAGCGGCGACGAGCAGGGCGCCGCCGACGCCCATCTCCGACCAGAGCTCGGGGAAGGCCGCGACCGCGACCCAGCCCAGCGCCAGGTAGATGATCGCCGCCACCCATTTCGGGTGGTCGATCCAGATCATCTCGACGACCGCGCCGGCGATCGCCCCGATCCAGACCACGGCGAGGATCGCATCGGCGAGCGGCCCGTCTGAGGACCAGCAGCGCGAAGGGCGTGTAGGTGCCGGCGATGAGGAAGAAGATCATCGAGTGATCCAGGCGCCGCATCCACTGGCGCACCTGGGGCCGGGTCCAGTTGACCCGGTGATAGAGCGCGCTGGTGCCGAACAGGGCCGAGAGGCTGACCGCGTAGATCGCCACCGCCAGGGTCGCCTTCGGCGTCCGCGCGAGGACGATCAGCGCCACGCCGAAACCGAGCGAGAGGAAGAAGGCCCACTCGTGCGAGACGCCGCGCAGCTTCGGCTTGACCAGCGCGATCGCGTCGCTGGCACGCTCGCTCACGGCGTCGCGGGCGGCGCTGGCCCGCTCGCCCATCCGCTCCGCGCCCCTACGCAGGTCTTCGGCCATGGACCCAGGGTACCCCTTCATTAGTGCCGAGAATGCGGAATTGCCACCATGTAGGGACCGCCGTCCGCCTTTTTCAAGTGCCTTATTTGCGGCTTCGGTCACTTTTTCCGTCCGGTCGGTTAGCGATCCTGCGGAGTTACCCCTGAAAGTCGCTGCGAGAGGAGAAGTTCGATGTCCAAGACCGCCACCGCCAGTCCCAAAAACGGTCTGCAGGGCCTCTCTATAGAGCGGCGGTTCTCGACTGCCGGCGTGCATCCTTTCGACCAGATCGAGTGGGAGATCCGCGACGCGGTGATCGGCAATCCCGAGAGCCCGGCCTTCGAGCAGCGCGGGGTCGAGTTCCCCAAGAGCTGGTCCCAGAACGCGACCAACATCGTCGCCCAGAAGTACTTCCGCGGCCAGCTCGGCAGCCCCGAGCGCGAGAGCTCGGTCAAACAGATGATCGGCCGCGTCGCCGGCACGATCTCCAACTGGGGCCGCGAGGGCGGCTACTTCGCCTCCGCGGAGGACGCCGACGCCTTCGAGATGGAGCTGACCTCGATCCTGCTCAACCAGAAGGCGGCCTTCAACTCGCCGGTCTGGTTCAACGTCGGCTTCGAGGAGACGCCGCAGTGCTCGGCCTGCTTCATCCTCAGCGTCGAGGACACCATGGAGAGCGATCCTCGCCTGGAACACCAAAGAGGGCAACATCTTCCGCGGCGGCTCCGGCTCCGGCATCAACCTCTCCAACATCCGCGGCTCGATGGAGCCGCTGAAGAAGGGCGGCACCGCCAGCGGCCCGGTCAGCTTCATGCGCGGCGCCGACGCCTGGGCGGGGACGATCAAGTCCGGCGGCAAGACGCGGCGGGCGGCGAAGATGGTCGTCCTCGACGTCGACCATCCGGACATCGAGCACTTCATCTGGTGCAAGGCCGACGAGGAGAAGAAGGCGGAGGCGCTGCGCGACGCCGGCTTCGACATGTCGATCGACGGCGAGGGCTTCACCTCGATCCAGTACCAGAACGCCAACAACTCGGTGCGGGTCACCGACGACTTCATGGAGGCCGTCGCGGCCGGCGAGGACTGGCACCTGACCGCCCGCAACGGCGGCAAGTCGGTCAAGACCCTGGACGCGCGCGAGCTGATGAACCAGATCGCCGACGCCGCCTGGCGCTGCGCCGACCCCGGCATCCAGTACGACACCACGATCAACCGCTGGCACACCTGCCCGGAGTCGGGCCGGATCAACGCCTCCAACCCCTGCAGCGAGTACATGCACGTCGACGACTCGGCCTGCAACCTGGCCTCGCTCAACCTGATGAAATTCCGCCGCGAGGACGGCAGCTTCGAAGTCGAGCCCTTCGAGCACGCGGTCGACATCGTCTTCCTCGCGCAGGAGATCGTCGTCGGCTTCTCCTCCTACCCGACCGAGGAGATCACCGCCAACGCCAACGCCTTCCGCCAGCTCGGCCTCGGCTACGCCAACCTCGGCGCCCTGCTGATGTCGGACGGGCTCCCCTACGACTCCGACGCCGGCCGCAACGTCGCCGCCGCGATCACGGCGCTGATGACCGGCCGCGCCTACCGCCAGTCGGCGCTGATCGCCGGCGGGGCGACCGGTCCATATGAGGCCTACGAGAAGAACCGCGAGCCCCACAACGGGGTGATGCGGATGCACCGCGACGCCTCCTACGAGGTCGACCCGACCGGGATCAAGGGCGATCTGCTCGCGGCCGCGCAGCGCTCCTGGGACGAAGCGGTCGAGCTCGGCGAGGAGCACGGCTACCGCAACGCGCAGGCGACGGTGCTGGCCCCGACCGGGACGATCAGCTTCCTGATGGACTGCGACACGACCGGGATCGAGCCCGACTTCTCGCTGGTCAAGTTCAAGGAGCTGGTCGGTGGCGGGCAGATGACGATCGTCAACCAGTCGGTGCCGATGGCGCTGGACGCGATGGGCTACTCGGAGGCCGAGATCGACCAGATCAACGCCTACATCAAGGAGAAGAACACGATCGTCGGGGCGCCGGGGCTGAAGGACGAGCACCTGCCGGTCTTCGACGTCGCGGTCGGCGAGCGGGCGATCACCCACACCGGCCACATCGACATGATGGCGGCGACGCAGCCATTCATCTCCGGGGCGATCTCGAAGACGGTCAACCTGCCGCAGTCGGCGACGATCGAGGACATCGCCGACGCCTACACGCGCGGCTGGAACGGCGGCCTCAAGGCGCTGGCGATCTACCGCGACGGCTCGAAGACGGCGCAGGCGCTGCGCACCGACGCCCAGGAGGAAAAGGGCGCCGAGGCCGAGGCGGCCCCGGTCGGGCCGGTCCGCAAGAAGATGCCGCGCGAGCGCGAGTCGCGGACCCACAAGTTCTCGATCGCCGGCCACGAGGGCTACATCACCGCCGGCAAATACGAGGACGGCTCGGTCGGCGAGATCTTCCTCACCGACATCGGCAAGGAGGGCTCGACGATGCGGGGGCTGATGAACGCCTTCGCGACGGCGATCTCGATCGGCCTCCAGTACGGCGTCCCGCTCGAGGTCTTCGTGCGCAAGTTCAGCTACATGCGCTTCGAGCCGGAGGGCATCACCGGCAACCCGGAGATCCCCTTCGCCAAATCGCTGCCCGACTACATCATGCGCTGGCTGGCGAGCCGCTTCATCGAGGACACCGACACGCTCGAGGACCTCGGCATCCTCACCACCGAGGTGCGGGCCAAGCGCGACGCCGAGTCGACCCAGCTCGGCCTCGGGATCGCCACCGGCGACACCGCCGGCCCGGCCAACGGCGGCTCCAGCGGCGGCGAGTCCGTCCCCGCGGCCGCCGCCTTCACCGACACGCCCCCGGTGGTCCCGGCGAAGATGTCAGGCCTCGACCTCGGCCCCGCCTGCGAGCAGTGCGGCGGCATGATGCAGCGCACCGGGTCTTGCTACACGTGCAGCAGCTGCGGCAACAACACCGGCTGCGGCTGAGGGGCTAGGACACACTGCGCCTGGGAGCACCCGCGGCTGCGCGTCGTGCGGAGCACTGCCGCTTCGCCGCGTGCACTCCCAGGCTTGGTCCTACCGGCTCAGGGCCGCTCGGTTTAACCTGAGCAGATGCATTTTTTGGCGACCGCCCTTGCGGCATTGGCACTGAGTGCGAACTCTCCTCCTGAAGCGAACGTCGCGCCCTGTGAGAAGGCGATCATCGGGCATGGCTCGGCCGACTGGCGCAGCGAATCGATCGTCGCGGGGCCGGTCGGGGTGAGGCGGCATCCGCTGAGCGCGATGTCGCAGGGCGCCGGCGGCTGGTTCATGACGAAGATGGGGTTGCTGGTCGAAGGCCGGGCTCCGGAAACGGTGACCGTCAGCGTCCCGCCCCAGCTGCGGCACCGAGTCTTCCTCTTCTACGGCAAGATCCGCGACCGCGACGGCAATCCCAGCTTCTCCTTCCGCAACACCCGCGGCTACGGCGAAACCGAGTTTCAGCTCTGCGGCAACAAGCCCCGGACGATCTGGCCCGGCGGGATCCGCATCAAGGGAACCGCGCCGGTGCAACTGCTGGTGACCGTCGAAGGGGCCGCCGAGCCGATCCCCCTGCGCCTTGGCCGGCCAAAGGCCTACGACCGCGGTTAGAGGTCGGCACCCCGTCTGGGCTGACTCACCGTGCGCGAGCTACTCTTCGCCGCGCGCTTGGCGCAGCCGCTGCAGATCGATCAGGTCTTCCGGACGTCCCGCGTGCTCCTTGAGGGCGACGAGATCCTCGTAGCTCACCACCTTCACGACCAGGCCACCTATCTCAGTCTCAATTGCAGCCTGCGAGAGTTTCTCCCAGAGGGCGTCCTCACCGATCCACTGCATGACGTCGAAACGCCCTAGCCGGGTGCGCAACACCCAGTTGCCGCCCAGCGCGAGCGCTTCCGGATCAAGTGGATCGGGAAGCTCCCCGTCCTCGAACTCCTCTTCCCCGTCGATCTGGGCATCGAGCTCCCTGAGCACCCGCGCGAGCCTCGCGAGGTTCTGGGGGTCAGGCGCCGGCACCACATCGACGTCCTTCGTTGCCCGGACATAACCGTGGAAACCGACCGCGACCCCGCCGATGATCAGGAAATCAACGCCCTCCCGGGCGAGTTCCTCGAGGATTCCTCGGATATCGAGCTCAGGCACTGCGCTGACGGCGTCCGGCCTCGGCCAGCTGAGACATGAACCGAGACAGCTCGAAGACCTGTTCCGTGCGCTGGGCCGGAGTGAGTTCGGTGTAATCGCGGCGCAGAGCGGCGCGCTCAGCCTTGCCCTCGGGCGTCCAGTTCCCGGTTCGCTTCGCGGACTTCACGCCCACTACGGTACAACGACGCTCAGAAACTGAAGTTGGCCATCAGCCGAGAACCACTTCGGCGTCGTGCCGTGGCGTCTCGGTGATGGCGCGGCGGAAGGGGCGCTCGGACTCCGGGCGGGCGGGCTCGATCCGGTGGCGCCTGACCAGCTCTTTGAGGACGACCGCCATCTCGAACTGGGCGAAGGCGGCGCCGAGGCAGCGGCGGACGCCACCGCCGAAGGGGATCCAGGTGTAGGTGCCGGGCGGGGTCTCGAGGAAGCGCTCGGGCCGGAAGCGGTCCGGCTCGGGGTAGACCTCGGGATTGCGGTGGACAAGGTGGATGCAGGGAGTGACCCGGGCGCCGGCGGGCAGCCGGTAGCCGCCGATCTCGACCGGCTCGATCAGCTTCCTCACCACCAGCACGATCACCGGGCGCAGGCGCAGCGTCTCCTGGATCGTCGCCGTCAGGTAGGCCTCCTCCCCGGCCAGGGCCTCGGCGCGCAGGCGCTCCAGCTTCTCCGGGTGGCGGACCAGGCGCTCCATCGCCCAGGAGAGGGCGGTGGCGGTGGTCTCGTGGCCGGCGACGAGCAGGGTCAGGAGCTCGTCGCGGATCTCGGCGTCGCTCATCGCGCTGCCGTCCTCGTGGCGAGCGGCGACCAGCATCGAGAGGACGTCGTCGCGCTCCTCCAGGTCCTCGGCGACGCGGCGCTCGGCGATCTCGCGGTGAATCAGCTCGTCGACGCGGTCGACGCGGCGACGGAAGGCGGGGATGCGGCGGATCCTCTCCGGCCCGATCACCACCACCGGCAGCAGGAAGCGAGGGTCGGTGGTGAGGTCGAGGAAGTCGCGCAGCGCCACCCGCAGCGACTCCATCCGCTCCCTGTCGTGGACGCCGAAGACGGTCTCGAGGATGATCTCCAGCGTGATCGCCTGCATCCGCGGCCGCAGCTTGTAGGGGGTGCCGGTCGGCCAGCTGTCGATCTCGCGGGCGGCGATCTCCGTCATCTTCTCGCCGTAGCCCTGCATGCGCTCGCCGTGGAAGGGAGGCAGCAGCAGCCGGCGCTGGGCGATGTGCGGCTTCTCGTCGAGGACCAGGACCGAGTTGTCGCCGAGGAACGGGCGCAGGATCTCGTTTCCCTCGCCGGCATGGAAGACCCGCGGGTCGCCGGTGAAGACCTGCTTGACCGCCTCGGGGTCGGAGACCATCACCCAGGTGCCTTCGTGGGCGATCCTGATCGTGAACATGCCGCCGAAGCGGGCCCGGCTCTGCTCCAGCATCCACTGCGCCCGCCGCGACCAGATCGCCGTCTGCAGCGCCCGCGGCATCCGCGGGCCGGGAGGAAGACCGGTTATGACATCGGTCGGTGCAATGGTCGATAGCGTAGCCTGGCAGCGCGCATGGCCACGCTTCCCCGCCTCCTGCCGCACGCCGAGCACCGGCTCCTGAAGGCGGCCTGCGGGTTGCCGCCACGGCTGCAGCGGAGGCTGTTCGGAGCGCCGCCCAGCCTCGACGGGCAGACGCTGGCCAGCGACATCCACGCCCTGATCAAGCTGGCGGAGCTGGCCGGCGCGGACTCCTTCATCGGCGGCCTCTCGCCGCTCGCCGCCCGGGCGCGGAGCCGGAGAGATACGGCAGCGACGGCGGCGCGACCGCCGATCCCGATGGCGCGGGTCGCAGCGCTGGAGATACCCGGCCACGGCGGCCTCCTGCCCGCTCGCCTCTACGTGCCCTTTGGGCCGGCGCCGGCCGCCCCGACTCCCCTCACCGTCTACTTCCACGGCGGCGGCTGGGTGGTCGGCGACCTCGACTCCCATGACGGCGTCTGCCGCTTCCTCGCCACCGCGGCCGGGACGGCGGTGCTCTCCGTCGACTACCGGCTGGCGCCCGAGCACCCCTTCCCGGCCGCGGTGGAAGACGCCTGGGCGAGCTTCGCCTGGGCGATTGCGAACGCGGCTGAGCTCGGCGCCGACCCCACCCGGATCGCCGTGGCCGGCGACAGCGCCGGCGGCAACCTGGCGGCGGTGGTGAGCCTGCTGGCGCGGGCCGGGGGTGGGCAGCTGCCGGCGATGCAGCTGCTGATCTACCCGCCGACCGACTCCGCCGGAGACCTGCCCTCGCGCGAGCTGTTCCGCGAGGGATTCATGCTGACCAGGAATGACATGGAGACCTTCGAGCGGCACTACCTGCCCCCCGGCACCGATGCCACCGACCCCGCGCCTCGATCCTGCTGGCCCCGGACCTGAGGGGCCTGCCCCCCGTATACGTCGCCACCGCCGGCTTCGACCCGCTGCGCGACGAGGGCGAGGCCTATGCATTGCGGATGCGCGAGGCCGGCGTCCAGGTGGCGCTGCGCCGACACCCCGCCCTGATCCACGGCTTCGCCAGCCTGACTGCGGTCAGCCGCAGCTCCCGCGCGGCGATGGGTGAGGTCGCAGGGGCGCTGCGAATGGGTCTCGCGCCGGCTGCCGGCTGATGCCGACCGAGGGGTCAGCGCTCACCGCCCTCGCCATCAGCGCCACCCTGCACTGCCTCACCGGCTGCGCGATCGGCGAGGTCGCCGGGATGGCGATCGGGACCGCAGCGGGGTTCTCCAACCTCGGCACCGTCGCCCTCTCGGTCTCCCTCGCCTTTCTCTTCGGCTACAGCCTGACCAGCCTGCCGCTGCTGCGCGCCGGGCTGGCGCTCTCGGCGGTGATCCCGATCGCGCTTGCCTCCGACACGCTCAGCATCGCGACGATGGAGATCGTCGACAACGCGATCATGGTCGCGATTCCCGGCGCCATGGAGGAGGGCATCGACTCGCTGCTGTTCTGGGGCAGCCTCTCCTTCTCGCTCGCGGTCGCGGGCGCCGTGGCGGTCCCCGTCAACCGCTGGCTGATCGGCCGCGGCAAAGGTCACGCCGCCGTCCACGCAACCGGCATCCACGGGGGGCCGCCGGTGCGGGTCGTCGGCTACGCGGCGGCCGCGGCCGGCGTCTTCGGCAGCGCCGTGCTGCTGGCCGAGCTGCTCGGCTGACCGGCTCTCACTCGTACTGCAGGGATTGGAGCACGTCGAGGCGGGAGGCGCGGCGAGCGGGCGCGATCGCGGCCAGCACGCCGGCGAAGGCGGCGAAGACCAGCAGCACGAGCAGCGAGCCGACCGGATAAGAGAGCGTGAAGCCTTCGTCCTTGAGTGGCTGCGCAATCAGCGCCGCAAAGACGAGGCCGAGAGCCATGCCGAGGATCGCCCCGATCAGCGCGGTGATCACCGCCTCATAGCGGATCATCGTCCGCACCTGGCGGCGCGACATCCCGATCGCCCGCAGCATCCCCAGCTCCCGCGTGCGTTCGTGGATCGAGAGCGCCAGGGTGTTGGCGATCCCGAACAGGGAGATGAGGACGGCGAGACCCAGCAGCGCGTAGAAGAGCATCACAAGGGTGTTGATCTGTTCTTCCCGATTCTCCTTCAGTTCCTCCTGGTTCAGCACTTCGGCGGTCGGGAAGGCGGCTTCGACCACTTTCGTCAGCAGCGCCTGGACCTCGGCGGCGTCGACTCCGGGGGAAACCTCGATGAAATCGGTCGTGTTCTGCGTCTGGCCGAAGTCGCGCGCCAGCGCTCGCTGAGCGATCAGCGCGCTGCCGAAAACGCCCAGCTTCGAGGAGAACTCGCCGGCCACTTCGAAGCTCGGTCGCTTGCCGGTCTGGCTGAGCAGACGGAAGCGGTCGCCGACCTCGAGGCCGTTGTCGGCGGCAAAGGAGTCGGAGACGATGGCCTGGCCGTCGCGGAGGCTGCGCAAGTCCGGGGGACCGCCTCTCTCCCATTCGACCGCGACGCTGCGTTCGATGTTCCGGGTCGGCGCCGAAAGGCGGGCGCCGGCGCCGCTGCCAACCAGCTTCGCCTGGGCTGAGCGGATCGTCGCCACCTGTTCGACCCCGGGGACCTTGGCGGCGGCGATCGCGGTGCCGTTGGGGATCGGCGAGAATCCGTCGCTGTTCTGGACAATCAGGCCGCCGGTGAAGTTTTCGTCCACCACCTGGGCGACCGAGCTCTTGAGCCCGGCAGCGAAGACGGTTACGAAGGCAACCAGGGCGAGGCCGATCATCAGCGCCGCCGCGGTGACTGCGGTGCGACTGGGGTTGCGCTGGGCGTTCTCGCGCGCCAGGCGCCCGGTCAACCGCCGCAGCCGCTCCAGCGGCCAGCCGGCGACCGCCGCCAGCGGCCGCACCAGGCGCGGGCTGAAGAGCGAGACCGCAATCACGATCACCACCGCGCCCCCACCCATCAGGCCGGCGGCAGCGCCGGCATCGGCGTCGCCGAGGAGGCCCGCCAGCAACAGCGCCAGACCAGCCAGGCCGAGCAGGATCGCCAGCCCCAGGTAGATCAGCCGGCGGCGCCGGGTCGGAACGGGGGCGAAGGCGTGAAGGGCGGCGATCGGCGGCACCCGGGTCGAGCGCAGGGCCGGGATCAGCGAGGAGACGAAGGTGACGGCGACGCCGACCAGCAAAGAGACGACGACCGTACGCGACTCCAGCACCAGCGCCGTGGTCGGCAGTTCGATCCCCGCCAGCTTGAAGATTTCGGTGAGCAGGAGAGCGATCACGAAGCCGCCGCCGATCCCGAGCACAGCGCCGAGCAGCCCGATCGCCAGCGCCTCGACCAGGACCGTGGTGAGGATCTGCGGCCGCGAGGCGCCGAGGGTGCGCAGCATCCCGAACTCGCTGACCCGCTGAGCGACGGTGATCGAGAAGGTGTTGAAGATCAGGAAGGAGCCGACGAAGACGGCGATGAAGCCGAAGACGAGCAGGAAGGTCGGCAGGAAGCTGAGGTTGTCGCGGATCTCTTCGGAGCTGCGATCGGCGCTTTCTTCGCCGGTCTCGACCCGGACCCCGGCCGGCATCTGCCGTTTGATCCGCTCTTTCAGCACCGTCGCGGAGGCGCCGTTGGCGGCGGCGACCGAGATCTGGTCGAAGCGGCCGCGCTTGCGGGTCATCGCCTGCGCGGTCGGCAGGGTCACCTGGGCGATGCTGGCGCCGCCGAAGGAGGCGCTGCCGAGCTGGGTGAAGCCGACAAGGCGGAAGCGCTTGGCGCTGCCCTGGCCGATCAGTTGGATGTCTTCGCCGAGTTCGAGGTCGGCGCTTTCGGCCGCCGCCTTGTCGATCGAGGCTTCGGTCGGCCCGCGCGGGCGGTGGCCGTCGACATAGGCAAGCGACTCGAGTTCGCCCGGCAGGGTCGAGGAGATGAACTTGGGGGCGAATTTGTTGCCGATCTTCTCCCCTTCGGAGTCGAAGAAGCCGCCGGGCGTGAAGATTGCCCCGGCCGCCAGCTTCACCCCCGGCGTCCGTCCGATCCGCGGCAGCAACGAGGCGCTGATCGTCGGCACTTCACCGGTTTCCTGTTCGACCGGGTTCTCGGCGGTGACGACGACGCTGGTCCCGCTCAACGACTCGGTGAAGATCTCTTCGAAGGCGGCGAAGATCGTGTCGGTGAGGATGTAGGAGCCGGCGACGAAGGCGACGCCGATCACGACCGCGAACGTCGTGGTGAGCGCGCGGACCTTGCGAGCCCAGAGGCTCTTGAGGCCGAGGCTAGTCAAGTCGCTTCATCAGCTCGATCACGTCGCCGGCGGAGCCGGGGGCGCCGTCCTGGACGAGCTCGCCGTCGCGCAGCGTGATCAAGCGGTCGGCGTGGGCGGCGGCGACGGGGTCGTGGGTGACCATCACCACCGTCTGGCCGAACTCGTCGACCGCGCGGCGGAGCAGGTCGAGCACGTCCGCGCTCGCCTTCGAGTCGAGGTTGCCGGTCGGCTCGTCGGCGAAGACGACGGCCGGTTTGGAGACGAAGGCGCGGGCGACGGCGACGCGCTGCTGCTGGCCGCCGGAGAGCTCGGAGGGCCGGTGGGTGCGCCGGTCCTCGAGCCCGACCGTGCGGATCAGCTGCTCGACCCACTCCTGGTCGGGCTTGCGGCCGGCGATCGAGAGCGGCAGCACCAGGTTCTCCTCGGCGGTGAGGACGGGGAGCAGGTTGAAGAACTGGAAGACGAAGCCGAGCTTGTCGCGGCGCAGCTTGGTCAGCTCGCCGTCGTCGAGGGAGGTGATCTCGACCCCGTCGAGCTCGACCGTGCCGGTGGTCGGCTTGTCGAGACCGGCGAGGATGTGCATCAGGGTCGACTTGCCGGAGCCCGACGGGCCCATGATCGCGGTGAAGCGGTCGCGCTCGAAAGCGGTGCTGACCCCGGCGAGGGCGTCGACGGCGGCGTCGCCCTCGCCGTAGCGGCGGGTCAGGTCGGTGGCAACCACAACCTGTCCGTTCGTGCTCACTGATTGGCACGGTATCGAGACCAGGCAATAGCCTGCCGCCCGTGGCCCTGGCGGACGACTTCGACGGACTCCTGATCGACCTCGACGGGGTCGTCTGGATCGGCCGCGAGCCGGTCCCGGGCGCGGTCGAGACGCTCACGGCGCTGCTCGCGGCGGGCAAGCGGATTGCCTTCGTCACCAACAACCCGGGCAAGCCTCCCGCCGCCTACGCCGAGCGGCTGCGGAGCCTTGGGGTCAAGGTCGGCGAGGAGCAGATCGTCACCGCCGGCATGGTCGCCGCCCGCCTCGCCGCCGAGGCCGCCGGACCGGATGGAAGCGCCTTCGTGGTCAGCCGCGCGCCGCTGAAGGAGATGGTTGCCGCCGCCGGCGTCACCGTGCTCGAGGACGAGGCGGGACACGATGCAAGCGTGGTCGTCGTCTCCGGATACCGCGAGTTCGACTACGCGGCGCTGCTGACCGCGAAGCGGGCGCTCGACCGCGGTGCCGCCCTCGTCGCCACCAGCCGCGACCCGACGATGCCGATGCCGGGCGGCGAGTGGCCGGGGACCGGCGCCATCCTCGCCGCGGTGGAGACGGCCTCCGGCCGCGTCGCCGAGATCGCCGGCAAGCCCGAGCGGCACCTGTTCGAGCTGGCCCTGGAGGCAATCGGCGGCGGCGAGCGCGTGGCGATGGTCGGCGACCGCATCTCCTCCGACGTCGAGGGCGGGCGCCGGGCCGGGCTGGAGACGATCCTGGTGCTGAGCGGGACCGATAGCCGCGAGGACGCGGAAGCGGCCGAACCGCCGCCGGACCACGTCGTCGACGACCTCGCCGCTTTGCTGCGGTGAACGACCAGGCGCCGGACGCACCGGCCCAGACGCACCGGCCCGGCCTCGCCTTCGCCGGCCTCTTCGCCGTCACCTTCTGCGGCCTGCTCGCGGTCGGCGCCGTGCTGCCGGTGCTGCCGCGCTACGTGCACGGGCCGCTCGGCGCCGGCGACATCGCGGTCGGGGTGGTGATCGGCGCCTACGCCGTCTCGGGCCTGCTGCTGCGCCCCGTCGCCGGCCGCCTCGCCGACCGGCGCGGACGCAAGCCCACCGTCATCCTCGGGGGGCTGCTGCTCTGCCTCAGCGGCCTGCTCTATCTGCCCGGCCTCGGGCTGGCCGGCCTGATCGTCGCCCGCCTCGTGCTCGGCGCCGGCGAGGGGTCCGTCTTCACCGCCGGCTCGGCCTGGATCGTCGACCTCGCTCCCCCCGCCCGGCGCGGCCGCGTGCTCGGCCTCTACGGCCTCGCCGTCTGGGGAGCCCTCAGCGTCGGGCCCCTGGTCGGCGAGATCCTGCTGCAAGCGAGCGGCTACACGGCCGTCTGGCTGTTCGCCGCGGCGATGCCGTTGCTGGGGGCGCTGATCGCCTCGCAGGTGCCGGACCCCTTCGAGCCGGTCTCCCACGCCGAGCCGCACCCCCTGATCGCCCCCGAGGCGGTGCGGCCCGGGCTCGCGGTCGCGCTGGCCTCGATCGGCTACGCGGCCCTCGCCACCTTCATCGTCCTCCACCTCGAAGGCCGCGGGGTCGGCCACGGGGCCCTCGTCTTCGGCGCCTTTGCGGCGATGGTCGTCCTCACCCGGCTGATCGCCGGCGACCTGCCCGACCGGGTCGGCGCCGCGCGGGTCGCGATCGGGGCGGCGCTCGTCGAGGCCATCGGCCTGCTGACGATCGCCTTCGCCCACAGCCTCCCGGTCGCCCTCGTCGGCGCGCTGGCGATGGGCGCCGCCTTCTCGCTGCTCTACCCGTCGCTGTCGCTGATCGTCGTCAACCGGGTCTCCGCCAGTGCCCGCGGCGCGGCGCTGGGCACCTTCACCGCCTTCTTCGACGCCGGGGTCGGCATCGGCGCGCCGCTCGCCGGCCTGGCCGCCGCGCTGACCGACTACGAGGGCGCCTTCGTCCTCGCCGCCGCGATCGCCGTCTGCTCCTCACTCTTGATCCTCACCACCCTGCACAGGGTGCCGGCGCCGGCCGGCCAGTCCTCCTAGCGCGCGGCGATCAGCAGCGTCTGCAGGGCGCGGCCGATGCGGCCGTCGCCGTCGGAGAGCACCGACTCGGCGGTGCCGACGCCGTTGGGCTGGGGCAGGGTGACGGCGTCGACGCAGACCCACTCGCCCACGGGCATCCGCTCGAGGTGGACGGTGAGGTCGACGTTGATGAAGAGGTAGCTCTTGTAGTCGAGGCTGGCGCTGACGCCGTTGCCGACGTCGGCGGCGACCAGCACCCGCTGCAGCGGCGAGGGCTGCTCGCCGGCGACCAGCGGCTGGCGCATGCGCAGCCAGACGACCGCCGGGCCGGGCTCGACGAAGGCGCCCTCGACGAACCGGCACTCCATCGCCGTGTGGTAGCCGAGCTCCTGGCCGGTGGGGAAGAACTCGACTTCGGAGCCCTGCTCGGGGCCGGGCGGAGGAGGAGGTACGACCGCCGCCTCTGGCGGCATCTCGACCGCCGCGGTGCGGATCCGCCAGGCGCTGGCCCGCATCAACGGCTCGCCGCTCTCGTCGCGCAGCTCGGCCTCGACCAGCTGCACGCGGCGGCCGGGCCGGACGACGCGGGCGCTGACTGCCAGCGGCGCGATCGGCACCGAGCGCAGGATCTCGCAGGTGACCCGGCCGACCTGGAACTCGGCCGCGTCGGGCAGCCGCTCGATCTCCCGCCCGAGCAGTGCCGCCGGCGGCCCGGCGTGCTGGGCGCCGGGATCCCAGGGCCCACGGGTCAGCTCGGTCGCGACGAACCGATCCCCAGCTCTCTCGTAAAAAGCCTCTGGCACCGCGGCGAATCGTATGGGCGTTCGCCCTTTACGCTTGTCCCATGCCAAAAATCAAGAAGACCGACGAGCAGTGGCGGGAGCAGCTGACGCCGGAGCAGTTCGAGGTGACCCGCAAGGGCGGCACCGAGCGCGCCTTCACCGGCCCCTACGTGGACGAGAAGAGCGAGGGCATGTACCGCTGCGTCGGCTGCGGCACCGAGCTGTTCTCCTCCGACACCAAGTTCGACTCCGGCACCGGCTGGCCCAGCTTCACCGAGCCCGCCAACCTCGAGCACGTCGAGCTGCGGCCGGACAACAGCCTCTTCATGAGGCGGACCGAGGTCGTCTGCAAGAACTGCGACGCCCACCTCGGCCACGTCTTCGACGACGGGCCCGGACCGAACGGGCAGCGCTACTGCATCAACGGCTGCGCCCTGGAGCTGGAGAAGAAGTAGGCGCGGGGAGCGGCGGCGGTCCTACTGCTGGACCGCGCCGCCGGCGCCGAGGTAGCTGAAGCGCACCGCGAGCGCGACCGCCTCGGTGCGGGTGTCGACCTCGAGCTTGGCGATCGCGTTGCGGACGTGGGTGTGGACGGTCGCCGGGCTCAGCTGCAGCCGCTCGGCGATCTCTTTCACCCGCAGGCCCTCGGCCAGCAGCTCGAGGATCTGGCGCTCGCGCGGGGAGAGCTCGAGCAGCTTCTCCACCTCGGAGGGCTTGCCGCCGGCGAAGTCGCCGCCGAGGAAGGTGCCTCCCCCGGTGACCGCTTTGACCGCGCGGGCGATGTCCTCGGCCGGGGCCGACTTCAGCACGTAGCCGGAGGCGCCGGCCCGCAGCGCCAGGGCCAGCAGGTCCGGCTGGGCGTGGGCGGTGAAGATGATGACCTTGGTCCGCGGCCGCGCCTTGAGCACCTCCTTGGTCGCCTCGATCCCGTCGCGCTTGGGCAGCTCGACGTCGATGATCAGGACGTCGGGCTCGAGCTCCTTGACGACGTCGACGACGTCGCGGCCGTTGCCGGCCTCGCCGACGATCTCGACCACGCTGGAGTTCGCCATCCGTGCCTTGATCGCCTCGCGGACGATCTCGTGGTCGTCGCAGAGGACAACCCGCTTCGCATCCCGCACGCTTGCGCTCATTGCGGCGCGATTCTCTCAGGACAGCCGTACCGATGCAAAGTTTTAGGTAGCGTGAATCCTCCGTCCCGGTCCTGCCTGTTCTCGATCAGAGCGATCATCGTCCTCCCCACTGCTACCGCCGTCCCGTTCAGGGTGTGCACCGCTTGAGGGGATTCGCCGCCGGCGGCCCGATACCTACAGCCCAGGCGCCGCGCCTGGTAGTCGGTGGTGTTCGAGCAGGAGGTCAGCTCGCGGTAGCGCTCCTGGCTCGGGATCCAGGCCTCGCAGTCGTACTTCTTCGCCGCCGGCGCGCCGAGGTCGCCGACGGCGACGTTGACGACCCGGTAGGGGATCTCCAGCTCGGTGAGGATCCGCTCCTCGATCGCCAGCAGCCGCTCGTGCTCGGCCGCCGACTCGGAGGGCTCGACGAACGAGAACATCTCGACCTTGTCGAACTGGTGGACGCGGAAGATGCCGCGGGTGTCGCGGCCGGCGGCGCCGGCCTCGCGGCGGAAGCAGGTCGAGAAGCCGCAGTAGCGCAGCGGCAACGCGTCGGCCTCGAGGATCTCGTCGGCGTGGAGGCTGGCGAGCGCGACCTCCGAGGTGCCGGCGAGGAAGAGCTCGTCCTTGGGGATCTCGTAGATCTGGTCGCGGTCGCCGGGCAGGAAGCCGGTCCCGTCCAGCGCCTCCTCGCGGACCAGGACCGGCGGCACGACGGGCTCGTGGCCCTCGGCCCGGACCAGCTCGATCGCGAAGCGGACCAGGGCCAGCTCGAGCATCACCAGGTCGCCCTTGAGGTAGGCGAAGCGCGAGCCCGAGAGGCGGGCGCCGGCCTCCATGTCGATCAGGCCCAGCTCGGTGCCGATCTCGAGGTGGTCGCGGGGCTCGAAGTCGAACTCGGTGCGGGCGCCGACCTCGCGCAGGACGACCGCGTCCTCCTCGGTCATCCCCTCGGGGGCGTCGGGGTCGGGCAGGTTGGGCAGGGAGCCGCGATGCGCCCGAGCGCGGCCTCGACCTTCTCCAGCTCCTCCTTGCCGGACTCGATCCGCTCCTTCAGGCCCTGCACGGTGGCCATCAGCTCGTCGGCGCCCTCGCCGGCCTGCTTGGCCTCGCCGATCTGCTTGGAGAGGGTCTTGCGCTGCGCCTGGGCGCTCTCGATCTCCGGCAGCAGCTCGCGGCGGCGGGCGTCGAGGGCCAGCAGCTCGTCGACCTGCTCGGCGGCGCCGCGGCGGGCGAGCGCCGCCTTGACCCGCTCGGGGTCGGAGCGGATCAGCTTCAGGTCGAGCATGTCGCGTCCGCGTCAGGGCGTGGGCGTCTCGCCGGGGCGGGGCGAGGATTCGGCTTCGTTGCCGGCGTACTCGGCGACGAACCTGGCGACCGCCTCGGCCTCGTCGCCGACGACGATGTTCTGGGGCATGATCGCCCCGGAGAAGCCGCCGTTCTGGATCGCGAAGAGAGCATCGTCATAGGTCTCGGTTCGCTGGTCGAGGTTCGGGCCCTGCGTCCGCTCGCCGCGATTGCCGGTTCCCTGGGTGCCGGCGGCGCTCAGCGTGTGGCAGCCGGCGCAGTGCGTGGCGAAGAGGACGGCGCCCTCGTGGTTGGGGTCGTCCTCGGAGACCGAGATCCCTTCCTCGCCGAAGCCGCAGGCCGCGAGGCCGAGCGCGGCGGCAACCACCATGCCTATGAGCAGTACAGGGCGCACGCGGCGCGCATCATATTGTCTGGAGCCGATCCCGATCTTCTGACGATGCCCGCACCCGACCCAGACCGTTTCCGCGCCGCGATGGCGGCACTGCCGACGGGGGTCACGGTCGTCACCGCCAACGGCGCCGACGGGCCCGCCGGAGCGACCGCCAACGCGGTCTGCTCGCTCTCGATCGAGCCGATGCTGATGCTGGCCTGCCTCGACCGCGGCTCCCGCACCCTGCTCGCCGTCCAGGCCGCCGACCGCTTCGGCATCAGCGTCCTCCACGCCGGCCAGGAGCAGATCGCCCGCGCCTTCGCGACCAAGGCCCCGGTGCCGGAGAAGTGGGATGGCGTCGCCTGGAGCGAGCGCGACGGCATCCCGGCGATCGACGGCGCCCTGGCCTGGATCGCCTGCGACCTGCGCGACGTCATCGCCGCCGGCGACCACGTGATCGTCACCGGCGAGGTCCGCGCCCTGGAGACGAGCGAGGGCGACCCCCTGGTCTTCCACGGCGGCGAGTACCGGCCGCTGGGCTGAGCCCGGGTCAGTCGCAGCCGCTCGCGATCGCGAGCGCCTTGCAGACCTCGTGCATGCGCTTGCCGGAGAGACTGGCGATGGGGTCGCTCAACAGTGAGCGGGAAATCTGGCGCAGGTTGTCGAGATTGACGACGCACTCCTGAGGCAGTCCATCTCTGGCTTCCAGTCGAACCTCGGTCGGGATACCCCGAGTCGTCCGGGTGATGAACGAGACGGTGACCTTGCGCATCACCGGAATCGCCTCGTTCCGCGTGAGGACGAGGGCGGGACGCCGGCCCTCGTCCGCAAGCTCAACCCAGCAGACGTCACCCCTGCTCACCACGGCTCTTCTTCGACTCCTTCCCGCGCGCTCACCTCCGCCGACCGCATCTCTTCCTCGGTCTCCGGGATGCGTTCGTAGCCCTCGATGATTTCCCGGTCGATCTTGGCCTTGGCCTCGTCGTACATGTACTCCTCGATCGCGTCTCGGATCAGTGCCGGCCCGTGACCGCGCCGCTCGGTGACTTTGGGGCCCCTATAGGGGCCCCAAAACGAACAAAGGCCGAGTTCCCTTAGAAGAGAGCGCCGCTGGTCCCGGCGGCGCGCAGGGCGAGGAAGAGGATGACGCCGCAGCTGACGGCCATGATCCCCATCTCGCGGCGGACGATCGCCAGGGCCAGGGCTGCTGGGCGTCGGCGGCGAGGGACTCGAAGTCGAGGCTCGCCGAGCTCGCGCTCGGCGGCGCCGGCGCGGGCGCCCTCGGCCAGGAAGGAGACGACCAGGGGCAGGAGTCCGTAGAGGTAGTGGAGGTCGTCGCCCGCTTCGTGGCCGGTGAAGACCAGCAGGCCGCCGAGCAGCACCTGGAGGAAGACCGAGACCTGGGCGGCGCGCAGCAGGTACCAGAAGGGGACCGAGGGCCGCTGGCGGAACCAGGCGACGCCGCCGACGGCGAAGGCGGCGAGGTTGAGCGCCGATCACGCTGCAGCCGACGACGAGATGGACCGTTGGCATCAGCCGCCGCCGCTCGGGGCGCCAAACGGGCCGATATCCGCCCAAAGGGGTCGGGATTCGGCTTGCTGATGCGGAAAATCACTATGTAGCAAGTTGTCACAAGGTGGGTGTATAACAGCGGCTACGGGCGTTGAACGACGGGTGCAGGAAGCCTGGCGCCGCTCGCACCACAACCCCCCACCTCACCAGTGCTCAAGAGCTACCTCCCGATTCTCGTCTTCGCCGTCCTCGGCCTCACCGTGGGCGGCGCCTTCGCGATGCTCAACCACCTGATCGGGCCGAAGAAGCCGCGTCCGGCCGACGGCGGCCGAGCCGGCGCCAGGGCGAGCCCTACGAGTCCGGGATCCCGGTCGAAGCGCTCGCAGGACTTGCGCTTCGGCGTCAGCTTCTACCTGATCGCGATGCTCTTCATCCTCTTCGACATCGAGGTCGTCTTCCTCTACCCGGTCGGGGTGATCCTCAAGAGCGCCGACAGCGTCTTCGTCCTCGGCGAGCTGATCACCTTCGTCGTCCTGCTGCTGGTCGCCTTCGTCTACGTCTGGCGCAAGGGGGCCCTCGATTGGAGGTAGAGCGCCGCACCCTGCGCCTCCAGCAGCTGCGCGCCCGCGACATGCTGCGCGGCGACCTCGAGGGCGACGACCTCGAGCGCTACGTCGAGGAGCGGGTCGTCACGACCACCTTCGAGAAGATGCTCAACTGGGCGCGGGCCAACTCGATGCTTCCCGCTCACCTTCGGCCTCGCCTGCTGCGCGATCGAGGCGCCGATCTCGATCGTCACCGCCCGCTACGACCTCGCCCGCTTCGGCGCCGAGGCGCTGCGCGCCTCGCCGCGCCAGGCCGACATGATCATCCTCTCGGGCCGGGTCTCGATCAAGATGGCGCCGGTCGTCCGCCGCCTCTACGACCAGATGCTGGAGCCGAAGTGGGCGATCTCGATGGGCGCCTGCTCCTCCTCCGGCGGCATGTTCTCCAACTACGCCGTCGTCCAGGGCGCCGACAAGTTCATGCCGATCGACCTCCACATCCCCGGCTGCCCGCCGCGGCCGGAGGCGGTCCTCTACGGCTTCACCAAGCTGCAGCGCAAGATCATGGGCAACCCCGACCAGGGCTGGCGCCAGCGCTACAACGCCGCACGGCACCGAGGAGTGGGCGCGCGGCGGCCCGCGCAGCGAGCCGAGCGCCGAGGCGGCCGAGGCCTACGAAGCGCGCACGGGAGCTGATCCGTGCCTGACGCCCCCGGACTGGAGCTGATCCGGGGGGAGATCGAGCGCGACCGCCCCGGGGCCGTCCTCGCCACCAGCTTCGACCGCGGGCAGGCGGCGCTGATCGTCGACCCCGCGCAGGTCCTCGCCGTGCTGCGCTGGCTGCGCGACACGCCCGGCCAGGAGTACCGCTTCCTCTCCAGCCTCCACGTCGCCGACTACCTCCCGGCCGAACCGCGCTTCGGCAGTCCACTACGAGCTGCTCAACCGCGACCGGGTCGAGCGGATCCGCGTCAAAGCGATGCTCGCCGACCCCGCCGGCCGGGCTAGAACGGAGACGGCCCCTGCGGTACTGCCGCGGAGATCGACTCCTGCTGTGCGAGCTCTTCCCCACCGCCGACTTCCAGGAGCGCGAAGCCTTCGACTTCTTCGGCATCGTCTTCCGCGGCCACCCCGACCTGACCCGGATCCTGCTGCCCGAGGACTACGTCGGCTGGCCGCAGCGGCGCGACTTCCCGGTCGGCGGCGAGCCGGTCACCTTCACCTACAACGAGCGGCAACTATGGCTGAGCGCCCTGCTCACGGAGGACCGGCACCGAACGACCGAGGTGATGACGGTCAACATCGGGCCGCACCACCCCGCCACCCACGGCGTGCTGCGGCTGGTCGTCGACCTCGAAGGCGAGGTCGTGCGCGACCTGCAGGCCGGTGATCGGCTACGTCCACACCGGGATCGAAAAGTCCTGCGAGGACAAGAGCTACTGGAAGGTCATCCCCTTCGTCGAGCGGATGGACTACGTCTCCTACTTCTTCCAGATGGAGGCCTTCTGCGGCGCGGTCGAGCGCCTGATCGGCCTCGAGATCCCGCCGCGGGCCAAGTACCTGCGGACGATCTTCCTCGAGCTCAACCGGATCCACTCCCACCTGGTCTGGCTGGGGACGACGGCGCTCGACCTCGGCGCGATCTCGATGCTCTGGTACTGCTTCCGCGAGCGCGACCGGATCCTCGACCTCTTCGAGATGGCGGCCGGGCAGCGGATGCACACCCGCTACTTCCAGGTCGGCGGCGTGATCGAGGACATCCCGCTCGGCTTCGAGGAGAAGCTGCGCGAGTTCATCGCCGAGATGCCGGTGCGGGTCGGCCAGTACGAAGCGCTGCTCGACCGCAACGAGGTCTTCCTGCAGCGGACCAAGGGCGTCGGCATCGTCTCCCGCGAGCGGCTGCTGGAGCTGGGCGTGACCGGGCCGCTGCTGCGCGCCGCCGGCGAGCCCTGGGACCTGCGCAAGGCCTTCGACTACCTCGCCTATCCCGGAGGTCGACTTCAAGATCCCGGTCGGCACCGTCGGCGACAACTACGACCGCTACCGGGTGCGGGTGGCGGAGATGGTCGAGTCGACGCGGATCGTCGAGCAGGCGCTCGACGCGCTGCCCGAGGGCCCCTTCATCGCCGACGACCGCAAGTACGTGCTGCCGCCGCGCTCGGAGCTCTCGACCTCGATGGAGTCGCTGATCCACCACTTCAAGCTCGTCACCGAGGGCTACCGGGTCGCGCCCGGCGAGATCTACTACGCGATCGAGTCCCCGCGCGGCGAGCTCGGCTGCTTCGTCCTCGCCGACGGCTCCGCGAAGCCGGCGCGGGTCCACTTCCGCGACCCCTCCTTCGTCAACCTGCAGGCCTTCCAGGACATGGCGGTGGACAGCTACGTCGCCGACATGATCTGCAGCCTCGGCATGCTCGACCCGATCCTCGGGGGGGTGGACCGGTGAGCCCGGTCGACGGCGCCGGCAGCAGCAATCCCAACCTGCCGGTCGATCCGGCGGTCAACGAGGGCCGGGTCCCCGAGCGCGCCCCGAAGGCAGGTCCCGGAGCTGCACGAAGTCGACTGCCCGCCCGAGCTGCGCGAGCGGATCGAGGCGCTGATGTCGCGCTACCCCGACCGCCACTCGGCCTCGATCCCGGCGCTCTGGGCGGTGCAGGAGCGCTACGGCTGGTGCACGCCGGAGGGGATCCGCCAGGCCGCCGCGGTGATGCGGGTGACCCCGGCCTACCTGGAGTCGGTCGCCAGCTTCTACGACCTCCTCCACACCGAGCCGGTCGGCGCCCACCGGATCGAGGTCTGCACCAACATCAGCTGCTGGATGCGCGGCGGCGACGAGCTGCTCGACGCCTTCCGCGCCGCCGCCGAGGGCGAGGACGACTTCTTCGTCACCGGCTTCGAGTGCCTCGGCGCCTGCGACATCGCCCCGATGGCCTCGATCGACCAGCGCTACTTCGGCCCGCTCGAGGCGGCCGAGGCGGGCCGGGCGATCGAGCAGCTGCAAGGCCGGCGAGGAGGTGCTGCCGGAGAAGGCGCTGGCGGCGCGGCCGCTGGCCGGCGACGCCGCGGCCCCCGGAGGCGGCGGCGATGCCTGATCCGCGCGAGACGCGCGTCCTGCTCGAGCACGCCGAGGACCCGGCGCTGCGCACGATCGCCGGCTACAAGGGCTACGGCGGCTACGCCACCCTGGAGAAGGCCTACCGCGAGATGGAGCAGGACGAGGTCCTCCAGGAGCTCGAAGAGTCGGGCCTGCGCGGGCGCGGCGGCGCCGGCTTCTCGATGGGCAAAAAGGCCTCCTTCCTGCCCCGCGGCGACATGCCGAAGTACCTCTGCTGCAACGCCGACGAGTCCGAGCCGGGCGCCTTCAAGGACCGCGAGCTGATGCAGCGCAACCCGCACCAGCTGATCGAGGGGATCGCGATCGCCGCCCTCGCCGCCGACGCCGGCCACGCCTTCATCTTCATCCGCGGCGAGTACGACCTCCAGGCCGACATCCTCGACGCCGCCGTCGCCGAGGCGTATGAGGCGGGCTACCTCGGGGACGAACATCCTCGGCACCCACCGCGACCTCGAGCTGGTCGTCCACCGCGGCGCCGGCGCCTACATCTGCGGCGAGGAGACGGCGCTGCTCGACGCGCTCGAGGGCAAGCGCGGCAACCCGCGCCTGAAGCCGCCGTTCCCGGCGGTGCAGGGCCTCTACGGCGGCCCGACGCTGATCAACAACGTCGAGACGCTCTCCAACGTGCCGCGGATCGTCGCCAACGGCGCCGAGTGGTTCAAGGGCTTCGGCACCGAGCAGTCGCCGGGGACCAAGGTCGTCTCGATCTCCGGCGGCGTGCGCCGCCCCGGCAACTACGAGGTCGAGCTGGGGATCCCGACCCGCGAGCTGATCTACGGCCTCGCCGGCGGCCCCGATCCCGGGCCACGAGATCAAGGCCTTCTACCCCGGCGGCTCCTCCTCGCCGGTGCTGACCCCGGCCGAGCTCGACCTCCCCTACAGCTTCGAGGCGATGGCCGAGGCGGGCTCGATGCTCGGCTCCGGCTCGATCATCGTCGCCGACGACCGCGTCTCGATCCCGCACATGGCGCTGCGCACGGCGCGCTTCTACCACCACGAGTCCTGCGGCAAGTGCACCCCCTGCCGCGAGGGCACCAACTGGACGGTGAAGATGCTGGAGCGGGTCGTGCGCGGCGAGGCGACGCCGATGGACCTCGACATCATCAGCTCGGTCCAGGAGAACATCATGGGCCACTGCCTCTGCGTGCTCGGCGACTCGATGGCGATGCCGGTCGGCGGCGATGGTCCGCAAGTTCCGCGACGAGTTCGAGGAAGTCATCGCCGCCGCGGCCGGGAGCCGATCGACGCCGTGCAGGGCGCGCCGGAGACGCTGGGGGCGTCGATATGAGCGCGCGACGAGGTCACCCTCGTCGATCGACGGCCGCGAGGTCAGCGCGATCGAGGGCGAGATGCTCCACGACGCCGCCCGCAAGGGCGACGTCGAGATCCCGGTCTTCTGTTACGAGCCGAAGCTCGGCGACCCGGTCGGCGCCTGCCGCATGTGCCTGGTCGAGATCGAGGGGATCCCGAAACTGCAGACCTCCTGCTCGACCCCGGTCCGCGACGGGCATGGTCGTCCACACCCGCACCGAGCAGGTCAAGCACGCCCAGAGCGCGGTGGTCGAGTTCCTGCTCGTCAACCACCCGCTCGACTGCCCCGTCTGCGACAAGGGCGGCGAGTGCCCGCTGCAGGACATCACGCAGGGCTGGGGCCCGGGCAAGAGCCGGGTGATCGACGAAAAGCGCCACTTCCCGAAGCCGGTCGAACTCTCGCCGCTGGTCGCGATCGACCGCGAGCGCTGCATCCTCTGCTACCGCTGCGTTCGCTTCAGCCAGGAGGTCTCCGAGGACGACCAGCTGCAGCTGCTGGAGCGCGGCGACCGCACCTTCGTCGGCACCTTCGACGACCGCCCCTACGTCGCGCCCTTCCACGGCAACATCACCGAGCTCTGCCCGGTCGGCGCGCTGACCAACTACACCTACCGCTTCCGCGCCCGGCCCTGGGACATCGAGCAGGCCGGCTCGGTCTGCACGCTCTGCCCGAGCCAGTGCAACGTCAGCTTCACCGTCCGCGACGAGAAGGTGAAACGGGTGCTCGCCCGCGACAACGCCGAGGTCGACGACGGCTGGCTCTGCGACCGCGGCCGCTACGGCTTCGAGATGTTCGCCGCCGAGGAGCGGGTCGACGGGCCGCGGCTCAAGCGGCGGCGCGGCTGGCCTGGGAGGAGGCGATCGAGAGGCCGCGGCGGCGGGCCTGCGCGCGGCCGGCGGCGCCAGGCGCCGCGATCGTCGGCGACGCCTCCAACGAGGAGGGCTACCTGGTCCAGCGCCTCCTGCGCGAGGCGCTCGGCTCCCCGCACGTCGACTCGCGCGCCTCCCGCGGCCCGGGCCGCGAGGCGCTGGTCCGGCTCGCCCAGCCGGAGCTCTCGGCGCAGGTGCCGCGACATCGACGGCGCCGACGCTGATCCTCGTCCTCGGCACCGACCCGCTGCACAGCTCGCCGATCCTCGACCTGCGCATCCGCAAGGCGATCCGCCGCAACGGCGCCCGCCTGGCGGTCGCCACCGAGCGCCCGACCGCGCTCGACGGCGGCGCCGAGGCGATCGCCCGCTACGCCCCCGGCGAGGCGCGCCCACTTCCTCGCCGAGCTGGCGGCGCGCGGTCGGCGGCGCCGACAACGTCGCCACGCCGCTGGCCGAGAGCCTGCGCGGCGCCGGCAAGGTCGTCGTCATCTGGGGCGAGCGGATCGGCCGCGACGGCAACGGCGCCGACGGCCCTGCTCGACCTCGCCGAGCGCACTCGACGTCGCCGGCACCGACGGCTCCGGCCTGCTCGAAATCCCCGACTTCGCCAACGCCCGCGGCCTGCGCGAGGCCGGCTGCCTCCCCGACGCCGGCCCGGGCCTCGGATCGAGCCAAGCTTTGCCCGCCCTGACCGGGAAGCAGCTCGGGTCGAAGGCAAGGCGACCGAGGAGATCCGCGCCGCGCTGATCTCGGGCGAGCTCAAGTCCCTGGTCCTCTTCGGCGTCGACCCGCTCCGCGACTTCCCGGACACCAAGGCCTGGGAGGCCGCGCTCACGGCCGGCGACCACCTCGTCGTCTTCTCGATGCACGAGAACGCGACCACGGCCAAGGCCGACGTCGTCTTCCCGCTCGAGACCCACGCCGAGAAAGACGGCACGGTCACCCATCCCGACGGCCGCCTCCAGCGCGTCCGCCCCTCCGCTGGCCGCCCCGGCGACATCCGCCCCAACATCGCAGGTCCTCGCCGAGCTCTCCGCGGCCCTCGGCCACGACACCGGCATCGACTCCCAGCCGACCGCCTTCGCCGCTCTCACCGAGGCCGTCCCGTTCTACTCGGGCATCGACGACGCCGAGATCGGCGGCCGCGGAATCCGCTGGCAGGACACTGCGGCTGCCGCGAACCTGCCCGAAGTCGCGGAGCGCCGGTGCGCCCTCCGAACGTTTTGCGCGAGGAGGAGGACGAGCTCTCGCGAAGGCACAGCCTTCCGACCCAGCTCGGCGAGGTCCGAGTGAGGAGGGCGCACCGGCGCCCTCCCTCGCCCTCGGCACCTACCGCGACCTCTGGGCCGGCCCGATCACCGAGCTGAACCCGCCGCTGAAGTTCCTGCGCCCGCAGCAGCGCGTCGAGCTCTCGCTCGCCGACGCCGAGCGCCTCGGCCTCAAGAGCGGCGACGAGGTCCGCGTCGGCCAGAACGGATCCAGCGTCGAGGCCGCGGTCCAGATCAAGGAGCGCGTCGCCGGAGGGCGTCGTGCTTCCTGGCCGAGGGCGTCGCCGAGGGCAACGCCAACGCCCTGCTGAACGGCGGCCCGGTCAGGGTCGAGATCGAGAAGCTGAGCGAGGCGCGGGCCTGATGCTGCCGCTCGCCGACACGACCTTCGTCGAAGCGACCTGGATCATGGTCGTCAAGTCGCTGGTGATCTTCGCCGTCGATCTTCGGCGATCCTGCCGGTGCTGACCGTGGTCGAGCGCAAGCTGATCGGCCGCTTCCAGCACCGCTACGGCCCCAACCGGGTCGGCCCCTTCGGCATCCTGCAGCCGCTTGCCGACGTCGGCAAGCTGATCTCCAAGGAGTCCTTCCGGCCGGCCAACGCGGTCTCGACCCTGTTCATCCTCGGGCCGCTGCTGCCGGTCCTCTCCGGCGTCCTGGCGCTGGCGATCATCCCCTGGGGCGACGTCCAGGACGGCGTCGGCCTCTACGGGATCGACGTCCCGATCGGCATCCTCTACTTCTTCGCCGTCGGCTCGATCGCCTTCTACGGGCTGGTGCTGGGCGGCTGGTCCTCGGGCTCGAAATACAGCCTGCTGGGAGCGATGCGCTCGGCCGCGCAGCTGATCTCCTACGAGGTCTCGATGGGCCTGGCGCTGCTCGGCGTGATCATGATGAGCGGCTCGCTCTCGCTGGTCGACATCGTCCACGCCCAGGGCGAGGTCTGGTTCATCGTCCCCCAGTTCGTCGGCTTCCTGATCTTCATGCTGGCCGGCTTCGCCGAGACCAACCGCACCCCGTTCGACATGCCCGAGGCCGACGCCGAGCTGGTCCAGGGCTTCATGACCGAGTACGGCGGCATGCGCTTCGGCTCCTTCCTGCTGGTCGAATACATGGAGATCCTGGTCGTCTCCGGGATCGCCGCGGCGATGTTCCTCGGCGGCTGGATGGGCCCCGGCCCGAGCTTCCTCGACCCGATCTGGATGCTGGCCAAGATGCTCGGCCTGGTCTTCGTCTTCATCTGGGTGCGGGCGACGCTGCCGCGGCTGCGATATGACCAGCTGATGAGCCTCGGCTGGAAAGTGCTGCTGCCGCTGGCGACGCTGAACGTCCTCGTCACCGCGGTCCTGGTGGTGGTGACGTGAGCGCGCTCGCCAACGGCAACGGCTTCGACCCCAAGTCCGCCTCCTACCTGGACTCGATCGACGTCGTCGAGGTCCAGCGCGGGCCCGAGCCGGGCGGCGTCGGCGGCGCCTACCGCGCCTTCGGCGAGACCCTGCGCGGGCTGAAGACGACGATGGCGCGGCTGATCGAGGGGCCGCTGACGATCGAGTACCCGGAGGAGAAGACGCCCGTCTACCCGCGCTTCCGCGGCCGCCACAAACTGCACAAGTTCGAGGACACCGGGCTGGAGAAATGCGTCGGCTGCTCGCTCTGCGCCGCCGCCTGCCCGGCCGACTGCATCCGCGTCGTCGCGGCGGAGAACATCCCCGGCGAGCGCGTCTCCGCCGGCGAGCGCTACGCCGCCGTCTACGAGATCAACCTCTCGCGCTGCATCTTCTGCGGCTACTGCGAGATCGCCTGCCCCTTCGACGCGATCACGATGGGCCACGACTACGAGATGGCCGACTACGACCGCCACAACCTCATCTTCACCAAGGAGATGCTGCTGGCCGAGCCGATCGAGCGCACCCCGCTGAAAAGCGAGGGCGAATAGATGGAAGCGGTGCTCTTCTTCCTCGCCGCGATCGGCGCGCTCGGCGGCGCCATCGGCGTCGTCGCCATGCGCAACCCCTTCTACAGCGTGCTGGCGCTGATCGTCCACCTCTTCTCGCTGGCGGTGCTCTTCCTGCTGCTGACCGCGGCCTTCGTCGCCGCCGCCCAGGTCGTCGTCTACGCCGGCGCGGTGATGGTCCTCTACGTCTTCGTCGTCGCCTACGTCGGCGGCGGCGGCGAGTCGGCCTGGGAGCCGATCCCGGGCCAGCGCTTCCTGGCGCCGCTGCTGGGCATCGCCCTCTTCGTCGAGCTCTCGATCGCCGTCCTCTCCTCCGCCCTGCTGGCCCTCGGCACCGAGGGGCCCGAGGTCGAGCCAGGCTTCGGCGACCCGGCCGCGATCGGCCGCCTGCTGCTGGAGAAGTTCCTGCTGCCTTTCGAGGCCTCCTCGATCCTGCTGCTGCTCGCGGCCGTCGGCGCGGTCGTCCTCGCCGGCCGCCAGTGGGAGGAGGGTACCCCCTCGGAACACTCTGCCGAAGCGCGTCAGAGGAGGCGCCCTCCTCCCTGCATGAACATCGAGTGGTACATCGTCCTTTCGGCGCTCCTGTTCTGCACGGGCGCCGTCGGCATCCTCGATCAGGCGCAGCCCGATGGTGATCCTGCTCTGCCTGGAGCTGATGCTGAACGCCGGCAACCTGGCCCTGGTCGCCTTCAGCCGCATGGTCGGCAACCAGGAGGGCCAGGTCTTCGCGATCGTCGTGATGGTCGTCGCCGCCTGCGAGGTGGTGATCGGCCTGGGCCTGATCGTCGCCATCTTCCGCCGCAAGCTGCCGCTCGACGTCGACGACCTGCGGGAGCTGCGCGGATGAGCGCCACCGCCTGGGCCTGGCTGGTCCTGCTGCTTCCCGCTGCTCGGCTCGATCGTGATCGGGCTCGGCTTCAGGGTGCTGCCCGCCAAGGTCGCCGGGATCATCGGCACGGTCGCGATCGGGCTCGCCTTCGCCTGCGGCATCGGCGCCCTGCTCAGCCTGCTCGGCGAAGACCCCGAGGCCCGCCACCACGCCTCCTCGCTCTGGACCTACGCCAGCGCCGCCGGCCTCGACATCAAGCTCGGCATCTTCGTCGACCCGCTCTCGGTCTTCATGGTCCTGGTCGTCACCGGCGTCTCGACCCTGATCCACCTCTACTCCTACGGCTACATGCAGTCCGACCAGGGCTACCACCGCTTCTTCAGCTACCTCAACTTCTTCGTCTTCTCGATGCTGCTGCTGGTCCTCGCCGGCAACTTCGTCCTGCTGATCGTCGGCTGGGCCTTCGTCGGCTTCGCCTCCTACGCGCTGATCAGCTTCTGGTACCGGCGCACGACCGCGACGCGGGCGGGGATGAAGGCCTTCGTGATCAACGTCGTCGGCGACATCGGCCTCGTCCTCGCCGCCTTCCTGATCTTCCGCGAACTGGGGACCTTCGACTACGGCCCGGTCTTCGAGAAAGCGCCCGAGGTCTTCGCCACCAACGAGTGGACGATCACCGCGATCTGCCTGCTGCTCCTCGTCGGCGCCTTCGCCAAGTCGGCGCAGCTGCCGTTCCACACCTGGCTGCCGGACGCGATGGAGGGCCCGACCCCGGTCTCCTCGCTGATCCACGCGGCGACGATGGTCACCGCCGGCGTCTACCTGATCGCCCGCACCCACACCTTCTTCGTCCTCGCCCCGACCGCCGCCGACATCGCCGCCTTCGTCGGCCTCGCGACGCTGCTGGTCGCCGGCACGATCGCCCTGGTGATGACCGACCTGAAGCGGGCGATCGCCTACTCGACGATGAGCCAGATCGGCTACATGATCATGGGCGTCTCGATCGGCGCCTACAGCGCCGGCCTCTTCCACCTGATGACCCACGCCTTCTTCAAGGCGCTGCTGTTCATGGCCGCCGGCTCGATCATCGCCGCGATGGCGAACCGCCAGAACATCGACGAGATGAGCGGCTTCGGCAAGGCGATGCGCTTCACCTCGATCGCGATGCTCTGCGGCGGCCTCGCCCTGGCCGCCTTCCCCGGCACCTCGGGCTTCTTCTCCAAGGACGAGATCCTCGCCTACGCCGAGGCCCGCGGCGGCATGTACATGATCTTCACCGTGTTCGGCTACGTCGGCGCCCTGCTGACCGCCGTCTACACCTTCCGGCTGATCTTCCGGATCCTGCCCGGCACGCCCTGCAAGGAGGCGCAGGAGCTGATCGACACGCGGCCACGTCGCCCACGAGGAGCCGCGCAACCCGGCCACCGGCGAGCTCGAGGACACCGACGTCGGCTTCCCCGGGCACCGAACACCACATCGCCGAGCAGTCCTGGCCGATGAAAGCGGCGATGGGCGTGCTCGCCTTCCTCGCCCTGGCCGGCGGCCTGGTCCAGATCCCCGGCGTCGACGACGTCATCGACGCAAGTTCCTCGAGCCGGTCTTCGCCAACTCGCCGCTGGCCGAGATCCACCCGACCGTCGGCGCCGACTGGGAGGGCCTCGGGATCGGCGGCGTCATCTCGGTCCTCGGCATCTTCATCGCCTACTTCTTCTACGTCGCCCAGCCGGCGACCCCGGCGATCCTGATCCAGCGCCTGCGCCCGCTCTACACCCTGTTCGTCAACAAGTGGTACTTCGACGAGCTGATCGACCTGCTGGTCGTGCGGCCGGCGCTGGCGGTCGGCCGCTTCGCCAACCGCGTCTTCGAGCGCTTCGTCGTCGACGGCCTCGTCAGCGGCACCGAGGAGACCGTGCGCGGCGCCGGCGGCGTCGTCCGCGCGGTCCAGAACGGCTTCGTCCGCAGCTACGCGCTGCTGCTGATCGCCGGCTTCGCCGGGCTCGCCCTCTACTTCCTGCTGAGCCAGCTCATGAGCAACTCGCTGCTCTGGACCCCGCTGGCCTTCGGCATCGTCGGCCTCTTCCTGCCGAAGCGGGCGACCGGCTGGTGGGCGACGCTGGGCACGGTCGTGACGCTGGGGATCGCGATCTCGATCGCGATCGGCTTCGACTCCGGCAGCTCCGGCCTGCAGTACGCGGTCGACAGCGCCTGGATCCCCGGGCTCGGCGTCGACTACAGCCTCGGAATCGACGGGCTCAACCTCTTCCTGATCCTGCTGACCGCCGTGCTCTGGGTCGGCGGCACCGCCTTCGCCGCCTTCCGCCAGCAGGAGCGCCCACAGCTCTTCTTCTTCCTGATGCTGGTCGCGGAGACGGCGACGCTGGGCGCCTTCCTCGCCCAGGACCTGCTGCTCTTCGTCCTCTTCTTCGACCTGATGCTGGTGCCGTTCTACTTCCTCTTCGGCTCCTGGGGCAGCGACCGCGAGGGTGGCCCGACGGCGGCCGCGGCGACGCTGAAGATGATCATCTTCACCCTGATCGGCTCGCTGCTGATGCTGGTCGCGGCGATCGCCACGGCGATCATCTCCGCCGACGGCGGCAGCCTCACCTTCTCGATCGCGGCCCTCCAGCAGCAGGGCCTCGACGTCGACAGCCAGCGCTGGATCTTCTGGTTCTTCGCCGCCGCCTTCCTGGTCAAGATGCCCGCCTTCATGCTGCACGGCTGGATGCCGGACGCCTACCGGGCGGCGCCGCTGCCGGCGCTGGTCGTCTTCTCCGGGGTGCTGGCCAAGGTCGGCGCCTACGGCTTCCTGCGGGTCGTGCTGCCGCTCTTCCCCGACGCCACGGTGGAATTCCAGGAGGTGGTCCTGGTCATCGCCCTGGCCTCGATCCTCTACGGCTCGGTGATGGCCTTCACCCAGACCAACATGCGGCTGATCGCCGGCTACTCCTCGGTGGCGCAGCTCGGCTTCATCACCGCCGGGATCTTCGCCCTGCGCGCCGACGGGGCCGACGGGGCGATCCTGCAGATGGTCAACCACGGCCTCGTGGTGGCGCCGCTCTTCGTCATCGTCGCGATCCTGGTCGAGCGGACCGGGACCGAGGACATCCGCGAGATGGGCGGGATGGCGCTGCGGGCGCCGGTGCTGGCGGCGCTGTTCCTGATCGTCGCCCTGGCCACCCTGGCGATGCCGGGCTCGGCCAACTTCATCGGCGAGTTCTACATCCTCAACGGCCTCTTCCAGGAGAAGATCGTCTTCGCCCTCATCGCCGATCACCGGCGTCGCGATGTCGGCCTACTACGCGCTGCGCCTCTACCAGCACGCGATGCACAACCGCACGCCCGACGGGATCGCCTCGCGTGAGATCGGCTGGCGCGACGGCATCGTCCTGGCGCCGCTGGTGCTCTGCATCCTCGCCCTCGCCCTCTACCCGCAGCTGATCCTCCACCGCACCGCCCCGACCGTGCAGCAGACCGTCGCCAACGTCACCGGCGGCGTCGGCCCCGGAAGCGCAGCTGGCGAAGAAATGAACTTCCAAGAGCCGACCATCGACTACGCGGGGATCTCGCCCGTCATCGCCCTCACCGTGGGGCTCTGCGTCGTCCTGCTCTCGGCCGTCTTCAAGCCGCTGAAGCGGAGCGCGCCGGCGCTGACCCTGGTCACGCTGGCGACCGCGGCGGGGCTGCTGATCTGGCAGTGGGGCGAGAGCAAGGACCTGGTCAGCGAGGCGCTGCGGCTCGACGACCTGGCGATCTCGATCTCCCTGATCGCGATCCTCACCGCCGCCTTCTGCGTCCTCATCTCGACCCGCGAGCCGGCGGCCGAGCAAGCGGGCGGTCGGCGAGTACCACGCGCTGCTGATCGGCTCGGTGCTGGGGATGACGCTGCTGGCCCAGTCCCAGAACCTGGTCACCTTCTTCGTCGCGATCGAGACCCTCTCGATCCCCCTCTACATCCTCTGCGCCACCAACCTGCGCCGCGAGGGCTCGCTGGAGTCGGGGCTGAAGTACCTGATCGTCGGCTCGCTGGGCTCGGCGACGCTGCTCTACGGGATGGCCTTCCTCTACGGCGGCACCGGCTCGACCGACTTCGAGGGGATCGCCGATCGGCATCGCCCACGGCGGCCTGCTCGGCGACCCGCTGATCCTGATCGGGATCGCGATGTGCGCGGTCGGGCTCGCCTTCAAGACCTCGATCGCCCCCTTCCACCAGTGGACCCCCGACGTCTACGAGGGGGCGCCGACGCCGATCACCGGCTTCATGGCGGTGGCGACCAAGGCCGCCGCCTTCGCCGTCTTCGTCCGCTTCTTCGACGTCGCCCTCGGCCCGCAGGTGGAGGAGTGGCAGCCGGCGCTGGCGGTCCTGGCGGCGATCTCGATCGTCGTCGGCAACGTCGGCGCCCTCGGCCAGGACTCGCTGAAGCGGATGCTCGGCTACTCCGGCGTCGCCCAGGCCGGCTACATGCTGGGCGGGATCGTCGTCGCCTCCGAGGCCGGCGTCAGCTCGCTCGTCTTCTACCTCGCCGGCTACGCCTTCATGAACCTCGCCGCCTTCGCCGTGATCGTCGCCCGCGAGCGCGAGACGCCCTTCGGCGACTCGATCCGCGCGGTCCAGGGCCTGGGCCGCGAGCGGCCGCTGCTGGCCTGGCCGCTGACGATCTCGATGCTGGCCCTGGCCGGCCTGCCGGCGACCGTCGGCTTCATCGGCAAGCTCTACCTGATCGAGGCCCTGGTCGAAGGCGACTACACCTGGCTCGGGGTCTTCATCGCGATCGGGACGATGATCTCGCTCGCCTACTACCTGCCGGTGGTGGCGGCGATGTGGATGCGGCCGGCCGCCGAGACCGCCCCCGGCGCGACCCCGGCGATCGCCGGCGCCGCGCCCGAGGCCGACCCGGTCGACCCCGAGGCCGGGCGGCGCTGGTACCTGGTCGGCCCGGCCCTGCTGGCCGCCGCCGCGACGATCTTCTTCGGCGTGATCCCGCAGCCGCTGGTGGAGTTCGCCGAACGCGCCGGCGCCTCCTCTGTTCGGGCTAGTCGCCGTCAGACTGCACGCCACGATGGGCGTCCTCCTCACCACCCTGCGCGATCCGTCATCGGCCGTCGCCGTCGGCGTCTGGTCCGAGGGCCGCTGGCCCAGGGCGCCGCCAACGCCGCCCGCAAAGCCCTGGTGCTGCTGCTCTACGTGCTGCTGCCGCCGGTGATCTTCTTCAACGTCGCCGCCAGCGAGATCGACCTCAGCCACGGGGTCGGCCTGGCGCTGGGGATCGTCGCCTCCTCGCTCGGCGCCCTGCTCGCCTGGTGGGGGGCGAGCCGGGTGCTGAAGCTGAGCCGGCCCCAGACCGGCGCCGTCGTCTGCACCGTGCTCAGCGTCAACACCGGCTACCTCGGCTATCCCCTCGCCGTGGCGCTGCTGGGCCGCGACGAGCTCTCCACCGCCGTCCTCTACGACGTGCTCGTGACCGGGCCCTGCCTGCTGCTCGGCGCCTTCGCCGTCGGCGC
The DNA here is from genome assembly GCA_963766755.1 of uncultured Solirubrobacterales bacterium. GTDB lineage: Bacteria > Actinomycetota > Thermoleophilia > Solirubrobacterales > 70-9 > VAYN01. The sequence continues at coordinate 278,419 of CAVYBI010000004.1, read as the reverse complement.
CGCCTTCGGGACCAAGGCGGGGGAAACGCCGCGCCAGCGGGTCGGCGCCTTCTTCACCCGCAACCCGCCGCTGTATGCGGCGATCGCCGGCTTGCTGGCGCCGCAGGCGCTGGCCCCCGACGTCCTGGTCGACCTCTCCCAGGTGCTGATCGTCGCCATCCTGCCGATCGGCTTCTTCGCCGTCGGCGCCACCCTGGCCGAGAACGCCGAGCACGGCGAGCTGCCGATACCGCCACCGCTGACCCGGCCGGTGATGCTGGCGATCGTCACCCGCCTGGCGGTCGTGCCGGCGCTGCTGATGCTGCTGGCGGCGCCGCTGATCGACCTGCCCGCCGCCTACCGCCTGCTCTCGGCGATGCCCTCCGGCCTCAACTCGCTGGTCATCGCCCACGCCTACGGGCTCGACATGGAGATCACCGCCGAGGCGGTCACCTGGTCGACCGCGATCGTCGTCGCCGCTGCCCTACTCTCGTTGCTGCTCTGATGCTCCAGCACGTCGGAATCGAGCTGCAGCCCGCCGACGTCGACCGCGCCGTCGAGTTCTTCGAGCTGCTCGGCTTCGATCGAGTCGAGCCGCCGCCCGGCCCTGGCCGACGGCTTCACCTGGCTCGAGCGCGACGGCACCCAGGTCCACCTGATGCACGACGAGCAGCCGACCGTCCCGGCCCGCGCCCACCTCGCCGTGGTGACGCCGGACCTCGACGCCACCGTGGCCCGCCTGCACGAGCACGGCTTCGAGACCCGGCCCGGCCGCGAGCACTGGGGCGCTCCCCGCGCCCACGCCATCGCCCCCGGCGGCCACCGGGTCGAGCTGATGGCGGCCCCGCCGCCCCGGCCTGCGGACCGGGAGCGGCCACTAAACCGCGCGACCCTCGCGCTTGGCGGCGAAGAGGTCGGCGTCGGCGAAGCCGAGCAGGTCGTCGACGGTGGCGCCGTCGACCGGGAACATCGCGAAGCCGGTGGCGGCGGACACGGAGCGCCTCTCGTCGGTTCCGAGGCCGCGCCGGGAGATCCGCTCGCGCAGGCGGGCGGCGACTTCCTCGGCCTCTTCGGCATCGGCCTCGGGGACGATCACCGCGAACTCGTCGCCGCCCTGGCGGAAGACGGAGTCCTCGGCCCGCACCTCGTCGCTCAGCGCCGCTCCGATCTCGGCCAGCAGCCGGTCGCCCTCGAGGTGGCCGAGGCGCTCGTTGACGGCCTTGAAGCCGTCGAGGTCGAGCAGGACCAGGGCGAACTCACGCGAGTGGCGCCGGTGGCGGGCGATTTCCTCCGCCAGCCGCTCGTGCAGGCTGCGGTAGTTGCCGACGCCGGTCAGCTCGTCGCGGCGGGCCAGGGCCCAGAGCGCCTCGTGGCTGGCCCGCAGCCGCCGCGCCAGCAGCAGGATCCCGACCGCGACGACAACCAGGCAGGCGGCCTCGACGAGGGCGAGGAGGAAGGTCTGCCGGCGCGAGAAGGAGCCGAGCAGGAGCGGCAGCAAGAGGCCGGCGACGATCGCGATCAGGCCGGCGACGAGGAAGCCGACCGCCGATCGGACGGCGGCCGGTGGGGTCGGTTGCAGGATATCGAGTCGTCATTGAAATTAAGTACGGCGTATAACGGTACCCGCAGGATATGAGGCTAAGCCCCGGCCGTCTCCAGCCGCCACTACGATGCCCCGGGTGCGCTATCCGGTCGAGCAGTTCACCGCGGAGGAGAGAGCGATTCTCGCTCCGCACTTCACCAACCTCGATCGGCCCGGTCTTCGCCCTCGTAAACCTCCCGGAGACCGTGAAAGGTGCGCTTTTTGCCCGCTATTCGCGTTATTCCGGGACCGTTCGGCGGCTCTACCTGGAGGAGTTCGCGGCCGACGCCCCGGCCGCGGGCCGGCCCTTCGACGCCGAGGAGGGAGCGCGGGCGGCGCAGCTGTACGAGCGCGTCTTCGTCGGCTACGGCGACGACTCGATCGCCCAGGTCGGCGGCGCCCACGTCGCCTGCGAGTGGGTCTCCAACATCCTCACCAAGCTGCTGCAGCGCGGTCGCCTCGCCGCCTACCTGGAGCAGTCGACCCGCTACATCCCCTACGACAAGCCGCTGCCCGACGGTGGCTACCGCTTCTACCGCGACGAGGAGCTGGGCCCCGAGTTCGGCGCCGCGATGGACGAGGTGTTCGCGATCTACTCGCGCTCGCTGACCCAGGTCGAGGCCTGGGCGGCCGAGCGCTGGCCGCGCGGGGACGGCGAGCCCGACGGCGCCTGGCAGCGCTCGATCCGGGCCAAGGCGCTGGACCTGCTGCGCGGGCTGCTGCCGGCGGCGACCCTGAGCCACGTCGGCATCTACGCCTCCGGCCAGGCCTACGAGCAGCTGATCCTGCGGCTGATGGCCTCGCCGTTGCCGGAGGCGCGCGAGTACGGCGGGATGATCCTCGCCGAGCTGAAGCGGGTGATGCCGAGCTTCGTCTCGCGGGTCGAGCGCCCCGACCGCGGCGGCGAGTGGATCTCCTACCTGGAGCAGCGCCGCGAGCAGACCGAGGGCTGGGTCTCCCGGCTCGGCCTCGACCGCCGCGGCAGCGGCGAGAGCGCCCCCTCGGTCGAGCTGATCCACGTCGACGGCAGCGAAGAGGACCTGCTCGCCGCCTGCCTCTTCGAGGCCGCGAGCGCGCCGGAGACCGAGGTCCTGGCCCGCATCGACGTCCTCGACCGCTCCGAGCGGGCGGAGCTGCTGGCGGCGCTGATCGGGCGAGCGCGCCAACCGCCGCCACCGGCCCGGCCGCGGCTTCGAGGCCCTGCGCTACCGCTTCGAGATCGTCTCCGACTACGGCGCCTTCCGCGACCTCCAGCGCCACCGGATGCTGACCTGCCAGTGGCAGCGCCTGAGCCCGGACCTCGGCGCCGGCGTCCCCGACGAGGTGCGCGAAGCCGGCGCCGGCGGCGAGTTCGAGCGGGCGCTCGAGGTCTCCCGCGGCGAGTACGAGCGGCTGCTCGGCGCCGGCCTCGCGCGAGCTGGCTCCCTACGCGCTCAGCCTCGCCTACCGGATCCGCTACACGCTCGACCTCAACGCCCGCGAGGCGATGCACCTGATCGAGCTGCGCAGCGGCCGCGAGGGCCACCCGACCTACCGCGCCGTCGCCCAGGCGATGCACGAGCGGATCGCGGCGATCCATCCGGGCGTCGCCGCGGCCATGAGCCACGTCGACACCTCCGCCGAGCCGCGGCTGGAGCGGATCATGAGCGAGATCCGGACGCACCGCAAGCAGGCGCATGCGGCGCAGCAGACCGAGGCGCCGCCCGGGCTTAACCCTCTCGGGTAGAGCGGTCGAGCTGGCGACTGGCTGATCAGTCGCGCTGCTTGCGCTTGCGGCGTTCGCCTTGCTCCGGGTCCTCGTCAGGAGGCTCCGAGGCTTCCAGGCTTTCGGCGGCGCGGTCGCCCGGGGTGGGCCAGGGGATGGCTTCTCCGGCGGCCCAGGCGGGGGGACGGCCGCCGGGGAGGCGGCCGATCAGGAGCAGGCCGAAGTAGATGAACCAGATCATCGTGAACTGGACCAGGAGCAGCAGGGCGGCGACGCCGAGGGCCATCCCCAGCGAGCCCCAGAAGCGGGTCAGCAGGCCGGTCCGCATCGCGAACAGGCAGGAGTAGAAGAGGGCGACGGCGAGGCCGAGGCGGCCGCCGAGGCCGAAGCCGGTGGCGATGTCGCGGGTCGGGGCTTCGCTGACCGCGTTGCTCGCCGCTTCGTCGCCGACCCTGGTCACCGTGCACTGCCTCAGCGCCGCCGCCTGCGGGCCGCCGCCGAATTCTTCGCCGAACTCCTCCGCGCCCAGATCCTTCAGTTCGGACTGGCACTCTTCGCCCGCCGCCTTGGCGGTGATCCCGGGCTCGGCGTCGCCGGCGACGAACTCCTTGGCGGCGTCGTTGGTGGCGACGGCATTGAGCACGGCCGAGAGCGGCGAGGAACAGGGGTGCGGCCACGACCAGCCCGATCAGCTGGTAGCGCATGCGATCGCTGCGGGCGGCGGCGGCCCGGAAGAGGAAGACCAGCGGGGCCACGAGCAGGACGAAGCCGGCCGCCTGCAGGATGCCGGCGAAGGTGACCGAGGAGCTGTGCTCGTAGGCGGAGCGCAGCAGCTCGGCGTCGCCGTCGCCGCTGACGCCGCCGATCGCGAAGGCCGAGGCGATGACCAGGGCGACGGCGGCAAGGGTCGCCAGGCCCGGCCGGGACCAGCCAGCGGCCCTCCCACTCCAGAATCTCGCTCTTGTCGCGCACCTCGGCCCCTCTCATCGCAGTGGAACCGGGGCGGCGCCCCGGAAGGGGCCGTACGCTACCGGCCATGAGCAACGCACAGCACACCCCCGTCGTCCCGCTCGAGGCCGGCGCCGGTCCCGAGAACCCCCCCTGCCCGGCCTGCGGCGAGCCGCTCTTCGGCTGGCTCTCCGAGCGCCCCGGCCTGCGCGGCCCGGTCCGCCGCTGCGAGAGCTGCGGCCTCGGCGTCGTCGGCGACCCCGGCGACCCCGAGGAGGCCCTGCGCGAGCTTGGCCGTGGCGGCGAGGACGGAGGTCCGCGGATCGCCAACCGCGCCAGCTTCGCCGCCTCGCTCGGCAGCGCCGGCTGGGCCGGGCTGGAGCCGCGGCGCCCGCTACCTCTTCACGGTCGAGTCGGTGCGGCGGCTGGTCGCCCGTCGCGACCAGGTCGTCAAGTCCCGCCGCTGGGCGCCCGCGGCCGAGCCTCGCGGCGACCTGGCAGACCCTGCTCAACAGCGTCACCTTCGGCCACAACGTCGCCCTCGCCGCGCTCGGGCGCGGCGCACGCCGCCGGCGCCGCAGCGCTGGCAGCGCCGGATCGACGCCCTGGCCAGCGTCGTCCTGGCGATCCCGGCCCTGCTGATCGCGATCCCGGTCGAGCTGGCCGGCGGCCTCGCGGCCGCGGCGCGTCGTCTCGCTGCGCCGAGCTGCTCTAACGCCCTCTGAGGCCGCGGGCCAAGCAGTTCAAGGACGCAGGGAGCGAAGCGTGCTCTGCACGCGAGCGACCGAGGACGCCGAATGCGCCGTCCGTAGCCTCAGGAGAGGCCTTCGCGGGCCTCGCGGACCAGCGTCACGGCCTCGGGGAAGAGGACGCGGATCGCGTCGCGGACCTGCATCGCCTGCTCGTCGGCGCTGCCGGTCGAGGTCGAGGCGGCCGATCGAGGCGACGGTCATCTCCACCGCCAGCTTGATCGCGTTGTCGGCCCAGGCGACGCGCTGGGAGGACTGCATCTGCTCGGAGAGCTCCTCCATGCGGGCGCGGAACTCGTCGGGGTCGCCGAAGAGGTTGAAGGGGCTGCCCTCCATGCCCCCATGTAAGCAGACCGGCGACGCCGCCGGCACAGAGTCCTGACATTCCGCGCGCCACCGCGTGCGCCGCGCCGCCCTAGCGTCGACGCGGATGCGGAGTCGCGAGGAGATCGGGAGAGGGGCTCGGCGAGCGTCGAGCAGGCGGGCCTGGCAGCGCTCGTCGCGCTGCTGCTGCTGGCCGCGATCGCCGCGATCGCCGCGCGGCGGCGAGGTCGACGCCGGCCGCCGGCTGGGCGCGCACGATCGGCAAGCGCCTCGCCTGCGGTCCGCGCCTGCCGGACGCCTGCCGCCACCACCCGCTGGTGCCCGCCTACGGCTGGCCGCTGGCGCGGCTGGCGCGGGCGCTGGCGCCCCGCCCCGGTCGCCCTGGCCGGCCCCTCCGGCCTCGCCCCTCGTCCCGGTCGACTTCCGCCGCTGCCGCCGCGAGAGCTGCGCCGTCGCCGCCGGCCCCCACCTCACCGCCTCCGGCCGCCGCACCACCGCCTTCACCGAGCTCCTCGACCGCCGCCGCTACGCTCGGCTGGGTCGAGCTCGCCTACTGGCTCTACCGCCCCGGCCTCGGCTGGGAGCGGCTCGCCCGCCGCGCCACCCAGGCCGACGTCGAGGCCGCCGCCGGACTCGAGGTCCTGCTCGAGGACGACCCCGCCCTGGTCCCGCTCGAGACCCTCCCCGGCCGCGACCACTACGAGTTCCCGGCCGCCGAGCAGCCGCCCTGGCAGTGGCAGGTCGGCGGCGCGCTACCCCGGCTGGTCAAGCTAGGCAGGTGGCGGCTCGCGCCGCCTTCTCCTCCTCGGCTTCGTCCTGGCCTGTCCTGGATCAGGCCGCGCCAGTCCGTCGTCCGGAAGACCAGCAGGATCGCGGCGAAGCCGAGGACGACCGACCAGGCCGCCATCGCGATCTGGGTGCCGACCGAGAAGGAGAGGACGGCGGTGCGGGAGGGGCCGGTCAGGGTCGCGACCAGCAGCGCCTGCTGGGCGCCGGCGCCGCCGGGCGTGAAGGGGACGACGTTGGCGATCGCCTGCACGCTCATCACCAGCATCACGTTGCCGAACGAGCCGCCGATGCCGAAGGCCTCGAGGAAGAACCAGAAGGCGGCGAAGCGGCAGAGCCAGCCGATCCCCTGCCAGGCGGCGACCTCGCGCAGGTAGCGGCGCGGCTCGGCGAGGATGACCACGCCCTGTTCGACCCGCGTCCCAGAAGCGGCGCACGCGGTGGGCGAGCAGGTAGATCGCGATCGCGATCGCGAGCAGCAGTCGCCGCCGACGACGATCGCGAAGACTCCGCGGGTGTTCGGCCCAGAAGGCGATCTCGAAGGCCGGCAGGTGGGGGATCCGCGGCAGCGGCGGCAGCAGCCCCTGGGTGATCGCGTAGAGGAGGACGAGGACGCCGACGCTGGTGTCGAAGACGGTCTGGACGAGGAAGGAGGAGGTCACCGCCGGGTAGGAGGAGCCGGGGATCTGGCGCTTGACCAGGAAGACCTTGGTCACGTCGCCGGCGTGGGCCGGGACGATCGCGTTGATCCCGCCCCGGCCAGGTAGGCCGCGCCGAGCGGCAGGAAGGGCGATCCGCTGCTGCGGGTAGGCGGCCCGCAGCACGTTGCGCCAGGCCCAGGCGCGGGCCGAGCTGCATCGCCAGCAGGCAGAGCAGGGCGACCCCGAACTGCGTCCAGTCGATTTCCGAGAGGTGGCGGAAGAATTCCGCCGCGACGTTGAAGAAGTGCTCGAAGTTGGATGCGAGATCGGCGAGCGGCATCGCAGCTACACTAGCCCGCTCGTGCCGGAGACCGACACGCACACGCCGCCCCAGATCGCCCCCCCGCGACCCCGCCGACGAGGCGATGTGCGCGCGCGCGCGCGAGCGCTACGCGGCCGACCGCAAGAGCCGCTTCCGGCGCCGCCGCAAACGCCACGCGCAGCTGCCCAACCTCATCATCATCGGCGGGCTCAAGTGCGGGACGACGAGCATCCACCACTACCTCGGCCTGCATCCCGAAATCCAGATGTCGAAGCCGAAGGAGCTCAACTTCTTCGTCCAGGAGCTGAACTGGGACCTCGGCCTCGACTGGTACGCCAGCCGCTTCGACGACCGCTTCGAGGTTCGCGGCGAGTCCTCGCCGCACTACACGAACCTGCCCCGCTTCGAGGGCGTCGCCGAGCGCATCCACGAGCACTGCCCCGACGCGCGCCTGCTCTACATGGTGCGCGACCCGATCAAGCGGATCCTCTCCCACTGGGTCCACGCGACCGGCGCCGGCTACGAGACCGGCGACCTGGTCGAGGTCCTCTCCGAGCCCGACTCCTCCTACATGAACCGCTCCAAGTACTGGATGCAGCTGCAGCCCTACCTGGAGCGCTTCGACCGCGAGCAGATCGAGATCATCACCCAGGAGGAGCTGCAGACCGAACGCGAGGAGACGATGCGCAAGGCCTTCGCCTTCGCCGGCGTCGACGAGACCTTCACCTCCGAGCAGTTCGACCGCGAGTGGGAGAAGTCGAGCGCCAAGCAGGGCGACAAATACCAGTTCATGGAGAAGCTGATCAAGCTGCCGGGCTTCCGCTCCTTCGATCGCAACTTCGACCGCCTGCCGGAGTCGATGCGCTGGCTCGTCGAGAAGGTCGTCCACGACCCCGAGAAGCCGCCGGCGCCGAAGCCGAAGCTGCCCGACGACCTCTTCGAGACGATCCGCGGCCGCTTCGGCGAGGACGTCGCCGAGCTGCAGAAGTTCGCCGGCCGCGAGTTCGCCGGCTGGCACGACTACTCGCTGAGCCGCTTCGCCCGGGTGAGCACTGGCTCGCCGCGATGCGGCGGCTTCTGCCAGACCCCGGTCCGACCACGGTCGCACGAGCAGCTCGACTCCTACCGGCCCTGGGAGGAGCGCGCCGAGGACCGCCCGCTGGTGGCGGTCAACTTCGTCGCCACGCGTCGACGGACGGGCGACGATCGAAGGGCGCTCCGGGCCGATCGGCTCGGACACCGACACGGCGATGCTGGCCGGCCTGCGGACCCGCTTCGACGCGGTGATGATCGGCGCCGGGACGATGCGCGCCGAGCGCTACGGCCGCATCGTCGCGACCCGGAGCAGCGCGAGCTGCGCGAGCGCATCGGCCTTCCCGCGACCCGCTGATGGTGATCGTCAGCGGCCGCCTCGACCTTCCCTGGGACGCGCCGCTGTTCACCGCCGGGGCGGCCGGGTGCTGATCTTCACCGCCTCCGAGGCCGAGCCGCCGCAGACCGCCACCCCGGTCGAGGTCGTCCGCCACGAGGGCTTCGTCAACCTGCCGAGGCGCTGCGCCACCTGCGCCAGGAGCGCGGCATCCGCGCCCTGCTCTGCGAGGGCGGCCCGGGCCTGCACGGCGAGCTCCAGGGCGGCGGCCTGGTCGACGAGCTCTTCCTGACGATCGCGCCGAAGCTGACCGGCGGCGGACGCGCCGCGCATCGTCGAGGGCGAGCTGCCCGCGGTCGCCGAGCTCGAGCTGGCCTGGCTGCTGGAGGAGGACGGCGAGCTGTTCGCCCGCTACCGCCGGCGCTGAGCTAGCGTTGCGGGCCGATGCCGAGCCCGACCGAGGAGAGGAACCGATGGACTTCAACCCCAGCCCCGAGGTCGGCGCCCTGCGCGAGCGCGTCCTCGACTTCATGGACGCCGAGATCTACCCGCGTCGAGCGGCGAGATCATGGAGGCGCTCGACGACGAGGTCGGCCCCGGCGTCCCCTATCCGCGAGATCCTGGTCGAGATCCGCGAGAAGGCCAAGGCGCGAGGGGCTCTGGAACCTCTTCATGCCCGACGAGCGCTTCGGCCCCGGGCTGACCAACTGGGAGTACGGGCTGCTCTGCGAGGAGATGGGCCGCAGCCCGGTGGCGGCGCCGATGGCCTTCAACTGCTCGGCGCCGGACACCGGCAACATGGAGATCCTCGCCGAGCACGGCACCGCCGAGCAGCGCGAGCGCTGGCTGGAGCCGCTGCTGGAGGGCAGGATCCGCTCCTGCTTCTCGATGACCGAGCCCGAGGTCTCCGGCTCCGACCCGACCCTGCTGCAGGCGAGCGCGGAGCTCGACGGCGACGAGTGGGTGATCGACGGCCACAAGTGGTTCACCTCCGGCGCGATCGGCGCCGAGCTGGCGATCGCGATGGTCGTCACCGACCCCGACGCCCCGCCCTACGCGCGCGCCTCGATGATCTGCGTGCCGACCGACAACCCCGGCTTCAACCTGGTGCGGCCGATCCCGGTGATGGGCCACGACCGGCGGCCCCGGCCACTGCGAGATCCGCTACGAAGGCTGCCGCGTGCCGAAGGAGAACCTGCTCGGCGAGCGCGGCGCCGGCTTCGCCGTCGCCCAGGACCGGCTCGGCCCCGGCCGCATCCACCACTGCATGCGGGCGATCGGAACCGCCGAGCGGGCGCACGAGATGATGTGCCGCCGCGCCAACGAGCGGGTCGCCTTCGGCGGCCCGCTCGCCGACAAGCAGTTCGTGCAGGAGGCGATCGCCGCCTCGCGGATGGAGATCGACCAGGCCCGCCTGCTGACCCTCTACGCCGCCTGGAAGATGGACACCGAGGGCAAGCGCGCCGCCCGCCAGTCGATCTCGGCGATCAAGATCGTCGCCGCCAACATGGTCATGGACGTGCTCGACCGCGCGATCCAGATCCACGGCTCGCTCGGCATGACCGACGACACCCCGCTGGCCGCCCTGTGGCGCTTCAGCCGCATGCTGCGCCTCGCCGACGGCCCCGACGAGGTCCACAAGATGGTCCTCGCCCGCCGCGAGCTCAACCGCTGGGCCAAGCGCGACGAGGCGGCGGCGACGGGCGAGCTGGAGCCGCGGCACGCGCCGCGGATGGTCTGACTGCAATGGAGAGAGGCCGGGCGGACGCCCGGCCTTCTCGATCAGACCTCAGATGTGCTCCGCGAAGCGGACTACGCCGCGCAGAGGACCCAGACCATGGATCGCGGTCCCGGTAGTCGTGGATTCGTTGAACCCGCTGGAGCGCCAGCCACCGGCAACTTCGCCGTCGGCCATCTGTGCGTTGTCGGCGCTGCTTCTGATCGGACGGCTGGAGAGGAACGAGAGGCCTTTGGTGAAGGTGTCCCAAGCTCCTCCGCCGGAGATCGCCCTCTGCCCAGCAGGACAGTCCACGTTTGCCGAGCCGCTCGTTTCTTTGGGAACGGCGACCGTCTCGGTCTGCACGGTGATCGAGCCGAGCTTCGCCGACGATGATCGAGCCATTCGCGATTTTCGTCCCGTTGATGGCGTTGGCCGCGATCTTCTCGGTCGTCACGGCTTCTTTGGCGATCTTCTCTGCGGTGACCGCGTCTTTGGCGATCGTGCTGCTGACCACGGCGCTGTCGGCGATCTTCGGCGCTCGTCACCGCGCCGTTGGCGATCTTGCCGGTGGTGACCGCCCCGTTCTCGATCTTGCCGGCGGTCACCGCTTCTTTGGCGATCTTGCCGGTTTTGATCGAGCTGGCTTTGATTTCGTTGGTGCCGATCGTGGCCGCGGCGAAGGCGGTGGCGCCGCCGAGGACGAGGAACACGGCGATCGACGACATCACGTTCGCGTACGTGAGCCGCTTGCGAATCTGCTTCACGGAAGTCTCCTTGGTTGAAACGAGTGGACGAGTGACAGGAGTATCCCCATATAGGTAGGGACGGAGGGATGCTGCTCGGTTGCTCAAAAAGACCCTTTCAGGGCACCGAGAAGCTGTCAAGCAGAGCGGACGCGACCCGGCTCAGCCCTGCCGCCGCTCGGCCTCGTCGGCCGCTTCGGCCAGGCGCTCGACCAATCGGGCGAAGGCCTGGATGCCCTCGTCGACCTTGCCGTAGCCGCCGGCGGCGTAGCGGGCGTAGACGCCCTCGAGGATGATCGCCAGCTTCCAGTAGCCGAGGGCGACGAAGAAGTCGAGGTCGGAGAGGTCGCGGCCGGAGCGCTCGGCGTAGCGGCCGGCGCAGCTCCTCGCGGGTCGGGAAGCCGGGCGCGAGGTTGGCCGGCTGGCCGAGGGCGATCGTCGTCCTCGCTCGGCTCGGGCCAGTAGACCATCAGCAGGCCGACGTCGGCGAGCGGGTCGCCGAGCGTGCAGAGCTCCCAGTCGACCACCGCGGCGACCTCGCCGGCCGGCGGTGAGGATCATGTTGTCGAGGCGGTAGTCGCCGTGGACGATCGTCGCCGGGCCCTGCTCGGGGATGCGGGCCGAGAGGCGCTCGTGGACGGAGTCGATCGCCGGCAGCTCGCGCGTCTTCGACTTCTCCCACTGGCCCTGCCAGCGGTGCAGCTGGCGGGCGACGTAGTCCTCCTTGCGGCCGAGGTCGCCGAGGCCGACGGCGTCGGGGTCGACGGCGTGGATCGCGGCCAGGGTGTCGGCGACGCGCTCGCCGATCGCCCGCCGGTCGGCCTCGTCGGGGAAGGCCTCGGCCTCGGCCAGGCCGCGCAGGATCGGCCCCTCGACGAACTCCATCACGTAGAAGGGGGCGCCGTTGACGCGACTCGTCCTCGCAGAGCCCGACCACCGGCGCCACCGGGACCGGGGTCGGAGCCGAGGGCGGAGACGACCTTGTGCTCACGGCCCATGTCGTGGGCGGAGCCGAGGCGCTTGCCCAGCGGCGGCCGCCGCAAGCGCCCAGCGGTGTCCGCCGGCGTCGCTGACCCGGTAGGTCAGGTTCGAGTGACCGCCGGCGATGCGCTCGAAGGAGAGCGGCGGGCTGGCGCTGGGGACGTTGAGCGCAAACCAGGCTTCGACGCCGTCGCGATCGATGCCCTCCGGCGCCGCAGTGGCGGCCGTCGCCGCTGCCTGTAGCCTCGTCGCCCATCGCCGCGCAAGCATATTCACGACGAGGCGGCCGCCTGAGCCCATCGCTTGCCAACCGGCTGCGGATCGGCTTCGCGATCGGCTTCGCCGTGCTCACCGCGATGGCGGTGATCGGGGTCGGCCGCTTCATCCAGCAGCGCCAGGACTTCGAGGACGCCATCGCCCGCTCCTACCAGGTGGAGATGGCCGCGCGGGTGCGGCTGGCGCAGGGCGGCGCCGACCGCCAGAGCGGCCCGGGCCACGGTCGCCGCCGCAGGCCGCGCGCCGCAACGAGCTGCGCGACGAGATCTCCGCCGACACCCGCGACACCGCCCTGCTCGTCGCCGCCGGGCTGATCGCCGGCCTGACCGGCGCCCTGCTGCTGTTCAGCGGCCTGATCGCCTCGATGCGGCGGCCGCTGGAGGAGCTGGTCGACGCCGCCGGGCGGCTGGCCGGCGGCGACCGCAGCGCCCGGGTCGAAGGTCGGCGGGCTCTCGGAGACGGCGACGCTCGGCGCCGCCTTCAACGAGATGGCCGACGAGCTCGAGCGCGAGGCGAGCCAGCGCGACCAGCTCGACCGGCTCAAAGACGAGTTCGTCCTCACCGCCTCGCACGAGCTGCGCAGCCCGCTGACCTCGGTCCAGGGCTTCGCCGAGCTGCTGATGCTGGAGCGCGACACGCTCACCCCGAAGCAGGCGGAGACGGTCGAGATCATCCTCGACAACTGCCGCCACCTGGTCCGCCTGCTCAACGACCTGCTCGACCTCGCCCGCAGCGACGCCGGGCGCCTCGCCGATCACGCCGAAGCCGACCGAGGTGGCGCCGCTGGTCGACGACGCGGTGCGGACGATGCGGGCGCAGACCGAGGGCGCCGACCAGACCCTGACCGCAGAGCGTCGAGCCGGACCTGCCCGCTGATCGACGTCGAGGCGGACCGGATCCGCCAAGTACTGGTGAATCTGCTTACCAATGCGCATGAGTACTCGCCCGAAGGCGCGTCTATCGAGGTCACGGCACGGGCGATCGGTGCTGAAGTGGAGATCGCGGTGACCGACAACGGGCCGGGGATACCCGAGAGCCAGCTGGAGCACATCTTCGAGCGCTTCACCCGCGGCGACGCGGGCCTGACCCAGCGCGTCGGCGGCACCGGCCTCGGCCTGGCGATCTCGAAATCGCTGGTCGAGCTGCACGGCGGCACGATCGGGCGTCGACGGTCGGCTCGACCCGCTGCGTGCCGGCTCCGGCGCTTCAGCATCCGGCCTGCCGGCGGCGGAGGCGAGCTGATGGCCCGGTCCTCGTCGCCGACGACTCGGAGACGATCCTGCTGCTGATGCGGACGCGGCTGGAGATGGCCGGCTACGAGGTCGAGACCGCCGCCGACGGCCAGGAGGTGACCGACGCTGATGCAGGCCGGCGCCCGGCGCGCTGCCCGACCTGCTGCTGCTCGACGCGATGATGCCGCGCAAGTCCGGCATCGACGCCCTGCGCGAGCTGCGGGCCGACGGGCGTCGAGACCCCGGCCCTGATCGTCAGCGCCCACCAGGACGCGACCGACGCCGACGCCCCCAGCGACCTCGAGGTCAGCGGCTTCGTCAACAAGCCGATCGACTTCGACCGCCTGCTCGACGAGCATCGCCGAGCTGACCTCTAGCCGACGGCTCAGCTCTTGGCGATCTCGAGCCGGATCTCTTTGCCCTTGAGCTTGGTGCCGTCGAGGAACTCGACAGCGCGCTCGGCCTGATCCGGGGCGACCTCGACGAAGGAGAAGCGGTGGAGGACGCGGACGTCGTGGATCGCCTCCTCGGGCAGCACGGCGCCCTCGCGCAGCGCCCAGCGCAGGTCCTCCTCCTCGATTCCGCTGCGCTCGCCGCGGTTGACGAAGAGCTTGACGCTGTCGCGCTTCTCCGCGGATCCTCGGCCGCGGGCTCGGTGGTCTCGGCGTCCGGCTCGGCCGCCTTCTCGCGCTTGGCGACCGCCTTCTCGACCTGCTCGTGGCGCTCGGCGCGCTCGCGGCGGCGCGGGCGCGGCGCGTGCTCGAGCCGCTCCTCGGGGGTCTCCCACTCGCCGATCGTGGTCTTCACGTCGCGCTCGATGCGGTCGATCTCGTCGCGCTGGGCGGGGGTGACGAAGGTGATCGCGCGGCCGGTGCGCCCGACCCGGCCGGTGCGGCCGATGCGGTGGACGTAGACCTCCGAGGAGTTCGGGCACGTCGTAGTTGATGACGTGGGTGACGTGCTCGATGTCGAGCCCGCGGGCGGCGATGTCGGTGGCGACCAGCAGCCGCACGCGGTGGTCCTTGAAGGAGATCATCACGCCGTCGCGGACGCCCTGGCTGAGGTCGCCGTGCAGCGCCTTCACGTCCAGGCCTTTGTCCTTCAGCGTCTTCTCCAGCTTCGAGGCGCCGATCTTGGTGCGGGTGAAGATGATCGCCTGCTCGGGTTCTTCGGTCTTCAGCAGCTCGACCAGGCGCGCCGCCTTGTCGTTGGCGGGGACCTCGATGTAGGCCTGGGCGATCGCGTCGACGGTGAGCTGTCTTCGGCGTGATCCGGATCGTCGTCCGGTTCGTACATGTAGCCCTCGGCGAGCTTCTGGATCGGCGGCGGCATCGTCGCCGAGAAGAGCGCCGTCTGGCGCCCGCTCGGGCACATCCGCAGGATCTTCTCGACGTCCTCGATGAAGCCGAGGTCGAGCATCTCGTCGGCCTCGTCGAGGACCACGTAGCGGGCCGCCGTGAGGACCAGCGAGCGGCGCGACATCAGGTCCTTCATGCGGCCGACGGTGGCGACGACGACGTGGGCGCCGGAGCGCAGCTGCGACTGCTGGGTGCGGATCGGGGCGCCGCCGAAGACGGCGACGATCTCGATCGTCGAGGTGCTCGGCATAGGTGCGCAGCGCCTGCGTCACCTGGATGCAGAGCTCGCGGGTCGGGGTGAGGACGATCGCCTGCACCTCGTTGTTGTCGGGGTCGAGGTACTGCAGCAGCGGCAGCCCGAAGGCGGCGGTCTTGCCGGTGCCGGTCTGGGCCTGGCCGATCACGTCGTCGCCGCCGAGCAGCTCCGGGATCGCCTGCTCCTGGATCGGCGTCGGATCCTGAAAGCCGAGCTCGTCGATCGCCTGCTGGATCGGCGGCGAGAGGCCGAGGTCTTTGAAGGCGGTCACTTCGACGGATCCAGGAGGAGCTTGCCGCTGGTGCGGCGGGCGATCAGGTCTTCGTGGGCGCGCGCGGCCTCAGAGAGCGGGTAGACGCCGCCGACGGTTACCTTGAGCTCGCCGCCGGCGACGGCGCCGAGCAGCTCGCCGATCATCGGCGCCACCAGGTCGCGGCGGGCCAGCAGGTGGACCAGCCAGAAGCCGATCACGGCCTTGGAGCCGCGCAGCAGGGCGGCGGTGGAGACGTCGCGCTGTTCGCGCGAGGCGATGCCGAAGACGACCATCCGCCCCAGCGGCGCCAGCACGCCCATCTCGGCGTCGAAGGCGCTCGCCGCCGCTCATGTGGAGGACGGCGTCGACGCGCTCGCCGCCGTTGGCCTCGCGGATCGCGGCGCCGAGGTCCTCGGCGCGGGAGTCGACGCAGACGTCGGCCCCGAGTCCGCGACCAGGTCGCGCTTCTCCTCGCTGGAGGCGAGGCCGATCACCTTTGCCCCGGCCCGCTTGGCGATCTGCACGGCGAAGGTGCCGGTACCGCCGGCCGCGGCCTCGACCACGATCGTCTCCCCCGGCTCGATCCGGGCGCAGCGCTTGACCAGCGCCAGCGCGGTCAGCCCCTGCAGCAGCATCGCCGCCGCCTGGTCGTCGTCGACCTCGTCGGGGATCGGGATCAGCAGCGACTCCGGGACGACGGCCTTCTGGGCATAGCCGCCGCTGCCCAGCAGCGCCGCGACCCGGCGCCCGTCGGGGGTGCGGCCGCGATCTCCGCGCCCGGGACCAGCGGCAGCGTCTGCTCGGCGAGGTAGTCGTTGCGGGTGGCGTGGGTGTCGGCGAAGTTGATCGCCGGCGCGGGTCGACCTCGACCACGACCTCGCCCTCGCCGGGCGTCGGCTCGTCGAGCTCGACGAGCTCGAGCAGCGTCGGGACCGCCGAACTCCTGGATCTGAATCGCCTTCATCGGCCGCGGAGTCTCGCAGGGCAGGCGCTAGGCTGCCGTCCGCGTGTCGCTCACCGTCGTCGGATCGATCGCCTTTGACGCGGTCAGGACCCCTTTCGGGGAGCGCGAGCGCATGCTCGGCGGCGCCGCCGTCCACTTCTCCCTCGCCGCCAGCTTCTTCACCGAGGTGCGGCCCGGTCGGGCCGGTCGGCGACGACTTCGGCGCCGAGCAGTTCGCGGTGCTGGAGAGCCGCGGCGTCCTCACCGACGACATCGAGCGGGTCGAGGGCGGCAGATCCTTCTTCTGGCGCGGCCGCTACGAGTTCGACCTCAACGTCGCCCACACCGAGGACACCCAGCTCGGCGTCTTCGCCGAGTTCGAGCCGAAGCTCTCAGAGCGCTCGAAGGCCGCCGACACCCTCTTCCTCGCCAACATCCAGCCCGACCTGCAGCGCCAGGTGCGCTCCCAGTGCGCCGCGCGCCCGCTTCAGCGGCCTCGACTCGATGAACCTCTGGATCGAGACCGCCAAGGACTCGCTGCTGGCGGCGATCGCCGAGGTCGACTGCCTGGTCGTCAACGACGCCGAGATCCGCCAGCTGACCGGCGAGTCGAACCTGGCCCGCGCCGCCCGCGCGGTGATGGAGCTGGGCCCGCGAGCCGTCGTCGCCAAGCAGGGCGAGTACGGCGCCGCGCTGTTCACCGAGAACGGCTTCTTCGCCCTGCCCGGCTTCCCGCTCGAGGACGTGCGCGACCCGACCGGCGCCGGCGACAGCTTCGCCGGTGGCTTCTTCGGCTACCTCGACGGCCAGCGACGGCGAGCTCGACGAGGCCCACCTGCGGCGGGCGATGGGCTACGGCACCGTGCTCGCCTCCTTCAACGTCGAGGAGTTCGGCACCGAGCGCGTCTCCCGGCTCAGCCGCGAGGAGATCGACGAGCGCTTCGAGACGCTGCGCGGCGATGACCCAGTTCGAGGGCCTCCCAGCCTCTTGACAGGCTCTTCACGGCCGGCGAGCGGCGAAGCTGACAGAATGAGCGCCGCCATGGGCTCCGAGTCACTCACCGTCACCGACAACCGCACCGGCAAGACCTACGAGCTGCCGATCGAGGACGGCACGGTCCGCGGCCTCGACCTGCGCCAGATCAAGGTCGACGAGGACGAATTCGGGATGATGTCCTATGACCCGGCCTTCACCAACACCGCCTCCTGCCGCTCCTCGATCACCTACATCGACGGCGCCGCCGGCATCCTCGAACACCGCGGCTACTCGATCGAGCAGCTCTGCGAGCGCTCCACCTTCCTCGAGGTCGCCTACCTGCTGATCTTCGGCGAGCTGCCGACCGGGCCCCAGCTCGACCGCTGGACCTTCGACATCACCCACCACACCTTCGTCCACGAGGACCTGAAGCAGTTCTTCGAGGGCTTCCGCTACGACGCCCACCCGATGGGGATGCTGCTGGCCGGCGTCGGCGCCCTCTCGACCTTCTACCCGGACGCGAAGCAGATCGACGACCCCGAAGAGCGCTACATGGCCGCGGTCCGCCTGATCGCCAAGGTGCCGACCCTCGCCGCCTTCTCCTACCGGCACAACATGGGCCTGCCCTACGTCTACCCGGACAACGACCTCAACTTCGCCGAGAACTTCCTCTCGATGATGTTCAAGAAGACCGAAGACAAGCACGTCCCCAAGCAGGTCGCTCTCGAAGGCGCTCGACGTCCTCTTCATCCTCCACGCCGACCACGAACAGAACTGCTCGACCAACGCCGTGCGCGGCGTCGGCTCCTCCGGCGTCGACCCCTACTCGGCGGTCGCGGCCGGGCGTCGCGGCGCTCTACGGGCCGCTGCACGGCGGCGCCAACGAGGCGGTGCTGCGGATGCTGCGGCGGATCGAGTCGCCGGACAACATCCCCGACTTCCTCGCGCGGGTCAAAGAGCGCGAGGAGAAACTGATGGGCTTCGGCCACCGCGTCTACAAGAACTACGACCCGCGGGCGCGGATCATCCAGCAGCACATGGACGAGGTCTTCGAGGCGACCGAGTACAACCCGCTGGTCGAGATCGCCCGCGAGCTGGAGAAGCGCGCGCTCGAGGACGAGTTCTTCACCTCGCGCAAGCTCTACCCGAACGTCGACTTCTACTCGGGGATCATCTACGAGGCGCTGGAGATCCCGACCAACATGTTCACGGTGATCTTCGCCATCCCGCGCACCGCCGGCTGGATCGCGCAGTGGATGGAGATGCAGGACGACCCCGAGAAGAAAATCGCCCGGCCGCGGCAGATCTACACCGGCGAGCGCGAGCGCGAGTACGTGCCGCTCGACGATCGCAACGGCCCCGAGAAAATCGCCGGGCCGCCGGCGCGGCGGCCGAAGCGCCCGCGGCGCGGGGCGTAGCAGGGCCGGGGCACCCTGGCCCCTTCCATCGCCTACGCTAGCGGCGTGGCTCGTGCTCGCTGGAAGTTGACCGTTCGGCAGCGGCTCCGAGGTCGAGCACGCCAGGGTTCGACGACCTCGGCCAGGCGGTGGCGAGCATGCGCGAGCGGGCGCTGGCGATCCGGGCGGAGGGGCCGGTCGAGGCCGTCTCGATGCTGCGGGACTTCGGCCCGAAGGCGCAGGTCCACGCGCGGCTGCAGCTGACGGGCAGGGGGCTGCTGCGCAAGCCGGTGGCCGGGATCGACGTGCGCGGCGACGGCACCTTCGTGCCCTACCGCGGCGGCGTCGGCCGCGAGGAGCTGGACCCGGCCGGCCACGAGACGCCGTTCGACCTGGTGCGGGAGACTCTGGAAGCAGACGGGCGATGAGCGATTCCGAGCAGCCGAGATCCCCAAGGGCAGCTACGCCGCCGGCGAGCGGGTGAAGCTGCCGGCCGGCGCCGAGCCGCCCTTCACCGTCTTCATCAACGGCATCGAGCAGAGCGAGGGCGCCGACTACGCGGTCGAGCGGCGGCGAGATCGTCTTCAGCCGGCCGATCGTCAAGGAGAAGATCGGCACCGGCCGCTGGCTGGCGATGTACCTGGGCCTCTTCGGCACCTACCGCAAGCAACGAGACGATCGACCTCCAGTTCAGCCGCGGCGGCAAGGTCCGAGCTGCTCTCCGACCTCGCCGTCGTGCCCTACCCCGAGGCCCGATGAACATCGGCTTCCTCCTGCTCGCCGACCACAGCGAGGCCGTCAACGGCAAGCTCTACCTCAACGGCGGCGGCTGGAACGTGCTGCGCCTGCCGGAGCTGCCGCACGAGTGGTCCTTCCACATCGGCCTCGGCATCGACGTCGCCTGGCACGAGACCAACGACCCCCACGAGCTCGTCGTCACCGTCCAGGACCCCGACGGGGTCGAGCTCGGCGAGGGCCTCACCGCCAACTTCGAGACCGGCCGCCCGCCCGGCATGCCCGCCGGCCAGGAGCAGCGCCTGGTGATGTCGATCGGCGCCACCGCCAACTTCGAGACCTCCGGCCCCCACGCCGCCGTCGTCCTGGTCGACGGCGA
Source organism: uncultured Solirubrobacterales bacterium (assembly GCA_963766755.1). Classification (GTDB taxonomy): domain Bacteria; phylum Actinomycetota; class Thermoleophilia; order Solirubrobacterales; family 70-9; genus VAYN01. Next base: position 258,765 of record CAVYBI010000004.1, on the reverse strand, counting down.
GGAGCTGGGCCGCGCCCGCTTCTACCTGATGGAAGCCGCGCCCGAGGAAGCCGGCCTCGCCTGACGCGATTCCGACTTTGGGGCCCCTACAGGGGCCCCAATCCTGGAAGCGCTCAGTCGAAGACGTAGAGCAGCAGGAAGGCGATGATCGCGAAGGCGGCGCCGGCGGCCTGGATACCGCGGTCGCCGGCGACGATCGCGGCCATCGAGCGGTCGTCGGAGCGGTCGTAGATCAGGTAGAGGTAGCGGAAGATCCCGTAGACCACGGGCGGGATCGTCAGCATCATCCGGCTGCCGATCTGGGGCGAGTTGACGGTGTAGATCGCGTAGCTGATCACGGTGCCGGTGGTGACCAGGGAGACCATCTGGTCGAGGAAGGGCAGCGAGTAGTGCTCGAGCACCGGCCGGGTCGAGGTCCCCTCGTGCAGCTCGGAGACGGCCTCCTGGCGGCGCTTGGTGAAGCCGAGGAAGGCGGCGAGCATGCCGGTGCAGAGGATCAGCCACTCGGAGGCGTGGGCGTCGATCGGCGCTGGCGCCGGCGGCGACGCGGAGGATGAACAGCCCCGCCAGCGTCATCACGTCGATGATCACGATCTGCTTGAGGCCGAGGCTATAGGCCATCTGGGCGACGCCGTAGCCGATCACCATCAGCCCGACCTCCCAGTTGACCGTGGCGAAGGCGAGCGCGATCGCGATCAGCGGCCAGCACCGGCGCGATCGCCTTGGCGGCGCCCTCCGAGAGCTCGCCCGCCGCCAGCGGGCGGAAGCGCTTCTTCGGGTGCTTGCGGTCGAGATCGATGTCGATCAGGTCGTTGACGAAGTAGCCGGCGCTGGAGATCAGGCAGAAGGCGACGAAGGTGAGGATCGCCTCGAAGACCTCGTGCGGCTGGTTGAACTTGCCGGAGAAGAGCAGCCCGGCGAAGACGAAGACGTTTTTGATCCACTCCTTCGGCCGCCCGGTCTTGATCGCGGCCCGCAGCGGCGAGCGCCGGGGGGCGACCGGCTCGGCGGCCTGGCCGGCGTCAGCCGGCACGGTCGGTTGTTCGGAGGTGATGGTTTCCATCGCGGGAGGCAACCGGCAGCCTGAAGCCGGCTTGGCCAGGGAGATCGAGTCGCGACAGGGTAGCGCCGGGAGGAGTCATTTCCCCTTCTGGCCCTCCTCCTGCAGCCGAAACGGCCCCGGCGTCAACTCTTCCGCGCGCTTCCGGTGAACGTGGAGAGAAATTCGCTCAGCGCCAACCCTTCGGCCAGGTTGACAGCGAGTGGTCGGCGGGCGTCCTCGCGCAACTGCCGCCGTCGCGATTCCTCGTTGAGGCGCCAGGGATCGTCGGCACCGGATCTGGTGTCGTGGCTACCGGGCCTTCCTGCGGTCGCTGCGATCCGAAAAGGGTAGCCCGGCAGTGCGCTAAGTGGGGTCGATCAGGACGCCGGGGTTGAGGATTGCCGCCGGGTCGAGCTCGGCCTTGGCGGCGCGCAGGGCGGCGGCGAAGGGGGCCGGGCGCTGGCGGTCGTACCAGGGGCGGTGGTCGCGGCCGACAGCGTGGTGGTGGGTGATCGTGCCGCCGCCGTCGATCAGCGCCTCCGAGACCGCCGCCTTGATCTCGTCCCACTGCTCGACCTCGCCGCCGCGCACGGCCGGCGCCAGCACCGTGAAGTAGGGGGCGGGGCCGTCGGGGTAGACGTGGGTGAAGCGGCAGCTGACCCGCGGCGCCCCGGCCCCCTCCGCCGGCGCCCCGCTGACCTCGGCGACCGCCGTCGCGCCGCCTCCATCACGCTCGCGTGGAACCCCTCGAAGCGGTCCCAGGTGATCGCCGTCTCGAAGGTCTCCGAGAGCACCCCGCAGGCGACGAACGTGTCCCGCAGGTAGGGCGCCAGCAGGAACGCGCCCCGCCAGGCCCCGACCGCGTCCGCCGTCCCCGCCGTCGACGCCGGACCGGTCGCGCACCTGGCCCGCCCGGCTCGCCGCCGTGGCTCGCGGGCGATCTCGACGGCGACGTCCATCGGGGCGTCGACCGGGTGGTGGGCGGACTCGAAGCCGAGGATCAGGAGGTGCGCCTCGCCGTTGCCGGCGCCGGTCAGCTCCGCCTCGGAGGCGTCGAGCAGGCGGCAGTTGGCGGGGCGCAGGCCCGACTGGGCGATCTCGCGCACCGCGCCCGCGGCGGCGAGGAAGTCGTCGAACTCGACCCCGCAGGAGGCCTTGAACTCGCGGTCGCGGGCGCACCCGCACCCAGGCCTCGGCGATCACGCCGAGGATCCCCTCGGAGCCGATCAGCATCCGGTCGGGCGAGGGGCCGGCCCCGGAGCCCGGCAGCCGGCGGCTCTCCCAGGTGCCGCGCGGGGTGATCGCCCGCACCGACTCGACCAGGTCGTCGATGTGGGTCTCCAGCGTCGCGAAGTGGCCGCCGGCCCGGGTCGCGATCCAGCCGCCGAGGGTCGCGTACTCGAAGGACTGCGGGAAGTGGCGCAGGGTGAGGCCGTGCTCGCGCAGCTGCTCCTCCAGCCGCGGGCCCGGTCGCCCCGGCCTGGATCCGCGCCGCCAGCGACTCGGGTCGACCTCCAGCACCCGGTCGAGCCGGCGCAGGTCCATCGTCACCACCGGCCGCTCGCCGAGCCGCGGCTCGACCCCGCCGACGACGCTGGTGCCGCCGCCGAACGGGATCACCGCCGCGCCCTCGGCCTCGGCCCAGCTCAGCACCGTCTCGATCTCCGACTCGTCGCGCGGGAAGCGCCACCAGGTCCGGCGGGTTCTCGAACTCGCCCCGGAACCCCCGCACCACGTCGCGGTAGGCCTTCCCCAGCGCGTGCGACGACCCGCTCGTAGCGCTGTCGCCGGAGAACAGGTCGCCGAACCGCTCCGGCGCCTTCAGCCGCGGCTCCCGCAGCTCGACCTCCTCCAGCGGCACCGGCTTCTCGACCTCGCCGCCGAACCCGAACCGCGCCCGGATCCCTTCCGCCGCCTCCGCATCTGCTGCGCGGTCGCGACCTGATCCTCGTACCCCCACCCCCAGTGCTTCAGCCTGCGCTCAGCCACTGTCTGCACCTCTTCGAGGAACCGCGCGATGTCCTTCATGAGCAGAATCAGATGGAATCGGTCGCCGGCGAGGGTTCAAAGCCGAGCGCACGTAGAAGCTCTCGGGCCTCCTCATGCGCAATGCACGACGAGAGCTCGTATGCCGACTGACCGAGCGGCTCCCGCACTGCGCAGGAGAGCATCCTGGAGCAGGTGACCGGCCTAATCCAGCGCCCTGCTGGTTCAGGTCGACGGCAAGCCGGGCCAAGACCACGACGCACGCACTTTCCTTCGGCTGACCTTTGAGTCAAGCGGTCGTTGCCTGCTCGGGCTCGACCTGCCCGACAGCCGAACGCGTAGTAACCCACGACTCGTGCGTCGTCCGTCGTGACGAAAACACGCGCCGAGCCAGCAGCCTCGGCATGACGCGAATACCGATGCAGCCAGTTGTCGAGGGATTCCTGCCGCAGCTGGAAATCTCCAAGGTCGTGCTTGCCCCGCAGCGGCTCAGGCTGCGCATAGGCCATTGCCTTACCGCCTACTCGAAGACGCTCGGCTTCGAAAGAGGTCACGGAGACCGTCAGGCACCACAGGGGAACGGTACCAGAGCAACTCCATGAACGTCTGCCAGTCAGGCGCCCTCGAGCTCGAATTTGGTCCTGTCGGCAAGGATCCGTCTCGCTTCGGAGACCGCCGCGAGTCGAATGAAGCCCGTGAGGTTCGTATCGACCAAGTCGCTCGCCGCCCGGACCAGGGCATCCTCCGACTCCGCGACGCGAAGATCCCAGCGACGTCTCGGGTCCTTCGTCTTTGCAGTCATCGTGATGCATCGCACATGGACGTGCACCAGGCTGCAGGGCGGATCTACCAGTGCACGCCTTTCATCAGGTGGGCGAAGGCGACCGCCTCGGTCGAGGGCGCCTGTCCGCGCGCCTCGTCCCTCTTGCCCTTCGCCGCCTGCGACTCGGGGAAGAGCTTGTAGGCGATGTTGAGGATTTTGTCGCTGGCCTTCGGCGCGACCGCGTAGAGCAGCTCGCCGAAGTTGCCGAGTTTGGTCGCCACCTTCTTCGGCTGGCTGACCATCGCCCTGACGATCATCTCCGCCGCCTCCTCGGGCGTGATCGCCGGGAACGATGTCGTACATCCGCGTCGGCGCGATCATCGGCGTCCGCACCAGCGGCATGTTGATCGTCGTCAGGTGGATGCCTTGTCGTCGACCACTCTCGGAGGCGATCACGCGGCTGAAGGCGTCCAGCGCCGCCTTCGAGGCGACGTAGGCGGAGAAGCGCGGCGGGTTGGTCTGGCTCCCGATCGAGCTGATGTTGATGATGTGGCCCGACTTGCGGGCCCGCATCGTCGGCAGCAGCGCCAGGATCAGGCGCAGCGCGCCGAAGTAGTTGAGCTGGATCGTGCGCTCGTAGTCGTGGAAGCGGTCGTAGGAGAGCGCGACCGAGCGGCGGATCGAGCGGCCGGCGTTGTTGACGAGGATGTCGACGTGGCCGTGGTAGGCCAGCACCTCCTCGGCCATCCGCTCGATGTCCTCGATGTCGGACATGTCGCAGCGGTGGATGTGGGCGACTGCCGCCGGCGGCGCCGATCTCGTCCCGCGTCTCCTCCAGCTTCTCGACCGAGCGGGCGACCAGCAGCACCGTGCGCGCCGGCGTCGGCGACCTTGACCGCGGTCGCTTTGCCGATCCCCGAGGAGGCGCCGGTGATGAGCACGATCTTGCCCCGCACCGCGCCCGAGAGCGAGCGGTCCTTGAACAGGCCGGGGTCGAGGTTGCGCTCCCAGTAGTCCCAGACCGTCGCCGGCGTAGCTCTCCAGCGGCGGCACCTCGATCCCCGACCCCTTCAGCGCTTTCTGCGGCCTCGGTCGAGTCGAAGCGGGTCGGGTAGTTGATGTAGCTGAGGACCGTCGGCCGGCAGATGCCGAGCCGACCCAGGGCCATCTTCGGACCCGCTTGCGCCGGCGGGAAGAGCTTCAGCGCCGTGCGGCGCCAGGCCGCTCGCCGGCTCGGTCATGCTCGGTGTCCAGGCGCACGCGTCATCTGCGGCGCGTCGGCCGCCTTGGCGAAGAGGTTGATCAGCTCGCCGGCGCGTCTTCGGGTTCGGGTCGGTGAGGTGGAAGGCGCGGCCGTCGAGCTTCGGCTTGTGGGCGATGTGGTCGATCGCCGTCGGCGACGTAGTCGACCGGGACGATGTTGATCTCGCCGCCTTCGATGCCGACCGTCGGCAGCCAGGAGGGCAGCACCCGCCGCATCTGCTGCAGCGGCTTGAAGAAGTAGTAGGGGCCGTCGATCTTGTCGATCTCGCCGCGTGCGCGAGTCGCCGACGACGATCCCGGGCCGGTAGACGCGCCAGGGCCGCGGGCACTCCTCGCGGACCAGCCGCTCGGACTCGTGCTTGGTGCGGAAGTAGGGGTTGGTGTCGAGCCGTTCGGCCTCGTCGAACATGTCCTCGCGCCATTCGCCGCGGTAGAGGCCGGCCGCGGCGATCGAGCTGACCTGGTGGAAGCAGCCCGCCTCGATCGCGCCCGCCAGCTCGATCGCGTGCCTGGTGCCCTCGACGTTGGCGACCTCCTGCGCCTCGGCGTCGGCGGTCGATGTCGTAGATCGCCGCCAGGTGGAAGAAGTGGTCGACCTCGCCGCGCATCGCGACCAGGTCCTCCTCGGAGACGCCGAGGCTGGGCTGGGAGAGGTCGCCGGCGACCGGGACGATGCGCGCCCCGTCGGCCCCCCAGCCGGTGCGCAGCTCCTCCAGCCGCCCGCGCGATCCGGCCCGCACCAGGGCGTAGATCGTGCCCTCGCGCTGCAGCAGCCGCTCGACCAGGTTGCGGCCGATGAACCCGGTTGCGCCGGTGACGAAGTAGTTCATCGCTCCCAGCCTACCTCGACCGCGAAGGTCGTTGGCCTGGTTTCATACACTCAGAAGCAGAAATGGCAGAGACGGCCACCGTGCAGATCGCAATGCCCGAGATGGGCGAGTCGGTGACCGAGGGCATCGTCCTCGAGTGGCACGTCGCGGAGGGCGACTTCGTCAACGAGGGCGACACGGTCGTCGAGGTCTCGACCGACAAGGTCGACGCCGAGGTGCCGGCGCCGATGGACGGCGTGATCACGAAACTGGTCGCGGCGGTCGACGACGAGGTGCCGGTCGGGGCGCCGTTGGCTGAGATGGAGCCGGGCGAGGGTTCTGCCGAGGGATCAGAGCGGTGCAGCCGCGGGTCCTGTCGCCGCAGGGGACCCACCACCCCCTCCGGTAGCTGAAGCTTCCTCGGGGGTGGGCCCCCCTACGGCGCCACCCGCGGCGGAGCCGCCGGACGCCGAGGGCCAAGGTCACGCAGGCAACGGGGCAGCCGATGTCCGCGCGACGCCCGTGGCGCGTCGCGTCGCCGAGGCGAACGGGCGTCGATCTTGCGCGGTCAGTGGAAGCGGCCCGGGCGCCAAGGTCACCAAGGAGGACGTGCTGGCGGCTGCCGACGGCGGCGGCAATGGCGCGGCAGCGCTCCGCCGCCGCTGCCGGCGAGGCGAAGCCTCTGCGGGGGCCGGCCGCGATGCTGGCGCAGGCGATGGACGAGAGCCGGGCGGTTCCGACCGCGACCTCGTTCCGGACGATCGCGGTCGACACGCTCGACGCCAAACGCAAGGCGATCAACCTGGTCCTGAAGGAGCGCGGGCTGAAGGTCTCCTTCACCCACCTCGTCGCCTGGGCGATCGTCGCAGGCGACCAAGGAGCTTCCCGGTGATGGTGCGGACCTTCGAGGAGCGCGACGGCAAGCCGTTCGCGATCGAGGGCGGCCCGGTCAACCTCGGCATCGCCGTCGACGTCGAGAAGAAGGACGGCTCCCACAGCCTGATGGTGCCGGCGATCAAGGGCGCCGACGGGCTCGACTTCGCCGGCTTCCACTCCTACTACGAAGAGCTGATCGCGAAGACCCGCGAGAACAAGCTCACCGCCGACGACTTCCAGGGCACCAACATCTCCCTCACCAACCCGGGCGGGATCGGCACCGTCGCCTCGGTGCCGCGGCTGCTCAGCGGCCAGAGCGCGATCATCGCCACCGGCTCGATCGCCTACCCGCCGGAGTGGCTGCACGCCTCGCCGGAAAGGCTGAAGCAGCTCGGGGTCTCGAAGGTGATGACGATGACCTCGACCTATGACCACCGGGTGATCCAGGGCGCCGAGTCCGGCGCCTTCCTGCGCCGGGTCGAGCAGCTGCTGCAGGGCGAGGACGGCTTCTACGAGACGGTCGCCGCCGACCTCGGCATCGACGCCGCCGGCGTCACCTCCGCCCACCCCGCCTCGGCCTCGGCGCCGCCGCTCGGCGGCGCCGCCGCCGCGCCGACCGCCGAACCGAGCACCGCCCCCGGCGAGGTCGACGAAGAGCTGCTGCAGGCAGTCCAGGCCGCCACCTCGCTGCTCAAGGCCTACCGCACCCACGGCCACCTCGCGGCCCAGCTCGACCCGCTCGGCTCCGAGCCCAAGGGCGACCCCGCGCTGCAGCCCGAGAACCTCAACCTGACGCCGGAGCTGATGGCCCGCATCCCGGCCTCGATCCTGCGCATCGGCGTCCCCGGCGAGACCCTGCTGGAGGCGCTGCCGCGGATGCGCCAGACCTACTGCGGCACGATCGCCTACCAGTTCGAGCACCTCTCCTCGCACCAGCAGCGGATCTGGCTGCGCGAGATGATCGAGACCGGCGCCCACCGCCAGCCGCTCACCGACGACGAGAAACGGCGCCTGCTGGAGCCGCCTGATCGACGTCTTCCAGTTCGAGCGCTTCCTCGAGAAGGCCTACCTCGGCCAGAAGATGTTCTCGATCGAGGGGCTCGACGTGGTCGTGCCGATGCTCGACGAGGTGGTCACCCTCTCCCACCGCGCCGGCGCCGAGGAGGTCGTCTTCGGGATGGCCCACCGCGGCCGCCTCAGCGTCCTCGCCCACAACCTCGGCCGCCCGGTCGAGTCGATCCTGGCCGAGTTCGAGGGCTCGAAGCGGATCGACGCGGTGAAGGCGGTGGCGGCGATCCCCCACGGCGGCACCGGCGACGTCAAGTACCACTACGGCCACCGCGGCGTCTACGAGACCAGCCGAGGGCGAGAAGATCTCGGTCCGCCTCTACCCCAACCCCAGCCACCTCGAGTTCGTCGACCCGGTCGTCACCGGCGGCGCCCGCTTCCTGCAGTCCGACTTCGAGGGCCCCGAGCTCGACCCACGACCCCAAGCGCGCGGTGCCGGTGCTGCTGCACGGCGACGCCGCCTTCCCGGCCCAGGGCGTCGTCGCCGAGACGCTCAACCTGCAGGCGCTGAACGGCTACAGCACCGGCGGCACGATCCACATCATCCAGAACAACCAGGTCGGCTTCACCACCGACCCCGAGGAGGCGCGCTCGACCCCCTACGCCGCCGACATGGCGAAGGGCTTCAACGTCCCGATCGTCCACGTCAACGCCGACGACGTCGAGGCCTGCTCGGCGGCGGTGCGGCTGGCGATGGCCTACCGCGAGCGCTGGGGCCGCGACATCGTCATCGACGTGATCGGCTACCGCCGCTTCGGCCACAACGAGACCGACGAGCCCGCCTACACGCAGCCGACGATGGCGGCCAAGATCAAGGCCCACCCGCCGGTCTCCGAGATCTACGCCGAGAAGCTGATCGGCGAGGGGACGGTCTCGGCCGAGGAGGTCGGCCAGGCCTCCGAGCAGCGCCGCGAGGAGATGGCGACGGCGCTCAAGGGCCTGCGCGAGAAGATGGAGGCCGGCGAGTACGAGGACCCGACCGTCACCGGCACCACCAGCACCGGCGAACTGCTCGACCGCACCGCCAGCCCGCCGGTCGCACACCGCGGTCCCGGCCGAGAAGCTGCGCGCGCTCAACGAGGACCTGCTGAAGACGCCGGAGGGCTTCAACGTCCACCGCAAGCTGCGCCGGCCGCTCTCCAAGCGGATCGAGGCGCTCGAGCAGGGCGGGATCGACTTCGGCCAGGCCGAGGCCCTCGCCTTCGGCTCGCTGCTGACCGAGGGCGTCCACATCCGGCTCACCGGCCAGGACACCGAGCGCGGCACCTTCTCCCACCGTCACCTCGTCCTCCACGACGAGAACACCGGCCTCAAGTACACGCCGATGCAGAACCTCGAGGACGCCTCGGCGCCGTTCGAGCTCTACAACAGCCCGCTCTCGGAGATCGCCTGCCTCGGCTTCGAGTACGGCTACTCGGCGGCCACGCCGAGCGCGCTGGTCCTCTGGGAGGCCCAGTTCGGCGACTTCGCCAACGCCGCCCAGGTGATCGTCGACAGCTTCATCGTCTCCGGCGAGTCGAAGTGGGGCCAGACCAGCCGCCTCACCCTGCTGCTGCCGCACGGCTACGAGGGCTCCGGGCCCGAGCACTCCAGCGCCCGCATCGAGCGCTTCCTCGCCCTCGGCGCCGAGGGCAACATCCGCATCGCCTACCCGACCACCGCCGCCCAGTACTTCCACCTGCTGCGCCGCCAGGCCCTGATCCGCAAGCCCCGGCCGCTGATCGTCTTCACCCCCAAGGGGCTGCTGCGGCTCGACCGCGCCACCGCCAGCCTCGAGGAGCTGACCGAGGGGCACTTCCACTTCATCCTCGACGACCCCAAGGCGAAGGAGCGGCGCGAGAAGGTCGAGCGGCTGGTCCTCTGCACCGGCAAGGTCTACTTCGACATCGACGCCAGCGAGCGCCGCGACGAGCGCCGAGAACGTCGCCATCGCCCGGGTCGAGATGCTGTACCCGTTCGCGAAGGAACAGCTGCAGGCGCTGATCGCCTCCTACCCGAACCTGAAGGAGATCGCCTGGGTCCAGGAGGAGCCGCGCAACATGGGCGCCTGGAAGGTGATGTCGCGGCGGATGCCGGAGCTGCTGCCCGAGGGCGTCGAGCTCGACTACATCGGCCGCCAGGGCCGCGCCAGCCCGGGCGAGGGTTACTCCGGCGCCCACGCGCGCGAGCAGGAGCGCATAGTCCTCACCGCGCTCACACCGCGGTACCTGACCCCGATGGCCAGGCCACTGCGAGAAGCCCGTCCCCGGGCGCCCTGTTCGTCTGGGTCAAGCGGCTCTCCTGGGTCGAGCTGGCGATCTTCGCCGGCCTGCTCGCTGTTCTGGCTGGCACCCGGGTTCGAGACCGAGACGATGCTGTTCGGCTGGGCGCACGGGCTCGGCTTCATCGCCCTCTGCATCGTGATCTGGATCGCCGCGGTGCGGCGCGAGGCCCCCTACACCCTGCTCGCAGCGACCCTTACCCCGGTCGGGCCGGTCGGCAGTGTGATCGGAATCGAGCTGATCGAGCGCAAGGGCTGGGGAATCGCCGAACCGGGGTCAGAAGACCCCAATCGTGCCTAAAGCGCGTCAGATTGATCCTAAACCAGTCGATCCTGCTTGACCGCAGGGGTTTCACGCGGTATGACTAGCTGGTGACTGTTCCTTCTGGGCAGTCCCGTCCAGGGGAACGGCCGCGTCGGCATCCCTCCCTGGCTACCGACGCGCTGGTGCAGTGAGGGTCGCGCGGACCCCCCTGCCTCCCGCGGCCCCCTGCACCCCTACTTCCCGTTTGGCGGCGTCGGGGCGGCGCGATGCTGCGTCCTCGGTCGCGCCAATAGCGCTGCTATTGGCGCTCCCTGCGTCCTTGCCTCGCTTGCCCCGCCACTCGCCAAGCCGGGACGTAGCGAGCTCTAACTGCCTTCCGTACTTCAGGTTGCGGAGGACGGTTTGGAGGATGCCGCCGTTTTGGAAGTAGGTGATCTCGTTGGGGGTGTCGAGGCGGACGGTGGCCTCGAACTCGGTCGGGGTCGCCGCCGTCGCGGCGGGCGGTGACGGGGACGGTCTTGGCCCTGCCGTCCTCGAGGTCGCCGAAGTCGAAGGTCTCCTCGCCGGTCAGCCCCAGCGAGGCGGCGCTCTCGCCGGCGGGGAACTGGAGGGGCAGGACGCCCATCCCGATCAGGTTGGAGCGGTGGATGCGCTCGAAGCTCTCGGCGATCACGGCGCGGACGCCGAGCAGCTTCGTCCCCTTCGCCGCCCAGTCGCGCGAGGAGCCGGAGCCGTACTCCTTGCCCGCCAGCACGACCAGCGGCACGCCTTCCTCGGCGTAGGCCATCGCCGCCTCGTAGATCGAGGTCTCCTCGCCGTCGGGGAAGTGACGGGTGTAGCCGCCGGCGCGCTCGACCAGCTGGTTGCGGAGGCGGATGTTGGCGAAGGTGCCGCGGATCATCACCTCGTGGTTGCCGCGGCGCGAGCCGTAGGAGTTGAAGTCGCGCGGCTCGACCCCCTGCTCGATCAGCCACTGTCCCGCCGGGCTGTCCTTCTTGATCGCGCCGGCCGGAGAGATGTGGTCGGTGGTGATCGAGTCGCCGAGCAGGGCCAGCACCCGGGCGCCGGCGATCGGCTCGACCCCGGGCGGGTCGGCCGGCATCCGCTCGAAGAAGCTCGGCTGCCGCACGTAGGTGGAGTCGGGCCAGGTGTAGCGGTCGCCCGCCGGGACCTCGACCGCGTTCCAGGTCCTCGTCGCCGTAGAACACCTCGGCGTAGTTGCGGGTGAACATCTCCGAGGCGACCGAGGCGCCGACGACCTCCTTGATCTCCTCGGCGCTGGGCCAGATGTCGCGCAGGTAGACCGGCTCGCCGTCGGAGCCCTCCCCGAGCGGCTCGTTGACGAGGTCGAGGTCCATCCGGCCGGCCAGGGCGTAGGCGACGACCAGCGGCGGGCTGGCCAGGTAGTTCGCCTTCACGTCCTGGTTGATCCGCCCCTCGAAGTTGCGGTTGCCGGAGAGGACCGCGCAGACCGCCAGGTCCTTCTCGGCGATCGCCGCCGAGATCTCCGCCGCCAGCGGGCCGGAGTTGCCGATGCAGGTGGTGCAGCCGTAGCCGACCAGGTTGAACTGGAGCGCGTCGAGGTACTCGGTCAGGCCGGCGCGCTCGAGGTAGTCGGTGACCACGGTCGAGCCCGGCGCCAGCGAGGTCTTCACCCAGGGCTTGCGCGCGAGCCCGCGCTGCGACCGCGTTGCGGGCGAGCAGGCCGGCGCCGACCATGACGCTGGGGTTGGAGGTGTTGGTGCAGCTGGTGATCGCGGCGATCACGACCCGGCCGTGGTCGAGCTCGAAGCTGGCGCCGTCCTCGAGGGTCACCTCGATCGCGTCGCGCGCTGCTCGCGCTCGGCGCACGGCCGCGCCGCTCACCGCCGGCCGCGGCTTGCCGCGCTCGTCGTCGTGGTCCTCGGCCGGCGGGTCGGAGGCCGGGAAGGACTCCTCGATCGCCTCGTCGCGGCCGTTGCCCATCTGCTCCGCCGCCTCGGGGTCGAACTCGCCCATCGCCTCGAGAAAGGACTCCTTGGCCTGGGACAGCGGCACCCGGTCCTGCGGGCGCTTGGGCCCGGCGATGCTGGGCACGACCTCGCCCAGGTCGAGCTCCAGCAGGTCGGAGAAGACCGGGTCCGGCGTCGACTCGTCGTGGAACATGCCCTGCTCGCGGGCGTAGGCGTCGACCAGCTCGATCGTCTCGGTCGGGCGGCCGGTGAGGTCGAGGTAGCGCAGGGTCTCGGCGTCGACCGGGAAGATCGCGCAGGTCGAGCCGAACTCCGGCGACATGTTGCCGAGCGTCGCCCGGTCGGCCAGCCCCAGGGTCGAGAGGCCGGGGCCGAAGAACTCGACGAACTTGGAGACGACGCCGCGCTCGCGCAGCATCTCGGTCACGGTGAGGACGAGGTCGGTCGCGGTCGCCCCCTCCGGCAGCTCGCCGCCGAGCTTGAAGCCGACGACCTGCGGCAGCAGCATCGAGATCGGCTGGCCGAGCATCGCCGCCTCGGCCTCGATCCCGCCCACGCCCCAGCCGAGCACGCCGAGCCCGTTGACCATCGTCGTGTGCGAGTCGGTGCCGACCAGGGTGTCGGGGTAGGCGCGGCAGGACGCCGCCGGCCTCGCGGCTGTAGACGACCTGGGCGAGGTGCTCGAGGTTGACCTGGTGGCAGATCCCGGTCGCCGGCGGCACGACGCGGAAGTTGTCGAAGGACTGCTGGCCCCACTTGAGGAACGAGTAGCGCTCGCGGTTGCGCTCGAAGTCGTGCTCGGCGTTGACCGCGAAGGCGCGCTCGTTGCCGAAGGCGTCGACCTGGACCGAGTGGTCGATCACCAGGTCGACGTCGACCAGCGGGTTGATCGCCGCCGGGTCGCCGCCGATCTCCTCCATCGCGTCGCGCATCGCCGCCAGGTCGACCACCGCGGGGACGCCGGTGAAGTCCTGCATCAGCACCCGCGCCGGCTGGAAGGGAATCTCGACGCTGGGCTCGGCGGCCGCGTCCCAGCCGGCGATCGCCTCGACGTCGGCGGCGCTGACCGAGACGCCGTCCTCGAGCCGCAGCACGTTCTCCAGCAGGACCTTGATCGAGTAGGGCAGGCGGGCGACGTCGAAGCGCTCCGCGCAGCGCGTCGAGCCGGAAGACCTCGTAGGAGCGCCCGCCGACCTCGAGGGTGGAACGGGCGCCGAAGGAGTCGCTGACCGCTCATCCTGGTCCGGGTCCTCTGTCTACGCTTGTCCGGAGTGGCCGTCGGCGATCTCGCGCCGCGGCCTTCTGGCCGGCCGAGCCGCTCTGGAGATCCGCGACCGCGATGGCTCGGGCTGGCGAGGGCGAAGTGGGCGAGCGCCCGCTGCCGCAGCGGCGCCACGGTGATCTCGACCTTGTCGCGCTCGATCGCCCGCACGTCGCCGGCGCCGACCTGCTCGGGCGTCGCCGGTCCCGAGGCCCGGCGGCGACTTGGCGCCGGACGTCGGCGAACATGCCGGCGTCGCGGATGAAGCCCGGGCGAGACGAGCGAGACGCCGACGCCCTGCGGCGCCAGGTCGGCGCGCAGGCCGAGGGCGAAGCCGCGCAGGCCGAACTTGGTCGCGTTGTAGATGGAGGTCCGCGGGCTCGGCGCCTTGCCGGCCAGCGAGGCGACGAAGACGAGGTGGCCCGAGCCCGCGCTCGACCATCGCCGGGAACAGCGCCTGGGCCAGCAGCATCGGCGCCTCGAGGTTGACCCGCAGCGCCCGCTTGCACCTGCTCGGCGCTGAAGTCGCTCCAGCCACCCGGCGCGCGGGCAGGCCGGCGTTGGCGACGAGGACGTCGACGTCGCCGGCCTCGGCGGCCGAGCTGCTCGGCGGCGCCGGGCTCGGCGAGGTCGGCGGGCGAGGACGCGGTGGCCGTCGCCGGGCAGCTCCGCGGCCAGCGCCTCCAGCGCCTCGCGCCTGCGGGCGCTGAGCAGGAGTCAGGGTCGCGCCGCGCGTCGGCCAGCGCCTGGGCGATCGCCCGGCCGAGGCCGCCGGTGGCGCCGGTGAGCAGTGCTTTGCGGCCGGCAAGTTCCATCCCAAGGCGCAAGCTACCAGCCGTGTGAGCCGACAGGAATCTGGGCAGTGAAAGTGCGAAAGGCCACTAAATGTTTAGTTTTTGTGAGCAACGCGACCGGACGATGGTCTACACTGCCGCCGGTCCGTATAACCGAAACGCCGAGTCCCATGCGCTCGATAGGCGACGCGGGAACGGGGGAACCACGTTTTCGGGGCTAACCCGCCTCGTCTCAGGTGGGAGGCGCAGGCTCCTTTCAGCGCTAGCCCGACAGCTAACCCCGTAGGCCGACAAAGGAGATCGGTTTGCTGTCTGCACACCTCGTAAGCTCGAAGCAGGCGCTGGCCGCTATCGGCGATCTTCGTCGTCGTCGCCCTCGCCGCCCCGGCGGCGCCTCGGCAAACGTGCGCGACCGGCGGCCTCACCCCCGCCGACGGTGGACATCTGCACGCCGACCGCCGAAGGCGCAAGCTGCTGCCCAACGGGGATACTGATCCCGCCGAAGAGCGCCCCGCCTCGGGTCAAGGCCGTGATCGCAGCCGCCAACAAGATCCGCACCAAGCCCTACGTCTACGGCGGCGGCCACGGCCGCTGGTGGGACCGCGGCTACGACTGCTCCGGCGCCGTCAGCTACGCGCTGCACGGCGGCGAATTCATCGACAGCCCGCTGCCCTCGGGCCCGATGGCCAAGTGGGGCCTGGCCGGCCTCGGACGCTGGATCACCGTCTACACCAACCCCGGCCACGCCTACGCCGTGATCGCCGGCTACGCTGGGACACCTCCGGCAACGCCGGCGGAAAACCGGCCCCCGCTGGCACGACGACCTCCGCGGACAACGTCGGCTTCGTCGCGCGTCACCCGCCGGGTACTAGCCAGCTTCTCGAAGGGGGAGGGGCGTCACCCCTCCTCATAGTCGGGCCTGAGCTCGTACTCCACCTCGGCCAACCGGACGAGCTCCCGAATTTGTCCTTGCTTTCCTGAGCGCCTCGGATAACTTCAGCCTGTAACCGCTCCACCCCCTGACATCCGCCTGGCCGGCCTCACCAAGCACTACGGCGAGGTTGTGGCGGTTGCGGGCATCGACCTCGAGGTCCAGCGCGGCGAGTTCTTCACCCTGCTCGGCCCCTCCGGCTCCGGCAAGACGACGACGCTGCGGATGATCGCCGGCTTCGAGGACCCCGAGCGGCGGCACGCTCGAGCTGGCCGGCGAGGACGTCAGCGGCGTGCCGCCCTACGACCGCGCCGTCAACACCGTCTTCCAGGACTACGCCCTGTTCCCGCACATGACCGTCGGCGAGAACGTCGCCTACGGGCTGCGAGGTCGCCAGGGTGCGACAGGCCGAGCGCGCCAGGCGCCGCGACGAGGCGCTGGAGATGGTCCGCCTGCCGGGCTACGCCGAGCGCAAGCCGGGCGAGCTCTCCGGCGGCCAGCGACAGCGGGTCGCGCTGGCGCGGGCGATCGTCAACCGGCCCGAGGTGCTGCTGCTCGACGAGCCGCTGGGGGCGCTCGACCTGAAGCTGCGCGAGCAGATGCAGGTCGAGCTGAAGACGATCCAGGGCGAGGTCGGGATCACCTTCGTCTACGTCACCCACGACCAGGACGAGGCGCTGACGATGAGCGACCGGATCGCCGTCTTCAACGAAGGCCGGATCGAGCAGGTGAGCCCGCCGCGGCGAGCTCTACGAGCAGCCGGCGAACGAGTTCGTCGCCGGCTTCGTCGGCGTCTCCAACCTGCTCGAGCGCGACGGCAGGCGGCTTCACGATCCGCCCGGAGAAGATCCAGCTGCTCGAGCCGGGCGCCGACGCCGACGGGCTCCACACCGAGCGCGGCCGGGTCGAGCGAGGTCGCCTACGCCGGGATGGTGACGCGCTACACGGTGGCCCTCGAGGCGCGGCGGAGAGCTTCAGCTGGTCCGACAGAACTTGGAGGGAGCGTCCGGGGAGGCCGCACCCGAGCAGGGGAAGGAGGTGTCTGGTGGGCTGGCGCCCGGAGCACGCGGTCGCCGTCCAGGGGAAGTCAACTACCGAGGAGGATTCACCATGAGGAGAAAGGACGCACATCCCGCCCGCACGGCGTGGCTCGTCATCGCCGGCCTGGTCGCGTTCATGCTCGTTGCTCGCCGGCTGCGGCTCCGAGCGACGACGACGGTGGCGGCGGCAGCGAAGCCTGCAGAAGGTCGGCAAAGGCGAGGGCCAGGTCGACCTGATCGCCTGGGCCGGCTACGTCGAACCGGAATGGTCGAAACCGTTCGAACAGAAAACCGGCTGCAAAGTCAGCAACAAGGTCGGCGGGCACCTCCGACGAAATGGTGCAGCTGATGCGCACCGGCCAGTACGACGGCGTCTCGGCCTCCGGCAACGCCACGGCCCGCCTGGTCGACGGCGACGACGTCGACCCGGTCAACGTCGACCTCGTCCCCAACTACGAGACGATCTTCAGCGACCTGAAAGACCAGCCCTACAACACGTTCGACGGCCAGCCCTACGGCATCCCGCACGGCCGCGGCGCCAACCTGCTGATGTGGAACGAGCAACGATGTCAAACCCGCGCCCGACTCCTGGGACGTGATGCTCGATCCGAAAATGCCGCCAAATACAAGGGCAAGATCAGCGCCTACGACGACCCGATCTACATCGCCGACGCGGCCGTCTACCTGATGACGCACGAGCCCGACCTGGGGATCGAAAACCCCTACGAGCTGAACGAAGAGCAGTTCGAAGCGGCGGTCGACCTGCTGAAAGAACAGCGGGCCAACGTCGGCGAATACTGGTCCGAAGCCACCAAGCAGATCTCTGCCTTCGCCAACGGCGACGCCACGGTCGGCACCACCTGGCAGTACCAGTACTTCGCCGCTCCAGGAAGAAGGCGAGCCGGTGGCCGCCAGCCCCGCCAGCCAGGGCTTCCTGCCCAAGGAGGGCGCGACCGGCTGGTCGGACACCTGGATGATCAGCTCGGAGGCCAAACACCCGAATTGCATGTACATGTGGATGGACTGGATCGTCGAACCCGAAAGTCAATGCCGAAGTGGCCGAATTCTTCGGCGAGGCGCCGGCCCAGAGCCTCGCGTGCGACGAAACCGCGGACAAAGAACTTCTGCGAGAAGTACCACGCCGACAACCCGGCGTTCTGGAAGCGCGTCTACTACTGGGAGACGCCGCTGGCGGACTGCGGCAACGGCAACGACGATTGCAAGGACTACAACGAGTGGGTCCAAGCCTGGACCGCGATCAAGGGGTGATGAGCAGACGGTCGTAAGCGATGGCCACTGAAGCCGTCGTCAGGAAGAGGTCGGTGGGCCACAGGCTCGCCGGCCTCTTCCAGGGCCGTCCCCGCCTGCAGGTGGGGGCGCTGCTGGCCGGGCCGGTCGGCTGGCTGGTAATCGGCTACCTCGGCTCGCTGGCGGTCCTGCTCGTCACCGCCTTCTGGTCGGTCGACGCGCTCAGCGGCGAAGTCATCCAGGGCTTCGGGCTCGAGAACTTCGAAGCGCTGTTCGAGGAACCGGTCTACCGCGACATCGTCGGCCGCACCGTCGCCGTCGCCGCCCTCGTCACCCTCACCGACGCGATCCTCGCCTTCCCGATCGCCTTCTACATGGCGAAGGTCGCCAGCCGGCGCGGGACGGCGATCCTCGTCGTCGCGATCCTGCTGCCGCTCTGGTCCAGCTACCTGGTCAAGGTCCTGGCCTGGCGCACGATGCTCTCCAACGACGGGATCGTCAACTGGGCGCTGGAGCCGTTCGGACTGCACGGCCCCGGCTACGGCATCGTCGCCGTCTGGCTGGTGATGAGCTACCTCTGGCTGCCGTACATGATCCTGCCAATCTACGCCGGCCTGGAGC
This sequence comes from uncultured Solirubrobacterales bacterium, assembly GCA_963766755.1. Classification (GTDB taxonomy): domain Bacteria; phylum Actinomycetota; class Thermoleophilia; order Solirubrobacterales; family 70-9; genus VAYN01. The sequence continues at coordinate 240,586 of CAVYBI010000004.1, read as the reverse complement.
GGATCCCCAACTCGCTGATCAGCGCCTCCGAGGACCTCGGCGCCTCGCCCCTCACCACCTTCCGCCGGGTGATCCTGCCGCTCGCCTTCCCGGCCGTCGTCGCCGGCTCGATCTTCACCTTCTCGCTGACCCTCGGCGACTACATCACGCCGCGCCTTGTCTCCAACGACCAGTTCATCGGCAACGTCATCTTCAACAACATCACCAACAACCAGCCGTTCGCCGCCGCGCTCGCGATGGTGCCGATCGTGGTGATGATCGCCTACCTGCTCGTGGCCCGGAAGCTCGGCGCCTTCGAGCACGTCTGAGATGCGGCTCTCCAAGCGCGCAACCTGGCTGCTGCGGACCGGGGTCGGACTCGGCCTCGCCTTCATCTACATCCCGCTGTTCGTCGTCGGCGTCTACGCCTTCAACGCCAGCGGCACGACCCAGAAGTGGCCCCCGTCCGGGCTGACCTTCGAGTGGTTCCCGAAGGCACTCGAAAACGAGGCCGCCCGCGATGCCTTCCTCACCTCGATCAAAGCCGGCCTGGCGGCGACCGCGATCGCCATAGTCCTCGGCACCCTCGCCTCGCTCGCGGTCGCCCGCCACCGCTTCTTCGGCCGCGAGACGATCTCCTTCCTGGTGATCCTGCCGATCGCCCTGCCCGGGATCGTCACCGGCGTCGCGATCAGCAACACCTTCACCCAGGTGCTCGGCATCGACCTCGGCCTCTTCGCCGTGATCGTCGGCCACGCCACCTTCTGCATCGTCGTCGTCTACAACAACGTCGTCGCCCGCCTGCGCCGCACCTCGGCCTCCTTCGAGGAGGCCTCGGCCGACCTCGGCGCCCATACCTGGCAGACCTTCCGCCTCGTCACCCTGCCGAGCATGCGCAGTGCCCTCGGCGCCGGCGCCCTGCTCGCCTTCGCCCTCTCCTTCGACGAGATCATCGTCACCACGTTCACTGATCGGCGCCGGCGAGGAAACCCTGCCGATCTGGATCTTCCGCAACCTCTTCCGCCCCACCCAGCTGCCGATCGTCAATGTCGTCGCCCTGCTCGTCGTCCTGCTCTCGATCATCCCCGTCTACCTCGCCCACCGGCTCAGCCGCGAGGAGGGCGGTGCCGCCGCCGGCAAAGGCGGGCGCCCGGTCGAGGCCGAAGCAACCGCCGTTCCCTGATTCAAACGATCCGCAGCTGGCTGCTCTCGAGGTCGAGCAGCGCCTGCTTGCGCTCGAGCCCTCCGAGGTAGCCGGTCAGGGCGCCGTCGCCGGCGACGACACGGTGGCAGGGGACGACGATCGGGACCGGCGTGCGGGCGACAGCGGCACCGACGTCGCGGGCCTCGCCCGGCTGCCCGATCCGCTCCGCAACCTCCCCATAGCTGACGGTCTCCCCATAGGGGATCTCGAACAGCTGCTCCCAGACCGCCAGCTGAAAGCCGTTGCCCCGCAGGTCGAGCCCCAACTCGAACCCCTCCCGCTCCCCCGCGAAGTACTCGTCCAACTGCCGCAGTGCATCGGCAAGCCCCTCCTCGCTGCGCTCAGCCCCCGCCAGCCCCCGAGCATGCCCCGGAAAAAAGATCCGCCTCAGCCCCCCACCAGCCCCACCAACCAAGGTCAACTCCCCCAAGGGACTCTCAAAAACCGCCCAAGAAACCTGGCCCACGTCCATCCCATCTCCATTCAACTCAGCCACCTACACCTATAACGCTGCCCAGCCCAGGAATGTGAGGAGGAGTCGGGTGCCCTTCCTGCGCAGCGGCGTCCTGATTTTCGCAGTGCCCGTCAGCGAGAGAGGCGAAGCCCCCGGCGAAAATCCCAGCAAGCGGGAAGGGCACCCGACTCCTCCCCGCCACCCCGAAGCTACAGCGGAATATTCCCGTGCTTCCGCTTCGGCTGCGCCACCCTCTTACCCTGCAACATCCGCAGCGCCCTGATCAGCTTCGGCCTGGTCTGCCGCGGCTCGATCACGTCGTCGATGTAGCCGCGCTCCGCCGCCGAGTACGGGTTGGCGAAGTGCGCTTTGTAGTCGTCGATCAGCTTCTGGCGGCGCTCGTCCGGGGTCGGCGAGGAGCCGATGTCCTTGCGGTAGATGATGTTGACGGCGCCCTCCGGGCCCATCACCGCGACCTCCGCCGTCGGCCAGGCGACGTTGAAGTCGGCCAGCATGTGCTTGGAGGCCATCACGTCGTAGGCGCCGCCGTAGGCCTTGCGGGTGACGACGGTGAGCTTCGGCACGGTCGCCTCGGTGTAGGCGTAGAGCAGCTTGGCGCCGTGGCGGATGATCCCGTTCCACTCCTGGTCGGTGCCGGGCAGGAAGCCGGGGACGTCGGTGAGGGTGAGGATCGGGACGTTGTAGGCGTCGCAGGTGCGGACGAAGCGGGCCGCCTTCTCGGAGGCCTCGATGTTGAGCACGCCGGCGAGGAAGGCGGGCTGGTTGCCGACGATGCCGATCGGGAAGCCGTCGAGGCGGGAGAAGCCGCAGACGATGTTCTTGGCGAAATGCTCGTGGACCTCGAAGAACTCCTCGTCGTCGACGATGTGGGCGATCACGTCGCGCATGTCGTAGGGCTTGGAGGGATCGTCGGGGACGAGCGAGTCGAGCTCGGTGTCTTCGCGCTCGGGATCGTCGGAGGGCTCGAAGCGAGGCGGCGCCTCGAGGTTGTTCGAGGGCAGGAAGCTGAGCAGGTAACGGGCGTCCTCAAGGCAGCTCTCCTCGTCCTCGGAGGCGAAGTGGGCGACCCCCGACTTCGAGTTGTGGCTCATCGCCCCGCCCAGCTCCTCGAACTCGACTTCCTCGCCGGTCACGGTCTTGATCACTTCGGGTCCGGTGATGAACATGTGCGAGGTCTCTTTGACCATGAAGATGAAGTCGGTCATCGCCGGCGAGTAGACGGCGCCGCCGGCGCAGGGGCCCATGATCAGGCTGATCTGCGGGATCACGCCGGAGCATTTGACGTTGCGGGCGAAGACGTCGCCGTAGGCGCCGAGGGAGACGACGCCCTCCTGGATCCGGGCTCCCCCCGAGTCGTTGATGCCGACGACCGGGGCTCCGACCTGAGCGGCAAGGTCCATCACCTTGCACATCTTCTCCGCCATCACCTCGCCGAGGCTGCCGCCGAAGACGGTGAAGTCCTGGGAGAAGACGAAGACGGTGCGACCGTCGATCGTGCCGTGGCCGGTGACGACGGCATCGCCCCAGGGCCGTTTCTTCTGCATCTCGAAGTCGTAGGTGCGGTGGCGGACGAAGGTGTCGAGCTCCTCGAAGGAGCCGGGGTCGAGCAGCTTCTCGATCCGCTCGCGGGCGGTCATCTTGCCCTTCGCGTGCTGCTTCTCGACCGCCTCATCGGAGGCGGAGTGGATCGCGGCCTCGCGCAGCTCGCGCAGGTAGGCGAGCTTCTCGTCGTGGGTGACCGGGTTCTTCTCGCGCATGGGCGGGGAAGTCTATTTATCCGCGCTCCGAGAGGACGCTGTCCGCACTTCGACAGCATGATACCTGATTAGGTATCATGAGAGTGTGGATTTGCCCAGAGCAATGGTGCGGGATGCGCGGATTGCGGCCGGGCTCTCGCAGCGCGCTCTTGCCCAGCGCGCCGGAACCTCACAATCCGCGATTGCCCGCTACGAGCGTGGTGTCGCGACTCCCTCCTGGGAGACGCTGCAACGGCTCGTGTCAGCGTGCGGGCAGCGCCTGCGGCTCAGCACCGAGATGGTCGCCGATGCCCACGACGTCGAGCTGGCCGCGCAGCTGCTGGAGCTCACACCCCTGCAGCGCCTTCGTGCCCTCTCGCGCTACACCCGCCTTCGCGATCTCGCATCTGAGTCGACATGACCGGGCTCGACCCGGAGCGCCTGCTCCGCACGCTCGTCGAGCACGAAGTCGAGTTCTGCGTGATCGGCGCGGTTGCGGCCTGGCTGCAGGGAAGCCCGGCGGTCACCCTCGACCTCGACGTGATGCCACGGCGCAACCTCGACAACGCCGAACGACTCGCCGCGGCGCTCAACTCGCTCGATGCCAGTCCCCTCGGCAGCGGGGACCCGGTGGAGCTGGAAGGCGCCGACTTCCTCGGCTGGCAGACACAGCGATTCGAGACCAGCGCCGGACCGCTCGACATCGTCCCCAATGCAGCCGCCATCGGCGGGTTCGAAGAGGTCGCGACGATCGAGCTCGGGTTGGGCGACATCTCGGTCCGGGTGATCACGATCGACCAGGTGATCGCCTCCAAGGAGGAGCTGGGCCGACCCAAGGACAGGTCCGCCCTGCCGGCCCTGTACGCCACGCGTGAGGCGCTGCGTCGACAGCGCAAGTCGGGCAGCTGAGCGGGCGGTTCAGACGCTGTCGAAGGGCCGCCGCTGCGGCTCCGCCAGGCGGTCGAGGAAGGCCTCGAGGTCGGCAACTTCGAACCCGGCTGCCTCATCGGCGCGGATCGCGACGCGGGTGCCGAAGCCCTTCTCGGCCATCCTCACCTCGACCCCCTCGACCGCGTCGAGGAGCTCGGTCAGCTCCGGCTCCGACTTCATCAGCGTCCGCGATACCTCGATCATTGAGGTTCGCTTCGAGGCCTAGAAGAAGGCTCCTCCCTTGTATTCGCCGAAGACGTCGCGCATGGCGCCGCAGACCTCGCCGATCGAGGCGTCGGCGGCGAGCGCGGCGCGGATCGGGTGCAGGAGGTTGCCCTCGCCGCGGGCGACGTCGCGCACCGAGTCCAGCTTGGCGTCGACGTCGGCCTGGTCGCGGGCCTCCTTGAAGGCCTTGAGCCGGGCCAGCTGGCGCTGCTCGGCCTCGGGGTCGACCTTGAGGATGTCGACGTCGTCGACCTGGTCGGTGACGAATTTGTTCACGCCGACGATGATGTCCTGGCCGCTCTTGTAGCGCTCGTGGTAGCTGTGCGCGGACTCCTCGATCTCGCGCTGCATGAACTCCAGCGCCTCGACCGAGCCGCCCAGCTCTTCGACCTTCTCCATCAGCTCCAGGGCCCGCAGTTCGACCTCGTCGGTCAGCGACTCGACGAAGTAGGAGCCGGCGAAGGGGTCGACGGTCTCGGCCGCGCCGGACTCGTAGGCGAGCACCTGCTGGGTGCGCAGGGCGATCCGGGCGGAGCGCTCGGTCGGCAGCGCCAGCGCCTCGTCGAAGCCGTTGGTGTGCAGGGACTGGGTGCCGCCGCAGACGGCGGCGAAGCCCTGCAGGGCGACGCGGATGATGTTGACCTCGGGCTGCTGGGCCTGCAGCGTGACGCCGCCGGTCTGGGTGTGGAAGCGGATCTTCATCGAGTTCGGGTTCTCGGCCCCGAAGCGCTCCTTGACGATCTTGGCCCACATCCGCCGCACCGCGCGGAACTTGGCGATCTCCTGGAAGACGTTGTTGTGACCGTTGAAGAAGAAGGCGAGGCGGGGGGCGAACTCGTCGATCTTCAGGCCCCGCTCCAGCGCCGCTTCGACGTAGGCGATCGCGTTGGAGAGCGTGAAGGCGACCTCCTGCACGGCCGAGCAGCCCTTCTCGCGGATGTGGTACCCGGAGATCGAGATCGTGTTCCATTTCGGCACGTGGGTCTGGCAGTACTCGAAGATGTCGGTGGTCAGACGCATCGTCGGCACCGGCGGGTAGATGTAGTTACCGCGCGCCATGTACTCCTTCAGCACGTCGTTCTGGACGGTGCCGCGGAGCTTCTCGGAGGGGACGCCCTGTTCCTCGCCGACCAGCTCGTAGAGCAGCAGCAGGATCGCCGCCGGGGCGTTGATCGTCATCGAGGTGGAGACGCTGTCGAGCGGGATCTGGTCGAAGCAGATCCGCATGTCCTCGATCGTGTCGATCGGGACGCCGGTGCGGCCGACCTCGCCGTTGCAGAGCGGGTCGTCGGAGTCGCGGCCGAGCTGGGTCGGCAGGTCGAAGGCCATCGAGAGCCCGGTCGAGCCGTGCTCGATCAGGTAGCGGTAGCGCTCGTTGGTGTCCTCCGGCGAGGCGAAGCCGGCGTACTGGCGCATCGTCCAGAGCCGGTCGCGGTACATGCCCTCGTGGATGCCGCGGGTGAAGGGCGGCGCGCCGGGCTCGCCCAGGCGCTCCTGGAGCCCGGGGGCGACGTCGTCCTCGGAGTAGAGCGCCTCGATCTCGATCCCCGAGTCGGTGAAGATGCGCTCGTCGTCGGGCCCGACGACCGGGGCGATCGTGCGATGGGCCTCGTCGGCCGCTGACTTGTCGGTGCTGCTCGCCATCGGCGGCAGAGGATATTGGGGGGCGGAGGTCTAGGCGCCGGCGGCGCCCGCCCGGCAGCTGTCGAGCAGGTCCTCGAGGCTGCGGGAGAGGGGAATCGCCGGCTCGAAACCGATCGCCTCGCGCAGGCGCTGGGGGTCGCCGACCAGCGCCGGCGGATCGGCGGGACGCTCCAGGCCGGGCTCCTGGCGCACCTTCACCGCCACCCGCGCCAAGCGCGACAGCGTCTCGACCAGCGCCGCGATCGTCGTCCCCCTTCCCGAGCAGAGATTGTAGGTGCCACAGAGCTCGCGGCGCGAGAGCTCCAGCAGCGCGCGCGCGCCGTCGCGGACGTCGACGAAGTCGCGCACGGCGGACCCGTTGCCGAGCCCCAGCTCGACCTCCGACGCCCCCGCCTGCTCGGCCTCGGCGATGCGGCGGGCGAAGCCGGATGCTTGCCCCGGGCCGATCAGGTTGAAGGCGCGGACGATTCCGATTCGCAGGCCGCGACCGCGGGCGTACTGACCGCAGATCGCCTCCATCGCCACCTTGCTGGCGCCGTAGGGGGTGACCGGTCGTGGCTCCAGATCCTCCCGCAGTGGCAGCTCGCCCTCCTCACGAACGCCGTAGACGTCTGCCGAGGAGAGGCAGAGGACGTGTGCGCTCGGCACCTGGTCCGCCACCGCCTCGAGCAGGTTGAGGACGCCGGCCGCGTTGACCCCCAGGGTCTCGGCCGGGCGCTCCCAGCTGCGCCCCACCGACGCCGCCCCCGCCGCGTTGACGACGAGGTCCGGCATCACCGCCCCCAGACAGTCTCGGACCGAGGCGGGGTCGAGCAGATCGCAGCTCAAGCTCTCCCCCGCAGGCTCGCGACCGGCGGCGGCCACTCGCAGACCGGACTCCGCTGCCGCCGGCGCCAGGTGGGTGCCGAGGAAGCCCCCGGCGCCGAGGAGCAGCAGCGTGCGCCCCTCGTTCATCGTGACCCGGTGTCTAGTCGGTGGCGCCGACGAGGCGCTCGACGCCGGTCTGGTCGATCGTCCGGCGCAGACCCTCGTTGAGCTCGACCGTCGGCTCCCAGCCGAGCAGGTCGCGGGCGCGGCCGATGTCGGGCTGTCGCTGCTGCGGGTCGTCGACCGGCAGCGCCTCGTTGACGATCTGCGAACGCGACTCGGTCACCTCGATCACCGCCTTGGCCAGCTCCAAGAGGGTGAACTCGTTGGGGTTGCCGACGTTGACCGGCGTGTGCACGTCGGACTCGGCCAGCGCGACGATGCCGCGGATCAGGTCGTCGACGTAACAGAAGCTGCGGGTCTGGCTGCCGTCGCCGAACACGGTCAGCGGCCGGTCCTGCAGCGCCTGGCGCAGGAAGGTCGGGATCGCGCGGCCGTCGTGCGGGCGCATGCGCGGGCCGTAGGTGTTGAAGATGCGGACGATCGCGGTGTCGACGCCCTGCTGGCGGTGGTAGGCCATGGTCAGCGCCTCGGCGTAGCGCTTGGCCTCGTCGTAGACGCCGCGCGGCCCGATCGGGTTGACGTGACCCCAGTAGTCCTCCTTCTGCGGGTGGACCTGGGGATCGCCATAGACCTCGCTGGTCGAGGCGATGAGGAAGCGGGCGCGCTTGAACTTGGCGACGCCGAGCATGTGGTGGGTGCCGTGGGACCCGACCTTGAGCGTGTGCAGCGGCAGCCGCAGGTAGTCGATCGGGCTCGCCGGCGAGGCGAGGTGGTAGACGAAGTCGACGTCCTCGGGAATGTCGACGTGCGAGGTGATGTCGAGGTTGCGGAATCGAGAACGCATCGTCACGGATGTGAGCGATGTTCTCCAGCGACCCGGTCTCGAGGTTGTCGAGGCAGATCACCCGGTGCCCCTTTCCAAGCAGGTGCTCGCAGAGGTGGGATCCGAGGAAGCCGGCGCCGCCGGTGACTACGCAGGTGGTCATGGGCCGATGCTATCGAGGCGGGGGCGGGGCCCGCGGGACGAGCCGTTCCTGCATTTTCCGAGGATCGCGCCTGGAAAGTCGTCCAGACGGGGGGAGAGTTTCGGCTCGGCAGGGACTTCGGCTGCCATGTTCGGAGCGGGAAATTGAAACGGCTGGGGGGAGTTGAGCGGTGAACTCGATTGGCAGCGAGGGGGACGGCACCGTGCTTCTGCGGCGCGCCGAAGGCGCACGAAAGCGCGCCGCGGTCGAGACGTATGTGCGCCACGAGGAAGCCCTGCGGCGCACCGCCCAGCGCTACTCGCTCTGCGCCGACGACGCCGACGACGCCCTGCAGCGAGCGCTGGAGATCCTCCTCGTCAAGGCTCCGACGGAAGACCCACGCGAACTGATCCGCTGGACCCAGACCGTGGTCAAGCACGAGGCGCTGGCGGTGCGGCGCGATCGCGAGCGGATCCTCAGCGGGCCCGCCGCCGTGGCAACGGAGCCGGGTCGCGAGGACTGGGTGGCGCTGCTTCCCGCCGGCGCCGACGGGCCACCCGAACGGGCCGAGCGCCACGAAGCGGTCGCGCGCAGCCGCGAGGCGCTGCAAGCGCTGAAGCCGCAGGAGCTGCGCGCCCTGAGCCTTCTCGCGGAGGGCTATTCCTACAAGGAGATCGGTGAGATCACCGGCTTCTCGCACACCAAGATCAACCGCTCGCTGGCCGAGGGACGGGAGCGCTTCCGCCGCCTGCTCTCGAGCAGCGAGGACGGCAGCCGCTGCCAGGAGATGCGGCCCCTGCTCTCGGCCTTCTGCGACGGCGAGGCCGGGGCCGAGGACGTCGCCTCGCTGCGCGAGCACCTGCGCGCCTGCGGCACCTGCAGGGCCACCCTGCGCGCCTACCGGGCGGCCCCCGGCGCGGCGGCGGCGCTGGCACCGGCGCTCCCCGCCGGCCGCTCGCTGCTCGACCGCGTCCACGACGCGTTCGCCGACCTGGCGGCCCGGTTCGGCGCCGGCCCGGCCTCCGACTCGGCGCTCTCCCAGGTCGCTGCGAGCGGTGGCACCGGGGGAGCCGGCATGGCAGCCCTGGCAAAGGGGCTGGCGATCTGCGTCGGCACCGCCGGCGGTGCCGCGGCCTGCGTGGCGACGGGCGTGGTGCCGGCGCCGCTGGAGATCGGCCAGGACCGGATACAGGCGCCGGCCCTCGAGCGGGCGATCGATCCGGCTCTCAGGGCCGAGTGGAACGCCTACAGCGGCGTCGAGTACGAGCCCGCCCCCGCGTCGCCCCAGCCGGCCCCTGCCCCCAGCCGGCACGAGCCCGAGCCGGTGGCCGTGGCCGAACCCGTTGCAGCACCAACCGCAGCCGCAGCCACCGGCGGAGCGGTCGAATATGCGCCCCCGCCGGAACCCGCCCCCGCCCCCGAAGCGGCGAGTGAAGGCACCTCCACCAGCTCCAGCGGCGGCGACCCAGCGGGCGAGTTCGGACCATGAGGCGCCGGCTCGGCCACGTCTTCGCCTCGCTGACCCTCCTCGGCGCCGTGCTCCTCGGGGCCGCCCCGGCAGCGGCGGAACCGGGCGCCGAGCTGCGCCCGCTCAACCTGAGCGTAACCGGAGGTGAGGAAGCCTGGCATGCCGAGAACGACTTTCGCCTCGACTGGGACCGGCCTCCCGGGGTCACGATCCTCGCCGTCGGCTATCGCGTCCGCGACGCGGCTGGAGCCGTCGTCGTCCCGGAGACCCGGTTCGGCTGGGAGACGACCGTGATCGGCCACATCCACGTCCCGCCGAAGCCGGGCATCTACACGGCGGAGGTGTGGCTCGAGGGACCCGGCGGCGAGCGCGGCCCGCAGGAGAGCGCGACGCTGCGCTTCGACGACCTCAGGCCCCGGGCCGCCAGACCATTGGTCCCGAGTGGCTGGATCCTCCCCAGCGCGAACCTGAGAATCGAACCGCCGGCCGGGCCGCAGCCGATCTCGGGCATCCGTGGCTACGCGGTGTCGGTCGACCGCGGTGCGGGAGGCCCGCCGTGCGCGATGCCGAACCGGTGCGCCCTGACCGAGACCGACCTCCTCGGCGGGATCGGCGACACCACGATCTCTCCCGGGCTCCTGCCAGAGGGAATCAACACCGTCCAAGTGCTCGCGGTCTCCGGCGCCGGCGTCAGCTCGGCGGAGATCGGCAGCGCCATCGTCCGAGTCGACGCAACCCCGCCTGAGGTGGCACTGACGGGGGTTCCCTCTGACTGGGCGACGGGCCCGGTGCGGCTGACAGCGAAGGCAACCGACACCCTCTCCGGCATGCTGGGAGCCGGGGCCACCAGCCCGTTCACCGCGATCGCCGTCGACGGCGGGGTGCCGCGAATCGACCACGGCGATTCGGCCGCCGCGACGGTAACCGGGCAGGGAGTCCATCGCGTCGCTTTCTACGCTCGCGACGGCGCCGGCAACAGCGGCGAGCGATCGCCGGACACCGCCCTGGTTCGCATCGACGAAAGCGGGCCGGAGGTCGCATTCGCCAGGGCCCAGGACCCCGCCGAGCCGAGCCGGATCGACGCGACGTTTGCCGACGCGCTCTCCGGGCCCGATCCGGCGCGAGGCGCGATCGCGGTACGGCGAGCCGGCTCGCGCCTGGCCTGGGTGCCGTTGCCGACCGCGGTCTCGGCGGGGCGGCTCCTGGCACGCTGGGACCCCGACGCGCTTCCCGCCGGGACCTACGAGTTCCGGGCCATCGCCTACGACGCCAGCGGCAACGCGGCCGCCAGCGAGCGCCGCGCCAACGGCACCAGGATGGTGCTGGCCAACCCAGCCAAGGCCCGGACCGCGATCGCGGCCGGGTTCGGCGACCGGCGGCTGGTCTGGCAGCGCTGCTCGCGAAGGGACGGGCAGCGCCGCTGCCGGCGGCAGGCGATCGACTCGTTCGAGCACCGGCCCACGACGCGGACGGTCCCTTACGGAAAGGGCGTCGCCTACGCCGGGCAACTGACCGCGGGCGCGGGCGCCCGGCTGGGCGATCTGCCGATCGAGATCACCGAGAGCTTCGCCGCCGGGGCCGGCGCGTCCATGCGCACGACGACCGTCCGGACGGCGGCCGACGGCAGCTTCCTCACCCGCCTGGCGCCGGGGCCCAGCCGCCGGGTGGAGGTCGCCTTCGCCGGCACCAGAACGCTTGCCCGTGCGAGCGGCGGCGACGTCCACCTGGAGGTGCTGGGTGGTGTCCACATGCGCGCGTCTTCGGCCTCGGCCCGGATCGGCGGCGCCCCGGTGGTCTTCGCCGGCCGCGTCGGCGACCTCGGTGCTCCCATCCCTCCCGGCGGCCGCCCGGTCGAGCTGCAGTTCCGCCTCCCCGGCCGCGACTGGTCCCAGTTCCGCACCGTCCAGGCCGACGCCCAGGGTCGCTTCCGTTACCCCTACTCCTTCAGCGACGACGACAGCCGCGGCATCCGCTTCCAGTTCCGCGCCTTCGTCCCCGCCCAAGACGACTGGCCCTACGAGCCGGCAGCGTCGCGGCCAGTCTTCGTCACCGGCCGTTAGGCAAATTTCTGTCCCGCGCAGGAGTGCTCAGGACCAAGCGATGCGTTCACGAAAAGAGCCCCGCATGCTGGTTGCATGCGGGGCTCTTTGAGGGGGCGCAGCGCGCCGCGTCCTCTGCGCTCTCTTAACGGAGGGCGGCGAGTTGATCAGTTACCTGATCAACGAGCCCTTGCGCGCGGGAGGTCTGGTCGTCGATCGCGCGGCGAACGCGGGACTCGACCTCGTTGCGGTTGCGCTTGATGGTCGTCTCGACCGTGCGCTGATGCTTGCGGGCTTCGCGCTCGACCCGGTTGCGGGTCTTGCGGGCCTCGGTGGTCGCCTTGCGGCGGGCGGTGGTGCCGCGACGCTCGGTCCGCTTCACCGTTTTGCGCAGCTGGGTGCGGTAGGCCTTGAGCTGCTTCTCGGCGCTGGCGCGGCCGGTCCACGGCTCGACCAGGTCGGAGACGCGGTCGCTGACGCTGAGGACGATGCCGACCGGCAAGTCGACGGCGGCCTCGGCCACGGTCTGCACCTGGTTCTTCTCGGCGACGGCCGTCTTGGTGGCCGCCCGCTTGCTGGCTTTGGCGGTCGCGGTCGCCGATTTCTTGGCTTCCGTGCTCGCGCGCTTGGCCTGAGTTTTCGCTTTGCTGCCGTTTTTGCTCTCTGCCATGAAGTTGAATCCCTTCGAGTTTTGTTTGCCTGCCTGGGCGTCCGTCGAGTGTAACGAACATACGTTCTTTTGCGAACACACGTTCTTAACCTCTTCCGGCGAGGTGGTTACACCGCTGCGGCAGCGTCCTGGGCCGTCCGCACGGTCGCCAGGGCAGCGGCACTGCAGGCGGCGGCAAGCGGATAGCGGGCGTCGAGATCCAGTGGCGCCCGCTCGAGGGGGAGATCGCCGAAGGCGACGGCGCCGCCCGCCTCGCGCACGATCAGCTGCGCGGCGGCGGCGTCGACCGAGCGGCAGGGTCGCAGGCTCAGCATCGCGTCGAAGCGGCCGGCGGCGACGTAGGAGGCGGTGATCGCGATCGAGCCGACGACCCGCAGCCGGTAGGCCTTCCCCGCCAGCACCTGAAGGGCCGGCAGCGACCACTGCGGCTCGGCCGACTCGAGGCCGACGACCTCCAGCTTCTCGCTCGCGGCGCTGACCCGGGCGGCGTGCTCGCCGAGCTTCGCCCCCTCCCCGCGGCGGGCGAAGAACTCCTCGTCGGCGCCGAAGTCGTGGACGAAGCCGAACTCGACGTCGGCCATCGAGGAGCCTGAGGCGACGGCGATGCTGAGGCTGTGGGAGGGAATCGTGCGACGGGCGTTGAGGGAGCCGTCGATCGGATCGATCACCACCCGCGCCGCGCCGCCAGAGCCGAAGGAGACCTCGCCGCGCTCCTCGGAGACGGCGACGAACGAAGCGCCGGCCGCTGCCAGCCGCTCGAGCTCGGCGAAGACGGCGTCCTCGCAGCGGCGGTCGATCTCCAGGGTGCGATCGCCCCCCTCGCCGATCCCCTCGTAGACGGTGCGATCCTCGCTGTTCGCCGTGGCCGCGAAGATCGCTCGCTGCGCCGTCACGATGCGGCGGCATATTCCCAGCCAGTCTGCGGAGAAAACGTCCATCGGCCGGATGCTATGGCGCGCTAGCGTTGGGCGATGGGCGATCGGCACTCGGCGGCGGCGATGGAGGCGGACGGGCGCGAGCGCGCCGGGCGCCACGGCGACGGCCCGCTGCTGGTTCTGGGCGCCGCCGGAACCGGCAAGACCGAGCTGCTGGCGCGGCGGCTGGCGCGGCTCGCCGCCAGCGGCACCGCCCCCGAGCGAGTTCTCGTCATCGGCTCCACCCGAGCCACTTCGCAGCGGCTGCGCGAACGCACCGAGGCGCTGCTCGAGGGCCCGTTCGAGGAGCTCTGGATCGGCAGCTGGGACACGATCGGCGAGCGGCTGCTGCGGGAGCACGCCGAGGCCGCCGGGCTCGACTCCTTCTTCGACGTCCTCGGACCCGCCGAGCGGCTGGCGATGCTGCTCGACCGCCTCGACCAGCTGCCCCTGCGCCGCCACGAGATCCGCGGCAACCCGGCCGGCCTGCTGGCCCGGCTGCTGGCCCGGATCGACGCCCTGAAGGCCGAACGGGTCGGGCCGACGAAGCTCGAGCAGCGCGCCCGCGGCAAGGAGAGCGACGCCGTGGACGAGGCCGAGCGGGAGTCCGTGCGGCGCGAGATCGAGTTCGCCGAGCTCTACACGGCCCACGACCGGATCCTGGCCGAGGCCGGCAGCCTCGATCGCGGCGACGTCTTCCTCGCCCTCGACTGCCTGCTGGCCGAACGACCCGACGCGCGCCGCCAGATCGCCGAGCGCTTCGAGCACCTGATGGTCGACGAGCTCGAGGAGACGACGAAGGCCCAGCGAGCCATCGTCGAGGCGCTCGCGGCCGACAACCCGAACCACCTCTACGCGCTCGAGGATTCCCCGAGCCTCGGCGCCTGGTTCCGAGACCTTCACCCCGAAGGCGACGTGGTCGTCCTGGAGCACCGCTTCCGCGAGCCGGCGGTGCGGTTCTGGCGCTGCGCCAACGAGCGCGCCCAGTCCCAGGCCGTCGCCCGCGAGGTCGAGCACCTGCTCGCCGCCGGCGCCGACCCGGAGAGGATCTGCGTCCTCGTCGACGAGCCGGCGCGCCAGGGCGGCGCGGTCGCGGCGGCGATGGAGGAGCGCGGCGTCCCCTTCCACCTCTCCGGCCCTGCCGCCCTCTTCCAGCGCCCCGAGGTGCGGGACGCGATCGCCTGGCTGCGGGCGCTGGCCAAGCCCGACGACTCGCCGGCGGTGGCGCGGGCGCTGACCCGGCCGCCGATCGAACTGCGGCCCGGCGACCTGGCGCGGCTGACGACGATCGCGCGGCGGCGCAAGCAGGACATGGTCGCCGCCTGCGAGGCGGCGCTCGACAGCCCCCAGTTCCAGCCCGAGGCGCGGGAGCGGATCCAGTCCTTCCTCAAGCTCTACAACGCCGCCTCGGCGGCGATGGAGGAGCGCCGCGCCGACGTCTTCGTGCGGCGGCTGATCGAGCGCGTGGGGCTGCGGCGCCAGCGCCTCTTCGCCGCCCAGCCGGAGGTGGCGGAGCGGCTGCTCGGGCTCTCGCGCCTGGCCGAGCTGGCCACCGCCTGGGCGCGGCGCGAGCCGCACGGCTCGACCCGTGGCTTCGTCGCCTACCTCAGCGCCGTCGCCGAGGCCGGGGTCGAGCCGGCCGGCGGCGAGGAGCCTCCCTCCCCCGGCTCGGTGCAGGGGATGGCGTTCGACGCCGTCAAGGGGATCGGCTTCGACCACGTCTTCGTGCTCGGGCTGGAGGGCGAGGCCGACTGGTCGCGGATCGGCTGGCCGGCACGGACAGGCCTCGTCCTCTCACGGCTGCAGCGCGGCGAGGAGGGAGAGGCGCGGCCCTCCCGCTTCTACGAGCAGGCGCTGGCCGCCGCCGGCGGCGAGGAGGAGGAGCACGACGAGGAGCTGTTCGGGCCAGCCGAGGGCCTGCACGCCACCTACCGCACCCTGCGCGAGCAGGTGCTGGAGGCCTCCTGGCGGGCCGGCCGGGAGCTCTCGGAGCCGCGTCTGGACACGGCGATCGACGTCAACCGGGCGATCGCCCGCTACCTCGAGCTGCTGAAGCTGGCGGCGCTGGCCCAGCGCCCCGGCGACGAGCCGACGGCGGAGGCGATCGAGGCCGTCAACGGGCTCCTGCGCCAGGTCGCGACCACCGAGCAGCAGGCAGAGCTCGACGCCTCCTCGCTCGACTCCTACCTGCTCGACTCCGAGCACGAGCGCGGCCGGCGGCGTGAGCTGATCGCGGCCCGCGAGGAGCCCTCGCTGGAGGCCTTCCTGCCGCGCCGCGGCGACGGCCGCCTCAGCCTCTCCGCCTCCGACCTCAGCCTCTACCTGACCTGCCCGCTGAAGTACAAGTTCGCCCGCGTCTTCGGCATCCCCCAGGAGCCGACGATCAACCAGCGCTTCGGCATCCTCATCCACAACGTCCTCGAGCGCTTCCACAAAGAACCGCCCGCCAACGACGAGGACGGGCTGCGCGAGCTGACCGGCCTCTTCGAGACCGGCTGGCGGCGGACCGGCTTCGGCGCCAGCGACGACGAGCTGCAGTTCCGCGACCGCGCCCGCGAGGCGCTGCGGCTCTACTGGGAGCGCGAGCGGGTAGCCGAGGGCGAGCCGGTCTGGCTGGAGAACAAGTTCGACTTCAAGGTCGGCGAGCACCACGTCCGCGGCCGCGTCGACCGGGTCGACCGCCTCCCCGGCGGCGACTACGAGCTGATCGACTACAAGACCGGCGAGCGCCGGACCGAGGCCGAGCTGGAGAGCGATCTGCAGCTGGCCCTCTACCGGCTGGCGGCGCGCGAGGCCTGGGAGGTCGAGGCCAGCACCGGCAGCTACTACTACGTGCTCGATGCCGAGAAGGTCGCCGCGCCGGTCAGGCCCGACGACGCCGAGCGGGTCGAGCGCACGGTGCTGCAGGTCGGCGAGGGCGTCCTCAGCCAGGACTTCGAGCCGCGCCCCTCGCCCAGCGTCTGCGGCTGGTGCGACTACCGGCTGATCTGCCCGGCGGCGGAGTCGTAGCAGCTGCTTCGGGAGGGCTGGCGTGAGGGGCCGGGGTACCCCTCTCCCTCGCCGCCGAGTTCAGCCGAGAACCGGCCGCGCGAGCTAGTGCTGGTCGCCGCGTTGGCGCAAGAATCTTTGGAACTCTCTCGCGATGGTGTCGGCCGAGGGGACCTCGTCGCCCTCCTCCGCCAGCAGGTCGACCTGTTCGGCCTCGATCCGCGAGACCAGCTCGTCGATCTCCGGATTGGCGGCGACGGCGCGGCCGATCTGCTCCTCGTAGTCGATCGTCTCCTCCTCCAGCTCGGAGGCCTCGACGGCGATCCCGGTCAGGCCCTCGAGCCGGCGCAGCAGCGCCAGCGCCGCCTTCGGGTTGGGAACGGCGGCGACGTAATGGGGCACCGCCGCCCACAGCGAGGCGGAGTTGATCCCGGCCCGGTGGCAGAGGTCGTGGACGACTCCCACGATCCCGGTCGGGCCCTCGTAGCTGGAGCGCTCGAGTTCGAGCTCGTCGACCAGCTCCTGGTCGGAGGCGAGGCCGGTGATCGGCACCGGCAGGGTGTGGGAGACCTCGGCGATCAGCGCCCCGAGGGTGATCACCAGCTCGACCCCGAGCGCGTCGGCGGCGGTCGCGATCGTCTCCGAGAAGGTGCGCCAGCGCAGGTTCGGCTCGGTCCCGTCGAGCAGGACCAGGTCGCGGTCGGCGGTCGGGATCCGAACCGCGATCAGGTTGTTCTCCGGCCAGTCGATCCGCCGCGCAATGCCCGCCTCCAGGCTGATCGTCGGCCGCGTCGACTGGAAGTCGAAGTAGTCCTCGGGGTCGACCCTGGCGATCAGCTCCGAGTCGAACGAGGAGGCGACCGCGCCAAGCGCGGTCGAGGCGGCCGCGGCGGCGTCATTCCAGCCACGAAAGGCGCAGACCAAGACGGGAGATCGCAGATGCGGCAGGTCGCCTTCCCAGGTGAGCGAGTCCACGCTTTGAGCGTAGACGATGGCGCTCGCCGCACCGAGGCCGTGAGGGGCGGGGTGCCGCGATGGGGTGGGAGGCGCCTACTTCCGCACCGTGCACGGCTTGAACGCCGTGCCTTTGAGGAAGGTCTCGTCTTTGAAGGTGAGCTGCGCTTCGACCTGAAGGCGCCCATCCGCGCAGCGGGCGTTGGCGTAGCTGAGCGTCTCGCCTCGGTACGTCCATTTGCGATCGATGGCGAAGCGCCCGTACGTGCCCGAGCCGAAGTCGTTGACGATCTTCGGGAAGTCGATCTCGACCCTGTAGCCGTAACGGCCGTCGTGGATCGTCTCGACCTCGGACTGGATCAGGTAGGTCGTCGGCGTCGGATAATCGAGGTGGGCGTGTCCGATCCCGGTCGGATTGCCATGCACTTCAGGGCCGTTGAAGATGGTGATCGCCGAGGAGGCTTCGATTGGGGCTTGTTCGGGAAGCTCGACGACAGCGGTGCCGAAACCGGTGCCGACTATCGCCCCCGGGCAGAGCTTGCGAGCCTGTTTGGTCGTCGTCGCGACGAGCTTCGCCCGAGTGCATTTCGGCAATCCCTCGGTCTCCACGGAGCTGTGCTTGTCGATGAGGAGGACCAGCTGCCGCAGGGGAGAGGGACGCGTGCCGTCGAGGGTTCGGATTCTTCCGTGCAGGAAGGCCTTGATCGGAGCATCGTGGTCCTTCGGCAGCGCTTTCGGAGAGAAGCCCCCGTCTCCGTCGACGATCAGGTTGCCGGCTCGAAGGTGCAGGGCGTACGCCGAGGTGCCGCCGACGAGCGCGACGACCGTGGTCAGCATCAACGCTTTCAGCAAAGTTCTCCGCACCTGTCCGCTCCTCACTTGTCGGTGGTTCATACCGTCCATATTATACCGTATAGATCATACTAACAGCTTTTGCCCTTGTCACTTAAACGCTCAGCTTGGGCAGCGTGCGTGCCAGCGAGCGTGGCAGCCACCAGACCCGGTCGCCGATCAACAGCATCAAGGCCGGCAGAAGGACGATCCGCACCACGGTCGCATCGATCAGCACCGCGACGGTCAGGCCGATTCCGAGCTGGCTGACCGTGGCTACGGGTGCCCCCGCGAAGGCGATGAAGACCGCCATCATGATCGCCGCGGCGCCGGTGATCACCCGCGCGGTCTTCTCGAGGCCGAACTCGACCGCCGCGGCGTTGTCTCCCTCGCGGTCGTAGTGCTCGCGCATGCGCACGAGCAGGAATACCGCGTAGTCGATCGAGAGCCCGAAGACGATGCCGAAGATCATCGTCGCCCCGACCGCGTCGACGTAGGCGTTACCGCCCAGCGGCCAACCGTCCGGCACGCTGGTCAGCAGGGTGAGGATGCCGAAGGCAACGGCGACGGTGGCGAGGTTGAGCCCAACCGCGATCGCCGCCAGCGGAAGCGCGCGCAGGACGAGGACGAGGACGAGAAAGGTTGCGAGGGTGATCGCCCCGATCACATAGGGAAGCCGCTCTTTGGTCACACGGCTGTAGGTGTTGAGGGTCGGCGGCCCCCCGGCGACGCCGGTGATCACGTTCGCGTCGGCGGCGAGAGCGTCGGCGGCGTCTTCGAGGCGCTCGTTGAGCGCGATCGAGCCAGGCGAGTTGAAGCCGTAGCGGGAAAAGACGGTCAGCGTGGCCGCCTGGCCCCCCCTCTTCAGGTCGATCGCTTCGTCGGCACGTTCGCGCAGCTGCCCGCGGGTGCCGTCGAGCGTAGAGAGGACGAAGTAGCCGGAGTCGAAGATGCCGGGCGTGGTGCGGCGCAGGTTGTCCAGGCGCCGGCTGACGCCGTCGCCCTGAGAAAGGACACGCACACCGGCGCGCCGCAGGCCGAGCTGAAGCGGATGGGAGCGGCCGTACGCTTCGCCGAGGCTGCGCCCGAGCTCGGAGGTGCCGTCGGTGAGCTGGTCGAGCCGGCTGGCCAATTCCGACCCCCCCGAGCCGAGCCGGCCCAGACCGCCCGCGAGCTTCTTCGTTTCCCGATCGAGCGTCGCCGCGCCCTGGGAAAGCCTCTCGGAGGCGGCCTCGATCTGTCTCAGCCCATCCGAAAGCCGCTGCGCGAGCCCCGACAGCCGCTTTAGATTGATGTTGCCGGTAACGAGCCAGGCGGTGATCCGTTCGGATTCCTCGGCGTCCTCGAGCAATCTCGCCCGCAGAGTCGAGAGCCCTGCCGGCAGGCCGGCGTAAGCGGCGGCGTAGGGCTGGCCGCTGACCGGGTCGGTCCCGCTCAGCGCCGCCAGGGCTTGGGCGACCCCGTCGAAGGCCGCGACGTATTCGGGATCGGCCTGGCCGACGGTCATCCCCTGAAGTTTCTGGAGGACGATTTTCAGCTGCCCTTCGGCCGCCTGGGCCGGCGCCACGAGCGCTGGGAGCGACTCGGACTCTTCGTTGAGGCTTTTTTGAAGCTCGCGCGAGGGGCGCTGGGCATTGTGGCGCAGGTTTGGAATCAGGTCCCGAACGCCGAGGGCGAGGGCGAGGGCGCCGATCGAGGCTCGCCGCTGGGCGGCGACCAGGCGCCGGCTGCCTCGGGCGAACCCATCGAGCGCGACAGCGGCTTCCCCGCTGCCGACGGTGGCGTCGCCAAGGCCGTCGGCGAGGGCGACCGCACCCTCTTCCGCGTTGCCGGCGCCCTTCGCGAGCAGACCGGCGCCGTAGGTCGCCTGCGAGATCCCGGCCCGCAGGGTGGCAACCCCGCCCGCGACCCGGCCCAGGTTGTGGCCAAGCCGGTCGAGCGTGGCGGCCGGCCCAGCGTCGTCGTCGGCGGCAAGCAGGCTCGATCCTGCTCTACGCAGCGGCGCGACCGCCCTCGAGAACTGGCCGGGCCCGATCACGCTCTGGACCCCAGGCGTGGAAGCGATTCGCCGCTGCCAGCGGCCCAGGGCCCGGAGGCGATCCGGGTCGGCGATCGTCCCCTGCTCGGCGGCAGCGACGATCACGAACGGCGCTTCGAAGCCGGGGAACGACCTCTGGATCACCTCGTAGTCGCGCCGGGCGGGATCGTCGTGCGGAAGCTGACCGACGCTGAACGGGCCGGTCTTCAGCGCCAACGCCGGCGCCGCCAGAACCAGCACCACGAGCCCGATCGCGGCGGCGACGACTCCGGGTCGGCCGAGGGCGGCGGCGACGACCGTCATCAGCTTCGAGCGTTCCCCATCGGGCGCCGAGCCGATGCGCCAGCGGTCGATGTTGGTGCCGAGGAGAACGAGTACCGGCGGCCCGACCAGGTTGGCGATGATGACGGTGAGGAGGACGACGAGCGCCAGGGTTCCGGCCAGCGACGCGAGCAGGGCGCCCGGGACGACGAAGAGGGCGACGAGCATCGAGAGCACCAGGGTGCTGCCGGCGAAGACCGTCGTGCGACCGGCGGTGCGCCGGGTCACCCAGGCGGCGTCGATCGGGTCCGCGCCGGCGGCCAGCTCCTCGCGGAAGCGCGAAACCAGCAGGAGGGCGTAGTCCACTCCCAGCGCGAGCCCCATCATCGTGCAGACGGTGAGCGCCAGCGCGCTGACGTCGAACCAGCTCGCGAGGATGGCGAGCAGGCCGCGCGAGGCGAATACGGCGAGGGCGCCGAAGCCGAGCGGGATCGCCGCCGCCAGCGGAGAGCGGAAGACGAGCAGGAGGACGATCAGGAGGATCGGCAGGGCGATCAGCTCGCCCCGCTCGCTGGCGGCGATCGACTCCTCCTGGATCGAGCGCGAAAGCGTCGCGAAGCCGCTCTGGGTAGCGCGGACCGGCGCCCGGATCTCCTCTTCCAGGGTTCGGTCGAGCAGCGGCACCGCGTCGTCGACCGCGTCGTCGATGCCGACGTGGAAGTCGGCGATGACCAGAGCGCGGCGCGGCGCCGGCCGCAGGCGGCGGACCAGGCCCCTGTCCCAGGGCGAGAGGGTCGTCACCCTGGGGTCCCGCCGCAGCGCGCGGATCAATTCCGGACCCTGCCGGTCGATCGCCGCGGCCGGGCCCCGCAAGAGAATCACGAAGGGCGCCGAGTCGCCGAAGTGCTTCCCCAAAAGGGCGTTGGCGCGCTGGACGGGGGTGTCGCGAATGTCGAGAGTGGTCGGGCTGAGCTTGTCCTCGAGGTTGAAGCCGAAGCAGACCAGCGCGGCGATGCAGAGCAGGGAGATCGCCAGAGCCCGGCGCGGATGCCGCAGCGCCAGCGGGGGAGTTCTAGTCAAAGTACTCGCCGTGGAAGCCGAACGGGATGTGGTGCGGAACCAGCGCCCGGCCCAGCTCCTCGAAGCTCGCGGCGTCCAGGACGAGGAGATACGAGGTCGCGCTGCGGCCGTCGAGGACGACCGAGAGCAGAACGCCGTCGTCCTCGTTCCGCTGGTCGGGCGCGGGCACGAAGACCGGCTCGCCGGGGTAGGAGCCGGGCTCGAACCAGTAGCCGGCTTCGGCGCTCTCAAGGTCTACCTTGACGAGCTGGTTGAGGAAATCCGGGGCGGCGTCATCCGCGTGGGCGCCGACGCCATAGACGTAGCGGTAAGGACGCGTGTTTCGCTGGCGATAATCGATCCGCGGCAGCTCCAGGGCGGCGTCGCTCAGCCGTTCCTCGGCAACGGCGGCGGTCGCGGTCGCGATCCGGTAGCGCAGCAGCCGTGGAAGGGTCGAGGGAGCCGAGGCGCCCGCGCGCAAACCGTCCATGGAGAGCGTGTCGTGGTTCTGGACGATCGCCGCGTCGGGGTAGGCGACCATGTCGATGGCCAGCTCCGAGCCCCGCTCGAACGCGTTGACGTGATGGAAGGCAAAGCAGGGCTCGGCCTCGTAGGCACCGCGGAGGCCGCCGCCGGCGCGGTCGAAGACGAAGACACGGGTGCCCTCCTCGGGCTCCCAGCGGTAGCTCTCGATGAACGGCCGGCCCCTGAGCCCGCCGGAGGCGAGCCGAAGCGGACTGACGCGGAAGGGGAACGCGACCAGGACGATGAAGCGCTCGGTGAGCGCGAAGCTGTGCATGTAAGAGGGCTCGCTGACGGGCATCTGGCCGAGGAGCCGCTGCGTGTAGCGGTCCCGCTGGGCGTAGACGCGGTACTCGGAGCGGCGTCCGAAATGGGTCGCGTAGGCGATCGACTCGCCTCGCTCGGGATCGTGATGGGGATGCGCGGTTGCATGCATCCCAGGCGGCTTGTAGGCAACACCGAGGGTGTCGAGGGTGTCGGGGTCGAAGGCAACCGGCAGCGGCGTCTCGGTCATCGCGATGTACTCCTCGCCGAGCTTGGCGAGGTTTACGTTGCAGTTGTCGGTGAGCCTGGGACGAAACATCGTCGCCATGCGCTTGAAGATCGAGCGGCAGGGATCGGTGGCGAACCCGGTGTAGGAGATGCGCCCCGCCTCGGCCTCGCGGTAGGCGTCGGTGCGGAGGAAGCGATTGGCGTAGGACACGCGCCCGGCGGCGAACGAAAACTTGTGGAGCATCGCGAGGCCGTCGAACCAGTGGCGAAAGGACTGCTCTCCGGCCTCGTACTTCGCCGGGCCGTTGCGCAGGAGGGTCCCGGTCAGCCACTGGGGGATCGAACCCTCGACCGGAAGGGAGTCGAGCTCGACCTCGGACTCGAGCGTTGCAAAGCCCGTTGAGTAGGCGGGGCGGGATACTGTCTGCGCGTCAGCCGTTTTCATTCTCGCCTTTGATAGTCCAGTTTAGACGGTATCGAACATACCGTTTGCTCAGACACGATGTCAAGTGAAATTCGCCTAACCCCGACCTCCTACATCGTTCTCGGCCTCCTCGAGGCAGCCGGCGAGGCCACGCCCTACGACCTGAAGCAGGTCGTGGCCATGGGGCTCGGAGACTTCTGGTCGATCCCTCATGCCCAGCTCTACACCGAGCCCGAGCGCCTAACCGAGGCCGGGTATCTGAGCGTGCGGCGCGAGGAGGGCGGGCGGCGGCGAAAGCACTACAAGATCACCGCCGAGGGGCGCAAGGCGCTGAAAGAGTGGCTCGCTGAGTCCACCGCTGAGATGGCCGAGCTGCGCGATCCAGGCCTGTTGAAGCTCTTTTTCGGGGCCGATCCAAAGTCGTTGGCGGAAGCTCAGCTTCCCGCACATCAAGGCAGGCTCGCCAGGTACGAGGAGGTGCAGAAGGAATCTGAGCTGGCTGGGGATGAGGTCCCATTGGGCATGCGGCTCTCACTGGAGGCAGGAATAGACTTCGAGCGCGAGTTCGTCCGCTTCTGGAGCCACCTTGCAGGTCGACCTAGGTAGCAATATTGCTACCTTGTTGAGAACGTGTCCACGATCCCCCAGAAAGAGCTGCGCAACAAGGTCGGCGAGGTCCTGCGACGGGCCGAGGCCGGGGAGGAGATCACGATCACCGTCTCCGGCCGCCCGGTTGCCCAACTGGGTCCCGCCCGCACCCGGCAGTGGGTTCCCGGCTCTCAACTCGGGGAGCTCTGGAGCTCCCCGGCCGACCCCACGCTCGTGCAGGATCTGGAGAAGCTGGGGGGCGAGTTGACGGATCCCTGGTCCTTGTAACGAGGTGCCTGTCCTGCTCGACACCTCGGTGCTGATCGGAGCCGAGAGCGGTCCCGATGACGAGGTTGCGATCAGCGTCGTCTCCCTCACCGAGCTGCACTTTGGCGTCCTCGTGGCGCCCGACGAGGAGGCCCGCGCCAGCCGGGTCTTGAGGCTCGGAATCATCGAGAGCCACTTCGATGCCCTGCCTTTCGACGCCGCTGCGGCGCGCGAGTGCGGCAGGCTGCACGCCGCGGTGGCCCAGCGTGGCGGCCAGCCACGCCGTCGTGCTCTCGACCTGGCGATCGCCGCCACCGCCAACGTCCATGGCGTCCCGTTGCTGACTTACAACGGCAAGGACTTTCAGATCATCGGCGACTTGGTCGATGTCCAGGCGCCCTAGGTTGCGCGGATCCCTTAGGGCGCCGAGCGGGCGCGGCGGACCAGCTGGGCCGCCATGAACAGGGCGAGGGCGGCGAAGGAGAGCTGCAGGGCACGCTCGGAGACGTTGTTGGCAACGGCGACGCCGATCAGGACCCCGAGCGGGGAGAGGGCGCCGATGATCAGCGCCTCGCGGACGCGGACGTTGCCGTAGCCCTTCTGGCGGTAGGCGCCGACCAGGGCGACGATGACGATCATCAGCAGCGAGGTCGACTCGCCCTCGACCTGGGTGAGGCCGAGGAAGATCGTCAGCGCCGGCACGAAGAGGACGCCGCCGCCGACCCCGACCAGGCCGCCGGCGAGGCCACCCGCCACGGCGATCAGGATTGCCAGGACCTCGTTCACGAGAGGATCAGCTCGATCGCAATCGCGACCAGCAGCGCCGCGAAGAGATAGGAGACGGCGCGCTGGGGGATCCGCTGCTGGATCGCGGTCCCGATCACCACCCCGAGGATCGCCGGGATCGCCAGCAGCAGGCCGGTCTCGACGTGGACGTTGCCGTAGATGCCGCCCTGGGCGAGCGCCCCGAGCAGGCCGATGAGGACGATCGCGGCGAGGCTGGTGCCGGTGGCCAGCCGCTCGCCGTAGCCGAACCAGAAGATCAGCAGCGGCACGATCACGGTGCCGCCGCCGACGCCGAAGAGCCCGCTGAAGGCACCGGCGAGAGTGCCGATCGCCGCCAGCTTCAGGATCGCGTCCGAGGGCATCGGCTCGGAGGAGGGCGGCATGCGGCGATACTAGATGCCGTGCCTCGCGAATTTGAGACGGGGGAAGGCGCTTGGACGGCCGCGCTGGAGCCGCTGCGTGCCGACCTCGCGCGGGCGGCGATCCTCACCGACGTCGACGGCACCCTGGCGCCGATCGCCGCGCGGGCCGAGGACGCGGTGGTCCCGGCGCCGGCGCGCCAGGCGCTGGCGCGGCTGAGCGGGCGCTGCGGCCTGGTCGGCTGCATCTCCGGGCGCCAGGCCGAGGAGGCACGGCGGCTGGTCGGGCTGGACACGATCGCCTACGCCGGCAACCACGGGCTGGAGCTGCTGCTGCCGGGCGAGGAGGCGGTGCGGCCGGACCCCTCGCTGGCCGGGCGCGAGACCGAGGCCGCCGACTTCATCGCCGGCGTCGACCCCGAGGCGCTGCGCGCCGCGGGGCTGCGGCTGGAGGACAAGGGCGCGATCCAGGCCCTGCACTGGCGCGGCGCCGGGGACGAGGCCCGCGCCGAAGGCTGCGCCCACGAGATCGCCGTCGAGGCCGGCCGGGCTGGGCTGGAACCGCGCTGGGGGCGCAAGGTCCTGGAGCTGCGTCCGGTCGGAGGCGGTGGCAAGGACGCGGCGGTGGCCTCGCTGCTGGCCGGCGAGCGGATAGCCGCCGCCGTCTACGCCGGCGACGACCGCACCGACCTCGATGCCTTCCGCCGCCTGCGTGAGCTGCGGGGGTCGGGTGAGCTGGCGAGCGCCGTCTGCGTCGGCATCGTCTCCCCCGAGGCGCCGCCGGAGCTGCCCGAAGAGTCCGACCTGATCGTCGACGGCCCCAGCGGCTGGCTGGCGATCCTCGAGTGGCTGGCGGAGTAGCGAGTGCCCTATACGGACCTGCTGCGAGTCACCGTCTTCATCACCGGCGCCGAGGCGACCGCGCTGGGGGCGATCTCGGCGCTCGGCGCCAACCGCCAGGGGGACGACACCGCGATCCTCGTCGCCATCGTCTGGTGGCTGGCCTCGCTGGCGATCGGCATCTACCTCGGCCGCCCCGAGCGCGCCGCCGGCGACGTCCGCGACGTCCTCTCCCGCGCCCGCACCGCCACCTCGCTGCCGTCGGAGTCGCCGGCGCGGATCGTCCTCGGCCGGCTCTGGCCGATCGGCGCGACCGCGGTGGTCGCCGGCGGCCTCGGCCTCTTCTTCCCCGGCGTCGCCGTGATCGGCGCCGGCTACGCGCTGATCGTCTCGCTCGCCTGGCACACCCGCGAGGCCGCGGTGCTCGGCATCGAGCACCGCGACGGCGTCAAGTTCTACGTCGTCCCCAACTCCGCCCTGCGCCCGGTCGAGCTGGTGCGGACGCCGGGGCTGCGCAGCGACCGCCTCAGCCTCTAGCCCTCAGCCCAGCAGCTTCGAGAACTCACTCCAGCCGCGGGTGTTGGCGACGTCGGCGGCGGTCAGCCAGGCGCGGCGGGCGGTGGCGACCCCGTAGGCCATGTTGTCGAGCGTGTCGACGCCGTGGGCGTCGGTGTTGAGGACGATCGTGACTCCGGCGTCGACGGCGAGACGGGCGTGGCGGTCGGAGAGGTCGCGGCGGTTGGGGTTGCCGTTGATCTCGATCGCGGTGCCGGTGCGCGCCGCGGCGGCGGCCACCGCCTCGATATCGATCCCGTAGGGCTCGCGGCGCCCGATCAGGCGCCCGGTCAGGTGGCCGATGCAGTTGACCTGCGGGTTCTCGATCGCGGCGAGGACACGCTCGGTCATCTCCTTTTCGGAGATCGAGAAGGAGGTGTGGACGCTGGCCACGACCCAGTCGAGTGCCGCGACCAGGTCGTCGGGATAGTCGAGCGAGCCGTCGAGGCCGATGTTGATCTCCGAGCCGGCGAGCAGGCGGAAGCCGCGTTTGCCCTTGTTCCAGGCGCGGATCTCCTCGATCCGCTCCCACAGCCGCTCGGCGGTGACGTGGTCGCCGAAGCCGTGGCTGGCCGAGTGGTCGGTGATCGCCATGTAGGCATAGCCGCGCTCGCGCCCCGCCTCGGCCATCTCCTCGAGCGTGTTGCGGCCGTCGGAGAGGGTGGTGTGGGAGTGCAGGTCGCCCTTGATGTCCTCGAGCGAGATCAGGTCCGGCAGCTTGCCCTCGCGGGCCGCCCTCAGCTCGCCGCGGCCCTCACGCAGCTCCGGCTCTATATATGCATAGCCGAGCCGCTCGTAGACACCCTGCTCGGTCTCGCAGAGGTCGACCTTGCCGGTCTCGGTGTCGGTGATCCCGTGCTCGGAGACCGAGAGGCCGCGCCCGACGGCCTCTTCGCGCAGCTGCACGTTGTGGGCCTTGGAGCCGGTGAAGTGCTGCAGCAGGTTGCCGAAGGCCGCTGGCGACACGATCCGCAGGTCGACCGAGACGCCGTTGTGGGTCTGCGCCCGCACGCCGTTGGGGCCGGCAGTGCCAGCGGCGGCGATCAGCGGATTGGCGGCGAGGTGCTCGGCGAGGGCGGTGGGCTCCTCGGCGGTGGCGATGATGTCGATGTCCTTGCAGGTCTCGGCCCAGCGCCGGGCCGAGCCGGCGACCTCGACCCGGTTCGCCGCCGGGTGCTCGCGCAGCGCCGCCGCCAGCTCCTCGGCGATCGGGCGGACCTTGGAGAGCAGCAGCCGGCCGGGGCCCTCGCCCGGCTCGCCGAGCCGCTGCAGCGAGGCGAGGACGTTTTCCTCGGCCTTCGGCCCGAGGCCTTTCAGCTCGCGGATCCGTTCGGACTCGGCCGCGGCTTTCAGCTCCTCCATCGAAGAGATGCCGAGTTCGTCGAACAGCAGCCGCGCGGTTTTGGCTCCGAGGCCGGGGACGCGGGTCACCTCGATCAGCGTCGTCGGGAATTTCGCCTTCAGCTTCACCGCGGCGGGGATCTCGCCGGTCTCCAGCAGGGCGTCGATCTTTTCCGCCAGCGTCTTGCCGACCCCGGGGATCTCGGTCGCCTTCCCCCTGGCAGCCAGCTCGGCGACGGAGACGGGGCTCTCGCGGATCGCCACGGCGGCGGTGCTGTAGGCGAGCACCCTGTATTTGACGGCCCCGTCGAGCTCGTAGAGAACTCCCAGCTCTTCCAGCGCGGCGGCGATCTCGGCGTTGGTCATAGCATCGACAGCATGCCTGACCCGTGGCTTGTCCTGCCCACTTACAACGAGGCCGAGAACCTCGAGGCCTTCGTCGAGGCTGCGCGGGCGAAGCTGCCGGCCTCCGCCCAGGTGCTGATCGTCGACGACAGCTCCCCCGATGGGACCGGCGAGATCGCCGAGCGGCTGGCCGGGCGCGAGCACAACGTCAGCGTCCTCCACCGGCAGGTCAAGGAAGGCCTCGGCCCCGCCTACATCGCCGGCTTCCGCCAGGCCCTCGCCGGCGGCGCCGAGCTGATCCTGGAGATGGACTCCGACTTCTCCCACGACCCCGCCTACCTGCCGCGGCTGCTGGAGGCGGCGCGGCGGGCCGACGTCGTGCTCGG
This sequence comes from uncultured Solirubrobacterales bacterium, assembly GCA_963766755.1. Lineage (GTDB taxonomy): Bacteria > Actinomycetota > Thermoleophilia > Solirubrobacterales > 70-9 > VAYN01. The sequence goes on along the minus strand of CAVYBI010000004.1, from coordinate 212,371 downwards.
CTCCCGCTACGTGACCGGTGGCGGCGTCAGCGACTGGGGGGCGCTGCGCAAGGCGATCAGCCGTGGCGGCAGCGCCTACGCGCGGCTGCTGCTCGGAGTGGACATCCAGGATCTGACCGGCGGCTTCAAGTGCTTCCGCCGCGAGGTGCTGGAGGCGATCGACCTCGACGCGGTCCAGGCCCGCGGCTATGCCTTCCAGGTGGAGATGACCTACCGGGCGGTCCGCGCCGGCTTCGAGGTGGTCGAGGTGCCGATCGTGTTTCGCGACCGGCGGGCGGGTACGTCCAAGATGGACCGCTCGATCGTCGCCGAGGCGATCTGGCGAGTGCCGGCGTTGCGCTTTGGCCCGCAGCCTGTCGAAAAGTCAAAAACCGGCCCTGGACGGCGCCGCTATACTTTCTGAAGTATTGAGCTACGAACCTCGATTCCGGGAGACCGATATCCAGTGACTGGGAAACTGACCGACGTAAGCGACGCCACCTTCAAAGCCGACGTCCTCGATGCCGACGGACCCGTGCTCGTCGACTTCTGGGCTCCCTGGTGCGGTCCGTGCCGCGTCGTCCACCCGGTCCTGGAGGAGATCGACGGCGAGCGCGACGATCTCAAGATCGTCAGCATCAACGTCGACGAGAACCAGCAGACGGCGACCCAGTACGAGGTGCTCTCGATCCCGACCATGATCCTCTTCAAGGACGGGGCGATCGCCAAGAAAATCGTCGGGGCGATGCCCAAGCGCCGCCTCGAGGCCGAGCTGGAGCCGGCGCTCGCCTAGGGCGGCGCCACTCCCTCCTCAGCGATGCCGTTCGTAGAGGTCCACTGGTTCGAGGGCCGCAGCGACGAGCAGAAGGCGGAGATCGCCAAGCGGATCGAAGCGGCCCTGATCGACGTCGCCGGCGCCGTTCCCGAGCACTGCTGGGTGAAGTTCTCCGACTCGGCCAAAACCGACTTCATCATCGGCGAGCCGGCCGCGGACTAGCCGCCACCCGCTGAGGCGGGCGCGAGGACCCGTAGGCCGGCGTCGGTGCTGGCCTCGGCGAGGCGCTTGTCATAGGTGAAGACGGCGCCGACCGTCTCCCTCAGGGAGAGAGCGGTAGCAAGGTGGATCGCGTCGAGGGTCCGCAGCTGCCGAGGAGCAATGCGGGAAGCGCTGTCCCTTATCTCGGGCGAGAAGGGCCGCAGGACGATGCGGCGCAATAGCCCGGCGACTTCAGTCGGCGCTTCGCCGCCGGCGCGAAGCGCGGCGCGAAAAGCCTCGACAGCGAGAATCTCACTGGCCAGTAGATGCGGCCAGGCCGCGGCGATCGCCTTGGCCATCGCATCGCTCTCCGGCTCAGTGCCCAAGAGCTTGAGAAATGCCGAAGTGTCGATGTAGGCGAAGTCGCCCCTGTTGGCCACAGGCTCAGACCGTGTCTTCGCGGATTTCTTCGAGGATGCGCGTCATCCGGTACGGATCGTCGGGGTCGACCTCGCCGCGCGGCAAGCCCGTGCGCCCCAGGTAGTCGCCCATCGACTCCTCCGGCCACTCGACTCCTTCGGCCTCCCATTTCGCCCGTAGGCCTGCAAGCGGGTCTGGCTTGAGCTCACGCGCGCCGCGGATCGCGAGCTCGCGGACGAGCCGGGACTCCGGCGCGTCGCCGAGCTCGCGGCGCGCAGCGGAGATCGCGGCCTCCAGCTCGGGGTCGGCGGTGAGGGCTATGCGGCGGTGCTTGGTTGCCATGAATGGCAAGTGTAACACCGACGGTGTGACAGCAGTCCCGGGAGGCACTTCCAACTAAGTCCCCGGACGCCCACATCTCTCCCCCCTCAGGCGCGGGTCAGTGCGATCGTCAGCTCGCGGCCGTCGATCTTGGCGCTGGCGCCGTTGCCGGCCTCGTAGGCGACGGAGGTGGCGAGGACCTCACCCGAGAGGTAGTCCTCGTGGGCGCGGGCGGCCTCGAGCAAGCCCTCGTCGCCACCGAGGGCCAGAGCGATCCGGTCGGTGATGTCGAGGCCGGCGTCTTTGCGGGCGATCTGGACGGCGTGGACGATCTCGCGAGCGAGGCCCTCGCGGCGCAGCTCGTCGTCGAGCTCGAGCTGCAGGGCGACCGCGTGGCCGGCCTCGGCTTCGACCTCGTAGCCGTCGAGCGGCTGCAGGGCGAGGGTGATCTCCTCCGGGCCGAGCGTGTGCTCGTCGCCCTCGATGTTGATCCCGACCTCCCCCCCGTTCGCCATCACCTCGGCGACATGGCCGGCGTCGAGTGCGGCGACCGCGGCCGCCACCTGCGGCATCCGCTTGCCGAAGCGAGGGCCGAGGGTGCGGTAGTTGGGCTTGGCGGTGTAGCTGACCAGCGCGCTCTCGTCGCTGACGAAGTCCAGCTCCTTGACGTTGAGCTCGGCGGTGACCAGGCCGGCGCGGGCTTCGATTGCCTCGCGCTCGGCATCGTTGGCGACGATCACGGCGCGGCGCAGCGGCTGGCGCACCTTGGCCTTGGCCTGGGCACGGGCGGCCCGGCCCAGTTCGACGGTCAACCGCACCGCCTCCATCCCGGTCTCCAGGCCGAGGTCGGCGAGCGCCGCATCGACCTCCGGGTAATCGCGCAGGTGGACCGAGTCGGGCAGCCGTTCGGGCTGCCCGAGCACGCCGCCGGCGAGGTTGAGGTGGATCTCGTCGGCGAGGAAGGGAGTGAATGGGGCGAGCAGCGCCGCCGTCTCCAGCAGGCAGTGGCGCAGGGTCGCGAAGGCAGCGCGGTCGCCGTCCCAGAAACGGCGGCGCGAGAGCCGCACGTACCAGTTGGAGAGTTCCTCGACGTACTCGGCGATCGCCCGGCCGGCAGCGGTGCAGTCGAACTCGTCCATACGCTCGCGCACGGTCGCCGTCGTCGCCTGCAGGCGCGAGAGCGCCCAGCGGTCGAGGTCGTCGGCGGGCTCGGGGGCGCCGCGGAAGTCGATCGGGCCGAGGTTCTCGGCGTTGGCGTAGAGCACCCAGAACGAGTAGGTGTTCCAGAGGGTGAGCATGAACTGGCGCACCGACTCGCCCACCGTCTCGACCGAGAAGCGGTATCCCGACCAGGGCTGCTGGGCGGTCAGGTAGTACCAGCGGAAGGCGTCGGCGCCGTGAGCGGAGAGCACGTCCCAGGGGTCGACCACGTTGCCGCGGCTCTTCGACATCTTCAGGCCGTCGGGGTCCTGGATGTGGCCGAGGCAGACGCAGTTGCGATAGCTGGACTCGCCAAAGAGCAGGGTCGACTCGGCCAGCAGGGTGTAGAACCAGCCGCGGGTCTGGTCGATCGCCTCGCAGATGTAGTCGGCGGGGAAGCACTGCTCGAACTCCGCCTCGTTCTCGAACGGGTAGTGGAACTGGGCGAAGGGCATCGCGCCGCTGTCGTACCAGGTGTCGATCACGGACTCGACCCGGCGCATCTCGCCGCCGCAGCGCTCGCAGTCGACCGTGACTTCGTCGATGTAGGGCCGGTGGAGGTCGGCGGGGACCTCGCCACCGGAGCGCTCGCGCAGCTCGGCGACCGAGCCGGCGCAGAAGCGGCCGTTGCAGTTCTCCCCGGAGCACTCCCAGATCGGCAGCGGCGTCCCCCAGTAGCGGTCGCGCGAGAGCGCCCAGTCGACGTTGTTCTCGAGCCATTTGCCGAAGCGGCCGTCCTTGATGTGCTCCGGGTGCCAGCCGATCGTCTCGTTGTTGGCGAGCAGCTGCTCGCGGGCCTGCGAGGTCGCCACGTACCAGCTCGACTTGGCGTAGTAGAGGAGCGGCGTGCCGCAGCGCCAGCAGTGCGGGTAGGCGTGCTCGTAGACCTGCTGGCGGAAGAGCAGGCCGCGGCGCTCGAGGTCGGCGATCAGCTCGCGGGTGACCTCGGGGTCCTTGACGAAGCGCCCCTTGAAGCCGCTGACCCGGCGGTCGAACTTGCCGTCGAGCCCGACCGGGTTGTAGAGGGTGCCGTGCCGGGTGGGATCGAAGAGGCCGCTGGCCGCCGCCACCGCGTAGTCGTCTTCGCCGAAGGCAGGGGCGATGTGGACGAGGCCGGTGCCGTCCTCGGTGGTGACGAAGTCACCGGCGAGGACGCGGAAGGCGTTGGTGGGCCCGCCGTCCTCCAGCGCGAAGACGGGTCCGCGGTAGCGGCGGTCGACGAGGGCGGAGCCAGGGAAACGATCGACGATCTCCACCCCCTCCCCCAGGACCTTCTCGACCAGCGGCTCGGCCAGGATCAGGGTCTCGCCGGCGAGGCTCGCCCGCACGTAGGTGACGTCCGCAGAGATGGCGACGGCGACGTTGCCGGGCAGGGTCCAGGGCGTCGTCGTCCAGACCAGCAGCGACTCGCCGGTGTCGGTGCCGTCCTCGGCGACCAGTGGGAAGCGCACATAGATGGAGGGGTCCTCGACGTCCTTGTATCCCTGCGCCACCTCGTGCGAGGAGAGGGCGGTGCCGCAGCGCGGACAGTAGGGCACGACCTTGTGGCCCTCGTAGAGACGGTTGTCGTCCCAGAGCTTGCGCAACGACCACCAGACCGACTCGATGTAATCGTCCTCGAGGGTGACGTAGGGGTCGTCGAGGTCGATCCAGAAGCCGATCCGCTCGGTCAGCCGGTTCCACTCGCCGACGTACTCGAAGACCGATTCGCGGCAGCGCTGGTTGAACTCGGCGATCCCGAGCTCCTCGATCTCCTGCTTGGAGGAGATGCCGAGCTGTTTTTCGACCTCGAGCTCGACCGGCAGGCCGTGGCAGTCCCAGCCCGCCTTGCGCGGCACCCGGTAGCCGCACATCGTCTTGTAGCGCGGGTAGACGTCCTTGAAGACGCGGGCGAGGACGTGGTGGGAGCCGGGGCGGCCGTTGGCGGTCGGCGGGCCCTCGTAGAAGCTCCAGACCTCGGCCTCCTCGCGGTTTTCAAGCGAGCGCTCGAAGACGTCGCCGTCGCGCCAGCGACCGAGCACCCGCTCCTCCAACTCGGGAAAGGACTGCTTGGGATCGACTGGGCTGAATCCGGGCACGAACAGCGGATTCTAGGAGGGGCCCTCCTAGAGGCGCGGGCTCACCAGACGAGGTCGTAGTGAGCCACCGGCGCAGCCTAACTCCGCATGTCCTTTGTCACCCTCTGGGTTACAAAGGACAAAGGGAGTACGTTCCTGGGCCAGATGGCTCACTACGACCTCGACGGCAAGGTGGTCTTGGTGACCGGCGCGGCGCGCGGGATTGGCTTCGAGACCGCACGCCAGCTGCACCTGCGCGGCGCCTCGGTGGCGGTGCTGGACCTCAACGCCGAGGAGGTGCGCGAGGCGGCCGAGCGGATCGGGCCGCGGGCCTTCGGCATCGGCGCCGACGTCACCGACGAGGGCGGGATGCTCGCCGCCGTCGCCGCGGTCGTGGACAGGTTCGGCGGCCTCGATGTCGCCGTCGCCAACGCCGGCATCGCGCCGCCGACGGTGACCACGGCGCGAACGATGCCCGCGGAGGAGTGGAAAAGGGTGGTCGACGTCAACCTCATCGGCGCCTGGCACACCGCGCGGGCGGCATTGCCGCAGATCTCCGAGCGGCGCGGGCAGATCGTCTTCATCGGTTCCATCTACAGCTTCGCCAACGGCCTCCTGGCCAGCCCCTACGCGGTGTCCAAGGCCGGGGTCGAGGCGCTCGGCCGAGCCCTGCGGGCCGAGCTGGCCCCGCTGGGGGCGAGCGCGAGCGTCGTCTACTTCGGCTGGGTCGAAACCGACCTGGTCAAGGATTCTCTCGACCGCAAGGACGGTGGCCGCGGCGCTCGCATCCTCCGCGACACGCTGCCGGCATTCCTGCTGAAGCGGATCACCCCGGAGGCCGCCGGGGCCACGCTGGTGCGAGCGCTGGAAGAGCGAGCCCCGCGGGCCTTCGCCCCGAGTATCTGGCGCTATCTCTCGGCCCTGCGGGGACTGCTCAACCCGATGCTCGACCGTCGTGTGGAGCGCGACGCAGAGATCGCCGCGGTCGTTGCGGAGGCGGAGAACATGACGATCCGCAATCTCGACGAGAAAAGCGCCGACGCCGGTAAGAGCTAGTTGTAGTTACTCAGCGCGCGCCGCTTCTCGTACTCGGCGCGCTGCACATGGTCGTAGAGAGTCTCCGGTGCGATATCGGCTTCGTTGGGCCACTCAACGGTGTTGCCGCCCTCGTCGACCCTCAGCCTGCGAAAGAACTCGACGTTGCGCAGCGGCTCGAACACTCCCCCGAACTCACAGAGATAGGAGAGGTCCACCTCAGCGGCAAGTCCATCTGCGAAACGCAGACGGACCCTGTAACCGTCGAGAGGCTCCGCTTCGATGAGATTTGGCGGTAAGACCAACATAGATTCGATGGTAGCCATTCACTGCAGAGGGCGAATGGGGAAAGGGGGCAAATGCTCCCGCACTCGCTCCCAGTTGACTTTCAGCTCCTCCTCGTGCACCCGGGCCCATTCGATCACCAACCGGTTGGCCCGAGGCGAAAGGCTGCCCGCCAGAAGCTGCGGGTCCTCGATCTCGAATGAGGCCTTCTTCCCACCGTATTCAGCGTGAAAGTGAGGTAGCCCCTCGTAGAAGTACATGGTGATCGTGATCCCGAAGAAGCTGCTGATACGCGGCACCCCCGACTAATGCGAGCGGCACCTCGTCCCCCCCGACTCAAGGCGAACGGGTCAGCCGCTCCAGCAGGAGGATCACCGACTCATAGGGCTCGCCGGTGGCGCGCTCGAGGCCGATCTCGCAGGTGCGGTTGTTGGAGAGGTGGGCGTCGAAGTGGTGGCCGGCCAGCTCCTCGGCCTGGGGGCGAGTCGCGGATGCGGTCAGCTCCGGGTGGGAGATGCCGCGGTCGCCGGCGAAGCCGCAGCAGGTCGCCGAGGGGGCGACGTAGACGTCGTCGGCGAGGGCGCCGGCGAGGGCACGCAGGCGGGAGGCGAGCCCGAGGTGGCGGCTGGCGCAGGTCGGGTGCACGGTGGCGGCGTCGACCTTCTCGCTCACCTCCAGCCAGGGCAGCAGGCGGTCGTGCGCCCAGGCGACCGAGTCGAGGATCTCCAGCTTGCCGAGGCGCTCGGCGTTCTCCTCGGAGAGGACGCCGGCGCCGGGATCGGCGACGGAGCCGGTGCAGGAGGCGGCGTCGATGACGACCGGCAGCGCCCCTTCGCCGCTCCAGCGCCAGAGCCGATCGACCATCTCGTTGGCCTTGTGCCGGTGGGCGTCGCCGAAGCCTTTCGAGCTCCAGGGCAGCCCACAGCAGCTCCCCACCACGTCCTCCGGAATCCACACCGGCAACCCCGCCCGGGCCGAGACCTCGACCAGCGCCTCGACCGGGGAGCCGCCGAAGATGCGGTTGGTGCAGGAGGGGACGTAGACGGCGGCGGCGCCCGTGTGCAGCGTCGCCGGCAGCTTCCCGGGGGCCGGGGGTGGCAGGGCCCGCCCCCGCTCGGTTCGCCGCGCCAGCGGGCCGCCGAGGAAGAGGCCGGCGCGGGAGGCACCCTCGACCGTGCCCCAGCGCTTGGCGGTCGCCAGCGCCGCGCGCTCGGCGCGCTCGGTGTGCCGGCGGCGGCGCATTTCCTTGACCAGGAGCCCGGTGTCGATCCCGACCGGGCAGGCGAGCTGGCAGGAGCCGTCGGTGGCGCAGGTCTCCATCGCCTCGTACTCGAACTCCTCCAGCAGCGCCCGCTGCACCGGCGAGCCGGCTGGCTGGCGCGCCATCTCCCGCCGCAGCACGATCCGCTGCCGTGGCGTCGTCGTCAGGTTGCGGCTGGGGCAGACCGGCTCGCAGAAGCCGCACTCGACGCAGGTCGTGGCCGACTCCTCGATCGCCGGCGTCGTCTTCAGGTTGCGCAGGTGCGCGCCGGTGTCGCGGTTGAGGACGACGCCGGGCGCGAGCACGCCGTCCGGATCGGCCAGCTTCTTCACCCGCCACATCAGCTCGGTCGCCTTCTCGCCCCACTCGCGCTCCACATAAGGGGCCATGTTGATCCCGGTCCCGTGCTCGGCCTTGAGCGAGCCGTCGTACTTGTCGACGATCAGCTCGACCAGGCCGCTCATGAACGACTCATAGCGGTCGAGGTCCTCCTGCTTGGCGAAGTCCGGGGTCAGCATGAAGTGGAGGTTGCCGGCGGAGGCGTGGCCGGCGACGCCGGCCAGGAAGCCGTGCTCGCCCAGCAGCGCCTGCAGGTCGCGGGCGCCCTCGGCGATCCGCTCCGGCGGCACGCAGACGTCCTCGACGATCAGCGCCGTGCCTGGCAGCCGCAGCTTGCCGATCAGCCCGTGCAGGCCCTCGCGCACCCGCCAGGCCAGCTCGATCCCCTCGGCCTCGCGGGTGAAATCGATCGGGCGGATCGTCTCGCGGCTGGAGAAGATCTCCCCCGCTCTGGCGACGTAGTCGTCGAGCTCCGCGTCGGTGGCGGCACCGAACTCGACCAGCAGCACCGCCGACTCCGGCGGCAGCTCTTTCCACTCCTGCGGAGCACCGACCATGTTCCAGGCGGCCGTGATCAGGGCCGGGGCGACCATCAGCTCGACCGCGGTGGCGCCGGCGTCGACCAGCTCGCGGACCGGGTCGATCGCCTGGTCGATGTCGGGGAAGTGGACCCAGGCGGTGGTGGTCCGGGCCGGCACCGGCACGGTCTCGAAGACGGCCTCGGCGACGAAGGCGAGCGTGCCCTCGGAGCCGACCACGAGGCGGCGGAAGATCTCCAGCGGCCGCTCGGCGTCGAGGAAGGCGCAGAGCCGGTAGCCGGTCGTGTTCTTGATCGCGAACTTGCGGCGGATGCGCTCGCTCAGCTCGGGGTCGGCGAGGATCTCCTCGCGGATCGCGGCCAGCCCGGCGGCCAGCTCCGGCTCGGCGGCGGCGAAGCGCTCCTCGGCGCCGGGCGCGGCGGTGTCGATCGTCGTCCCCGAGGGCAGGACCAGGGTCATCGCGCGCACGGTCGAGTAGGAGTCCCTGGTGGTGCCGCAGCGCATCCCGCCCGAGTTGTTGGCGACGACGCCGCCGACGCAGGCGATGTCGGTACTGGCCGGGTCGGGACCGAGCTTGCGGCCGAGCGGGGCGAGGACGCGGTTGGCGTGGCCGAGCACGGTCCCCGGCTTGACCCGGGCGAGGGCGCCGTCCTCCTCGACCGCGACACCGGCGAAGTGGCGCCGCACGTCGACCAGGATGCCGTCGCTCTGGCCCTGGCCGTTGAGGCTGGTGCCGCCGGCGCGGAAGCTGACCGGAATGCCCTTCTCGCGCCCGTAGGCGAGGACCTTGGCGACGTCGCCGGCCTCGCGGGCCATCACCACCACCTGCGGGAAGAGCCGGTAGGGGCTGGCGTCGGAGGCGTACTTGACGATGTCGCCGGCCCTGGCGAGGACGCGCTCGTGGCCGAGCAGCCGTTCGAGGTCGCCGCGCAGCGGCTGCGGCGTCCCCCCGGCGATCGCGTCGGGGGCGCGGTCCGGTGCCGGTTCGTCTACCTGCGGGGCGAGCGACTGGGGCTTGCGCTCGAGCAGGGCCATGGTCCGCCTAGAAGAGTGACATGCCCGGCGCCACCGGGACTTCGACCAGCTCCGGCTTGGAGGAGGCGAAGGCGGCGGCGAGGGCGGCGCGAACCTCGTCGCGATCGCCGGCTCGGTGGGCCTCGACCCCGTAGCCCTCGGCGACCGCGGCGACGTCGAGCTTGGGCAGGTCGAGGCCCGGCGCGCCCGTCACCTGCTCGACTTCGGCGAACCACTTGAGGATCGCGTACTCCTCGTTGCGCAGGACCAGGAAGGTGACCGGGGTCTGGTAGGCGACGGCGCTCCAGAAGGCGGTGATCGCGTACTGGGCCGAGCCCTCGCCGAGCACGCAGACGACCGGCCGGTTCGGCTGGGCGAGCTGGACGCCGACAGCGGCGGCGAGGCCGAAGCCGAGGCCGCCGCCGGCGCTGAAGTAGTAGCTGCCGGGGCGCGAGATCCGCAGCTGATTGCGCAGCGCCAGAGTGCTGGAGGGGGACTCGAGGACGACGATCGCGTCCTCGGGCAGGACCTCGGCAAGGGCGGTGTGGACGGTCGAGGGGTTGAGCGGGTCGCTCGGCGGGATTTCCTGCGGTGGCTGGTTCGGCTCGGGAACCGGCCGGCGGGACTCGGGTATGACCTCGAGCAGCGCCTCCAGGGTGAGCTTGACGTCGGCGACGATCGCGTCGCCCATCGGCGCCCGCACCGCCTCGTCGGGATCGCTGGTGATCGCCACCAGCTTCGCCCCCTCGGGCAGCAGCGGCCCCGGGATGTACGGGTAGTAGGGGAAGACGGAGCTGCCGACGACGACGATCAGGTCATGGTCCTCGAGCGTCTGCGCGACCGGGCCGATCGCCGGCGGCAGCACGCCGCGGAAGTTGGGATGGCCCTCGGGAAAGCCGAGCCGGTTGCCGCCGGTCGGCGGCGACGCCCAGACCGGCAGGCGCTGGCGCTCGGCGAGGGCGACGCCGAGGTCCCAGGCACCGCTGGCGTCGATGTCGGGGCCGGCGACCAGAACCGGGTTGACGGCGGCGTCGAGCCGCTCGGCGAGGGCGCGGACCGCCTCGGGGTCGGCGGTGGCGCGGGCGGTGACCTTGCGCTCGATCGCCGCCCGCGCGTCGGCCTCGTCGACCTCGGCGCCCCAGTCGTCCATCGGCAGCGAGACGAAGACGGGGCCGCGCGGGGGCAGCCCGGCGAGGTGGGCGCCGTGGGCGAGGGCGAGCGGGACGTCCTCGGCCCGCGGCGGCTCGTAGGACCACTTGACCAGCGGATGCGGCATCCGCGTCGCGTCGCGGTTGGTCAGGTTCGCCTGCATGGTGATCTGCGCCCGCGCCTGCTGGCCGGCGGTGATCAGCAGCGGCGAGTGGTTGGCCTGAGCGTTGAAGATCGCCCCCATCGCGTTGCCGACGCCGGGCGCGGTGTGGAGGTTGACGACGGTGGTCTTGCCGGAGGCCTGGGCGAAGCCGTCGGCCATGCCGACCACGACCGCCTCCTGCAGGCCGAGCACGTACCGAAAATCGGATGGGTAGTCGGCGAGCATCGGCAGCTCGGTCGAGCCGGGGTTGCCGAACATCGTCGTCATCCCATGGGTACGGAAGAGGTCGAAGCTGGCGTCGCGGACGGTCGTCATCGGCACGAACCCTATCCGTCGCGATTCAAGGGAGGCACGAGGTGCTGTCGATAAGCGGTGGGATGAGGGACCGACCCTTCAGCCTCCCCCGCCACCTCGAGCGTGCCTGCCTGGCGCTCGCGCTCGCCTGCGCGGCGCTGCTCTGCGTCGCCGCGGCCGCCACAGCGGCGCCCGGGACCAGCCCCACCCGGCTGATCTACGCAACCGGCAAGATCGTGCCGCTGCCGGCCTCGATTCCCCATGAAGAGGGCGACATGGTCGACCGCAGGATCCTCCCCGACCTGCGCTGGATTGCCCAGCGCTACCCGATCTACGTCACCGACGGCTACTCGGGACCGCTGCCAAACGGCGAGCATGCCGGCTGCAACAACTGCCACGTCAAGGGCTCCGACCATTACAACGGCCTCGCCGTCGACATCGTGCCGGTCGGCGGCGGGACCAAATGCGATGCCAGCTGGGCGGCGATCGGCCGTCTCGCCCTCTGGGCCGAGCCGATCCAGGGCCTTGCCGCCCCGCCCTTCCGCTGGGTCGGCTACGACGGCGACGCCGGGCACGGCTGCGGCCACCACCTGCACCTCTCCTGGAACCACGCCCCGGCGGCGCAGTTCGAGCTCGCCGAGTGGGTCGAAGCCTTCCCCGTCGGCGCCAACGAAACGGCCGGCGAGCCGCGCCGCAAGCGCTCGCCCGCGCCAAAGCCCCCGCCCGGTCCCTCCGGCGGCATCTCGACGGTCCGCAGCGGCGGCGTCGGCCCGCGCGGCGTCGGCGACTGAGCAGCGGTGCCGGGCAAGGGCCCGTCGCGTCCCTAGGATGCGGGGCCGATGCGTGCCCGGATCGCGATCGTCCTCGCCTTGCTCGCCCTGCCGGCGATCGCCGGCTGCGGCAGGGAGGACAGCTCGACCCCGGTCGCCTGCCTCGAAGGGTCGGCCGCCTACCTCGAGGCCCTCGCCGCCGCGCCCGGTGAGGTGCGGCTCGACGGCGAGACGGCGATCGGCGACTGCCTGGTCGAGAACCAGCAGGGCGGGAACCTGGCGACGGTCGGCACGGCGCTGATCGAGGCGGCGACCGAGCTCAACACCGAGGCCCGGGCCGAGCCCGGCGGCGACGCCAACCTCCAGCTCGGCTACCTGATCGGGGCCGCCGAGCGCGGCGCCGAGCGGACCGAAGGCATCCACAGCGACCTGATCCGCCGCCTCACCGTCGCCGCCCGCTACGCCCCCGGCCGGCAGCCGCTCCCCCCAGCCTTCCTCGCCACCTACCGCGAGGGCTACGACGCCGGCCACGCCGGCGGCTGACCCACGCGCTCGACGGGCCTGCTCCCCTTCATATGGCCTGTTTCAGGCCAGTCGAGCGGGCAGGGCTTGTGGAGGGTGTTACTGTGGCGGCGACTCGCGGCGTGGGGAACTCCGGTGTGAATCCGGGGCTGACGCGCAGCGGTATGGGTGACGACTGACCAGTAGTCCCACTGGGCTCGAATCGGGCCCGGGAAGGGTGGTCGGAAGGACGATCCCGAGCCCGAATATCCGGCCGAGAGTCGCAAGGAGGTTCGCCTCGCGACTAGGCGGCCGGCTCACTCGCCATGTGTGCGTGCGTCGCCGCCCCTGAAAAAGGAGACGGCGATATGACGCCACAGTTCAATCCCCCTAGACGGCCCTTGCGTGCACTCTGCGCACTGGCCCTTACCCTGGCGGCGACCGCGGGCTTTGCGAGCAACGCAAGCGCCTACGTATCCCCCGCCCAAGCCGAGCACGCCGCCGAGCGCGGTGCCGGGTGGTTCGAGTCCAACCAGCAGGAAAGCGGCGACCTCGGCAGCGACTGGGCGATGACCGCCCTCGCCGCGGCCGACGTCAACGCGGCCGACGTACGCACGTCGCTCGCCGCCGACAGCGCCCAGGACTTCTACCTGGGCAAATGGCAGGCAAGCGGCCCTGGCGGGGCAGCTACCGATGCCGAGCGCGGCATCCTCGCCGGCGTCGCCGGCGGTATCCAGACCTCTCGGCTCTCGGCCGTGGCCGACACCGCCAAGAGCAATCTGGTCGCCCGGGTCGCCGAACTGTTCGACGGCACCCAGATCGGGTCGGTGGGGCTGCTCGACGACGACATCTTCGGAGTGCTGGCGCTGCACCAGGCCGGGGCGCCGCCGGAGCTGTTGCGACGGATCGTCGACTACCTGCGCACCCGGCAGCTGCCGGACGGTGGCTGGAGCTGGAACGCCTCGCCGGGCGCAGTTGCCGACACCGACATGACCGGCTCCGTGGTCGCCGCCTTCTGCGCGGCGGGGGTCGGCGGTGGCGATCCTGACCTCAAAGCGGCGCTGGACCTGCTGCGCTCGCTCCAGGATCCGGCCACCGGCGGCTTCATCGCTCCGCCGGAGTCGTTCGGGATCGGCGTCAACACCGACACCACCGCATGGGTGACCAGCGGCCTGATCCAGTGCGGGATCGACCCGCAGGGGCCGGAATGGACGACCGCTCAGGGCAAGACCCCGCTCGACTACCTGGTCTCGATGCAGCGACCCGACGGCCACTTCGACTGGACCGGGAGCGACGCCGGCCGGCACGTTCGAGACGTTCAGCGCGGTGCGGCCGCTGGGCGGGGTCGCCTTCTCGACCGCGCCCCCGGCCCGGCTTGACGGCACCAGTCCCGCCGTACGACCAGTGACCGATGTGGTGGACGGGACCATCGTGCCGATCACCTTCGTGATCGACCACGGGCCCGGTGGGGACGACGTTCGCATGTGCCGGGTCGACGTCGAGAACGGCTCCGGCCTCGGCGAGGCTCTGGCCGCGGCGAAGACGGCCTCGACCCCGGCGGCCTGCGTCACCGAGTTCGCCACCGCAGCGGGACCCGGCGGGGTCGGTATCTCCTCACTCAACGACGTCGCGGCGAGTGCCGACTATGCCTGGCGCGTCCAGGTCGACGGTGCCTCTCCCCGTCTGGAAAGCGACGAGCCGATCGGGTTTGGCGATCTCGTCTTCCTCAAGTTCGAGGCGACGGTCGCCGACCCTGGGCCGGCGACCAAGGTGGTAATAGCGCCGGTGAAAGCATCGAAGCGTCGTGGCAACCACGGGCCGCGGGTCTCGCTTCGTGGAAAGGCGCGCTGGAACGACGGTGTGGTCGAGATCGGGTTGCGCTGTCCCCGCGCCCTCGGCGCCGCGGGCTGTCGCGGCCTGATGACCGCACAGTTCCGCAAGCAGCGCGGCGGCCGCCTTGTCGGCGCCGGCTCGGCCGCCTTCGCGGTCGGCTCGGGTTCCGGAAGCAGGCTCGCGATCCCTGCCACCGCAAGCCTGCGCAAACAGCTCGCCGATCGGCCCCGGTTGAAGCTGCGCCTGACCGCCGCGACCCGCGGCGAAAACGGTGCGGTTCGCCTCACTCACGCGAAGCGGTTCCTCGCCGGGTGAGAACGCGGCTGCTCGCAATCGCCACCACGGTCGCCCTTGCGGCCGTGGTGGCGGCCGCTCCCGCGCGGGGGGCGACCGTCAGCCTCCGGGTCGACAGCTCGGTCGATCCGGCGCCTCTCTTCGACGGCAGCGTGACCACGCTCCCCCACGCCGTCGACGGCGGCGACGGCAGCGGCCCCCACCCCTGCACCGGGCCTCCCGGCGCAATTCCGGCGGCTACCGCCACCGGGGCTCTCGACGACGCGCTGCGCGGCGCCGGGATCTCCTGGCGAGGCAACTGGGACCCCGGCTTTCACGACTTCTTCATCGACCGCATCGGCCCCTATGCCTCGGCGCCCCCCGATAGCTACTGGTCGCTGACGGTCAACGGCCGATTCTCCAGTGGCGGCTGCCTGGCCCGGGTCGAGACCGGCGACGCCATCCACTTCACCTTCGGCCCCCTCTTCGGCGAAGCCACGCCGGCCGATCCCAGCGACGACGCCGGCCCTGCCGGCCCACGGGCCGAGAACCCAGCTCATCCGGGGAAAGTCGGCCCAGCGGTAGCGAGATTGCGCGGGATCGCGGCGCGGGCGGCTCGCTATCTGCGGCGTGACGACAGCGGCGTCGGCGCCGAGTGGGGACAGCTGGCGCTGGCGCTGCGGCAGGGGCACGATCCGGGCCGGGCCGCCGGCGCTCTGATTCGCGGCCGGCTGGGCCAGCTCCGCGGCGGCTCGCTCGGGGAAGACGTCAATGCGACCGCGATCGCGGTATTGGCACTGACGAACAGGCGTCCACGGGAGGCGGCCCGGTCGGCTCGCTGGCTCGCTTCGGTTCAAGACCCGGGTGGCGGCTTCGGCTACCGGCCTGGGATTGCGTCAGACATCGACACCACCGGGCTCGCCACCTGGGCGCTTGCCCGGCAGGGCTTGCGGCGCCCAGCGCGACGTGGCGGCGACTTCATCCGCTCCGCGCAGGCGGCCGACGGCGGCTTTCCCTCTCTCCCAGGGGGGGCCTCCAACGCCCAGAGCACCGGTCTCGCCCTAGTTGCACTGCGCGTCACGCGCGTCGGGCCACGGACCCTCTCCTCGAGCGGCAGGAGCCCCCTCGACTTCATCTCTTCCCTGGCCCGTCGCAACGGCTCGATCGCCTACAGCCCGAGCTCCAATCCCACCCCGGGGTGGACGACCGCACAGGCCCTGCTGGGACTCACCGGGGCGGCGAAATTACTCGCGACGCCCGCCAGGCGTCGCGACGCTGCTACGCCGCGCCCAGCTCCGCGCGGGCGCGGTGGGCGAGCTTGACGGTCGCCTTGCGCAGGCCCTCGGGGCCGTCGATTCGCTCCTCGTAGGGGACGCGCACCTCGGCCTCTCCGTCGGGCGTCTCGGCGATCAGGTCGAGGCCGGTGCGGTCGGCGTCGACGCAGCGGGCGGCGGTTGCCTGCGGGCAGCCGCCGATCGCCCTGGCCATGTCGAGCAGGGCGTCGTCGTGATCCTCGTTGAGGTGGGCGATGGCGCCCTCGGCGCCGCGGCTGACCGGATCGTCCTGCTTCATCTCTTAGGGCACCCTAATACATTCCCCAGGCCAGCGTCGGCGGGCGCCGGCGAATACCCTTCCGGCCCCGACCGATCTTCGATGGAGGCCCGACTTGACTGAGCAGCTCTGGGGTGGCGAGACCACCAAAGCCGTCGACAACTTCCCCGTCTCCGGGGCGCCGGTGCCGGTGCCCGTGGTGCGCTGGCTGGGCCGCATCAAGGCCGCCGCGGCCGAGGTCAACGGCGAGCTCGGCCTGCTCGACGCCGAGCTGGCGGACCGCATCGCCGAGGCCGGCAGGGCGGTCGGCGAGGGCGAGCACGACGACCAGTTCCCGGTCGACGTCTTCCAGACCGGCTCCGGCACCTCCTCGAACATGAACGCCAACGAGGTGCTCGCCAACCTCGCCGGCGACGGCGCCCACGCCAACGACCACGTCAACATGGGCCAGTCCTCCAACGACGTCTTCCCCTCCGCCGTGCACCTGGCGGCGCTGGACGAGGTGACCCACGACCTGCTGCCGGCGATGGGGGCGCTGGAGGCGGCGCTGGAGCAGAAGGCCAAGACCGTTCGCCGACGTCGTCAAGGCCGGCCGCACCCACCTGATGGACGCGGTCCCGGTCACCCTCGGCCAGGAGTTCGGCGGCTACGCGGCCCAGGTCCGGCTCGGGGTCCAGCGGGTCGAGGCGACGCTGCGCCGGGTCGGCCAGATCCCGCTCGGCGGCACCGCCACCGGCACCGGCCTCAACACCCACCCCGAGTTCGCCGCCAAGGTGCGCGAGCGCCTCGCCGCCGACACCGGGCTGGAGATCTCCGGCCCGCTCGACCCCTTCGAGGCGCAGGGCAACCGCGACTCGCTGGTCGAGCTCTCGGGCGCGCTCAAGGTCTACGCCGTCTCGCTCAACAAGATCGCCAACGACCTGGCGCTGATGGGCTCCGGCCCCCGGGCCGGGCTCGCCGAGCTGCGGCTGCCGGAGCTGCAGAAGGGCTCCTCGATCATGCCCGGCAAGGTCAACCCGGTGATCCCGGAGGTGGTGATCCAGGTCGCCGCCCAGGTGATGGGCAACGACACCGCGATCACCGTCGCCGGCAGCCAGGGCCAGTTCGAGCTCAACGTGCGGGTGCCGCTGATCGCCCGCAACCTGCTCGACTCGATCAAGCTGCTCGCCTCCGCCTCACGGCTGCTGAACGAGAAATGCGTCGCCGGGCTCGAGGCCAACGAGGAGATGACCGACGCGCCACGCCGAGGCGACCCTGGCGACGGCGACGGCGCTCAACCCCCACATCGGCTACGACCGCGCCGCCGACATCGTCAAGACCGCCGCCGAGTCGGGCCGATCCCTGCGCGAGGTCGCGCTCGAGCAGGGCGTCGAGCCGGCGGTGCTCGAGGAGGCACTGGACCACCGCCGCATGGCCCGCCCGCACGAGTAGGCGAGCGACGCTTCCGACTTTGACCCCAGCCCGATGGGGTCAAAGTCGGGTACGTCTCTTCGTCAGCCCTGCAGGGTGACGAAGCGCTCCTCGGTCAGCTCGAGGACCGCGAAGGCCGGGCCCTCGCGGGTGTTGCCGGAGTCCTTGACGCCGCCGTAGGGCTGCTGGTCGGCGCGGAAGGTCGGCACCTCGTTGATCAGGACGCCGCCGAACTCGAGCGTGCGCCCCGCTTCGAGGCCGCGGCCGATGTCGCGGGTGAAGACGCCGGCCTGGAGGCCGAACTTGGAGTCGTTGGCCATCTCCAGCGCCTCGCCGAACTCGGAGTAGGTGTCGATCGTCGCCACCGGCCCGAAGATCTCCTCGCACCAGACCTTGGCGTCTTTGGGCGGCGAGGAGAGCAGGGTCGGGGCCAGGCAGCGGCCCTCGTCGACCAGCTCGCCGCCGGTCAGCAGCTCGGCCCCGGCGGCGACCGCCTCGTCGACCCACTGCTTGACGCGGTCGCGGTCGCTCGCGGGTGATCAGCGGGCCGACGTCGGTCTCCGCGTCGAGCGGGTCGCCGACCTTCAGCTTCCCCGACGTTGGCGACGAGGCGCTCGGTGAAGGCGTCGGCGACGTCCTCGTGGACGAGGATGCGCTGGATCGAGATGCAGCTCTGGCCGGCGTGGGAGAAGGCGTGGATCTGCGCTTTGTCGGCCGCCGTCTCCCAGTCGCCGTCGGCTGTGGACGATCAGCGGCGCGTTCGAGCCCAGCTCGAGGTTGACCTTCTTGTGGGGGACGCGGCTGCGGATGTCCCAGCCGACCCCGGCCGAGCCGGTGAAGGTGATCGCCCTGGTCAGCTCGTGCTCGACGATCGCGTTGCCGACCTTGGAGCCGGGGCCGGGGACGACGCTGAGCCAGCCCTCGCGGCAGCCCCGCCTCGCTCCAGGATCGCCGCCAGCTTCAGGGCCGAGATCGGCGTCTGGCCGGCCGGCTTGAGGACGATCGCGTTGCCGGCGGCGATCGCCGGCCCGAGCTTGTGGGCGACGAGGTTGAGCGGGAAGTTGAAGGGGCTGATCGCGCCGACCACGCCGTAGGGGACGCGCAGCATCACCCCGAGCTTGCCGGCGCCCGCCGGCGAGGCGTCCATCGGCACCGTGCCGCCGGTCAGCTTGCGCGCCTCGACGGCGGAGAAGGTGAGCGTGTCGACGCAGCGCTGCGGCCTCGACCGTGGCGGTCTTCAGCGGCTTGCCGGCCTCGGCGGCGATCGTCAGCGCCAGGTCGCTCGACCCGCTCGCCGACCAGCCCGGCGGCGCGGTCGAGCACCGCGGCGCGCTCGTGCTGGGGAAAGTCGGCGGACTCGAAGGCCTCGTGGGCGGCGGCGACCGCCCGCTCGACGAGCGCCTCGTCGCCCAGCGGCGACCCGGCCGACGGCGCTGCCGTCGTAGGGGCTCTCGACCTCGCCCCACTCGCCGGTCTCGACCCACTCGCCGGCGGCGAGCAGCTTGTGATCGACCGCTTCGACGGCCTGCGTTGCCATTCCGACCCCTCTCGATTGCGGCAGAGTAGCGCTAGGCTCCAGGGCCGCTACTCGTCCGAGGGCGAACTTGTTGACCCAGAGATGCGTCTCCGCTCGATCGCGACTCCTCGCTCGTCCTCGTGCTCGCCCTGGCTGCTGGCGCCGGCCGCCAAGGCCGCGCGTCAGCTGGGTCGTGCACGGCCGTGGCTTCGGCCACGGCGTCGGCATGAGCGCCTACGGCGCCTACGGCTACGCCCTGCACGGCAAGGGCTACCGCTTCATCCTCGGCCACTACTACACGGGGACGACGCATCGGGCACGCTCGCCGAGCCCGCGACGTGGTCCGCGTCCTGCTCGACATCTCCGGCGGGGACGTCGGCTTCAGCGGCGCGACCAGCGCCTGCGGCGTCGCGCTCGACCCCGAGCGCGGCTACCAGGCCCACCGCGTCGGCCGACTCGGTCGTGCTGCGCAGCGCCGCCGGCAAGCGCGCTGGCCGACTGCGGCCGCAAGCTGCGCGCCGCCGGCGGCGGCCGGATCGAGATCGCCGGCCTCGGCGCCTACCGCGGCGCCCTGGAGGTGGTGCCGACCGAAAGCGACCCCGGCTCGCTCAACGTCGTCAACGCGCTCGCCGGTCGAGCAGTACGTGAAGGGCGTGATCCCGAACGAGTCGCCGCCCTCCTGGCCGGGAGGCAGCTGAAGGCGCAGGCGGTCGCCGTCGCGCTCCTATCGCCCTCACCGCCGAGCGTCGACGGCAACGGCTTCGACCTCTACGCGACACCCGCAGCCAGGTCTACGAGGGGCTGGCGAGCGAGTACGCGCCGCACCAACGCGAGCGGCCGACGCGACCCGCGGCCAGGTCGTCGATGTACGGCGGCGAGATCGCCGCAGACCTTCTTCTCCGCCTGCTCGGGCGGCCACACCGAGAGCATCGAGAACGTCTTCCGGCGCCGCGGTCCCCTACCTGGTCGGCGTCCCCGACCCCTACGACTACTACTGCCCGCTGCACACCTGGACCCTGCGCTTCACCGGCGCCGAGATCAGCGCCAAGCTCGGCGGCTACCTGAAGGGCAAGCTGAAGCGGGTCGTGGTCACCAAGCGCGGCGTCTCGCCGCGGATCGTCGCCGCGAAGCTGATCGGCACCGGCGGCGTCAGCACCGTGACGCGGCGACCAGCTCGAGGTCGCGCTGGGCGGCTACGACCCCTGGATGAGCTTCGAGAAGGTCGCCGCCCGGGCCGCCGCCACAGCAGGGCGGCCGCTCAGCCGTCCGGGTAGGGCTGGATCGGGATGCCGTGGTCGGTCTCCCGCATCCCCAACTCGTAGGCGGCGCCGGCCGCCAGGGTGAGCCGGCGCGGCGGCAGGCCGGGCCGTTCGACGCGTCAGCTCGAGGTCGGCGACGGAGCAGTTGACGGTGTTGTGCTCGCGGCCCCTTCGGGTCGGCGTAGACCCAGCCGACGAAGTCCTTCTCGGGAGCCGAGACCCGGCCGCGGACGACGATGTCCTTGCCGGGCAGGACGAACGCGCAGGCGGTCGGCGCCTCCGCGATCGTGGCCGAGCGGATCGCGCCGAGGCCGCCGAGGCGGTGCGCCTCGCCGTCGAGCATCAGCGTCCCCGAGGGGATCCAGGGGCTGGTCGCGGCGGCCGAGCTCGATCCGCGCGGCGCCGGCGTCGAAGTAGGTGCCCGGCGCATCGGCGAAGCCGGTTCCCTCGAGCCAGACCCAGCGCTCGGCGTGCTCGCTGCCCCAGTTGTGGCCGATCATCCCCGGCCAGCCGGAGACGTCGATCTCGCTCGCCGTCGACCTCGAGGCGGCCGTCGAAGTGGGCCAGCGGGACCGGGCGCGACGAACTTGGTCCGCGGCAGCGGCGCCTCGTAGAGCCAGTCGGCCGGCAGGTACTTGCAGGGCTCGGCCTCGCCGGCGAAGGCTGAGGCCCCAGGAGGCGCTGAGCGCGTCGGTCGCGACCGAGCCCTCGGCCCGGCCCGGGCCCGATCTCCGCCCCGCCGACCCGGATCCAGGAGCCCTCCGGCGCCGAGAGCTCGGCTGCCGGGCACGGTCACCTTGGTCGCCCGCGGCCCCTCCGCCTCGCGGTCGAAGAGGACGAACCAGATCGAGGCGTTGGGCTCGGCGCCGCGGCCGCTTGTGGACGGTGTGGCGGATCCAGATGCCGCGGCCGCCGCCCGGCTGGCAGGCCTTGACGTAGAAGCTCTCGTAGTGGCCGGCCTTGCCGGCGACCCGCGGGAATCGCGCGCCTTCGTCCATGCGCGACCCGAACGTCCTAAACCCGATGGCTGGGAAAACAACGGGCTCTAGACCTTGATCGTGATCACGTCGCCGTCGGCGAACGACGTAGTCGCGGCCCTCGATCCGCAGCAGCCCCTTGTCGCGGGCCGCGCGAGTAGCCGCCGCACTCGACCAGCTGCTCCCAGCCGACCACCTCGGCTTTGACGAAGGCTTCCTTGATCTCGGTGTGGATCGTGCCGGCCGCCTCCAGGGCGGTGGCGCCGCGGCGCAGCGGCCGCGCGACCGCCTCCTTGTCCTCGCCGGCGGTGAAGAAGATGATCAGGTCGAGCAGCTCGTAGGCGGCGCGGACCAGGCGCGCCAGGCCGGAGCCCTCGACCCCGTAGGACTCGCGCATCTCCTCGGCTTCCGCGGGGTCGAGCTCGGCCAGCTCGCCCTCGATCCGGGCGCTGACCGCGACCACGCCGGCGCCGACCGCGTTGGCGTGCGAGGCGACCGCTTCCGGCGCCTCGCGCGTCGCCCTCGTCGACGTTGGCGACGTAGAGGATCGGCTTGGTGGTCAGCGCGCCGAGGTTCACGCGCCGCGTTCGGGGCGGCGTCGGGGACCGGGATCGAGCGGGCCGGGCGGCCGGCGGCGAGCGCCTCGTGGACCGCCTGCAGCCAGCCGTGCTCGGCGATCGCCTCGGCGTCGCCCGACTTCGCCTGCTTGCCGACCCGGCCCAGCCGCCGCTCGACCTGGTCGTAGTCGGCGAGGACCAGCTCGGTCTCGATCGTCTCGATGTCGGCCAGCGGGTCGACGCGGCCGTCGGGATGCGGCACGCCGGAGTCCGCGTGGCAGCGGACGACGTGGCAGATCGCGTCGGTCTCGCGGATCGAGGCGAGGAACTGGTTGCCGAGCCCCTCCCCTTCGGAGGCGCCCTTGACCAGGCCGGCGATGTCGTGGAAGGAGATCGTCGCCGGCTCCAGCTTCGGAGCTGCGCACCGTCTCGGCGACCTTCTCCAGCCGCTCGTCCGGCACCTCGGCGATCGCCACGTTGGGCTCGATCGTCGTGAACGGGTAGTCGCCGGTCTGGGCGCCGCCCTTGGTCAGGGCGTTGAAGAGGGTCGACTTGCCGGCGTTCGGCAGCCCGACGATCCCGACCTTCATCGCTCTCCGTCCTCATAGGGAGAGCGGGACGATCAGGCCGAGCAGGACGCCGAGGAGGGCGCCGGCGAGGACGTCGGACGGGTAGTGCATGCCCAGGTAGGGGCGGCCGAGCGAGAGGGCGAGGGCGACGACGAGCGCGCCCGCCGTGGCCGGGTCGACCCGGACCATCGCCGTCGCCACCGCGAACGAGGAGAGGCGTGGGCGGAGGGGAAGCTGAGCGAGCTGGGGGCGCCGCCGAGCGGCGGCAGGCCCTCGAGCACCGGGCGCGGGCGCCGCACCACCAGCTTGATCGCCGTAGTTGAGGCCGATCGCGACCGGGCCGAGCACGGCGCAGATCAGCCACGCCTCGCGGCGTTCGGAGTCGAGCAGGGCGAGGGCGATGCCGAGCACGACCCAGACGAGGCCGTTGTTGCCGGCCTTGCCCAGCGCCTTCGCGGCGGACTCCAGCCCGGGCGAGTGCCCGCGGGTCCGCATCAGGCGCAGCAGCTTCAGGTCGGCTTCGCGCATCGGCGGCGGCAGGATAATGCCGGTCGGTCAGTATCCGTCATGCCCTCCGTCCCCGGCTACGTCCACATCCCCGGCAACCACTGCGGCTCGACCGCCCTGCGCAACCTGCTCGGCTTCCACGGGATCGAGCTCAGCGAGGAGATGGCCTTCGGCCTCGGCGCCGGCGCCAGCTTCTACTACCTGACCCTGGAGGACGCCTCCCCGAGCCGCTGGTTCAACGGCCGCACCGCGCGCCTGGAGGAGAGCTTCCGCGAGCTGACCGGCGCGGCGCTGGAGATGCGCACCTTCGCGCGAGGCGACGGCGAGGCCTGGGAGGCGGCGCGGGCCGAGGTCGACGCCGGCAACCCCGCCCTGCTCCTGACCGACATCTACTACCTCGACCACTACGGCAACTCGGCCCACTTCCCCGGCCACGCGGTGGTCCTCGCCGGCTACGACGAGGAGGTCGCGCAGCTCTCCGACACCGGCTTCGAGGAGCTGCAGACGACCCGGCTCGAGAACCTCGACCGGGCCCGCCACAGCGGCCACCCGGCCTACCCGCTCGAAGGCCACATGTTCACCGTCGCGCGCCGCGCTCGAGCCGCAGCAGCTGCGAAGCGGCGATCCCGCGGGCGATCGAGCGGGCGGCGCAGGAGATGCTCGAGCCGACCTGGGGCGAGTTCGCCGGCCTCCCCGCGGTCGACCGCCTCGCCGCCGAGGCCGGCTCCTGGCCCGAGGCGGCCGCCGACTGGCAGTGGTGCGCCCGCTTCGCCTACCAGGTGATCGAGCGCCGCGGCACCGGCGGCGGCGCCTTCCGGCTGATGTACTCGCGCTTCCTCGAGGAGGCGGGGCGAGCCCGAGGCGCCGCTGGCGGCGCGGCGCGGCGGCGCGCTGGACCGAGCTGGCGCTCGCCTTCCACGCGGCCAGCGAGAGCGACGAGCCCGAGCCGGCGCTCTGGGGAGAGGTCGATGCCGCCGCCAGGCGGGTGGCCGCCGCCGAGGGCGAGCTCTGGACCGCGCTCGCGGACGCCTGATCGAGCTCCCGTTTGCGATCTCTGACCGCCGGGTAGCTCCGCCCCATGACTATCGCCGCAGCAATCTTCCTGATCGCGCTCGGCGCGATCCTCAAGTTCGCCACGAACATCCACGTCGAGGGCGTCAGCATCGACACCATCGGGCTGATCCTGATGATCGCCGGTGCCGCCGGGCTCGTGCTCTCGCTGCTGCAGGAGGCGATCTGGTCTCGCCGCACCCGCGCCGGAGAAGTCCCCGCGGTGGAAGAACGCCGCGAGGTCCGCGAGCCGCCGCGCTACTGAGCCGGGCTGGCCCTCAGCCTCGAACCGCGCCCGGAAGCCCGGCCAGCACCCGCGGCAGGTCGCGCCGGGCGCGCGCGTAGGCGTCCTCCAGCTCGGTCGCCGCCTCCGGGCCGTGGACGCCCGGGCCGTGCCCGAGCAACAGGTGCTCGGGCCGGTAGCGGCGCAGCGACTGCGGCGGCCAGGCCCGCAGGAACAGGTGCACCCCGACCCGCCTGCCGCCGGTATGCATCGGGTTGGCCGCGATCGTCTCGGCGACCACCAGCGCCTCCCGCCGCGGCCACCAGAGGGCGGTCTCCTTCCAACCGGGCATCCGCACCACCGCGATCGCCTCGAACGGCGAATCCGGAATCGAGTCCGGCACCTTCAGATGCGGCACCCCCAGCCGCGCCGCGATCTCGGCGCAGTCGCGATTGTGGCGATCCAGCAACTGCAGCACGCCGGCCGGCTCCCCCAGCTCCGCCGCCGCCTCCATCTCCGGCCCGTCGAGCGGATCGACCAGCCAGACCCGCCCGTCGTCGACCAGCGCATGGAAGGCCCGTTCCATCGGCTCCTCGACGACCCAGGTGAGGCCGAGCACATGCTCTTCGGCTTTGACTCGCGGCATCGCCTCCAAAGCTACTCCCGTCTGTCGGAACGCCTCGAGGCACTGATCCGAGAAACGGAAATCGAGCGGGATCCGCTGCTTGTCGCCGACAGCGCCCGGGAACGAGACGGCCTCAGCCGCCGAAGCCGACGCGGTGCTCGTTGGAGTCGATGCGGAGGAAGGCGACTTTGCCGAGGTAGAGGGAGATCACGCCGTCCTCGGTGTGGAGGTCGTGCCAGCCGCCCTTGTCGAGCTGCTTGCGGAGGTCCTTGAGGTCGGCCTCGGCGAGGCGGGTGGCGATGACCTGCCCGCCCTCGAAGCCGATCTCGACTCGCTGTGCTTCGGCCATCAGTGCCCTCCCGCGGGTTCGACGATCTCGGTCAGTACCCCGCCGGTGGAGCGAGGGTGAAGGAAGGCGACACGGCTGTCGCGGATGCCGACCCGCGGCTCGGAGTCGATCAGCTCGATCCCGGCGGCGGCGATCCGCACCAGGGCCCCGTCGATGTCGTCGACCGCGTAGGCGACGTGATGCAGGCCTTCGCCCTTGCGGGCGAGGAACTTGCCGACGGCGGTGTCGGGACCGAGCGGTGCCAGCAGCTCGACGTGGCCGTCGCCGACGTCCAGCAGCACCGCCTCGACCCCCTGCGACTCGACCGTCTCCCGGTGCGCGAGCACCATCTCGAAGCTCTGTTCGTAGAGGGCGATGGCGGCGTCGAGGTCCTCGACGGCGACTCCTATGTGGTCGATCCTTCCGAACACGGCGGCCAGTCTATGCGGCCGGCGGCAGGTCGTCCCCACCGTTGCCCTGCTCGACCCGGAGGATCTCCGCCAGCGCCGCCAGGCCGACCTCGAGCTGCTCCGGCGTCGGCTCCTTGGTCGCCAGGTAGCGCTGGATTTCGCGTCCGGGAGTGTGGAAGGCCTCGGCCAGGGGATCGCCGTGGTGGCGATCGCTCCAGGCGAACATCTCGACCGCGATCGAGGCGCCGCCGAGGCCGACCCCGGCGCGCACCACCGGCCCCGGCTTCTCGACCAGCCGCTCCAGCAGCACCGTGCCGCCGGCCGACAGCAGCATCATCGGCACGATCAGGTTAGAGCCGCAGCGATCGTGCTCTTTCGGCACCGCCGCGACGTCCTCGACGATGCCCTGCTCGTAGGCGGCGATCGCCTTGTGCTCGACCCCGTGGTAGGCGGCGAGGTCGCGGTCGAGCAGCGCCACCGCCGCGGGCACGGCGCCGATCGCCTGGGCCAGGCCCTCACGCAGAGGCGAGGGCCGCAGGCGCCGGCGCAGCAGCCCGGTGGCCGCCAGGGTCGCGCCGACCGCGGCGATCACCTGCCAGTTCTCGAAGGGAAGTCGTACCGCCGGCAGCCGCCGGCGCGCCAGCGGCAGCACCGCCATCGCCTCGGCCAGTTTCACCGGGCCGCGCAGGCCGGGGGCCCGGGCGACCAACTTCGGAGCGAGCTCGGGCTTGCGCTGGGAGGCAACCTGGATCTGCCCCTCGCCGTCGCGCACCGCCACCGACCAGTGGGTCGGTCCGTGGATCAGCAACCCGTTGCGAAGCGCCATCCCACCGAGCCGCAGCCGCTCAGCATCTTTCGAGGCCATCCGAGCACCTTAGGCCATGGCGTGTCCGGGGTCCAAAGGGGGCGTGTCCGACTTTATGGGGTCCCATCCACCCAAAAAGTCGGACACGCCCCCGGACGTACAGAGGGCGCCGAGTCCAGTCCCACTCGGCGCCCTCTCCCCCCTGTTCAAGTCCCGACCGGAGACCCCCAGTCCAGGCCTCCGGCCGGTATGTCGGCTCTCCCTGGCTTTAGCTTGGAAAGCCGCCCACTTAAACCCGGCGATCTTTAGGAAGTTGCGCCCATCACTTGGACTCGTCGAATCTTTTCTTCAAGGCGGCGAGGCGGCGCCCCAGCTCGACCTCGAAGCCGCGGTCGGTGGGAGCGTAGAAACGGCGCCCGGCGAGGCCCTCGGGGAGCAGCTGCTGGTCGCTGACCCCGCCCGGCTCGTCGTGCGAATAGCGGTAGCCACTGCCGCGGCCGAGCTTGGCGGCGCCGGGGTAGTGCGCGTCCCGCAGGTAGTCGGGCGGAGTCTTGGCCCCGTTCTCGCGCACCTCGGCGCGGGCGGCGGCGAGGGCTTTGTAGGAGGCGTTGGACTTGGGAGCCAGCGCCAGGTAGACGCAGGCCTGGGCGAGGTTGAGCGCGCACTCCGGCAGGCCGACCCGGTCGACCGCGCGGGCGGCGGCGTCGGCGACGAGCAGCGCCTGCGGGTCGGCGTTGCCGACGTCCTCGGAGGCGAGGATGACCATGCGGCGGGCGATGAAGCGCGGGTCCTCGCCACCCTCGAGCATCACCGCCAGGTAGTAGAGCGAGGCGTCGACGTCGGAGCCACGCGTGGCCTTGATCCAGGCCGAGACGAAGTCGTAGTGGCGGTCCCCCTGGCGGTCGTAGTCGAGTGCCTTGCGCTGCAGCGCGTCCTCGATCGCGGCCACGTCGATCGTCTTCCCCCGCGCCCGCTCGACCGCCCGCTCCAGGCCCGAGAGGGCGACGCGTGCGTCGCCGCCGCTGCGCTCGGCCAGCATTGCCAGCGCCGCGTCGTCGACCGGCGGCGGATCCGCGATCCCGCGCTCGGGATCGGCCAGCGCCCGCCGCAGCAGGCCCTCCACCTGCTCCGCACTCAACGGCTGCAGCTCATAGATCTGGCTGCGGGAGAGCAGCGCCGAGTTGACCTCGAAGTAGGGGTTCTCGGTCGTCGCCCCGATCAGGGTCAGCAGCCCTTCCTCGACCGCCGGCAGCAGCGCGTCCTGCTGAGCCTTGTTGAAGCGGTGGATCTCGTCGAGGAAGAGGATCGTCGGGCGCCCCGACCCCTTCCGGCGCTCCCGAGCCCGCTCGATCACCCCGCGGATCTCGGCTTTGCCGGCGTTGACCGCCGACTCCTCCTCGAACGCCCCGTCCGCACCCGCCGCAGCGATCCGCGCCAGCGTCGTCTTCCCCGCCCCGGGAGGCCCGTACAGGATCGAGCTGTGCGGATGCCCGCTCTCGATCGCGCTCCGCAGCGCAGAACCCTCTCCCAGGATGTGCTCCTGCCCCACCAGCTCATCGAGATTCCGCGGCCGCATCCGCACCGCCAAAGGAGCATCCCCAGCTACGACCTCGGTCGGCCGGTCTTCCCCGGTGTCGAACAACTGGTCGCTCATCGCAGACGAGTCTAGAATCGCCGGATGGCTACCACCGAGGCAAAACCAGCTGCCCTGTCAACTTTGGAGTCGTTCAACCCGGCAACGGGCGAGCTCGTCGGCATCGTCCCGACGATCACCCCGGACCAGGTCCAGGGAGTGGTCGACGACGTCGCCCGCATCCAGCCCGCCTGGGCCGAGCTGCCGCTGAAGGTCCGCGCCACCTACATGCGCCGAGCTGCCGACGCCCTGCTCGACGACATCGACGAGGTCGCCGAGCTGCTGGTCCGCGAGCAGGGCAAGCCCCGGGCCGAGGCCTACACGATGGAGCTGCTGCCGACCGTCGACGCCCTGCACTGGTGCGCCAAGGCCGGCCCCAAGATCCTCGCCGACGAGAAGGTGCGGATGACCCAGGCCTTCACGCTCTCCAAGAAAGGCCACTTCTCCTACGAGCCGATCGGCGTGGTCGGGGTCATCGCCCCCTGGAACTACCCCTGGTCGATCCCCTTCGGCGAGGTCGCGATCGCGCTGATGGCCGGCAACGGCGTCGTCCTCAAGCCGGCCAGCCTGACGCCGCTGCTGGGCGAGCGAATCGCCAGGGTCTTCGAGAAGGCGGGCCTGCCCGAGGGCCTGGTCCGGGTCGTCCACGGCGGCGGCGCCGTCGGCGACGCGCTGGCCCGCTCAAGCGTCGGCAAGGTCTTCTTCACCGGCTCGGTCGAGGTCGGTCGCAAGGTCGGCGAGGTCTGCGCCGGCGCGCTCAAGGGCTCGGTCCTCGAGCTCGGCGGCAAGGACCCGATGATCGTCTGCGCCGACGCCGACCTCGACAACGCCGTCTCCGGCGCCGTCTGGGGCGGCTTCGCCAACACCGGCCAGACCTGCTCGGGGATCGAGCGCGTCTACGTCGTCCGCGAGGTCGCCGACCGCTTCGTCGAGGGCGTCGCCCGCGAGGCCGAGAAGCTGCGGCTCGGCGACCCGCTCGAGTGGGAGACCGAGATCGGGCCGATGACCTCCGACGGCCAGTACGAGATCGTCGTCGACCTGATCGAGGACGCGGTCGCGACCGGCGCCACCAAGCTCTGCGGCGGCCCCACCGAGGTCCCCGGCCTGCCCGGCAAGTACGTCGCCCCGACCGTGCTGACCGGGGTCACCCACCAGACCCGGATCATGCGCGAGGAGGTCTTCGGCCCGGTGCTGCCGATCGTCGTCGTCGACTCCGAGCAGGAGGCGATCGACCTCGCCAACGACTCCGAGTTCGGCCTCGGCGCCTCGGTCTGGACCAGGGACCGCCAGAAGGGCGAGCGAATCGCCCGCCGGATCGAGTCGGGGATGGTCTGGATCAACGACCACTCCTTCAGCCACGGCGCCTGCCAGTGCGCCTGGGGCGGCGTCAAGGACTCCGGCGTCGGCCGTTCGCACTCAAAATTCGGCTTCTACGAGTGCGTCAACATCAAGATGAACGCCTGGGAGCCGGGGCTGACCCGCGACTTCTGGTGGCACCCCTACGACCGCACCCTGGGCGAAGCGGTCCAGGCCTCGGCCAGGATCCTCTACGGCAAGGGCGAGACCCGGACCCGAGCGCTGCGCGAGGGCATGGGGCCGCTGCTGAAGATCGGCCGGCGCACGCTGAAGAAGCGGCGCTGACCGGCCTCCTGTCGCTTTTGTCCCGCATAGCGATACAAAAGCGACAGGGGCGGGACGACGCCGCGGCGATCCGCCTCCGCGGCCTGCGCCGCGACTACGGCGAACGCACCGCCCTGGAGGGCATCGGCCTGACCCTGGCCGCGGGAGAGTCGCTGGTCGTGCTCGGGCCCAACGGCGCCGGCAAGACGACGCTGCTGCGGATCCTGGCGACGCTGCTGCGGCCCAGCGGCGGCGAGGCCGTGGTGCTCGGCTGCGCGCTGCCCGACGATGCATGGAAGCTGCGCGGGCGGATCGGCTACCTCGGCCACGAGCCGCTGCTCTACCGCGATCTCAGCGGCCGCGAGAACCTGCGCTTCCACGCCAAGCTGCACGGGATCTCCGGCGCCCCGGCCGAGGCGCGGATGGCCGAGCTGCTCGCCGCCGCCGGGATGGAGCGCCGCGCCGACGAGCGCATCGCCGAGCTCTCGGCCGGGATGCGCCAGCGGCTGGCGATCTGCCGCTGCGTCCTGCATGAGCCCGAGCTGCTGCTGCTCGACGAGCCCGACTCCAACCTCGACGCCGAGGGGCGCGAGCTGGCCCGCGGGCTGATCGGCCCGGCCGCCGGCCACACCCGCGTCGTCGTCACCCACGACCCCGAGCGGTTCCTGCCCGAGGCCGACCAGGTGCTGCGGCTCGGAATCGGCGAGGCGGCGGCGGTCTCGTGACCCCCTCGCGCGCCGCCTTCGCGGCGATCCTCGCCAAGGACCTGCGCTCGGAGCTGCGCACCCTGCAGTCGCTGCCGGCGATGGCGCTGTTCTCCGTCACCACCTTCGTCATCTTCCGCTTCGGCCTCGACCGCACCCAGCTCTCCGGCAGCCTCGCCTCCGGCGTGCTCTGGGCGACGCTGCTGTTCGCCGCCGTGCTCGGCATCAACCGCCTCTTCGTCGCCGAGCGCGAGGAGGGCGGCTTCGACGCGATCCGCCTCGCCCCGATCGACCGCAGCGTCCTCTTCGCCGCCAAGGCGGCGGCACTCGTCATCTACCTGCTCGCCCTGGAGCTGATCGCGGTGCCGATCTTCGCTTTCTTCTTCCTCCAGGATCTCGGCGGACTGCTGCCGCTGGCGCTGATCCTGCTCCTGGCCGACCTCGGCCTCGCCGCCACCGGCACCCTGATCTCCTCGATGGCGGTCAACTCCCGCGCCCGCGACCTGCTGGTGCCGCTCGTCCTGCTGCCGCTGGTGGTGCCGCTGATGATCGCCGCCACCGGCGCCACCGAGCCGCTGCTGGCCCTGGGCGGTCCCGGTTATGACCGCTTCGGGACCTGGCTGACGGTGCTCGGGCTATACGATCTGATCTTCGGTCTGGTCGGCTACGCGGTGTTCGACTTCCTCCTGGAGGACTGAGCCGCCGGACCGGCCCTCACCCCCGCGAAGCATGTACGGCAAAGGACTGAGACCACTCTCGATCGCCACCGTGGCGATGCTTGCCCTGTCGCTTTCCCTCGTCTTCTTCTACGCCCCGCTCGACGCCGACCAGGGCTTCGTCCAGAAGATCTTCTACCTGCACGTGCCGCTGGCGATCACCGCGCTTGTCGGCTTCGTCGTCGGCGGCGCCTTCGCGATCGCCCATCTGCGCAGCGGCAACCGCAAATGGGACGCGTATTCGTACGTCGCGATCCACATGTCGGTGATCTTCGGCGTCGCCGTCCTCATCACCGGGGCGATCTGGGCCAAGGCCTCCTGGGGGCACTGGTGGGTCTGGGACGAGCCGACCCTGGTCAGCTTCCTGATCGTCTTCCTCATGTACGCGACCTACTACCCCTTCCGCTACGCGATCGAGGACCCCGAGCGCCAGGCCCGCTACGCCTCGGTCTTCGCGATCACCGCCGGCGCCTTCGTGCCGCTCAACTTCATGGCCGTGCGGATGGCCGAGAGCCTCGTCCACCCCCGCACCTTCGCCACCGCCAACGGCGGCCTGCCCGGCGAGATGATGCTGGTCTTCCTCTGCAGCCTGGCGTCGATGGCGCTGCTCTGGGTGACCCTGGTCAAGTTCGAGCTGACCGCCAAGAGCGCCTCCGGCCAGGTCAAGCGCCTGCGCCGGGCACTCGACGCGCCGGCCCCCGGCGCCGGCTCGCGGATCGCCCCGGAGGTGAGCTAGATGATCGACCTGCTGGCGGCGACCCCCGCCCTGCCGCTGGACGAGGCCGGCAAGTACGTCGCCGGGGCCTACGTCGTCTTCCTGGTCCTGATCGTCGTCTACGTCGCGATCATGGCCGCCAAACTGCAGCGGATCGAGCGCGAGCTGCGGGAGCTGGCCTCGTTTGCGGAGACCCGTTCCGCCAGCGAGGAAGCCGCCCCCGGACGCGAAGCGGAGGAGGTGGCGAGCGATGTCTGAGCTGCTGACCCTCGGCGTCTCCCACAAGACCGCGCCGCTCGACCTGCGCGAGCGCCTCGCGCTGACCGAGGGCCGCGCCGTCAGCGCCCTGCGCGAGCTGACCGACGCCGCCGGCATCCACGAGGCGGCGGCGATCTCGACCTGCAACCGCACCGAGCTCTACCTGATCGTCTCCGACCCCGTCGAGGCCGAGTCCACGGCCCTGGGCGTCCTCACCCGCCAGGCCGAGATCCGCCCCACCGAGCTGCTCGGCCACCTCTACTCGCTGCGCTCGGTCGAGGCCGCCCGCCACCTGCTGCGGGTCACCGCCGGGCTCGACTCGATGATCGTCGGCGAGGCCGAGATCCAGGGCCAGGTCAAACGCGCCTACGAGCTGGCGCTGGTAGAGGGCGGCACCGGTCCGATCCTCAACCGCCTCTTCCGCGGCGCCCTCGCGGCCGGCGGCCGCGCCCGCGAGGAGACCGGGATCAGCGAGAAGGGGGTCTCGATCCCCTCCGTCGCGGTCGAGCTGGCGCGGCGGGCGCTCGGCGACCTCTCCGACCGCCGGGTACTGGTCGTCGGCGCCGGCGAGACCGCCGAGCTCGTCGCCCGGGCCCTGGTCGCCCGCGGCGTCCGCACCGTCTTCGTCGCCAACCGCCACTACGACCGCGCGATCGGGCTGGCCCAGCGCTTCGACGGCAGCGCCGTCCGCTTCGAGGAGCTGCCCGAGCAGCTGGCCGAGGCCGACATCGTCGTCACCGCAACCAACTCGCCCCACCACATCATCGAGCGCGATGACCTCGCCCAGGTGATGGCGGCCCGGCACGAGCGGCCGCTGCTGGCGATCGACATCGCGGTCCCGCGCGACATCGAGCCCGCCTGCCGCGAGATCGCCGGCGTCAGCGTCCACGACATCGACGACGTGCAGCAGATCGTCGAACGCAACACCAGCGGCCGCGAGGCCGAGGCGAAGCGGGCGGAGCGAATCATCGAGGTCGAGCTCGACCGCTTCGAGCGCTGGCTCGCCTCGCTCGAGGTGGTGCCGACGATCGCCGCCCTGCGCGAGAGCGGCGACGAGGTGGTGCGCCGGGTCCTGGCCGAGAACGAGAGCCGCTGGGAGAGCCTCGGCGAGGCCGACCGCGAGCGGCTGGAGACGATGGCGAAGGCGATCGCCTCCCGGCTCCTGCACGAGCCGACCCTGCGGATGCGCCGCTCGGCCGGCAGCGACGACGCCTACTTCTACGTCAGCGCCCTGCGCGAGCTGTTCGGGCTGGACGTCGAGACCGAGCCGGAGGCGGAATCGGGGTCGAACGTCACCGAGCTGCGCCGCAAAAAAGGCTGAGGCGTGCTTGGCGCTGCGCATCGCAACTCGCGGTAGTGCTCTCGCCCTGGCTCAGGCCGGGCAGGTGGCGGAGATGCTCGGCGGGGCGGAGTTGGTCGAGGCCTCCTCGGACGGCGAGCCGGGGGACAAGTCACGGTTCGTGCGGGGCGTCGAGCGGGCGCTGCTTGAGGGCAGAGCCGATGTCGGCGTCCACTCCGCCAAGGATCTGCCCGGCGAGATGGCCGAGCAGCTGGAGATCGCCGCGGTGCCGCCGCGCGAGGACCCGGCCGACGTCTGGATCGGCGCCGGCTCCTCGCTCGAGGACGCGCCCGAGGGCGCCCGGGTCGGCACCGCCAGCCTGCGCCGCCGCGCCCAGCTGCTCGCCGCCCGCCCCGACCTGCGGGTGGAGGAGCTGCACGGCAACGTCGACACCCGCCTGCGCAAGCTCGCCGAGGGCGAGCTCGACGCGATCGTCCTCGCCGCCGCCGGCCTGCGCCGGCTCGGCCGCGAGGCGGAGATCGGCTTCGTCATCCCCGTCGACGTGATGGTCCCGGCGGCGGGGCAGGGCGCGCTGGCCCTGCAGGTCCGCGCCGGCGACACGGCGTCCACCGAGGCGGCTGCGGTCGCGCTCGACTTCGACGCCGCCCGCGAGCTGACCGCCGAGCGCGCCGCGGTGGCGTTGCTGGAGGCGACCTGCGCGACGCCGATCGGCGTTCATGCCAGGGTCGAGGGAGACAGCCTCGAGATCGAAGCCTTCGTCGGCCTCCCCGACGGCAGCGAGTGGCTGCGCGACCGGGTCGAAGGGACGGCCACGGACCCCGTCGCCGCCGGCACCCTGCTCGCCGAACGCCTGCTCAGCGCCGGCGCCCGCGAGATCCTCGACCGCGCCGAGGGGATGTCGTGAGCGCGCGCGCCGGCGTCGTCTACCTGGTCGGTGCGGGGCCCGGGGACCCCGGGCTGATGACGGCGCGCTCGCTGGCGCTGATCGCGAGCGCCGACGCCGTCTTCTACGACCGGCTGATCCCGCCGGGCGCGCTCGACGGCGCGCGGGAGGACGCAGAGCTGATTTACGTCGGCAAGCAACCGGGGGTGCCCTCGGTGCCGCAGGAGGAGATCGGCGCGCGGCTGATCGAGGCGGCCGAGGCCGGCAAGAGCGTCGTCCGCCTCAAGGGCGGCGACCCGTTCGTCTTCGGCCGCGGCGGCGAGGAGGGCGAAGCGCTGCGCGAGGCGGGCGTCGAGTTCGAGGTCGTGCCCGGGGTGACCGCCGGGGTCGCCGCCACGGCCTACGCCGGCATCCCCGTCACCCACCGCGACGACGCCTCCGCGGTCGCCTTCGTCACCGGCCACGAGGACCCGGAGAAGGGCGAGTCGGCGCTCGACTGGGACGCCCTCGCCCGCTTTCCCGGCACCCTCGTCTTCTACATGGGCGTCAAGCGGCTGGCCGAGAACGCGGCGGCGCTGATCGCGGGCGGCCGCGATCCCGAACAGCCGGCGGCGGCGATCGAGCGCGGGACCTGGCCCGGCCAGCGCACCGTCAGCGCCACCCTGGGGACGATCGCCGCAGCGGTCGAGCGCGAGAACATCGGCGCTCCGGCACTGATCGTCGTCGGTCCGGTCGCCGCCCGCCGCGACGATCTCTCCTGGCTCGAGCGGCGCCCGCTGCACGGTCGCCGCATCGTCGTCACCCGTGCCCGCGCCCAGGCCAGCGGCCTCGCCGCGACCCTGCGCGACCTCGGCGCCGAGGTGGTCGAGCTGCCGGCGATCCGGATCGAGCCGCGGATCGAGAGTGACGAGGTGCGGCGGGCAGTCGCGTCGATCGGCGAGTACGCGCTGGTCTGCGTCACCAGCCCCAACGGGGCCCACCTCCTCTTCGAGGCGCTGGGCGCGGGCGCGGCTGCAACCGACCCTGATGCGAGCAGCGCCGAGCCGGGTGGCGGCGCGGCCGTCGCCAGCCTCGACGCCCGCGCCCTCGCTGGCGCCGCCGTCGCCGCGATCGGGCCGGGCACCGCCCGCGCTCTCGCCGAGCACGGGATCGTCGCCGACGTCGTCCCCGAGCGCTTCGTCGCCGAGGCGCTGGTCGAGGCCCTGGCCGGAGTCGAGGTCGAGGGTCGCAAGGTCCTGGTCGCCCGCGCCGCCGAGGCCCGCGACGTGCTCCCCGACGCCCTGCGCGAGCGCGGCGCCGAGGTCGACGTCGTCTCCCTCTACGAGACCGTGCGCGAGGAGCCCGACGACGAGGCGGTCGAGGCGGCCCAGAGGCGCCGACTACGTCACCTTCACCTCCTCCTCCACGGTCACCAACCTCACCGCGGCGCTCGGCGACCGCTTCCCCACCGGCGCCCGCATCGTCTCGATCGGCCCCGTCACCAGCGAGGCCGTCCGCGCCGCCGGCCTCGACCGTCGACGTCGAAGCCGAGCGCCACGACGTCGACGGCCTCCTCGCCGCGCTGCTGGAGGACGCCGCGCAGTGAACTGCCAGGGTGCTCTTGACTTTGTTCGCCCACAGGGCGAATAAGGACAAGAGCGATGGCTTTCGGAGATCCACACCGGCACTTCGCGCGGACCGACTCGACCAACACCCAGGCCCGCGAGCTGGCGGCGGCCGGGGCGCCGCACGGGACCGTCGTCACCGCCGCCGAGCAGACCGCGGGGCGCGGGCGTCAGGGCCGGGTCTGGACCGCGCCCCCTGGCAAAGCTCTTCTCTACTCGGCCATCATCCGCCCGCTCGACGAGCGCCACCTGATGCTCCCCCTTGCCGCCCCGCTCGCCGTCTGCGAAGCGGCCGAGGAGCTGCGGCCGGGACTCACCTGCGGCGTCAAGTGGCCCAACGACGTCCAAGTCGACGGCCGCAAGCTGGCGGGGATCCTGGTCGAGGCGCGCCCCCAGGACGGCTGGGCGGTGATCGGAATCGGCCTGAACCTCTCAATCTCCCGAGACGAGTTCCCGCCCGACCTCCGCGACAAGGCGGTCTCGCTCCTCGATCCGAGTAAGGAGGTTCGGGGGAAGGGTCGCCGGAGCCTCCCCGCTGTTGCTCCGCCGACCCTTCCCCCGAACCTCCTCCCCGCAACCGAAGCCCTAAGCCGTCATCTCAACGACTGGGTAGAGGCCGACCCAAGCACAGTGCTCTCCGCCTGGCGCGAGCGCGACGCTCTGAAGGGACGCGAGGTCGCCTGGGACGGCGGCTCAGGCGTCGCCGACGGCGTCGACGACCGGGGCTACCTGCTCGTCGTCACCCCTGCCGGCGACCGCGTCGCCGTCGGTGCCGGCGAGGTCCACCTCACCCGCTCCTGATTCGGCTTTCGCCCGCGCCGCGGATTTGCGCCGTTTCCTCGGCCTCGACTTCTTGCGCGGCCTGTCCTCGCCCTCGCCGCCCTGCTTGGCGCCGGCCTCGGGCGCGCCGCCGTTCTCGCCCTGCGGGCGCTTGCCGCGCTTGCGCCGGCGCTTGCCGCCTTTGGGGAAGTTGCGCAACAGCTCCCGCGCGACCGCCGACGGTTTCCGCGCCATCCGCATCCGCGCCCCGCGCAGCACCTCCTCGCCCTCGGGGGTGTGGGAGACGGCAGCGGCCAGCAGCGCCACCGCCAGGCGCCGGTCCTGTTTGCGGGAGGCGTGGACGAGCCGGCGCGCGTTGCGCCCGTGCGCCCGGCCGGAGGAGTTGACCAGCAGCCCCAGCAGCCGCTTCGTCTCCGGCCAGCGCTGCACCGCGTACTCCTCGTGCAGGTCGCGGGTGTAGGAGGCGAGGCGCCAGACCCAGGCCTGCGCCTGGTCGCGGCGGCCGATCCGTTTGTCGACCAGCGCCTGCAGCAGAGTCTTGGTCCCGGCCCGTTTGTCCTCGCGGCTCCAGGTGCCGACGATGTCGATCGCGTCATCGAAGGCGTCGGGGTCGCCGAGGTCGGCGATCTCCCCCAGCGCTTTCAGCCGCAGCTGCGCGTTGCGGTTGCGCTGCACGCAGGTCAGCAGGAAGCGGCGGCGCAGCTCCTTGGTCTTGTCGTTCTGCAGCATCGCCCGCGCCCGGCGCCAGCCCTGGGTATTGACCCGCGCACCGGCCAGCGCCGCCCAGGCGTGCTGCTCCGGGTAGTCGAGGTTCTCGACCGCGATCCGCCAGATCTCCCGTTCCAGCACCTCCATCCGCTTCTCCTCGACCTCGGAGACGGGGACGATCCGGCGCTCGACCCGGACCTTGCGCCCGCGCCCGCGCCGCACCGGCCCGACGACGATCGCGCCGCCGCGGTAGACGTCGCGGTCGAGCAGGCTGTGCAGGGTGACGATCGACTCGTCGTGGGTGGTCGCCGGGTGCACGAAGTCGATCACGAGGCCGGCCTCCTTGCCCGGCGCCCGCCGGGTCACGCGGCCGACCCGCTGCTGGTAGATCCGCCGCGAGGCGGTCGGCGCCAGGTGCATGCAGATCGTCGCCCGTGGCGAGTTCCAGCCCTCGGCCAGCAGCATCGCGTTGCAGAGCACGTCGACCTCGCCGCGCTCGAAGCCGGCGAGGATCTCGGCCAGCTCGCGCTTCGGCGTCTCGCCGGAGACCGCCTGGGCGTTGATCCCGGCGTTGCGGAAGGCTTTGGCGACGTTCTTGGCGTGCTGGACGCCGGCGGTGTAGAGGACGCCGGGGACTTTGCGGAAGCGCGAGCGGTAGAGATCGGCGATGGCGACGTTGAAGGGCTCCTGGTCGAGCAGCGCCGCCAGCTCCTCCTGGTCGAAGTCCTGGTCGACCTCGCCTTTGCGCAGCGGCACCTTGGCGATCGTCCGCACCCCCGGGCCGGGCGGGATCCGCAGGCAGCGCAGCGGCGAGATGACGCCGCGCCGGGCGGCCTGGGCGAGGTCGAAGCGCGAGGTCTGGGTCGGGAAGAGGTCGGCGACGTGGCGGGCGATCAGCGCCCCGGTCGCGGTCATGCCGATGAAGACGGGGCCGTCCCAGGCGCGGATGCAGGCGCTGGTTTTCTCGCCCAGCGCGGTGTGCGCCTCGTCGCAGATGACGATCGCGTAGGCGTCGGAGACTTTCTTGTGGTTGCGGACGAACCACTGGTAGGTCTCGACCGTGATCGCGCCGTCGGGGTCGTCGCGGCCGTCCAGCAGCGGCGGCCGCAGGCGCTCCTTGTAGCCGCGGTCGGAGATCTCGCCGATGAACTGGTCGACCAGGTTGCGGCGGTGGGTGAGGATCAGGACGCCGCCGGTCTTGGTCGCCTCGATGAAGCCGACCGCGGCGACGGTCTTGCCGGCGCCGGTGGCGTGCTCGAACCAGAAGCGGCGGGCGGCGCCGGGGTCCTCGGGAGCCTCCTCGACGACCTCCTCGTCCTCGTCGGACGGCGCTTCCTCCCAGTCCTGGGGCTCCTCGTCGGCGGCGAGCTCCTCGTCCTCCTCCTCGAGCTCGCCATCCTCGTCGAAGTCCTCGCCCTCACCCTCGCCTCCGGGCTTGGCGCCGTCGGCGCTCGGCTCCGGCTCGTCCTCGATCTCGGCCGCGGCCTCTTCCTCGGCAACGGCCAGGTCGCGGGCGCGGCGCTCGTCGTCGCTCAGCACCTGCTGCTGGGCCATCAGCTCGGCCAGGGTCCCCGACAGCGCGTCGACCTGGTGCGGGTTGAGTTCGGCCCCGTCGCGCAGCTTCGGCGGTTCGTCGGCGAGGAACCGCTCCAGCCCCAGCAGCAGCGAGAAGTCCCGGCGCCACTGGATCGAGGGGTACTCGGCGCCGGCGTCGAGCTCGCTCAGCGCCGCGTCGAGGGCGCGGCGCCGCGCCGTCCCGGGCGCCAGCGCCTCCGGTCCCTCGCCGTCGAGCAGGAAGGGCTCGCGGGCAAACGCCGCCGCCCGCTCGATGTCGGCGCTTGAAGGAACTGCCGCTGGCGCGGCAACGTCGCTGGTCTTGGCCATAGAAGGCTTCGTGTGATTCCGCCGCCGCCGAGCGAGACTGCCGGCTGGAGGCAAGTGAACGAGGACTGCCGGAAGCGGATATTCCCTTCCTCCGGTGATCTCAGCGGCTCGCATACCGGCGAACCGAACGTACGTATTGTAAACACGGAACGGATGACCAAGGGACGAACCCTGCGCATAACGCTTCTGACGCTGGTCCTGAGCGCGCTCCTCGCGGCGGGCTGCGGCTCCTCGCAGAGCGGCGAGGGCGGCGGCGACCACCCCGACTACGACCGCGCCCTGGCCGGCGCGCCGGCGCCGCTGGCGGCCCTGCACGCCCAGGCCAACGAGCTCCTGCCCGGCGGCACCGAGGCCTACGAGGAGCGGATCGCGGCGCTCGCGGGTATCCGATCGTCGCCAACGTCTGGGCCTCCTGGTGCGGGCCCTGCCGCTTCGAGTTCCCGGTCCTGCAGAAGCTCTCGGCCCGCTACGGCAAGCGGGTCGCCTTCATCGGCATCGACTCCCAGGACTCCGCCGACGCGGCGAAGACGTTCCTGCGCGAGGAGCCGGTCCCCTACCCCAGCTACAGCGACCCCGACGAGGAGATCGCCGACTCCCTCGGCGCCACGCTCGGCCTCCCCGACACCGCCTTCTACGACCGCCGCGGCGAGCTCGTCTATCTCAAACAGGGCCCCTACGCGGAGGACTCCGAACTCGAAGCGGACGTCCGGCGCTACGCCCTGGAAGGCGGATAATCGCCCCGTGGACACCTTCGTCGTCATCGCCCTTGCCGCCTTCGCCCTGCTCCTCGCGGAGCTGATGCTGCCGACCGGCGGGGTGCTGGCGGCGGTCGGAGCGCTTGGGCTGATCGCCAGCGGCATCGTCGCCCTCGGCTCCGACAGCAGCGCCGCCGACTACGCCGGCCCGGCGCTGATCACGCTCGGCGTCCTCTCCGCCGTCACCTTCTACCTCGTCGCCGGCAAAGTCATCGTCGCCCAGCGCCAGAGCCCGGCCCGCACCGGGACCGAGGAGCTGATCGGCGCCGTCGCCGAGGCCCGCAGCGCGATCGACCCCGAGGGGCAGGTCTGGATCGAGGGCGCGCTCTGGCGCGCTCGCCTGGCCCCCGGCGGATCCCCGGCCCAGCTGGGGGATAGAGTCGGGGTCGAGGCGGTCGAGGGGCTGACGCTGGTGGTCCGCCCCGAGTCCCCATCCGCAGAGCCGTCTACCGAAGGAGCCAGCTGATGGAAGTCGTCGCCGGAATCGTCGTCGTCCTCCTCTTCTTCGCCCTGCTCGCAGTCGGCCTCTCGGTCCGGGTCCTGCGCGAGTACGAGCGCGGCGTCATCTTCCGCCTCGGCCGCCTGATCGCCACCAAGGGCCCCGGCCTGATCCTGCTGATCCCGCTGATCGACCGCATGGTCAAGGTCGACCTGCGGACGGTGACGCTGAACATCCCGCCGCAGGAGGTGATCACCCGCGACAACGTCCCCTCCCGGGTCAACGCCGTCGCCTACTTCCGCGTCGTCGACGCCAACCGCTCGATCGTCGAGGTCGAGAACTTCCTCCTCGCCACCTCGCAGATCGCCCAGACCGCGCTGCGCTCGGTGCTCGGCAAGGCCGAGCTCGACCAGCTGCTGGCCGAGCGCGAGCGGCTCAACGAAGAGCTGCAGAAGATCATCGACGAGTCGACCGAGCCCTGGGGCGTGAAGGTGACCGCGGTCGAGATCAAGGACGTCGAGATCCCCGAGCAGATGCAGCGGGCGATGGCGCGCCAGGCCGAGGCCGAGCGCGAGCGGCGGGCCAAGATCATCAACTCCGAGGGCGAGTTCCAGGCGGCCCAGAAGCTCACCGACGCCGCCGACATCATCAGCACCAACCCGGCCTCGCTGCAGCTGCGCTACCTGCAGACGCTGCTGGAAATCGGCAGCAACCAGAACACGACCATCGTCTTCCCGCTGCCGATGGACGTGCTCGAGCCGTTCGTCGGTGCCGGCGCGGTCGAGCGCTCCAGGGGCGGGCGCGAGCCGCAGCCGGGAGCGGCGCCGGCGACCCCGCCGGTTCCTGGCGACGTGCCCGGCCCGGACCCGGACGACCTCCCCCCCTCCCGCTCCTGAGCGCCCCAGAGATACGCATCGACCAGCTGAGCGGGCTGAGGACGATCCTCGCCCCCGGCCGCGCCGAGCGCCCGGACAACTTCTCGGCGCCCACGGCAGAGCCCAAGGGCCCCGACAACTGCCCCTTCTGCGAGGGACGCGAGGACCGCACGCCACCGGAGCTCTACGCGCTGCGCCCCGGCGGCGGGCCGGCCGACAGCCCTGGCTGGAAGACCCGCGTGGTGCCGAACCTCTACCCAGCCCTGGGCGACCCGTCCCGTGGTTCTTCAAGCACGGGTGACGTGCGAAAAGAACCGCGCGATGGAACCGGCGCCGAGGCGGGCGCCTTCGCCAGCAGCGGCGACCCCCTGCTGGCCTCGCGCAAGGCGGGCGAACCCGACCTCTTCTCCTCGCGCCCCGCGGACGGCGCCCACGAGGTGATCGTCAACTCGCCCGAGCACGTGACCGCGATGGCCGAGCTGGACGAGGCGCAGTTCGCGGCCGCCGTCGCCACCTGGCGCGAGCGCATGCGGGCCCACGCCGACGCCTCCTACGTGCAGGTGATCGTCAACGAGGGCGGTGGCGCCGGGGCCTCGCTGGAGCACTCCCACGCCCAGCTCTACGCCCTGCCCTTCGTGCCGGCGGCGGTGGCGCGCGAGCGCGAGCGGGCCGGCGCCTACGCCGAACGCACCGCCGGCAGCGGCCTGCTCGGCGACATCCTGGTCGAGGAGGTCCGCCGCGGCGAGCGCCTGGTCGCGATCGACGACGAGGCGGCGCTGATCTGCCCCTGGGCCTCGCGCTCCCCCTTCGAGCTGCGGGTGATCCCCCGCCGCGAAGCCGCCGGCTTCGCCGAGGACGAGACCGGCGCGGCGATGATCCGCACCGCGCTGCGCGTCCTCGCCGCCCGCTTCGACGGCCCGCCGGAGCTGAACCTCTGGGTCCGCACCGCCCCCCGCGGCGCCGACGAATTCGGCTGGCACGTCGACATCGCCCCCCGCCTGACGATCAAGGCCGGCTTCGAGCTCGGCACCGGCGTGGACATCAACATCTACCCGCCCGAGCGGGCGGCGAGCGACCTGCGCGAAGCCCTGGGAGACTGAGCCGATGCCGCCCAACCCCCGCCCGATCCCCCGCTTCATCGCCGACACCACGCAGGAGGGGATCCCCCATGGCCGTTTCGCCGAACGGCTGACCACCGCCTTCCGCGAGGCGGTCGAGGGGATCGAGGACCTGCCCGAGGGGGCGGCGACGCCGGACCAGCTCGACTGGTTCCCGGAGCGCGCCTGGGGCGGGCGGATCTGGGTCCCCTGTTCGGCCCACACCGAGAGCGCCGAGGGGAAGCTGGAGCTGTTCGGCCACGTCTCCTACGTGCAGCCCCCGGGCGGCGACCCTTCCGACTTCCAGGCCAAGGCCGACTTCACCGACATCCTCGCCGAGGACAACCAGGACTGGCGCATCGACCTCAACGACGACGTGATCGGCCGCTGGCGGGGGGAGAACGGCCGCGCCGGCTCCGTCACCCTGGTCTGGGGACGGCCCCTGGTCCGCAACGCCGTCGCCGCCAGCGCCGAGCTCGAGGCCGAGACGGTCGACCAGGAGGAGATCTCCCAGGACCGCTTCACCCTGATCGCCCTCGACGCCCTCGAGGGCTACGGCGACGAGATCTTCATGCAGGTCAAGCTCTGGAGCCGCCGCGCCCAGGAGCTCGCCTCCGAGAGCCTCTACGGCTAGCAATCGGAGACAGATAGAAACATATTGTCTGCAATGATCTCGGGGTGGGACCCGCGCCTATTCCATCTGTTTCTTCCCTGAGGCAAACATGCGTAGCCGTGCCATCGCAGTGGGAGGGCACGCTTATGGACGGGCGGGCGCTCTACATCCGCTACCGCCACGGCGAACTCACCGTGGGGGCCGGCCCCAAAGTCGCCGACGCGGTGGGCAGCAGTGCCGGTCGGAGCCCGCTGCACTCCGCGGAGCTCGGGGGCAGCCTCGATGGATACATGACCTTCTCCGAGCTAAAAGAGGCGCTGCAGGGAGTACTGGACTTTCCCGACAATCTCATCGTCCAGGAAGAACGGGCCTTGGCCATCTCATTGCCCCCCAGACGCATCTACGATGGGGCTTGAGAGCCCCGATAGCTCAGCTGGATAGAGCGATCCCCTCCTAAGGGATAGGCCGCTGGTTCGAATCCAGCTCGGGGCATAGAACAACGGCGTCGATTCGGTGGCGCCAGCCCTCAAGACACGAGCAATGCAAGGGTCTGCTCGGCGCGCCCCGGAAGCTCGTCGGGGAAGAGATCGAGGAGGCGCGGATCGTCGAATCCAAGCGGCTCTCTGACTCGGCGCAGCCACCTCTTCTCGGTTGTCTTCAAACCCCCGTCGATGGCGAGCGCCCGCGGATCCTCAACGAAGCCGAGGAGTCGGATCAGGTCCTGGCGGTCGGACTCGAATTTCTTCCGCTTCTTCGCCACCACTCGAGCCTTAATCAAGATCGCCCCGAGCAGATCGGGTCGACGAATCGGGACGGGAGGCTGGCCTTCGAGGGAGACAGCGACCGCCTTCGTACGACGCAGCGCCTGCGTCCCGCCCGGAACCTGAAAGGTCGTGTACTTCCCCAGCGTCTTCGGGTCATCCGTGACGCCGTCGGAGCCAAGGACCTCGATCAGCTCGCCGCCGACGTCGAACTTGTAACCCAGATCGTGGTTCGAGCGCGATGGCAGAGACATCCTGCCCCCCAGCTCGACCAGGGTTTCGGCGATTCGACTCGTCGCCGCTGGACGCTGCCGCGAGTCCCCGAGGACGTCGATGTCGACCGTAGGTCGGACCTCACCGCCATGCTCAAAGCCGTGCAGCTGCACCATGAGGCCACCGACCAGGCTCCACTTCGTCTCCGGGCCAAAGGCCTGAGCCACCTCGATGACCTTGGACCAAAGATGTTTCGCCTCCTGCGTCGGCGGATCAACGAGGATCGCGGAGCTGGGAGTCACCGGCCTCCACCTCGCCTCCGTGCCTTGACAAAAGCTGGACGACGACGATCCAGCTTGCGAAGCGCACGGCGTCCGGCCTGCGACGATCGCGCCTCCGGATCCTCGGCGAGGTCGAGGGCGACCGCGGCAGGTGGCGCCACTCCTCGCTTTTCCAGAAACCGCCAAGAGCTGTCCGGGACCAGGCGCAGGCGAACATTCCCCCCACGCCCAACTGGGACAAGAGCGTGCTTTGCCACGAACTTCTTCAGCATGCTCTCCTTGAGATAGCCATCGACCTCTCGGCCGGAAACGAGGCCGAAGCCCTTTTCCGAACCGGCAGCGCTGATACCCGATCGCACCAGGGCGGGATCATCGAACAGGTGTGCGACCTCGCCGGGGTGCGCCCTGAACGACAGGACTCTGGCGCGAGTGCCCAGCCGCGGTCCAAGTCCTTGGAGCCCTTCCCGTTCCAAGCCTCTCTTGAGACGCGAGCGAACGCTGGGATCCACCCCCACGACATCTTCGCCCCCAGCAAGCAAGAGCAGCACCCAGGCATTGTGCGGTGCGAAGCGCCTCCCCTCGTGCCCGCCCTCGCTTCGCCGCCGTTCGACCTCGGC
This sequence comes from uncultured Solirubrobacterales bacterium, assembly GCA_963766755.1. Classification (GTDB taxonomy): domain Bacteria; phylum Actinomycetota; class Thermoleophilia; order Solirubrobacterales; family 70-9; genus VAYN01. The sequence goes on along the minus strand of CAVYBI010000004.1, from coordinate 167,719 downwards.
TCGCTCGACCAACCAGTGCTCGCCGACCTTGGTTGCCCCGAGTTGGCCATGTGCCGCCATGGCCCTCACTCTCCCTGGGGTCAGCTTCAGCATTCCCGCCGCTTCCGAGATGGAGACCGGATCGATCATTTGACGCAACTATATTGATATCAACCTAGTTTCGTCAACTATTTCGATATCGATATAGATATGTCATAGCTGGAGGTTAGCCACGAACGGAGGCCAACTGGAATAGGGCGATCCCCTTCTAAGCGACCGAAAGGAGTCGGAGATTCTCGTTCTGACGAGAGGAACGCTCGGCATTGCGCGTGGTCGGCCGGCACCAACCGACTCAGCCAACCCGCTTTGGGCCTGTGAAGGTAGAACGGCCGGCCGGGCATCCGGGCCAGGTGGCTTCTATGACGTTTTTTCCCAACCGCCATCCCTGGACTATTTCGCTCACAGCTCTGGGCAGGCTCGAATTGCTCGGCCTGGGTCGCACTCGAATCGCAGGACACGAAGCTGAAGAAAAACTTCTTTCTGATTCTCGCAGGCGTCCTACTGTCACTTGCCGCAACCTTGCTTACGAGCACGGTAACCCGCAGGGGCGAGCAACAGCTCACTCCCTGAAACCGAATCCTGTTCGGGCATGGGATGACTAGAGGAGGTATTGCCAAGCGGCGGCGAAGACCAGCAGCGTCGCTCCAACCCTGCCCGTGAGCCAAATGTTTTCTCCCCACGTTTCGTTGCGCGCCTTCTTGCGGAGGCGAGTGAGCCGTATCTCGATCACCTCGTCGAAGTGGGAGTTGCCATCGCCGTTAGGACGGCCGTTCTCCCAGTACCGGAGCAGAACTTTCTGCTCGAGCTCGTCGAGGCCCTCGAACAGGTCTCCCCGCGGGGCATGCGGGCCGGGCGAGGTGACCTCGGCCAGCGCCTTGGCAAGCAGCTGCACTGCGCTGGCTTCGCCGTTTGGCGGCGCCCCCTCCCCGGGCGTGCTCATCTCATCCTCCCCAATCTTCGTAGAGCACCAGGCACACGTCCCAGAAGGGCGACTCGCACCGCAGGAACCACTGCTTCACGTCTCCTGACTTCGGCATCCGGTCGAGAAGCCCGGCCTTCTCCAGCGCCACCAGCTGATTCCGCACCCGCGGCTGTGCGATCCCCAGCTCCAGTGCCAGCTCGGTCGCGTTGACCACCCCATCTTCGCTGCGGGCGACCGCGACGCCCACCTCCAGCCGATCCTGATTCCCGAGCAGCAACTTGGACATGCCCCGCAGACGCTCACGCGAGCTCGGCGTGAGTTCAGAAGCAACTGGAATCGGGGATCCTGATTCGGTAATGCTTAGATCTTAAACATAAAATGAAAAGGATATAAAGGAAAGCAGAAGGAGAGGCGGAAAACAGCGCAAACGCGGATATCTACGCGTAGCCCAGCCCGATCGCCTATGAGTGCAACTTCCAGGTCCCCGGTCAGCTCGGGGCCATAGCGGCGGGCGGGAGAGCTCAGCGGGATGTGCGCGCCGCGCATGCGATCTGGGCAACCTCGTCCGGGTCCAGGTAGAAGACGAGAACGAACTCGAGGAGGCCGGGAAGCTGTCGCTCGAGACCCTCGGCCTCGCCGGCGAGAACCTGCTGGGCGATCAGCCAGGAGATGCCACCGATCAGAGTCGGCTCTCTGAAGTCAGGACCTGGACTGTCGAGGACGTTTGCGGCGGCGCCGAGCAGCGCCGCGAAGCGCTCCTGCCAGTGCTGATGGCGGCGCATGACCTCCTCGCCGACTCCGGCGTGGACGGCGAGGGTGCGCGCCAGGGTCGGCTCTGCGGCGAAGAACGCGAGGCTGGAGCGCAGGCCCGCCTCCACCCGCGCCGCAAAGCCGGCCTGCGGGTCGCAGGTTGCGACGACCGCCTCGAAGAGGCGTTCGGCGCCACGGTCGTAGGTCATCGCCGTCAGCGGGAGTCGTCTTTGCTCTGCGGGGGGCATCCGGCTAAGCCGCCAGGGCGATCCGCCCGGCCTCCTCGCCGCCGATATAGGGGATGAGGACCAGCTGGATCAGTTCCGGCTTCAACTCGAGCAGACGGTCGCTGCGGCCGGCGAGGATCTGGGCGCCGACCACGGATATCGCCGCTCCCAGGACAGCCTGATCGGTCAGCTCCAACGGCGCCCGCGCCCCGTCGCGCCCCTCGCGGCCGGCGTGGAGCAGCTCGACCAGCCGCCGCTGCGCCTCCCGAGCGCGGCGAGAGGGATGCGGCTCGGCGACCGCGACATGGAAGACGATCAGCAGACGAGCTTGATTGGGGAACTCGGCAGCGAACTCGAGTGCGGCGTCGACGCCGGCGGCGATCCCCGAGGGCCAGTCCGGACTCTCCTCGGCCGCCGCGAGGATCGCCGCGGCGACGCGCTCGAAGGCCGCTTCGTAAGCGACCGTGACGCACTCGTGCTTGTCCTTGAACTGCTCGTAGAACGTCGTACGCGAGACGCCGGCCCGCTCGATCACCTGGCGCACCGAGAGCGAGAGGAAGCCCTTCTCCGCGATCGCCGCCGCCACGGCGTCGAGCATCCGCTCGCGTTGATTTTCGACGACCGCCTGGCGGGGGACGTTGTGGCGCCCGCGCGGCAGCTTGCCCGCCTTGGCGCTCATGTCTGGTCGAGCCCCAGCTGTGTCGACTGGGCCCACTGCTTCGCCTCGGCGAAGCCGAGGTAGGGCAACAGGGCGAGATGGACCAGGTCCGGGCCGACGGCCGTGAGCCGGTCGAGCCGGTTGCGGCGCAGGTGGTCGCCGATCACCGAGACGATGCTTCCGACCACGGCCTCGTTGGCGGCCGCCGACTGCCGGCCGGGGGGCGCGACCCCGGCCAGCATCTCCCCGAAGTGGCGAGTCAGGTTGGGCGTTTCCGTGGCTCCGGACCGGCTCGAGCCGGCGTCGATGGTCAGCGCCCGGGCAGCGTCGGCGTCGGCAAGGGTGAAGTCGAGCGCAGCGTAGATGCCGGCGGCGACCTTTGCCCGCCAGTCGAGCTCGTGCTCGCAGGCTCGTCCCACCTTTGCCTCCAGCTCGGCGAAGCTTGTCGAGGAGTCGTCCATGTTTCCCAAACCCGCGATCCATTGAGAACATAAACGGACCGTTATTTGAATTATGCCAGGGGAATAGGAAAATAGGGTGCCTGAAACTTAAAAATAAGAGGATCGCCAACGTACCGACTGGGAGATCGACTCAGAACATGGCGACCCGGGCGCCCCGGGGAGGGAAGAGCCCCCAGTTGACGCCCGGGTGCTGCCTCCCGTGAATTCTCCGGGAGTGCCGCTCCGGCGCCGTCGCCAGGGAAGGGACGGCGACCGCTGAAACCCGGGGAGCGAAAGCCCCCCGACGATGCTCGAACGATCAGGCATGTCCGCTTGCGAAAGAGTACATCGCCGGACCAATTTACCAGGCAAAGGTCGCTAATACCAGTACTTACAGGCAGCGAGAATGAGACGCCTGCGGACCATCGCTATATCCAGAGGAAGCTGCCCCCGGCCTGAGAGCGCTCGTCCCGAGCGAGCCTCGGCACGACCGCCAGTGCCGCCGGGCGGGCGTTCTCTTTGATGCTTGGAACATTCCGCTTCCCAAGCGACTGGAGCCACACCTGCATACCGGGATATCGTCCTAGTGAGGATGGGCAGCGACGGGAGACGACAACCGTGGCGTTAGATGGGATCGCGATCGTCTCGGCGTTGACGACGTACCGTCGCCAGGTTCTGCCGCGGGTGCGTGAGGGATTGCGGCGGTGGGAAATCGCCGCCGGGGAGATCCCGGATCCGCTCCTGCGCGAGGCGGCGCTCTCGGCGCTGCGTAAAAAGGGGGCGAACGCGGAGGCAACGGCGGTCTTCGCGATCCTCGCGCCGCGTGCTCGCAGGCCAGGGATGGTGCGAGCGATGACCGCGCTGCAGGTGGCGATCGATTACCTCGACACCCTGGGAGAGCAGCCGCTGGAGGATCCGCTGGCGAGCGGCCTGACGCTGCACCGGGCGCTTGTCGCCGCGGTCTCCCCCGGCTCCTCGCCATCGGACTGGTACAGCCGCAACCCCCGCGGCGAGGACGGCGGCTACCTCACCGCCCTGGTGGGGACGTGCGCCCGCGAGCTCGCCGCGCTGCCGGCGAGCCAGGCCGTGCAGCCGGCCGCGCAGCGAGCGGCGTTGCGCTGCGGCGAAGGGCAGAGCCACACCCATGCCGCCGGAGCTGAGCGATCACAGCTTCTGGAGGACTGGGCGCTGAAGCAGCCCTGCCCCGCCGGCTACACCTGGTGGGAGCTGGCGGCCGGGGCCAGCTCCTCGGTCGCGATCCACGCGCTGATCGCGGCGGCGGCGGACCCGCGCACCAACGCCGAAGAGGCGGAGCTGATCGACGCCGCCTACTTCCCGCCGATCGGGGCGCTGACCGTGCTGCTCGACGACTTGGTCGACCTCGAGCAGGATGCCGCCTTGGGGGAGCACAACTACATGACGTACTACCCGAGTAACACGGCGGCCGCCAACCGTCTTGCCTTGATCGCCCACCGGGCGCGGGCAGCCACCGAGAAGCTTCGGCACCAACACCTCCACGCCGCCATCCTCGCCGGCGTCGCCGGCTTCTACCTGAGCGCGCCGGCGGCCCGCGGCGAGTACGCGACTCCGATCCGTGAACGGATGCTGGAGGCGCTGGGGGCGCCGGCGAAACTCGTGATGGCCACCAGGCGGTCCCGGCGCCGTGGCTGACGGCGGCACACCCCGCTACGTCGCGATCATCACCGACGGCAACGGGCGCTGGGCGAAACGGCGCGAGCTGCCGGTCAGCGCCGGGCACCGAGCAGGAGCGGAAACCGTGCGGGACGCGGCCGAGCTGGGGATCCGTGAGCTGACCGTCTACGCCTTCTCGACCGAGAACTGGGCCCGCTCGCCGCAGGAGGTGGCCGGGCTGATCGCCCTGCTGGCCGAGTACATCGACAACGTGACGCCGCAGCTGCATTCCGAAGGGGTGCGGCTGCGCTTCATCGGCGACCGCGGGCCGCCGGTCCCGGCCAGCCTGGTCGAGAAGATGGAGTGGGCCGAGGAGCTGACCGGCGCCAACCGGCGGCTGACCTTCTGCGTGCCCTTCAACTACGGCGGCCGAGCGGAGATCCTCGCCGCCGCCGAAGAGTTCGACGGCTCAAGCGAGGACGAGTTCCGCTGCCACCTCTACGCCCCGGACATGCACGACCCCGAGCTGGTGATCCGCACCGGCGGTGAGCGCCGCCTCTCCAACTACCTGCTCTGGCAAGCCGCCTTCTCCCAGCTGGTCTTCCGCGACGAGCTCTGGCCCGACTTCTCGCGAGCCGCATTCGAGGAGTCGATCTCGGCCTTCCAGTAGCGTGCCCTACGAGCTCGGAGAGAGACTACAGGGACGTTCACAGACCGATGAACGGGGCCGCAGCCTCCAATGGGCGTTGCCAAAGGCACTGGTGCTGCCTCACAAACCGCGCTAGGATGGGGAATGAAGGGGAGGCGCTGGGTCGCGAGCCAGGCCGTTTGAGGCCGACCGCGTACCACTGAGAGGGACCTCGAAGAGGGTGTCGAAAAGCGCCAACAAGCCCGGATATGGTCCCGCCCTGATGCTCACGCCGTGGGGGGATTCGAGTCAGTTGCGGGAGAAAATGCTGCCGCCCGGCAGGGGCACGCCGCGGGCCGAGGCGGAGCGCAACCAGCGCGAAAGGCTCTTCGCGGCGATGGTCGCGACGGTGGCCGAGAGAGGCTACGAGGCGACCACGGTGGCGGACCTGGTCGAGCTCTCCGGAGTCTCCCGCAGCACCTTCTATCGCCACTTCGAGGACAAGCAGAAGTGCTTCCTGGCCGCGATCGAGTCGCTGGTGGAGCCGGCGGTCAGGACGATCCAGGCCGGGCTCGAGGTCCCCGGGGACGAAGCGCTGGCGCAGCGGGCGTTCGGGGTGCTGATCGAGAAAATCGTCCGCCAGTCCGCCGCCTCGAAGATGTGCTTCGTCGAGATCTACGCCGCCGGGCCCGAGGGCGTCGCCCTGGTCGACCGCACCCTCGACGCCTTCGAGAAGCTGGTCAAGCAGCTGCTGGACTCGATCCCGGGCCACGAGGGGATGCCGCCGGAGATCGTGCGGGCGATCGTCGGCGGGATCCAGAAGGTCATCCACAAGCGCCTCTACAGGGGCCAGGAGGAGGAGCTGCTGGAGCTGACCCCGCAGCTGTGGGACTGGATGCTCTCCTACCCGCCGCCGCCGGCGCCGCTGAAGCCGCCGCGCCGGCGCTCGCGCCAGGCCAACCCCTTCGAGGAGCGCCAGGCGGCCTCCAACCCACCCGAGCGCATCCTCCGCGCGCTCGCTGCCGTCGTCTCCGAGAAGGGCTACCCCGAGGCGACCGTGGCGGAGGTGGTCGACCGGGCGAAGACCTCGCAGCGCACCTTCTACGAACACTTCGCCAACAAGGAAGACGCGATGGTGGCGGCGCTCGACAGCGGCTCCTCGCAGATGCTGGGCGCGGCCCTACCGGCCTTCCGCCGCGCCCCCGACTGGCAGCACGCCGTCCAGGCCACCCAGGAGGCGATGTTCTCCTTCGGCGTGCAGGAGCCGGAGTACGCCCGCCTCGGCGGCGTCGAGATGTACGCGGCGGGCAAACGCGCGCTCGAGCAGCGCGAGGTGGTCACCGAAGGGATGGAGGGCCTGCTGGCGCCGGGCTACGAGCTCAAAGCCGACGTCCCCCCGATCACCGCCGAGGCGATCGGGGGCGCGCTCTACGCCCTCTTCTACGACTACGTCAAGCAGCGCGGCCCGGAACGGCTGCCGGAGATGGTCCCGGTCGCCGTCTACATGACCCTGACTCCGTTCCTCGGCTCCGACGAGGCCTTCGCGCTGGCGACCGACGCCAACGGCAATAAGCGCTGATTCTGCGTTAGGAACAGGCGGGCGCGGCAGCTTAAAGCTGGGTGACGATCAGGCCGATCAGCGCGACGACCACACCGCCGCCGACCTGAAGCAGCGTTCGATGCAGATCGTCGAAGCGACCGTTCAACCTCTGCAACTCAGCGTCGACCGCATCGAAGCGGCGGTCGACTGCCTCGAAACGCCTGTCGATCACCTCGAAGCGGCGGTCAACGGCGTCGAAGCGTTTGTCGACCGCGTCGAAGCGTCGATCGACTGCATCGAAGCGGCGGTCGGTGTTCGCCGCGAAATCGTCCAGCCGCGAGTCGGTCCAGCTCTCCCTCATCAAGTGCATGATTGCACCCTAAAAGTTTCGGCGTCACAGGTGGCACGCAGATTGAATCCTTCGTGCAAGGTTTTGCCCGCAGCAGTGCAACTTTGGGGGTCCCGGCCTCGTTGTACGGAGAGTGCCGCGAGTGAGTCCGCCAACCCACCGCCCCTCCCGCGCCCTCGCGGCGGCGATTGCCCTCTGCTCGCTGGCGCTGCTGGCCTGCTGGCAGGGCGCGCTCGGCACGCCCGGCGCCGCGGCCCGCGTCGTCCACTTCGACGGCGAGCGGGTCCAGGCGCCGCGGTCCTGGCCGGTCTACCGGCTCAGCGAGCACCCGGGGATGTGCGTGCGGCTCGACCGCCGCGCGGTCTACCTGGGGACGCCGGCCTCCAACCAGCGCTGTCCCGCCGAGGCGCTCGGGCGCCGGCGGGCGATCCTGGTCGAACCGGCCGCGGCCGCCGGCGCCGGCCGGGCGGCGCTGCCGGCCCGGGCCCGCCCGGGGGCCGGCATCTCGGCCGGGGGTAGCGTCTTCACCGGGCTCGGCTTCGACGCCTGCACGGCGCCCTCCTCGCGGACGATGGCGGCCTGGCGCGCCTCCTCCCCGTACGAGGCGATCGGCGTCTACATCGGCGGCCTCAACCGCGGCTGCTCGCAGCCCAACCTGACCGCCGGCTGGGTCAGCGCCCAGACCGCCGCCGGCTGGCACCTGATCCCGACCTACGTCGGCCTCCAGGCCCCGACCAGCGCCTGCAGCAGCTGCGCCAAGATCAATCCCAGCCAGGCGACCGCGCAGGGAACGGCCGCGGCAAGCGACGCGGTCGCGCAGGCAGCCGCGCTGGGGATGGGCCCGGGCAGCCCGATCTACAACGACATGGAGGCCTACACGCAGACCTCCAGCGCCACCGCGGCCACCCTCGCCTTCCTCGAGGCCTGGACCGAGAAGCTGCACTCGCTCGGCTACGTCTCCGGCGTCTACAGCAGCAGCGCCTCCGGGATCGAGGACCTCGCCGGCCAGATCGGCACTGGCTACAACCTGCCCGACAGCCTCTGGATGGCCAACTGGAACGGCCGGCAGGACACCGTCGACCCCTACCTCCCCGCCAACGCCTGGAGCGAGCACCAGCGCATCCACCAGTACCGCGGCGGCCACGACGAGAGCTACGGCGGCGTCACGATCAACATCGACAACAACTACGTCGACGGGGCGACGGTCGGCGAAGCGACGCCGATCGGAGGCAGCGAAGACCCGCGGGGCTTTCTCGACCTGGCCGGCTCCCCCTCACCCGGCCAGGTGCGGATCAAGGGCTGGGCCCTGGACCCGAACGTGCCGACCCAGCCGCTGGCGATCCGCGCCGTCGTCGGCGGCAGGGCGGGCGCCCCCGGCGCCATCGCCTACGAGCTGGGGTCGATCGCGACCGGGCCCCGCCCCGACGTCGCCGCCAGGTTCCGGCAGGCCGGTCCCGAGCACGGCTTCGACGTCAGCTTCCCCACCTTGAAGACGGGCTCGCAGCCGATCTGCGTCTACGCCCTCAACACCGGCGGCGGCGCCGACCGCCTGCTGGGCTGCAGGACCAGGAGCATCCCGGTCGCGATCGTCCTCTCCCACCTGAAGGTCGTGGCCGGGGGCGTGCGGGTGTGGATCGCCTGCGAGTGGCCGGAAGGGACCCAGTGCCCCGGGCAGCTCTTCCTGCGCACGCGGATCAAGGTGGCGCTCCCACACCGGCGCGGCACCCCGCCCAAGATCCGCTCCGTCGTGCGCTCGCTGGGGCGGCGCACCTTCAACCTCACCGGCAAGCGCGCACACGCCTTCAAGATCCCCTTCAGCGCCGGCGGCCGGGCGCTGCTGCAGGAGCGCGGCGGGGCCAAGGCCCAGCTGATCGCCGCCATCCCCGGCGGCCGCCGGGTCGTCGTTCTCGGCATCCGCCACCCCGCCGGCTGAAGCGGCCGGGCTACTCCTCGTCTTCGGCGGTCTCGCCGAGCGCCTCGCGCAGACTCGCCAGTTCGGCACGCAGCGCCGCCAGCTCGCGCTCGAGGCGGGTCAGGCGGTCCTCGGCCGGAACCAGGCCGGGCTCGCGCTCGCCAGAGCCCGTCGCCGGGGCGGTCTCCTCGGCTGCGTCGCCTTCGACAGGGGCCGCGGCCGGCGTGGATTCCTCGCCAAAGCCCCCGAGCAGCTGCTCGTAGCGCAGCTCCTTCTGACCCGGCCGGCGCTCGTGGCGGGCGACGTAGCCACGCTCGACCAGCCGGTCCAGCGTCGCCTGCACGGCAGCGAGGTCGGCGAAGCCGTGCAGGCGCTCGCTGCGCTGCTTCAGCTCCCCGGGCGTCTGCGCCCCGCGCAGCATCAGCACGCCCAGCAGCGCCAGCTCGGCGTCGTCGACGCCGAGCGCCTCCGGCATCAGGTGGCGGTACTTGCGGGCCCTGCTGCCGGCGCCGCTGGTGAGGCGGGTCCAGCCGCGCAGGGCGAGCCGCCGCAGCGCCTCGGAGACGACTGCCTCCTCGTAGTCGACGACCGGGTCGCGGTTGGTCGCCTGGTTGCAGGCCAGGCGCAGCGCGTTGAGCGAGAGCGGGTAGGCGTCCGGGGTCGTTCGCTGCTTCTCGATCAGGCAAGCGACGACGCGGATCTCGACGGCGTCGGGCTCCATCGACTGCCCCTCAGCCGCGGTCCGGCCGGTCCGGGTAAATCTCGTCGATCGTGACGAGAGCGCGGTAGGGAGCCTCGGCGGCCGCTTCGATCCTCGCGCCGCCACCGGCGAGCCGGTCGACCACGGCGACCACCCCGACGACCTCCAGCTCCTGCTCGCGGATCCGCCCGATCGCGCTCGCGGTCGAGCCGCCGCTGGTGACGGTGTCCTCGACCACGAGGCAGCGCAGGCCCGGCCGCACCGGACCCTCGACCCAGCGCTGCAGGCCGTGCTCCTTGCGCTCGCCGCGGACGAAGAAGGCGACGAGGCCGGCGCCGGAGGGCACCGCGATGGCGGCGCACGAAGGCGGGATCGCCGCCGTCGCCGGACCGCCGACCGCCTCCGCTCCGACCTCAGCGGCGACCGCGGCGATCAGCTCGCCGGCTGCGCGGAAGCCGGCCGGCCGCATCAGCGTCCGCCGGGCGTCGACGTAGTACTGGGCAATCGCCCCGCTGGATAGCGTCACCTCGCCGAGGACCAGCGAGTGCTCGCGCAGCTCCGCGAGCAGCGTCCCCTTGGCGGCGTCGAGGTCGGTCACCGCGCGCATCCTAAGGCGAGGGGGGAGAGTTCGCCGCCGCCGATTCCTTGGACCGCTGTGAGGCCCTATCCCGCTCTGTCGATTTGGTGTATCACCCTGACGGTACACTCGCCCAATGGCGACGAAGCACCCACGCGTGCAGGTGACCGTCGACCCGGAACTGGCCGAGGCGATGGCTGCCGTTGAGCCGCATCCAAGAAGCCGGTCCCGGCTGATCCGCGACCTGGCGCTGCGCGGGGCCGAGGTCGCCGCTGAGGAGCGACGCAAACGCGATGAAGCGATCGAGTTCCTCTGCAAGATCGCGGACGGCGAGATCGCCTACGACTTCGAGGGCCTAACCGAGACTCTCGCCGAGCGCGAGCGATCGCCTTTCAAGTACGACCCGGAATGAGCGCCGCACCCTTCAACGCGAGCGTGCCGCTGGTGATCGACCCCTCCGCCTGGGCCCGGCAGAGCCAGCCCAAGGTGGCCGGTCGGTGGAAAGCCACGGCCAGAGACGACCTCTTCGTGAGCTGCCCCATGGCCACCCTGGAGATTCTCAGCAGCGCCCGCGATGAGAAGGAATACGAGATTGCGGACTTCATACTCGAAGCCCTTCCGCAGGCGCCCGTGACCGCATCGGCATGCCGGGCGGCGGTAGCCGCGATGCGCGAGCTCGGAGCGCGCCGGCGCCTCCCGGCCCCCGACTACCTGATCGCCGCGGCCGCGGCCGAGCGTGGCTTCGGCGTCCTCCACGCCGACCGCCACTTCGACCTGCTCGCCACGGTGCTGCCGTTCGAGAGCGTGCGCCTGCCCGAGTAGCCCGGCAGAACTAGAAGACGAAGATGTCTTCGCCGAAGCTGATCCGCTCGTAGATCTCCGGCTGGTCGGCGATGAAGGTGCGCAGGCAGCCGTGGCTGGCGGGATAGTCCGGCACCGATTCGTAGCCGTGGATCGCGTAGCCGCCGTAGAAGTAGAACGAGTAGTACATCCCGTGCGAGTTGTAGCCGGGTTCGGTGCGGATGAACTTGAAGTGGCCGGTCACGGTCGGGGTCGAGGACTTGCCGGAGGAGATCGGGTAGATCGCGTACGGCTTGTCGCCCTTGGCGAAGACCAGCACCTGCTTGGAGAGCGGCGCCTCGACGTGCTTGCCGGCACCGGGATGGCGAACCTCGTAGCCGCCCTTGCCGCCGAAGACATCCTTGACCAGGCCCTTGCCGGCCCGCATGCTGCGGGTCATGTCGTTGACTTTGCGGTAGGCGAGCACGCCGCGGGCGGTCTTGCCGCCGAAGCAGCGGCCGCTGTTGGCGATGTAGCCCATCCCCCGCATCGCCTTCTTGAAGCCGACGACGACGTCGCCGCACTGGCCCTGGTGCAGGGCCGGGAAGCTGACCTTCCAGCTCTTGCGGACGGTGCTGTCGGCACCGAGGACGGCGGTCGCCTCGTGCTTGGCGCTGACCGCGTACCTGCCGTCCTCGCGGACGATGACGCTGGAGCGGAAGCTGCCGATGCCGCCCTTGCCCTTGCCCACCGCCAGCTTGTGGCTGACCAACTCCTTGCCGTCCAGGTAGAAGCTGACCTCGACCCGCTGGCCGGGGACGTAGGGGCTGATCGTGCCGAAGACGGGGACCTTGCCGTAGATCTGGGCGCGGCCGTCGTCGAGGTGGCCGAGCTTGATCTTCACCGTCGCGTCCGGGACCGCGGTGGCGGCGCCCTTCGACCCGGCCTTGGCCGCCGCGGCGGAAGCGGGGAGCACGAGCAGCGCCGCGAGGGCGAGGAGGAACGCGAAACGGCGACTCACCGGCCGGATGCTACTGACCGAGTAGGGCGACGGAATTGTTCAGCATGTGCAGGACGATGCACGGCACGATCGAGCCGGTCCTCTCGTAGAGGAGCGCCAACAGGAAGCCGAAGGCGATCAGCGGCGGCACCGCGGTGATCCCGGTCAGGGCGTGCAGGGCGCCGAAGACGACCGCGGCGATCAGCGCCGCCGCCACTCGCGGCAGCTTCTCCCGCAGTCCGCCGAACAGCATCCCCCGGAAGCAGAGCTCCTCGCTGATCGGCGCCGCGATCACGATCAGCAGGACCTGCAGCGGGACCGGCCCGAAGCCGTCGGCGATGTCCTCCTGTTCGGGGACGACGATCAGCAGCGAGTAGGCGGCGGCGAAGAGCAGGTAGGCGCCGATCGCCGCCAGCGTCCATTTCAGCGCCGTCGAGGGCTTGAAGCGCCGTACGCCGAGCCGCCGCAGGATCTCGACGACCGTCGTCGCCCCCCGCTGCGCGGCGATCGCCATCGGCACCAGCAGGAACCCGATCGCCGTCGCCAGCTGCACGCCGACGTTGCCGAACGTGGTCAGGTCGCCGTCGGGCTCGGTCCCCAGGATCGCGGCGGGGATCCCCATCACGACTCCGGTCCCGAGGGCAAGGAAGACGCCCAGCACCCCCACCCATGGACCCCAGTTCGAATATGGAAAGGGAGTCGCCCGCCGCTCCACGGCCTCCCCGGCTAACTTGGCTTCCATGTCGCCGGCAGTTTCCCAGGTCTCCCGCTCGACCAAGACCCGCCTGCGGTTCCTGCGCCGCCTGCTCTTCCTGGCGATCTTCCTCGTCCTCGCGGCGATCGCGCTGAGTCAGTTCACCGATCTGAAGCGGCTCGCCACCGGCATCCTCGCCTCGACCGCGGTGATCGGCCTCGTCGTCGGCTTCGCCGCTCAGCACACGATCGGCAACATGGTCGCCGGGGTGCAGATCGCCGTCGCCCAGCCGATGAAGATCGGCGACCGCATCAGCTTCGAAGAGACCGCGGGCCGGGTCACCGACATCACCCTCTCCTACACCTACGTCGACCCCGGCGACGGCAGCTCCGTGGTGATCCCGAACCAGCTCCTGGTCGAAGGCGTCGTCCACAACCACTCGACCGAAGACACGCAGGCCTGAGCGCCGGCCGGGGGCGAAGTACCCTCTGCTCGATGACGCAGCGCAATCGGCGAAGCCGGCGACGCGGCGGCGGAATCGGCAGCAAGCTCCTGCTCGTCGGCGGCGCCGTCTTCGCCCTGATCGCGATCGCCGTCATCGCCATCACCTCCTGGGTGCTCGACGTCGCCGCCGACGCGCCCTCGCTCGCCAGCTGCAAGCCGATCGACAGGAGCGGCAACTCGGCCCTCTACGCCGCCGACGGCAGCAAGCTCGGCCTGATCGCCTCCGACGAGGCACACACCCCGGTCTCGATCGAGCGCATCCCCAAGAGCCTGCAGCTGGCGACGGTGGCGATCGAGGACCAGCGCTTCTACTCGCACGGCGGCGTCGACCCCGAGGGGATCCTCCGCGCCGCGGTCAAGGACCTCGAAGCCGGCAAGGCGGTCGAGGGCGGCTCGACGATCACCCAGCAGCTGGTCCGCAACCTCTGCATCGCCGACCCGGAGCGCAACCTCGAGCGCAAGATCGTCGAGGCCAAGCTGGCGATCGAGTACGCGAAGCGGCACTCGCGGCGGCAGATCCTCGGCCAGTACCTCAACGTCGCCTCCTACGGGACGATCGAAGGCGCCACCGCGGTCGGCGTCCAGGCCGCTTCGCGGATCTACTTCTCGAAGCCGGTCTGGAAGCTGAGCCTGGCGCAGGCGGCACTGCTGGCGGGGCTGCCGCAGGCGCCCTCGGAATACAACCCGATCCTCAATCCCGCGACGGCGCGCGAGCGGCGCAACGACGTGCTGCGGCAGATGGCCAAGCTCGGCTACGTCTCCCGCGACCGCGCCGAGGCGGCCGCGACCGCCGGCCTCGGGCTCGACGTCTCCGACGACTACTTCGAGCACCGCCAGCCCTACTTCTTCGACTACGTCGAAAACCAGCTGATCAGCGAGTACGGCGTCGACACGGTGCGCGACGGCGGCCTCGAGGTGCGGACGACGATCGACCCTGACCTGCAGCGGGTCGGCCTGGAAGCGATGCGCTCCGCCCTCCCCTACTCGACCGACCCCGCCTCGGCGCTGGTCTCGATCGACCCCCGCAACGGCCACGTGCGGGCGATGGTCTCCAGCTCCAGCTACGAGCAGAGCCAGTTCAACCTCGCCGCCCAGGGCCGCCGCCAGCCCGGCTCGACCTTCAAGGCCTTCGTCCTCACCACCGCGATCAAGCAGGGGATCGACCCCTACTCGACCTACTACACGTCGAAGCCGCTCGACCTCGACCTGCCCCACTGGGGGCACTGGGAGGTGAGCACCGCCGACGAGGGCTACCAGGGGACGGTCAACCTGCAGCAGGCGACGGTCAGCTCCGACAACACCGTCTTCGCCCAGCTCGACCTCGACGTCGGCCCCAAGAGCGTCGCCCAGACGGCGAAGTCGATGGGGATCACGACGCAGCTGGACGGGATCCCGGCCGAGGGGATCGGCGGCCTGCGCCTCGGCGTCACCCCGCTGGAGCTGACCGACGCCTACGCGACGCTCGCCGCCGGCGGCATCCACCGCGACCCGGTCTCGATCGAGAAGGTCGTCTTCCCCAGCGGCAAGGTCGACCGGCCCCAGGCCGCCGAGCCGAAGCGGGTGCTGCCGGCGCCCGTCGCCTACGAGGTGACCCGCCTGCTCCACGACAACATCACCGAAGGCACCGGAACCGCCGCCTACACCGGCTGCGCCGGCCAGGCCGGCAAGACCGGGACCACCGACGAATACACCGACGCCTGGTTCTCCGGCTACCAGCCCAACCTGGCGACGGCGGTCTGGGTCGGCTACCCCGAGTCCAACGACATCTCGATGTCCAGCGTCCACGGGACCACGGTCTTCGGCGGCACCTTCCCGGCGGAGATCTGGCACTCCCTCTACTCCAACGGCAGCGTCCCCTGCGAGGAATTCGAGCGACCCGAGCGAGCAGATCTCCTGGGCGCCCTACTACGGCCACTTCACCCAGGCGAGCCCGCGCGACTCGGCGGGCGGAAGCGTCGGCGACGGTGGCAGCAACGGCGAAGAGGCGCCGCCACCGGGGACCGCCGCGGTCGGCGGCTATGACCCCGACGCCTACGCGCCGGGGGTGGGACAGGAACCGGCGCCGCGCGCCACCGCGCGCCAGGCGACGTTGGCAGCGGCAAGTCGGCCGGCGGCAGCGGGTAGCCGAGCATCGACCCCGGCGCTCGCCTACGCCCTGATGTGGGTGGGCTTTGCGGCCTACCTCGGCGTCCTCCTCACGGCGCCGGCGCTCGGCCGGCGCCTCGTCTGGGGGACGATCGTCCTCGCGGTCGCCGCCTTCGCCCTCGCCCCGGTCCTGCTCTCCCACGACGTCTACAGCTACCTCGACTACGCCCGGCTCGGCGTCGTCCACGGCCTCGACCCCTACGTCCAGCCGCCGCTCGCCGCCCCCACCGACCCGGCTTTCGGGCAGGTCGACTGGACCGACGCGACCAGCGCCTACGGGCCGCTGTTCACCCTCGCCACCTACCCGCTCGCCTGGCTGCCGGTCGGCTTCGCGATCGCGGTGCTGAAGGCCGCCGCCGCGCTCTCGGTCCTCGGCCTGGCCGCGGTCGTCGCGCGCGTCGCCGCCTGGCGCGGCGCCGACCCCCTCCGTGCCGCCGCCTTCGTCGCCCTCAACCCGCTCGTCCTCGTCCACGTCGTCGGCGGCGCCCACAACGACGGCCTGACGATGCTGCTGGCGATGCTCGCCGTCGCCGCCATCCTCAGCGCCCGCGAGATCTCCGGCGGCATGGCGCTCGTCGCCGCCGTCGCCACCAAGTCCTCCGCCCTCCTCCTAGCCCCCTTCGCCCTCCTGGCCACGACGGGCCGCTATGTCGACCGTGGCTCCACTTTTCGGCCCGTCGGCCGGCTGCTGGCCGGCGCGCTCGTCGCGGCGGCGGGGATCTGCGCCGCGGCCTATCTCGCCTTCGGCTGGGACTGGCTGAGCGCGTTCGGGCTGGCGGGGGAGAACCAGGGGCGGACCAGCCACCTGAGCATCCCGATCACCGTCGCCCGCCTCACCGGCATCGACCCCGACGCGGTCCGCGTCCTCGCCCTGGTCCTCTTCCTCACCCTCCTGCTCGAGCTCCTGCTCTGGACCTGGCGCGGCTTCGACTGGGTCCGAGCCGCCGGCTGGACCGCCCTCGGCCTCCTCCTCGCCACCTCCTGGCTCCTCCCCTGGTACCTGATCTGGCCCCTCCCCCTGGCCGCCATCTCCCGCGACAGCCCTCTCCAGCTCCTGACCCTGGCCCTGACGGCCTACCAACTCGGCGCCCGCATTCCCCTATGACCGCGGTAGAGCTTTCGCCCGCATAGCGACCCAAACCTCTACCGCACCCGCTAAAGGATCTCGGGCGAGTGCCCCCCGGCATCCGGACCCACTTCTTCCTCCTCTTTGGAGGGATGGAGGATGCCGGTGGCGACGCTCCAGCCCTCGCGGCGGCCGAGCACGGTGACCGCCCCCACGTAGATCAGTTCGGCGACCGTCATCACGCCGCGGACGACGATCGCGATCAGCGACCCGAGCGCGAAGCTCTTGCCCGGCAGAGCCGCCTTCAGCCCCCAGGCGAAGGCGGCGTCGCGGACGCCGAGCCCGGCTGGGGCGACGAGGGTGACCAGCGCCGCGAAGTAGCCGATCGCCTGCGCCGAGCCGACCAGGAGGATGTCGTCGAAGGGGATGTAGGTGACCGAGCGGGCGACGCAGTAGATGCCGAACGCGACCACGACCCAGTTCAGCGAGTAGAAGACGATCAGGGAGACGATGCCGCGCAGCGGCACCACCGCCGGCAGCGCTTCGCGCCCGAAGGCCTTCAGCGCCTTGTTGGCAAGCGGCCCGAAGACGCGCGGGTGCAGGACCGCGATCGCCGCCGGGATCAACAGCAGCACCGCCCAGCGCAGCGGCTGTCCCTGGAGATCGGGGTGGTTGATGATGAAGTAGGAGGCGACGATGATCGCCGACGTCGCCGAGATCGCCTGTTCGTAGACGATGCTGGCGATCGTCGTCCGGCGCGGCACGCCGGCCCGTTCGGAGAGCAGCACCCGCCCAAGCACGTAGAGGATGCTGCCCGGCACGTAGCGGGCGAGCAGCGGCTGGCCCCAGGCGACCTGGGCGCGACCGAACCCGATCGGGTGGCCGAGGAAGCGCAGGATGAAGTCCCAGCCGAGTGCGCTGAAGACGTAGAAGAGCGGCAGGATGACTATCGCCGGGATCAGCCAGGCGACGTGGAAGTGGATCCCTTCGCTCTGGATCTCCGACCACTGGTCGATCGACGGTGAGGACGAGGAAGCCGAAGATCAGGAAGGCGAGGCCGACCTGAAGGGCCAGGCGGACCCGGCGGCTGCGCGGCGGGCGCGTGCCGAACCGCGCCCCCGCCTCACCGACCCGGTGCAGAAATGGTTGGCGGCGCTCCACGTCAGCCGCACCTTAGTGACGAGGGCAGCGCCGACCCCGCGCCGTCACCCACCGCAAGCCCACGGGTCCGGTTTGGGATAGTCAGCCGATGGGCGAGTTCGAGCTGCTGGCGAAGGTGCGGGAACGGCTCCCTCCGGCGGGGTCGCGGATCCGCCTCGGCAGTGGCGACGATGCCGCCGTCACCGTCCCCGGAGGGGCCACGGCGACCTCGGTCGACGCATTGGTCGAGGGTGTCCACTTCCGCCGCGACCAGGCCACGCCTGGCCCAGATCGGCCGCAAGGCGCTCGCTACCGCCCTCTCCGACCTGGCGGCGATGGGCGCGGAAACGGGCGAGGCCTACGTCGCCGTCGGCATCCCCGCCGATCTCAGCGAAGACGGCTGCCTGGAGCTGATCGACGGAATCGCGACGCTCGCCGGCGAGACCGGGACGACGCTCGCCGGCGGCGACGTCACCCGGGCGCCCGTTCTGACCCTGGCCGTCACCGTCGTCGGCCACGCGGCCGCGGCGGAGCAGCTGGTCGGCCGCGGCGGTGCCGAGCCCGGCGACGCGCTGGTCCTGACCGGGGAGATCGGTGGTGCCGCCGCCGGGCTGCTGCTGCTGGAGCGCCCCGAGCTGGCGACGGCCGTTTCCGAGGAGGCGGCCGAGCGGCTGCGGCGGCGCCAGCTCGACCCCACCCCCCGCCTCGGCGCCGGCAGGGCGCTGGCGGCGGCCGGGGCACGGGCGATGATCGACCTCAGCGACGGCCTCGGCGGTGACGCCATTCACCTCGCCGAGAGCAGCGGGGTGGGCATCCGCATCGAGGCCGGTGCCCTGCCGCTGGCCAACGGCCTGGCCGAGGTCGCCGCCGCGGCCGGCCGCGAGCCACTCGAGCTGGCGACTTCCGGGGGCGAGGACTACGAGCTGCTGGCGGCGCTGCCGCGCGAGCACCTTGCCGCGGCCGCAAGCGATCGGCGCCGCCGGCGAGACGACGTTGACGCATGTGGGAGAGGTCCTCGACGGCGCAGGCGTCGAGATCAGGCTGCCCGGCGGGGGGACTCTGGCGCCGGCGGGGTTCGACCAGCTCGGCTGAACGCGGCGCCGTCGATCAGCAGCTCGCGCACGCCGCGGCGCCGCAGCATCGCCGCCGCGACCCGCGAGGGATCGGGCTTGTAGTGGCCGGACTCGACCAGGCTCTTGAGCTCCTGCTGCTGCATCGCTCCCTTTATCGGCCCGGAGTCCCAGATCCTTAGTTCTGGGTACTCGCACATGCGTCCAACCTTGCCGCGCCATTACCCTTCCTCTGTGGCTAACGGGACGGCCCGCATTCTCCTCGTCGACGACGAGCAGTCGATTCAGACGCTCTTGAGCTACCCCCTGCGCAAGGACGGCTACCACGTCACCTCCGCTCTCGACGGCAGCGAAGCCCTGCGGCGCTTCGAAGAGGGTCGCTTCGACCTCGTCATCCTCGACCTGATGCTGCCGCGCCTGGACGGAGTCGAAGTCTGTCGTGAGCTGCGCTCGCGCAGCCAGGTCCCGATCATCATGCTGACCGCCAAGGGCAGCGAGACCGACAAGGTCGCCGGCTTCGAGGTCGGCGCCGACGACTACATCACCAAGCCGTTCTCGATGCGCGAGTTCCGCAGCCGGGTCAAAGCGGCGCTGCGACGTTCGCGGATGGGCAGCGAGGCGCCCGGGGACGAGTCGATCGAGAGCGGCGGGCTGCGAATCGACTTCGACCGGCGCATGGTCACCCTGGCGGAAGAGGAGGTCCGGGTCACCTACGTCGAGTTCGAGATCCTCGGCGCCCTCGCCCGCTCCCCCGGCCGCGTGCTCAGTCGAGAGACCCTGCTCGAGCATGTCTGGGGCGACTCCGAGTACCGCGACCCCCGCACGGTCGACGTCCACATCAGGCACCTCAGAGAGAAGCTGGAGAGCGACCCCAAGCAGCCCGAGTTCCTCTTCACCGTGCGCGGGGTGGGCTACCGGTT
Organism: uncultured Solirubrobacterales bacterium; assembly: GCA_963766755.1. Taxonomy (GTDB): domain Bacteria; phylum Actinomycetota; class Thermoleophilia; order Solirubrobacterales; family 70-9; genus VAYN01. The sequence goes on along the minus strand of CAVYBI010000004.1, from coordinate 148,026 downwards.
CAAGGAGTAGATGCCCCGGCTCAGGCTCACCAATCTGGGCAGCCGGATCACCGTGACCGCGGTCGCGATCAGCGTCGGCACGGTCCTCGTCATCTATCTCTACGCGGTGACGATCGGCGGTGCCGCCAGCGGCCTCGGCGCGGTCAAGGGGCAGATCCTGATCGGCGGGCTGATCGCGATTCTCCTGGCCACGGCGCTTGGCCTCTACTACGCGCAGATGGCGGCGCGCGACGTCAGCCGGCTCCAGGATGCCGCCCGCAAAGTCGCCGACGGCAACTTCGAGATGACGATCCCGGTCGCGGCGGCGGGGCAGCTCGGCCAGCTGGCCCGCACCTTCAACGAGATGCAGCGCCGCCTGGCCGAGCTCGACAGCGTCCGCAAGCAGTTCATCGCCAACGCCTCGCACGAGCTGCGCACGCCGATCTTCAGCCTCGGCGGCTTCGTCGAGCTGCTCGAAGAGGAGGACCCCAGCCCCGAGGAGCGGGCGGAGTTCGTGCGCACGATGCGCCAGCAGATCGTGCGGCTGACGAAGCTGACCGCCGACCTGCTCGACCTCTCCCAGCTCGACGCCGGGGCGATGGTAATGCGGGCCCGAAGCGTCGACCTCGGGGCGCTGGCGCGGGAGGTGACGCGGGAGTTCGGCCCGCGCGCCGATCTGCGCGGCTCGCGGCTGCAGCTGCGCACGCCCGAGCACCCGGCGATCGCTCACGCCGACCCCGATCGCGTGCGCCGGATCATCCGTATCCTCCTCGACAACGCCCTCACCCACACTCCCGAGGGCACCGACGTCACCGTGACCACCTACTCCGTCAATCGCCGCGCCGAGCTGACCGTCTCCGACGAGGGTGCCGGCATCCCCCAGCGGGTGCAGAACCGGATCTTCGAGCGCTTCTACACCACCGACAAGGCGGGTGGCTCGGGGCTCGGGCTGGCGATCGCCACCGAGCTCGCCCAGCGCATGGACGGCCTCATCACGATCAGCTCCAGCCGTCGCTTCACCGCTTTCACGCTGGACCTGCCACCGGCCCGGGCGGACACCGATGCCCCGCTCACGGGCGACGCGGCCAGGGCGTCGGCGTGAGGTACCGGGCGGCCGCGGCGGCGCTGCTGTCGTGCCTCACCCTGCTCTCCGGCTGCGGCTCCGGCGAGAGCGACGACTCGACCGAGAGCAATCCGAGAGCGCGGCGCAGGCGGAGCCGATGCCGCAGGTGATCGTCGAGACCTCCGGCGGCGGCTTCGACGCTGCCGAGGTCTATCGCGAGGCGGCGCCCGGCGTGGTCACGATCCGCTCGATCTTCGGCGGCAGCGCCGGTGCCGCCGAGGGCTCCGGCTTCGTCCTCAACAGCGACGGCGAGATCGTCACCAACGCCCACGTCGTCACCGACGAATCGAGTGGCGAGCGCAAGCCGGCCAAGGAAGTCTTCGTCGAGTTCCCCGACCGCAACGTGGTCGCGGCCGAGATCGTCGGCTTCGATCCCTTCGCCGACGTCGCCCTGCTCAAGGTCGACCCCAACGGCTTCCCCCTGCACCCGCTCGAGCTCGGTGACGACAGCGAGCTCCAGGTCGGCCAGCCGGTGGCGGCGATCGGCAGCCCCTTCGGCGAGCAGCAGTCGCTCTCCAGCGGCATCGTCTCCGCCACCGATCGCTCGGTGAAATCGCTGACCCGGTTCCAGATCGAGGGAGCGATCCAGACCGACGCCTCGATCAATCCCGGCAACTCGGGTGGCCCGCTGCTCGATGCCGCCGCCCGCGTGATCGGCATCAACCAGCAGATCGAGACCAATTCCGGCGCCAACGACGGCGTCGGCTTCGCGGTGCCGGTCTCGTCGATCAAGCGCTCGGTCGCGCAGCTGCGGGAGGACGGCAGCGCCGAGTACGCCTACATCGGTGTCTCCAGCCAGGCGCTCTACCCGCAGCTCGCCGACAAGCTCGGGCTCGACACCACCTTCGGCGGCCTCCTGGCGGAAGTCGTTCCCGGCGGTCCGGCCGAGAAGGCCGGCCTCGAGGGCGGCGACAAGGAAGTCAAATTCCAGGCCGGCAAATACCGCACCGGCGGCGACGTCATCCTCGAAGTCCAAGGCCATGAGGTCGTCCGGCCCGACGACCTCGCCCGGCTCGTCGCCTCGAAGAAACCGGGTGAAGAGGTGACCATGACCGTCCTCCGCGACGGCGAGAAGAGGCAGGTCGAGGTCACTCTGGGCGAGCGCCCGGACTCGGTCGGCGGCGGCTAGACGCCGCTGCGCCGCCCGGAGGTGTAGAACTCCGGACTTGCTTCAGGAAGTCGCCCTCGGCCAGAAGTCCCTCACCGACTACACGCACGTGGTCGGGAAGGAGACGACGGAGCGCATTCGCGAGCTCGCCGAGCCGCTGAAAGGCAAGCGCATCCTCCACGTCAGCGCCACCGCTTTCGGCGGCGGCGTCTCCGAGATCCTCTACACGATCGTGCCGCTGATGCGGGACGTCGGCCTCGACGCCCACTGGCACGTGATCTTCGGCAAAGAGGAGTTCTTCAACGCCACCAAGCTCCTCCACAACTCCCTGCAGGGCGCCGAGGAGACGCTCAGCGAGGAGCAGTGGAAGCTCTTCGACGAGATCAACCAGATGAATGCCGAGGGCCTGCAGGGCGAGTGGGACGCGGTGATCGTCCACGATCCGCAGCCGATCGGCCTGCGCCGTGGCGCCCGGGCCAAGGGCAAGCGCTGGATCTGGCGCTGCCACATCGACCTCTCGAACCCCAACCCGGCGCCGATCGAACGGCTGCTGCCGATGATCGAGGAATACGACGCGACGGTCTGGCACCTGCCCGACTACGTGCCGGAGGGCGTCGACCACCGCAACGGCGTCAACATCATCCCGCCCGCGATCGATCCGCTGTCGCCGAAGAACATGGCCTTCTCGCCCGAGGACGCCGCCTTCGTCAGCCGTCAGTTCGGCATCGACCCCGACCGGCCGCTGATCACCCAGGTCTCCCGCTTCGATCCCTGGAAGGACCCGATCGGCGTCATCGACGCCTACCGCGAGGTGACCGAGCAGGTCCCGGAGGCGCAGCTGGCGATGGTCGGCTCGATGGCCAGCGACGACCCCGAGGGCCGCGAGTACTTCCAGAAGACCTACGAATACGCGGACAACGATCCCGACATCAAGATCCTCAGCAACCTCAACAACGTCGGCGCGATCGAGGTCAACGCCTTCCAGTCGCAGTCCGACGTCTGCCTGCAGAAGTCGATCCGCGAGGGCTTCGGGCTGACCGTCACCGAGGCGCTCTGGAAGGGTCGCCCGACGATCGGCGGCAACGTCGGCGGCATCCCCCTGCAGATCACAGACGGCGAGACCGGCTACCTGGTCAACTCACCCTCGGAGTGCGCCCAGCGCAGTCTCGAGATCCTCGCCGACCCGGAGCTGGGCAAGCGCCTGGGCCGAGCGGGCAAGGAGCACGCCCGTCGCGAGTTCCTCTCGCCGCGGCTGCTGCGCGACTGGCTCGGGCTGCTGACGGACCTCGACACCTGATCCCGATCCAAGGGGTCCCTTAACCTCTGCGGCGTGGACTCCTCGCCGCTGATCATCGTCTCGAACCGGGGCCCGCTCCAGTTCGAACGCGACGAGGGTGGCGAGCGCACCCTGCGCCGCGGTGGTGGCGGCCTGGTGACGGCGCTCTCGGGCCTCGTCTCTCACCGCGAGGCGCTCTGGATCGCCTCGGCGATGACCGACGAGGACGTCGCCGTCTCCCAGGAACACGGCGGCCCGGTCGAGCTCTCGATCGACGGCATCGACTACCGGGTGCGGCTGGTCGGCAGCGACGCCGAAGCCTACGACCGCTTCTACAACGTGATCGCCAACCCGATCCTCTGGTTCATCCAGCACTACCTCTGGGACCTCTCCAACGCCCCGGACGTCCGCCAGGAGGAGCTCGACGCCTGGGACCTCGGCTACCAGGCGGTCAACCGCGACATCGCCGAGGCCGTGGTGGCGCAGATCGAGGGCCAGGAGCGGCCGCTGGTGATGCTGCACGACTACCACCTCTACACCGCCCCGGGGATGATCCGCGAGCGGCGCCCGGACGTCTTCCTCCATCACTTCGTCCACATCCCCTGGTCCCAGCCCGACAGCTGGCGGATCCTGCCCCGCCGTATCCGCGAGGCGATCTTCGAGGGGATGCTGGCCAACGACATCATCGGCTTCCACACCCATGCCTACTGCATCAACTTCCTGCGCTGCTGCGACGAACTGCTGGAGGGAGCCGACGTCGACTACGTGAAGGCCGAGGTCCGCCACAACGGTCGCAAGACCCTGGCCCGGGCCTACCCGCTCTCGATCGACGCCCAGCGGCTGGAGCGGGCGGCGGAGTCGCCGGAGGTCGCCGAGGCCGAGCGCGAGGTGCTGGAGCGCCGCCGCAAGCACCTGATCATCCGCGTCGACCGGGCCGACCTCTCCAAGAACGTGCTGCGCGGCTTCACCGCCTTCGACACCTTCCTCACCCAGCACCCCGAGTTCCGCGAAGAGGTGACCTTCATCGCCCACCTGCAGCCCTCGCGCCAGGACGTGCCCGAGTACGCCGAGTACCTGGAGCGGATCGAGGCGCTGGTCGCGGTCGTCAACCACCGTCACGGCACCACCGACTGGATGCCGATCGACCTCAAGATCTACGAGAACTTCCACGACGCCGTCGCCCGCTACAAGCACTTCGACCTGCTGATGGTCAACTCGCTCTTCGACGGCATGAACCTGGTCGCCAAGGAGGCCCCGGCGGTCAACACCAGGGATGGAGTGCTGATGCTCTCCGAGAACACGGGCTCGCATGAGGAGCTCTACGACTACGTGATCACCGTCAACCCCTTCGACATCCAGGAGCAGGCGGACGCGATTCATCGCGCCCTGACGATGGCCCCCGAGGAGCGCCGGCAGCTGTCGCAGGGGCTGAAGGAGATCATCTACTCGCGCAACCCGGGCGACTGGGTCGACGACCAGCTGCGGGACATCGACGAGCTGCGCGCGCAAGTGGCGTAAGCGAAGAAGTTCAGGCCTCGATCTCTAGCGCTGGGGGGGGAGAAGTCTCGGGGTTTCTGATCTTTAGCTTGGGTGAGTGAGATTCGGATTCGGTGGAAGGGGCTGGGCAAGGTGGTGGCGCTTGGGGCTGCCGGGGTGCTCATGCTGCATCTGCTGCCTTCGTTGCTGAAGCCGCCGGAGCCGCCGCCGATCGCGGCGGACGTGGGGCTGCCTCAGGTCGAGGCCGAGCCGGAGCCCGCTGCCGCCCCAGCCGAGAAGCCGCACCCGCCGACCCGGAAACGACCACCCCGGCGGGACCCCAAGGCAGCGCCAACGGGGGATCGGCCGACCCGACCGACAACGCCACACGCTCCAACCCCACCTCCCGTCCCTGCCCCCGAACCCAGCCCCCCGCCCCCATCCGAACCCGCTCCACCCCTCAGCCCAACACCAGCGCCGGAGCCCCCTCCTCCAGCAAGCGACGGCTCGGTGGAGTTCGCCCCGCACTGACCAGGGAACTGCACCGCCGCTATAGTCCCTCGCCGTTTTGGCAGCCCCACGCGAATACGAGCTGGTCCTGATGCTGGACCCCCAACTGGACGCCCCCGCCCGCGACGGGCTGATGCAGGACGCCCGTGGCCAGATCGAGGCCTCCGGCAGCCTCAAGCACGAGAACAACTGGGGCCTGCGCAAGATGGCCTACGAAATCAACAAGCGGACCGAGGCGGACTACCGCTGGCTCCGCTTCGAGGCGCCCACCGAGCTGCTCGACTCGCTCGACCACAATCTGAAGATCGCCGACGGCGTCCTCCGCTTCCGCATCTTCAAGGTCGACGCCGACGCACCGGTGATCGTGCCGCCGGCGACCAGCGCCGCCCCCGGGCCGCGCGAGCGCAGTGCCACGGGAGCCCGCGACGATCGCGGCGATTCTCCCGACGACTCCGACGAGTAGCGCCGCTTCGCGCCGCTCTTTGCGAGGAATCTCCTCCCCGAGGGGGAGAAGTCGCGCCGCCGCCGCTCTTAGACTGGAATTCAACCTGCGACTTCAGAGGAGTGAGTGCATTGGCAGCTTCGAACGTGAACGTGGTGGTCATCACCGGGAACCTGACTCGGGACCCTGAGCTGCGGCACACCGGTGGCGGCACGGCGATCTGCGAGCTTCGCGTCGCCGTCAACAGCCGCCGCAAAGACGGCCAGAGCGGCCAGTGGGTCGACAAGCCCAACTACTTCGACGTCACCGTCTGGGGCGCCCAGGGCGAGAACTGCGCCAACTACCTCGCCAAGGGCCGACCGGTCGCCGTCGAAGGGCGCCTCGACTGGCGCGAGTGGGAGGCCAAAGACGGCAGCGGCAAACGGCAGGCGGTTCAGATCATCGCCAACTCGGTCCAGTTCCTCGGCTCTCGTGATGGCTCCGGCGGTGGGGGTGGCGGCGGCAACGAGGGCGGCGGCTTCTCCCCCAGCAGCGACGTCCCCGCCGACACCTCCGACTTCGAAGGCGCCGCGGCCGGCGCCGGCGGAGGCGGCGGCAGTTCCGAAGACGACATTCCGTTCTAGCTCGTTGCCGGGGCGCCACGCGGCGTCCCGGCGTACATCTGTAGCATCACGCGCCGATGGCTAGAGCACGAGAGACCTCTTCAGACAACAAGCGCGGGCGTCGCGGTGCCGAGCGCGCCCGTCCCCGCAAGTACACGCGGGTCAACGCCGAGGTCGTCGACTACAAGGACCTCAACCTGCTGCGGCGCTTCCTCTCCGACAAGGGGAAGACCCGCGGACGCCGCGTCACCGGACTTTCCCGCCGTCACCAGCGACAGCTCTCGGTGGCGGTGAAGCGGGCGCGCGAGATCGCGCTGCTGCCGTACGTCGGAGAGCGTTGATGGCCCAGGCCATCCTGCTTCAGGACGTCGAGTCCCTCGGCGAGCGCGGCCAGGCGATCGACGTCTCCCCCGGCTACCTGCGCAACTACCTGATTCCCCGCAAGCTGGCCCAGCCGGCGACCGCGGGAGCGCTCGAGGAAGCCCAGCGCCGCCGCGAGGCCGCCGAAAAGGCCGAGAAAGCTCGGGTCGAACGCGAAGCGCAGGCCGCCGGCCTGCTCGGCAAGACCGTGCTGACGATTCACCAGCGGGCGGGCGAGGACGGCAAGCTGTTCGGCTCCGTCGGCGCCAAGGAGATCGTCGACGCCCTGCGGGAGGCCCGCGACCTGCGCATCGAGAAAAAACGCGTCCGGCTCGAGCAGCCGCTGCGCGAAGTCGGCACCTTCATGGTCGAGATCGAGCTTGCCGACGGCACCGTCGCCGCGGTCAAGACGATCATCTCCGAGGAGAAGTAGGACTACTCCAGCCAGGCGGGCGCCCCGAGATAGGCTCGGATGGTGACCTCTTTGAAGCTTCCGGCCAGGATCAATCGCCGCGCGCGAGCACGCACGCGGCTGGGTTGGGCACGTTCGGAGCGGGCGACGGTCGGCCTCGCGGCGGTCGCGCTGGGTGGTGCGGGGGCCGTCGTCGCCGGGCAATTCAGCCGGCTGCTGCAGCGCCGCGCCCACGAGCGCTCCGACCACGAGCCGCTGATCGAAGCGGCGCCGGCCGCCGCGATCGACACGGTCGGCGTCGCCGTGCGCGGCTACTCGGCAGCGCCGCGCAGCGAGACCGTCCTCTTCAATCTCCTCGCGGGCTTCCTCGGCTCCTTCGCGGTGGTGCGGTTGTCCACCTGGGGGATCAGGGACAACTGGGGGCCGTTCCGCAATGTCAGCGTCGGCGGGCGGCACATCCACCACTTCGTGCCGGGGATCCTGATCGCCTTCGCCTCCGGCACGGCGGCCCTGCTGACCGACAACGACGACCTCGAGGACCACCTGGCGGTGCCGATGGGGATCGGAATGGGCCTCACCTTCGACGAGGCGGCGCTGCTGCTCGACCTGCGCGACGTCTACTGGACGCGAGAAGGGCTGCTGAGCGTCCAGCTCAGCCTCGGCGCCACCGCGATCCTCAGCATCGCCATCCTCACCCAGCGCATGCTCCGCCGCGGCGAGCAGCGCCAGGAGGAAGAGGGCCTGATCCCGCCGGCAGACCACCTCTCCGCCGGGACCGGCGCGCTGGCGTAACCGAAGCGTGAATTTCTTTCCGCGGCATTTGCAGGTAACGGCGCCGTGCCCGCAGGCGGGCTCTGATTTGCTGCGGAGGTGAGGATTCCGCGCTCGGTGCCGCCGCTGCGGGGCCTTAACTAGATACCGATGCCGCAGCCGACCTCAACCCACGTCCCGCCGCAGAACATCGAGGCGGAGGAATCGGTTTTGGGAGCGATGCTGGTCGCCGAGCCGGCGCTGACGCGGGTGATCGACGAGGTCAAGCTCAACGCCGCCGACTTCTACCTCGACCGCCACCGGGCGATCTTCGAGTGCGCCCACGACCTCTACGCGCAGTCGAAACCGGTCGACGAGCTCAGCGTCGCTGAGTCGCTGACCCAGCGCAACATGATCGACCAGGCCGGCGGCAAGCACTACGTCTCCGAGCTCGCGGCCAAGGTTCCCGCCGCCGGCAACGCCAAGCACTACGCGGAGATCGTCCAGCAGAACTCGCTGCTGCGGCGGCTGCTCGGCGCCGGCCAGGAGATCCAGGGCTGGGTCAACGACCGCGCGGGCGAACCGCGCGAGCTCTCCGAGCGGGCCGAGAAGCTGCTCTTCGACGTCGCCCACAAAGAGCAGGCGAGCGACTTCCGCCTGCTCTCGGAGATCCTCCACGACGAGGTAGACCGCCTGGAGAAGCTCTCCACCGGCGAGATCGAGATGACCGGCACCCCCGCCGGCTTCCGCGACATCGACGCGATCACCGGCGGCTTCCAGCCCGGCAACCTGATCATCGTCGCGGCCCGGCCGGCCATGGGAAAGTGTGTCAAGAGATCTTGTTTAATTTATGATCCTCAAACCGGTGCACGGCGTTCGGCCGGAGACCTGTACGAAGCGCATGCGCGGGGTGAAGACGTTTGGGTCGCCTCGCTGGCCCCTGATCTTCAAATGCGGACTGCCAAGGCAGCTGCTGTTGCTGCCAATGGCAAGAAACGCGTCTACAGGCTGAAAACGCGGCTTGGGCGAGAGCTTGAGGCAACCACGAATCATCCCGTTCTGACCAGTTCAGGGTGGGAGGAGCTGGGGAAGGTAAGTCCTGGAACTCGGATCGCGGTGCCACGACGACTCCCGTCTCCTGGCAATCCGATCGAGTTACAGGATCGCGAGATCGTGCTCGCCGCCGCCCTGATCGCGGACGGCTCCCTGACACAGGCCACTCCTTGCTTTTGCTTTGGTGAGGGCTCTGGAATCCTCGGCGAGGTCGAACGGGCGGTAGACGCATACGGCCTCAAGCTGGGTAGGGTCGGGGCTCGTGGCCATGGGACGGTGACGATCAGCGGGGGGCCAGGTGCCAAGTCGAACCCTGTAACGCAGATGCTGAAGCGCCATGGGCTGATGGGTCTCCGCTCGGCCGAGAAGTTCGTCCCAGATGCGATCTTCGGGCTCGGTGAGGAGCAGCTGGCTCGTTTCCTCGGCGTGATGTACGCGTGCGACGGGCACGTCTACTGCAGCGACCGCCTGGCCCAAATCGGCTACACCACGATCAGCAAGCGACTGGCGCACGACGTCCAGCATCTGCTGTTGCGCCTGGGAATCGTGGCCACGATTCGTACGCTCAAACGCCCCGTCTACGAGGGCACCGGCAAGGTCGCACGAGAGATCAGGATCACTTCGCAAGAGAGCTTGCGGCGATTCTGCGAGTTGGTTCCGGTACCGGGAAAGGAAGAAGCGCAAGCGAGAGTGCTGGCGCGTCTTGACGCGGCGCCCCGCTCGACCAATACGGACACGCTTCCGGTGGAGATCTGGGATGACGTGCTGCTGGCGAAGGGCGACCGGATCTGGGCCGCGGTCAGCGAGCTCACCGGGCGGCCGCGCAACCACAACTGGCACATCGGTGCCCGCTCTCCTTCCCGCGGCCTTGTCGCCGAGCTGGCGACGGCCACCGGGTCACCGACTCTCGAAGAGCTCTGCGACTCCGACATCTGGTGGGACGAGGTCGCATCGGTGAAGTACGTGGGAGAAGAGGAGACCTATGACCTTGACGTTCCCGGGCTGCGGAACTTCGTCGCCGACGACGTCATCGTCCATAACAGCGCCCTGGTCGCCAACATCGCCGAAAACGTGGCGGTCAAGAGCGACCGGCCCGTTGCCTTCTTCTCCCTCGAGATGTCCGAGGTCGAGCTCGCGCAGCGCTTCATCGCCTGCCGGGCGCGGATCTCCGGCGACAAGCTGCGCAAGGGGCAGGTCTCCCAGCGCGACTGGCCGAAGGTGGTGCGGGCCTGCAACGAACTCGAGGAGGCGCCGCTCTGGTTCGACGACTCCTCCGACCTCGGCATCCTCGACCTGCGGGCGAAGGCACGGCGCCTGCACGCCCAGGAACAGGACCGCGGCGGGCTCGGCCTGATCATCCTCGACTACATGCAGCTGATGCGCTCCGACGACCACCGCGCCAACCGGGTCGAGCAGGTCGGCCAGATCAGCCGTGGGCTGAAGATCCTCGCCCGCGAGCTGGAGGTGCCGGTGGTGGCGATCTCCCAGCTCTCGCGCGCGCCCGAGCAGCGCACGCCGCCGAAGCCGCAGCTCTCCGACCTGCGCGAGTCGGGCCAGATCGAGCAGGACGCCGACGTCGTCGCCTTCCTCTTCCGCGAGGACTACTACCGCGACCCCGACGAGGAGCCCGACGGCCTGGCCGACCTGATCATCGCCAAGCATAGGAACGGCCCGATCGGGACCAGGAAGCTGGTCTTCCTCGACCGCTTCCCCAAATTCGCCGACCACTCCGGCCAGGAAGCGCCGATCGACCAGCCCGCCGGCGAAGGACCCCCACTCGTCGACGCCAGCCCCGCGGGGCCTGACTTCTGATGCCGGCGATCGCCCGCAGCGAGCCGTTCCGCAACCAGTCCTGCCCGCTCGGCGTCTGCGACGGCTCCGGCTGGATCCTCGATGACGACAGCGACGAGGCGCGTTCCTGCGAGTGCCGCGAGACGCGCCTGAAGCGAGGCCGCAGCAGAGGCGTCGCCTCGGTGATCCCGCGTAAGTTTCAGGGCGTCTCCTTCGACCGGCCCCCGGTCAGCACCGAAATCGAGCCGATGGTGGTGCAGTACGTCCGCAGCTGGGTCGATGGCATGGAGGCCAACCTCGAGGCCGGCCGCGGCCTCTGGCTGATGGGCGACACCGGGACCGGCAAGACGACGCTGGCGATGCTGGTCTCCAAGGCGGCGCTCGAGGACAGCCGCTCGGTCGCGATCTACTCACTGCCGAAGCTGCTGGCGCGGATCCGCCAGACCTATGACTCCGAGCCCGGCGGCGACTCCTACCTTTCCTTCTTCCAGCGGCTGACCTCGGTCGACCTGCTCCACATCGACGACCTCGGTGCCGAGAAGCGCTCCGACTGGGTCCTGGAGCAGCTCTACGCCCTGGTCAACGAGCGCTACGAGGCCCAGCGCTCGATGCTGGTCACCACCAATCTCGACCAGCAGCAGCTCGAGGAGCAGATCGGCTCGCGCACGGTCTCGCGCCTGGTCGAGATCTGCGGCGACCCGCTTCCCCTCTTCGGGCCGGACCGCCGCGTCCAGGCGCGCGCCGTCGGCGAGTAGAACCTCCCTGCCTGGAGTTCAGTTTAATTCGAGCAGCAATTCGAGGCCATCGTCCACCGCTGACATGTCTTCGAGGCTCAGGTGATCGATGCGGTCCCCGAGCTTGCGGATGTCAAACGGACGGACCATCTCGCAGAGCACCTTCGTCTTCTCGCCATCGAGGTCCACCTCGGGGTGGAAGGAAGCGGCCTGTGCGGATTGAGAGGTTGGACATATGACCACAGTCGAAAGAGCCAGTAGGTCATTCGCCTGGACGACCACCGCGTAACGGCTGCCGTGCTGAACCCTCCCGCCGCCACGTCGAAGATTGACCTTATGGACGTCACCACGAATCATCATTTACCTCTTCCATCCACTCAACGATCTCCCGGGCTTCAGCTATGTAAGCCGGGTCGGCTGCGAGCCGGCGGGCCTCTGCGGCCAGGCCGCTCCGCTTCCGCTCCCGCTCCGCCACCTCTTCGATCGCCTGTCTCGCGGCTTCGGCTTTGCTCACCCCACGCAGCTGCGCAAGATCCTCCAGCGCCTTCTGACCGGCGCGTCCCAAACGGAGGGAAACAGGTGGCGGGGCATCTCCCACGTCAATTAGCGTAGCGTGTTTTGCACTACGTGGTTGGTCGACCAGCTTCATGGCTCGATCCTTCCCCGACGGGATTCACCTGTGGCGCGCAGGAAGAAATTTCTCTGCGGCAAGAGGCGCGCGGCTTGCGCGCAGCACGGCGCCCCCATCCCCGTCACAATCCAGCGCTCATGCCTGGCGTGGTCATAGTCGGTGCCCAGTGGGGCGACGAGGGGAAGGGGAAGATCACCGACCTCCTCGCGGAGCGGGCGGAGGTGATCGTGCGCTTCCAGGGCGGCAACAACGCCGGCCACACGATCGTCCGCGAAGGCAAGGAGTTCAAGTTCCACCTGATCCCGTCGGGCATCCTCCACGCGGAGAAGACCTGCGTGATCGGCAACGGCGTGGTCCTCGACCCAGCCGTGCTGCTGGGCGAGATCGACGGGCTCAAACGCCGCAACATCGACGTCGGCAACCTTCGCATCTCCGCCAACGCACACCTGATCATGCCCTACCACGTGCTGCTGGACACGGCCGGCGAGACCAAGCTGGGGAAGCTCTCGATCGGCACCACCCGCCGCGGCATCGGCCCCTGCTACGCCGACAAGGCACTGCGGCTGGGCATCCGGGTCCAGGATCTGCTCGACGAGAAGATCCTGCGGACCAAGATCCGCGCCGCCCTCGAGCCCAAGCAGCAGGCGCTGCGGGAGCTCTCGGTGCAACGGCGCAAGCTGCGCAAGGAAGCCGGCGAGGAGGCCAAAGCGCCGCCGGAGGGCGCCGCGACCGGGGTTCCGGACCCGCGCCTGGATCTGCACGCGATGGTGGAGGAGCACGTCAACTTCGGCCACCGGCTCGAGCCCCACATAGCCGACACCGCGAAGCTCTGCTGGGACGCGCTCGACGCCGACCGCACGGTGATCTTCGAGGGCGCCCAGGCGACCCTGCTCGACCTCGACCACGGCACCTATCCCTTCGTCACCTCCTCCAACCCGATCGCCGGGGCCGCCTGCGTCGGCGCCGGGGTGGGCCCGACCGACATCGACGAGGTCTGGGGCATCGCCAAGGCCTACGCGACCCGGGTCGGCGCCGGCCCTTTCCCGACCGAGCTCGACGACGAGGTCGGCGAACAGATGGTCGAGCGCGGCCGCGAGTTCGGCACCACCACGGGCCGGCGCCGGCGCTGCGGCTGGATCGACCTGGTCGCCCTGCGCTACGCGGTCCGACTCAACCGCATGGACTCCCTGGCGATCACCAAGCTCGACGTGCTGAGCGGGATCGGGCCCCTGCGGGTGGCGGTGCGCTACCGCTCCAAGGAGGGCGCCGTACTCGACAGCTTCCCCTACCACCAGTCGATCCTGCACTCGGCCACACCCGAGTACGAGGAGCTGCCGGGATTTGACGAGGACATCGAGCAGTGCCGCGAGGAGGCCGACCTGCCGCAGGCGGCGCGCGACTACCTGCGCTTCATCTCCGAATTCGTCAAGGTGCCGGTCCGCCTGGTCGGCGTCGGCCCGGACCGCAGCCAGGTCGTCTGGATCGGCTCCTAAGCGGTCGCGATCACCGCGCCCCTGCTCTACAGTCACAGGGTGGCTTCCAGTAGACGCGCGGCCAAGCCGAACCAGCGGCTGCCCAGAGGGAGACACGGTTTACCGAGGGAGGCGGTGACCGAATCCCAACGCAATCGCATCCATCAGGCGATCATCGAGGTGGTCTCCGAGCGAGGCTACCCGGAGACCCGCGTGGTCGACGTGATCGGAGTCGCCGGGGTCTCGCGGAAGACCTTCTACGAACTCTTCGACAGCAAGGAGGACTGCTTCCTCGCCGCCTACGACGTGCTGCTCGGCAACCTCTTGAGCGACACCGCCGGCGGCTTCGAGGCGAAGCAGGGAGCGCCCTGGGCGGAGCGGATCGCCGCCGCCATGGAGGCGCTGCTGGAGCACCTCGCCGAGCATCCCGACGAGGCACGTTTCGCGATCGTCGAGGTGCTCGCGGCGGGGCCCAAGGCCCTGGCTCGCCGCGATGCCGCCCTGCGGCAGTTCACCGGCTTCCTCGAGTCGGGCCGAGCCGAGACCACCGTCGAGCTGCCGGGCATCACCTCGCTCTCGCTTGCCGGCGGCATTAACGAGCTGCTCTACAGCGAGATCCTCCACGGAGCCGCGGCCCGGCTTCCAAGTCGGCTTCCGGATCTGATGTTCTGGATCACCCTGCCGTTCCTCGGGGCCGACCGAGCGGCCGCCGAGCGCGAGCGTGTGCGGCTGTCGATGCTGGAGCGCTAGTGCGCTCTGCTGCTTGTTAAGCCGCTCTTTTCCCTCGCTCCGCGGGTTTATTCAAAAGCCCAGGGTGGTAGTTTGAGCCGCTGGAGGGATAGTTTCACGCAAGCTTTCGACGGCTACGGCTCTGGACGGGCAAGCCGCAAAAGGAGAGATATAGGGATATGCGCAAGTACCTGGTTATAACGATGGCCCTCGGGGCCCTGATCGCACTCAGCGTGGCCGGTATCGCCACCGCGGAGAAGCCGGTCAAAGTCCGAGCCGGCAACCTCGACCTCACCTTCAACGGCGGCTTCAGCCCGAAGGCGCTCTCGAAGACCAAGTTCACCCCGATCTCGCTTGACGTCTCGGGAAAGATCGCGACCATCGACGGGACGCACCCGCCGGCACTGAAAGAATTCATCCTCGAAACCGACAAGAACGGGGCCGTCCAGGTGAAGGGCTATCCCGCTTGCACCGCGGGCAAACTGCAGTCGCGTGACAGCAAGAGCGCCAAAGCGGTCTGCGGAAACGCGATCCTGGGCGAAGGCACGACCGATATTCAGATCCAGTTCCCCGAACAGGCTCCGATTCCGGTGAAAAGCCCGCTGCTCCTGATCAACGGCGGCACCAAGGGCGGCACGACGACGTTCTTCGTGCACGCCTACATCACCGTGCCCACCCCAGCCGCGGTCGTTACCACGGTGAAGATCACCAAAATCCACAACGGTCGCTACGGCACCAAATCGGTGGCTTCGGTCCCCAAGATCGCCGGCGGCAGCGGCTCGGTCTTGTCATTCAACCTCCACGTGGACAAAAAATACACCTACAAAGGCAAAAAAGTCAGCGTCTTGACCGCCAGGTGCCCCGACGGCAAGCTCCAGGCCAAGGGCCAGGCGAAGTTCAGCGACGGCACCGTCGCCAACGCCGAGGTCATCCGGGCCTGCACCCCGAAGGGCTGAAGTAGCGCTTCACGGCTTCTCTTTAGAAGCAAGTAACTGAGAGGGGCGGCCGCAAGGCCGCCCCTCTTTTTTGTGCCCGAGTGCACGCCCGCGCCAATACATGCACGGCGTGTCCGGCTTGCTCAAGCCCTGGCGCAGCCGACCTTCTCCACACCAGGGTGGGGCCGATGTCGGATGCGGGATCGTGCGCCCGGTGCCCCAAGGCAGTTGCAGCTCGGAACAGACACGGGTCACAGAAGTGAGCGACGCTTCGGGACTGCGCTTCGGGCTACTCGCCCGTCTGTTCGAAGGTCTGCTGGTAAATCTTGGCGGGGCCGCTGCCGTAGATCGGCTCGAACGGCGCCTGCGAGGTGCAGGCGGGCGTCGGCACCGAGCCGGTGCTGGTCTGGTCGGCGAAGGCGAATTTCTTCAGGCGGTTGAAGAGGTCTTCGGCTTCTTTGGGCTCGCCTTTTTTGGTCCGTTCCGCCAGCGCCGGGCTGGTGGCCGTGCTCGGGTCGAGCGAGGCCGTTATCCCCGAGCTGCACTGGCGAGTGTCATAGCCGGGGAGCCCGGACGCCAATCCCCTGCTCCACTGCGGCGGGCTGTAGGCGCTGTTGCGGTTCATCGTCAGACGGCTGCCGAAGGTCGCCAGGGATTCCGGGTTGAGGGGGCCCATCGTCCTCAGGAAGCGCAATTTTTCGCCGGCCGCGTTTTCGACCGGGAGTTCGCCGTTGGTGACGGCGGTGATATTGGCGAAGAAGGAGGTGACCTCGTGTTTGTAGAGGTTGAGGCCGGTGAGGAGTGGGTTGAGGTTGCGCAGGAAGGGATCCAGGGCTCGCAGTATTGGTGGGAAATCGTCCCGGAACAGCTTGCGCAGGGCCGGGAAGCCGGTCGGGGCGCGGGCTATCACCGGAGCGAGGCCCTCGAAGAAGCCTTTCGCTTCGGGAGCAAACCTCGAGAAGGCGATCAGGGTCGGCGACAGCTCTTCGGCGGCGGGGGCGAGCTGGCGGAGCAGCGGGTCGGTGTTGATAGCAAACTCTTTGAGGCGATCGAGGGTCAGCCTCGACTCGTCCTGGAAGGTCGGGAAGGCGCGGAACAGCGCTTCGATGTCGCGGGCGCGCTGGGCGGTGGTCTGGAAGACAGCGTTCGAGCTCTGGATCAGGTCCGCAAGCTCGCCTTCGCGCCCGCGCAGCGCCCGGAAGGTGGTGGCGCCGTTGCGGAACAGCTGCGCCACGGCCAGGCGCTGGGTGTCCAGCACGCGGAAGAGCTTGTCGAAATCGCTGAAGGTCGGTTCGAACTCCCCGATCGCGTAGGAGAGGCTCTCGCCCTGGCCGCCGATCGCAACCGCCGCTTCCTGCATCCAGGACTGGAAGGCGGCGCGGGTCTGCGGGTCGAAGGTGCGGAAGATCTCGTCGAGCTGAACCGATTCGGCGATGTTGGCCTCGGGCAGGGTGCCGCCGTCGGCGAGCTCGGGGCCGTCCTGAGAGCCGGGGGTCAGCTCGATGTAGGTCTCTCCGAGCAAGGTCTTGGTCCGGAGGATCGCCCGGGTCGACTCCGGCAGCGGCGCGTACTTGTTGTCGATGGCGACCCGTGCCAGCGCCTGCCGGCCGTTTGGCGCCAGGGAGATGCTCTGGACTTTGCCGACGTTGACGCCGGAGATCCGCACGTCGGACTGTTCGGCCAGCTGGGTCGCCTCGTTGAACGGGACCTCGATCTCATACGACTTCGCCCGGAAGGGGGTCGGCCCGCCGAAGGTGACCCAGAGGAAGAGCAGGATTCCGAAGCACGACAGCGCAAAGCCGGCGATGACCAGGAGCTGCGTGGTGCTGGGCGCGCGCTTGCTCATTTCGGGTCGTAGACGCAGTGGCCGGTCGGGTTCGACGGAACCGGGATTTCTTCGGCTCGCGGAACGTTGGTCGTTTCAAGCAGCGTTTTGAGGAAGGGCTTGACGCCGGCCAGCCCGTAGCCGAGGTCGGCTCCGGTGCATGAGATCAGCACCAGGCCGCGCAGCACCGGGCCACCCCCATCCTGCAGGTTGAAGCTGGCGTTGAAGTTGTGGTTCAGCCAGGGCAGGTAGAAGAGGACGCTCTGCCTCGAGCCCTTGGGCTTGTAGGCCAGCTCGTTGAAGAAGGTGTTGAAGGCGCCGACGGATTCGCCGAAGCCCCTCACCGTCTTCTTAAAGGGCCCGGAGCCTTCGTTGGCGTGGGTCAGCACCGGGCGGATCTGACGGGTGAAGGGGCGGATCTGGTCACGAATCGGGGCTGTCGTCTGGCTGAACATGCGCGCGGTCGCCTTGAAGGCTGGGGTCAGCGCCTGCGCCTGCGGGATCAGGCCGGTCAGTGCCGTGCGGGAGATCTCAGAGAAGCGCTTGGAGCTGGCGAGTCCGGCGTTGCCGGCCCGCAGGGCCGCCGGGAATTCTCGCAGGGACTCCTGGATCGCCTGCTGCTGGTTGGCGAAGTCGCCCAGAGCGGCGTCGGAGAAGGTGACGAAGCGTTTGATCTCGGAATCGTGGCGGCCGAGTTCGGTGGTGAGCAGGCCGAAGTTGTGGATCACGTTCGCCAGCGCGACGTGCCGCTGGGCGACGGCCTTGTTGAGCTTGGCGACGTAATGGACGAAGGGCTGGAAGCGACGCAGGGCATTGGAGAGCTGCTTGCCGCGGCCGCCGATCCCCTGGGCGCCGCCGGCGACCAGCAGCTGCAGGTACTGGCGGGTGTCACCGTCGAGGGTCGCGAGGAAGGCCTCGAAATTGGTGTTCGGTTCGGTCTGGGCGAGGGTGAAGTTGGCACCGTCCTCGATGCTCTCCTTGCCGCCGCCGGGGTCGATCTCGACGATCATGTCGTTCAGCCCGGTTTTGGGCCGCAGCAGGAAGGTCGCATTGGGATGGATCAGCTTCATGTACTCGGGCTCGATGTCCATCCCGACCACCGCGTGGCCGTCCTCGAGGTGGACCGAGGCGACCTTGCCGATTTCGATCCCGGCGATGTCGACCGACTGGCCCTGACCCGGGGTGACCGCCTGCGCAGTCGAGAACTCCGCCGTGATCTGGTCGAATTCGTCGCCGATCACGGGTATCCAGGCCGGCAGCGAAGCTTTCTGCTGGGTGAAGATACCGAGCATCATCGCGATGCCGGCGATGGCGAGGACGATGATCGCGATCGTGTCCTTGCGGCGCCCGCGCGACTGCCGCGAGAGCCAGGCGTGGAAGTGCCGCCAGCGGGTGGTTTCAGGGGGGCGATGGCTCATGGGTTGACCCCCTCCGGGGACGGAGAGGCAGGCCCGACCTGACCCAGCGGACCGTTCACGTCAGGCACCGGGTTGGTGTAGCAGCGCACGTCCGGCTTGAACGGGGGCATGCCGCCGAGCCGTGGCTGGGTGCCGATCGGGGGGGCGATGGTGTGGGCGTAGTTGATCTGGTCGCTGAGGGTGGCCGGGTTGCCCTGCGGGTTCGGTTCCCCGACCAGGAGGGGGCCGCCGCCGACCTGGGCGCGGACGTACGGTCCGTTGCCGTCGTAGTTCTGAGCCGCGCCGGCGAAGTTGGAGAGGTAATAGAGGAACTCGCGATAGTTGGGGCCGCCGGTGCTGAAGCGGTCGTTGATCGTCTGGTTGGCGGTCGGCACCAGGACCTTGGTGGTGCAGAGGCTGAGCTGGTTGAGCTGCGGCAGCGCGACCTCCTTGCCCGCCTGAGCAGCGCCGGCGAGGCCCGGGGTGGATTCGGCCAGGAGCTTGGCGACGCCGCCACCCTCTTTGCCCGACAGCAGCGGGCGAGTCTGCGCCAGCCACGGTTTCGAGGCGCTGATCAAGCCGGGCAGCTCCGCCACCGCCGGGGTCAGCTCGATCGCGTAGGTGCGCAGCGGCGGCAGGCTGCGGTTGAGGCTGACGAACGAGGCGCGGGCGGTGCGCAAGGTGGGGGCCAGCAGGTGGATCGTGGTCGAGAGGTTGGCCGACTGGGCCGCGAGGGCGCCGGTGAAGACGTTGAAGTTGTCGATGAATCCCTGCAGATCCGCCTCGCGGTAGGCGAAGGCGCCGAAGGTGCGGCCGGCGCCGGCGATCAGGCGCGAGAGGTCGCGCTGCCGGGTACCGAGAAAGGCGTTGGTGACCTGGGCGCTGTAGCGGCCGGCGTCGCCGCCGTATTTGAGGGCACCGTTGAAGGCCTCGGCCCCGGTCCTGCCTTTCACCTCCGGCAGCTGGGTGACGTCTTCGGCGGCGCTCGGCTCATGGGTGAGCGCGGTGCCGTAACTCTCCAGCAGACGGCTGAGGTCGGCCCGCACCGGCGATTGCAGCGCGGTCAGGACCTCGTCGATCTGGACCGCCGTGGAGGTGCGGCTGACCGGGATCGTGGCACCGCTGTCCATATCCGGCGCGCTCGGGCTGCCGGGGTCGAGATCGACGAAGAAGTTGCCCTCGAGGAAGATCCGTGGCCGGACCGCGGCGAAGGCGTCGGTGTGGATCGGCCGCCCCGATTCGTCGACGGTGAAGGTGACGGTGGTGGCGTCGCCGTCACGGCTGGTCGAGATCACTTTGCCGACTTCGACGCCGGCGATCCGCACCGGCGAGTTGAGCGCGACGTTGGCCGAGTTGGCGAAGGTCGCATTCAATTCGTAGCCGTAGCTGGTGAAGGGGACGTGGCCGGTGAAGGCGAGGTAGGGGCCGATCGTGAAGATGAGGATGAAGACGACCGCGATCGCCACGTTGCTCGGCCGCCACTTGAAGCGACGGTTGGTCGCGCCCTGCCTGGTGTCACGCTCGGGGAGCCGGCTCATTCTTCGACCTGCCCGCGCGTCGTCGTTCCCCAGACCGGTGCCTGTCCGATCACGGTCTTCCCGGCCACGTACTTCTCGTTGCCGGCTTCACAGCCTTGTCCCTTCGGCTGGCCGGGCGCCGCCGTGTTCGGGAAGGGGTTGAAATGCAGGTGGTTGCCGCGGTCCGGGCCGTTTGCCGGGGCCGAGGCGGGGCCGCTCTCCGCATTCGGCCCTTCCGGCGGCTCGTAGGTGATGAAGTTGAGCCATTTGCCGTTGTCGTTGCCCTGGCTGTTCGCGTTGGCCAGGTTCCTGAAGGCGAGGGTCACGTAGTTGCAGGTGGTCTGGGAGGGAGTGATGAACCGCAGGGCCGGGTTCAGCAGGTTATTGGTGTCGATCAGCAGGTCGAGGCCGTTGAACACCCCTGACGCGTTCTGGAAATCGACCAGGGCTTCGGCCGTCGGCTGCAGCTGGTTGTTCAGAACCGGCGAAGCGTTGAGCACGGGTACCCCGGCGTGGAGCGCTTCGGCGATGATCGGCGAGGTTTCGCCGATCGCTTTGGCGCCTGGCTTCAACGCCGTGAAGAAGCGAGCGAAGCTGCGGAAGAACGGCCGCACCGCCGGCAGGTCGGCGTTGACGGCGTCCAGGGTCCGCGGGCCTTTCTCGATCGTTTCCTGAATGTATGGGCGAGAGACGCGGGCGAAGGCGGCAAAGGTGCGGTCGAGGGCGACGAACAGGCTGGCCTGGGTCTCGGCCACCGGAGCGACCGTCGCCGAGAGGTCCTCGAGCGCCCGCCAGAAGCCGTCGAAGTCGGAGCTGGGGGCGACGATCGTCCGCAGCACCGGGCCGGCGCTGACCGCCAGCCGCCGCAGGGCGCCGATCCCTTCGTTCAGCTGCGGACCGCGCCCGGCGAGCGCGTTGCCGAAGCCGGCCTGGTTCTGGCGGATCGCCTTGCGCGTCGGCTCGTCGAACATGTCGAAGAACTCGTCGATGTCGACCGGTTCGGGCGTGTAGGCGGCGAGTGGGATCGTATCGCCGGCCTCGAATCCCTCAGGCGAGTCGCCAGGGGTCACCTGGAGGAACTTGAGCCCGAGCGCGGACTTGGGGCGGATCGTGACGGTGGAGTCGACCGGCAGCGGTTCGGCGCTCGTGTCGAGGCTGAGCGCGAGTTCGGCCGCGACTCGCCCGTTGGCCTCCTGGACCGGCACCACCGACTTGACGACGCCGACGCGGACGCCGCCGATCCGGATCTCGTTGCCTTTGACCAGGGCATCGGCGTTGGGCACCTTGACCTTGAGGTTGTAGGTGGAGACGAAGGGCAACCCGTTGTTGGCGTTGTAGGCGAGGAAGACGGCGACGATGACGACCAGGATCGTCACCGCCCCGACCACGACCGGGCTGCTCGCCACTCCCTGTATTCCGCTGCGATTTCTCATGGGCCGAGCAGGTAGTCGAGGAGCGGTGCGGTGCCGCCGGTCTTGGCAGCGCCGGCGATGCCGGCTTCGCCGCCGGTGGCGTCGGCCTGGCCGATCGCGGCGGCGGGCCCTTCGTCGGCGACGGTGCCGCCGGTCTTCTCCATCAGCTCGCCCTGCAGCAGGCGGTAGAGGTCGGCGGCGCTGGTGTTCACCGTTTCGGAGGCGTTCGGGCCGTTGAACCGGGCCGAGCAGCCCGAGGTGCCCGCGGCTTCCGATACGTAGTCGAGGCAGTTGCTGAGCGTGACCAGGGTGCGGCCGTAGTGGCCGTACTGATCGAAGCCGTTGAGCGAGGCGGTGGTGTTGTAGATCAGTTCCACCAGGCCGTCCCAGCCTCTGGTTTCTTCGATGCTGGTGAAGAGGTTCGCCAGTTCGGTGGTCGGCGCCGCGCCCGACTTCGCCAGCGCCGTCGCTTTGCGCACGATCGGGTCGGCTTCGCGGAAGATCGGGCCGGACGCTTCACCGGTCTCGCCCAGGCTCTTCAACGAGACCGTCGTCGCTTCCGAGAAGGGGGCCAGAGTCCGCGTCGCGTCGGTGAAGGCCGGCGCCGATTCGCCGAAGTAGGAGAGGACCGGGGCGCCGGCGTCGGAGAATTCCTGCAGGCTGCCCATCGTCAGGCGGAACTCGCGCAGGAAGGTCGGGAACTTGCGCAGCGAGGCTTCGAGCTGCTCGCCGCGCTCCGAGCTCGCCTGGGCGGCCGCGCCCGCGTTGGCGAAGAAGCCGGCGACGTGGGCGCGCTCGCGGGCGAACGGCCCGAGGATCTCCTCCGAGTCGCTGGTCAGCTGGGCGAGGCGATCGCGCTGGGCGGAGAGGATCCCGAAGAGACGATCGACGTCGCGCAGCACCGGGTTGGCGCGTTTGACCAGAACCTCGAGGTCGTCACCGCGGCCGGCGAACCCGGCGCCGAGTTCGTTGAAGATCAGGCGGAAGCGCTGTGCGTAGGGCAGGGTCTGGATGTCGTTGATCAGGTCGGGGTCGACGCTGGTGCCGCTGTTGCCGAGCGGCAACAGGTACTGACCCGCGCCCTCCTGCCCGTCGGGGATCTGCTTCAGCGGTGGCGCCGGCGGCGAGCCCGGCGCCCGCGGCAGAGTCGGGCGGCAATCGACGAACTTCTCGCCGATCAGCGACTGCGGCCGGATCTGGCAGCTGGCGTCGCTGCGGAAATCCTGGAAGCCGGGATCGGTGATGTTCATGACGATGACCGCCTTGCCGGGAACCGCGACCGGCTCGCCGTTGCGGTAGGCCACCGTCTGACCCGGCATCGAGACGTCGACCGATTCGATCACGCCGACGTTGGCGCCGGCGATCCGGACCTGCTCGTCGTTGACCATGAAGCCACCGTTGTCGAAGATGGCCCGGACTCTGTATTCGTCGCTGCTGCTGCTGCCGCCACCGGAGGCAAGCAGGACGACCGCGACCACCGCCAGGACCAGAGCTGCCGCAATTATCAGCCGCTTGCTCATGGTCCGGGAGGCGCGTCGTCCGGGTTGCATTCGGAAGTGGAGATGCTGCTGCCGCCGTGGGGCGGGTTGACGAACGGGGCGGAGCCGTCCGCCGGCGGCTGCGCTGCCCCGCCGGGGCAGCGTCGGCGGGCGTTCGCCGAGTCGCCGAAGGCGTCGTACTGTTCGCCCTTCGTGATCGGTTTCAGCGTGCCGCCTTCGTTGGCGAAGAGGTTCTGGACGGCGGTGGCGGCGCGCACGTAGTGACCGTTGCCGTCGTAGTAGCCGGCGGCCTGGCCGAGCTTGCCGAAGCCGTTGAAGAGGTCCGGCGTGTAGGCACGGAAGAAGTTGAGGTTGGGCTGGAAGGCGGCGATCGCTTCCTCGGAGTGCGGGAACGCCCTTGCCGCCCGTTGCTGCACGGTGGGCAGCGCCGCCAGCAGTTCGGCCGAGTCATTGGCCTTCCCCGGCCTGGCGACGGTCAGTCTCAGGTTGCGGAGGAAAGGTATGAATTTGGAGAGGACCGGCCGCAGTTCGGCCAGGAAGGGGGCGAGGTTCTTGGTCGCCGGCTTCGCCGTTTCGACCAGCGGGTCGAGGTCGTCGAGGGCGGCGCGGAGGTTGACGAAGGTCGTGTTGGCCTGGCGCATGACCGGCGGCAGCCGCCGCAGGGTCTGGCCGAAGGCGACGTTCTGGGAGGCGATCGCGCTGAAGGCGGTGTTGGCGTTGGAGACCGCGCTCGAGAGCTCCTCGCCGCGCTGCGCGATCGTGGTCGAGAGCTTGCTGGAGCTGACGATGAAGCGCTCGAACAGCCGCTGATCGGCATTGAGTTCCTTGACGAAGGCATCGGTGCGGTTGAGCGCCGGGCCGAAGTACTTGTAGGCGTCGTTGGCGGCGGGGCCCTGGCCGGCGTAGATGGCCGCGTTGCCCTTGATGAAGTTGCTGAGGCCCTTGCGAACGGGGGGCGGGAAGGTGTTGAAGAGCTGGTCGACGTCGATCGGCGTGGTGGTGGAAGCCAGGCCCACTTCGGCGCCGTCGTCCAGCGGCGGGTTGCTGTTCGGGCCGGGGCTGATCGAGACGTAGTGATTGGCGACGCCCGACAGCGAGGTGGCGCGGATCGCCGCCGTAGTCCCCTCGTGCAGCTCCTGTTCGACTTCGACGTTGACCTCGGCGAGGTTGTCGTCGCTGAGCTCGATGCTTTCGACCGTGCCGACCGGTGAGCCGCCGATCAGCACCTCGTTGTCCGGCACGAGCTGGGCGGCGTTCTGGAAAACCAGCGTGTACTTGTGGCCACCGCTGCCGGTGAAGAAGACGACGGCGAGGACGATCACCGCGACCGCCAGGGCCGCGATCACCGCAATTCGGGCGGGGGTGACCCCACGGCTTGGCGCCGAGCTTTTCTCCTCGCCTGAAGAATTGGCAGCCACGGGTCGTCACTAGCTCGTTCCCCGGCCCTCCGACCCGACGGAACGAGCGGGCGAATCGTATCCGAGCCGTCCCCGGACAAGAGGGCTGAGAGCGGGGACTTAACTGGAAGTCAACGCTGTCCGCGGCCGGCGCTCAGACGTCGAACCGGGGCAACAGCCGGTCGAGGCTGCGCGGGAGCCACCAGACGCGGTCGCCCATCAGCAGCATCAGCGCCGGCAGCAGGACGATTCGGACCACGGTGGCATCGAGGATCACGGCCACGGTCAGGCCCACGCCGAGCTGGCTGACGGTGGCCAGCGAGGAGCCAGCGAAGGCGATGAAGACCGCCATCATGATCACCGCCGCGCCGGTGATCACCCTGGCGGTCTTCTCGAGGCCGAATTCGATCGCGGCGGCGTTGTCGCCATGGACGTCGTAGTGCTCCCGCATGCGGATCAGCAGGAACACCGCGTAGTCGATCGACAGCCCGAAGACGATCCCGAAGATCATCACCGCGCCGACCGCATCGATGTATTCGTGCCCTCCCAGCGGCAGGTCGGCGGGGACGTTGGAGAGCAGCGTGAGGATGCCGAAGGCGACCCCCACCGTGAGCAGGTTGAGCCCGACCGCCAGCGCCGCCAGCGGCAGCGCCCGCAGGACGAGGACGAGGACGAGGAAGGTGACGAGCGTGATCGCCGCCACCACGGTCGGGATGGTGGCCCGAGTGACCCGGCTGTAGTCGTTGAGCTGGGCGGCGCCGCCGGCGACACCGGTGGTCAGACCGGTTTCCTCGGCCAGCTCCGCCGCGTCCCTGTCCAGCTGCTTGTTGAGCCTGATCGAGCCGGGCGTGTTGAAGGAGTACCGGGAGATCACCAGCATCGTCGCCGCCTGTCCACCGTGGCGCAGGTCGATCGTCGTGCCCACCGCTTCACGGGTCCGCGGTGGCGCCCCGTCGAGCGCCGAGAGGACGAAGTAGCCGGAGTTGAACAGGTTCGGCGATCCCCGACCGGCGCGGCGCGCCTGGCGGTTGATCCGGGCCTTGCCGGCGATGACCTGCACGCTGGCGCGCTCGAGGCCGCTCTGAATCGGCGCCGAGCGCTCGGCCGCTTCCGCCAAACCGTCTTCCAGCGCTTCGGCGCCGCCGCTGAGACGGTCGATGCCGCCGACCAGAGCCACCGCGCCGCCGCTGAGGCTGGCCAGACCCTCGCCGAGGCTCTGCGCCGCGCGGTCGAGGCGCGCGGCGCCGGCGGCCAATTTCTTGCCGCCGGCAGAGATCTCGTTGAGACCTTCGGAGAGCCGCTTGGCGGCGTTGGCGACTTTCTCCAGGTTGATCAGCGTCGACTCCAGCCAATCGGTGACGTGCTTCGATTCCTCGATGTCCTCGAGCAGCCGCGCCTGCAGCGCTTCGAGTTCGGCGGGCAAGCCCCTATAACCGTCTTCGTAGGGAGCTCCGCTGGCCGGATCGACGCCGCTGACCGCCGCCGTGGCCCGCCGGACCGCGTCCAGCGTCGCCGCGTAGTTCGGGTCTTCCTTGCCGATGGTCATCCCCTCCAGCTGGGTCAGCGCCGCCTTCAGCTGTTCGTCGGCGACCCTCGTCGGCGCCAGCAGCCGCGGCAGCGTCCCGTTCGCGTCCTTCTTCAGCGACTTTTCCAGTTTGCGTGAGCGGTTGAGCGCGTTGAAGCGCAGATTGGCGCCGCCGACGTCCCGCGTCGCGAACTTCAGCTGCAGGGCCCCGAGCGCCGCCCGTTCCTGGGCGACGGCCAGGCGTTTGGCGCCACTCGCGAACCGGTCCAGGGCCTCCGTCGCCCGCTGGCTGCCACTGGTCGCCCGGCCGAGGCCGTTGGCGATCAGCTGCGCCCCCTCCGCCGCGCGGTCGGATCCCTGGGCCAGGAGGCCGGCGCCGTCGCTCGCTTCAGAGATGCCGCCGCGGAGCTGCTCGACCCCGCCGGCCGCTACGCCGAGGCTGCGTCCGAGCCGACCGAGCTGTTTGACCGGGCCGATGTTGCCCTCGGAGGCGAAGATCGCGTTGCCGGTTCTCTGCAGCGGCGCGACCCGCCTCGAGACCTGGCCCGGACCGACCACCGCCTGCACCCCCGGCAATGCCGCGACCCGGTGCTGGAAGCGATCGAGCGCGTCCAGGTACTTGGCGTCGGTGATGGCGCCTTCGTCGGTCACCGCGACGACCGAGTAGGGGGCTTCGTATCCCGGTGCCGTCACCTTGGCGATCAGCTCGGCGTCCTGGCGAGCAGCGTCGTCCTCGGGCAGCTGTTCGGGGCTGGGCGGACCGGTCTGGAGGCCGATCGCGGGCGCCGCCAGGAGGAGCACGGCGCCGCCGATCAGGGCCGCGGCGAGCACCGGCCGCTTCAATGCCGCCGACACCCACGTCATCAGCCGCGATCGCCCGTTCGGGGCGGAGCCGACTCGCCAGCGGTCGACGTTGGGCCCGAGCAGCGCCAGCACAGCCGGGGCGAGGATGGTGGAGATGATCACGGTGAGGATCACGACCATCATCAGCGTGCCCGCCAGCGAGGCCAGCAGCGAGCCGGGCAGGATGAAGACCGATACCAGCATCGAGAGCAGCAGGGTGCTGCCCGCGAACAGCGTCGTGCGGCCGGCGGTGCGGCGCGTGATCCGCGCCGCCTCCAACGGCGACAAGCCGGCGGCGAGCTCCTCGCGGAACCGGGAGACCATCAGCAGCGCGTAGTCGACGCCGAGGGCCAGCCCCATCATCGAGCAGACGGTGAGGGCGAAGGCGTCGATGTCGAACCACGACGAGGCCAGATGGAGGATCCCCCGCGACGCGATCACCGTCAGGACGCCGAATCCGAGTGGAATCGCGGCGGCTATCGGCGAGCGGAAGACGAGCAGCAGCACGATCAGCAGGAACGGGAAGGCGATCAGCTCGCCGCGCTCGCTGGCGTCGATCGAACGCTCCTGGAGCGCTCTCGAGATCGACGCGAAGCCGGTCTGGGTGGCCCGGACCGGCGGGTGGATCTGCTCTTCGAGGGTCCGATCGAGCTTCGGCACCGTCTCGTTGACGGCCTCTTTGATCTCGTTGTGGAAGTCGGCGAGGATCAGTGCCCGCCGCGGGGTCGGGCGCAAGTCGACGACCGACCCCCTGTCCCACGGCGAGAGGGTGGTGACCTCCGGGTCCTGGCGCAGCGCCCGGACCAGGGCGGGCCCCTGCCGGTCGAGCTCGGCCGCCGGGCCCCGCAGCAGGATCGCGAACGGCATCGCCGCGCCGAAATGCTCTCGCAGAAGCTCGTTGGAGCGCGAGGACTCGCTGCCGGGGATGTTGAGCGTGGTCGGCTCGAGCCTCTCCTCGACACCGGTGCCAATCACTCCGAGGATGGCGAGCACCAGCGCCGCGACGGCCAAAACGGCACGCGGGTGGCGCAGCGTCAATGGTGGGCGATCCCCCGAATCCGTTCCCGCGGAATCCGGCCGGCCCCTGCTCGTCCTCCTAGGCACGCATGGTAGTTTGGCGACTCGGGCGAGGGGAGGGGGCGAACAGATGCGGAAGACTGTGTTAAGGGTGCACGACGGTCGACCGCAGCTAACCGGTCGCTAGCCTGGTTATGAGGAATATGAGGGGGAAGCTACTCAGGACCGTCGCCGCCGCAAGCCTTGCCGGGCTGCTCGTGTGTGCCAGCGCCTACGCGCTGAAAATCGAAATCGACGAGACGATGGTGAGCGCAACCGCCGGCATCTCGCCTCGAGCCCTGCCCGCGCGGGGGAACGCCCCGGTGGACGTGGAAAGCGTGACCCGGATCAACACCACCGACGGCTCGCAGCCACCGGCGCTGAAAGAGCTCACCTTCATCTTCGACAAACACGGCTCGATCGACACCAGGGGCCTGCCGGTCTGCACGGTGGCGAAGCTCGCCGGCACCACTCCCCCGGTGGCGCGTAAACGCTGCGCCGGGGCGATCGTCGGCGAAGGGATCGGCAAGGCCGACGTCCGCCTCCCCGGCGCGCCGCCGGCAACGATCTCCACGCCGCTGACCTTCTTCAACGCCCCGCCCGAGAGCGGCAAGCCGAGCCTGATCGCCCACGCCTACGAGACGATCCCGGTGCCGAAGACGCTGCTGGTCCCGATTCTCGGTCGAACGGATCCACCAGGGCCGCTACGGCTTCCGCATCGAGATCGAGATGCCGGAGATCGCCGCCGGCTACGGCGCGGCGACTCTCGCCCAGGCGACTGTGGGCAAAACCTGGAAGCGCGGCGGCAAGACGGTCGGCTACACCAACGCCCACTGCGAGGGCGGACGCCTGCAGGTTCACGGCATGCTCCGCTTCACCGACGGCAGCTTCTTCCCCGGCACCCTGACCTCGCCATGCCACGTGGCAGGCTGAGCCGGGCGATAACCCTCTGCTGCGCCCTGGCGGCGCTGCTGGCGGCCCACGCCGCCGCCGACGGGGCGCTGGTCAAGGTCAACAGCATCGTTCTCCGGGCCGACGGCGGCTTCCAGCCGCGCTCACTGCCGCGGCACCGGTTCGCACCGATCGACTTCCATGGCTACTTCGACATCGCCGCCAAAGGCGGCGGCAAACCGGTCGCCCTGGAAACAGCGGTGATCGACTTCGACCGCGACGGGCGCCTCAGCGCCGGCGGCCTGCCGAGCTGCGCCGCCCGGGCAGGTGGCGGATGTGGACACCGAAGGCAGGCGCGCCAGGTCTGCGCCGGGGCGATCGTCGGCACAGGGAAGGTCGAGGCGCTTGATCGGCCTCGCCGATGGCGCGGCCCCGGTCAGCTCGCCGTTGACGATCTTCAACGGGCCCTCCCAGGAAGGCCACCCGACCCTGGTCCTCCACGCCCGTATCGCCGCGGTGGCGATCCAGACCTTCGCGATCCTCGTCCCGATCGAGCGCCGTCCCGGGCCGTTCCGTTACCGGGCCACCCTCGCGATCCCGCCGATTGCCGGCGGGCTCGGTGCAATCACTCGCGTCGAGGTCGAGATCGGCCGCCGCTTCAGCGTCGGCGGCCAGCGCCGCAGCTACGTCTGCCGCCCACTGCTCTGACGGCATCCTGCGGACTCGCGGCCGCTTCAGCTTCGCCGACGGCACGATCGTCGATGGCAGCGTCGAAAAGGCCTGTACCGCCCGCTAGGCCGGGCGCTCCGCCGGGAGGCCATGGCTTCCTATACTTGCCGCCCCAGGGCCGCTAGCTCAACTGGTTAGAGCAGGAGCCTCTTAAGCTCAAGGTTGAAGGTTCGAGTCCTTCGCGGCCCATTCCGCGCGCTCCTAGGGGGAAGCGAGCGGGTTGCTTTCGCCGAGCGGGTTGGCGAGGGGCGATTCGCCGTTCGCCTGGGCTCGCTTGGCTTCTTTCTCGAATTCGGCCAGCTGTTTCTCGAATTCGTGGCCGCGTTTGCTGATCTGGTCGAGTTCTTTGTCGAGGTTTTCCCGTTCGAACTTGGTGTTGGCGTAGGTCGGCGGCTTGCTTGCGTGCTTCCGCCGCCCCTTTGTAGTCGAAGGAGTAGTAGCGGTAGATCGCCAGGGTGCTCAGGCTGCCGAGGCTGGGGCGGGTGTCGGCGACGATCTGCTGCGCCTTCGCCGCGGCGCGCAGGTTCGCTTTGGCTTCATTCGCCGGTGCGGGACGTCTGCGCCAGCGCGAACAGGCCGCCGGCCATCAGCTGGGCAGCGCCCGGATTCGGCTCGCCAGTCGCTTTCAGGTACTTCGACCAGGCTTCGCTCGCCGCTTCCAGCTGCTGACGAGACTCCGACGGTGTATTCGATTCCGCCGGTTTCGGGGTTGACGGCGGCCAGTGAGTTGCCGGCGTTGATCCGCGCTCGGGTCAGGCCCAGCAGCAGCGCCGGGTCTTCCGAGTCTTTTCGCAGTTTCCGTTCGGCCCGCTCGGCCTGGTCTTCGAACTGGTCGGCGGCGCTGCTGACTTCGTTCTCGACGCCGAAGATGTCCTGAGCGGCGCCGGGCCGACGACGAGGAGGAGGCTGAGGCCCATCAGCACGGCGAGAACCGCGTAGACGACTTTGACGACGTCCTTGCGGCGTCCCCCGGTGTCGAAGACCATCCTGCGCTCGCCGTCTTTTTTTGCCATCAGCTGCTCAATGCTCCTGAGTAGAGGGCTCCGCCATGCCTCCCGATTCTCCCGGCCGTCCAAAGGCCCGAGCCAGCAAGATACTCAACTCATACAGAACAAGCAGCGGCACCATCTCGATCAGCATCGAGATCGGGTCGACGCCGGGCAGGGCCGCGGCGACGATCGCGATCACCAGGTAGGCGTAGCGGCGGTTGGCCCGCGAGCTGCTCGACTCTGACGATGCCGAGCCGGGTGACCGCGAGGATCGCCAGCGGCAGCTGGAAGATCAGCCCGCCGGCGAGCATCGTCGTCGAGAAGAAGCTGTAGTAGTCGCGGGCGCGGACCTGGATGTTGAACTGGCTGTCGTTGAAGTTCAGCAGGAACTTGACCGCGGCCGGCATCACCACGAAGTAGGCGAAGGCGATGCCGGCCAGGAAGAGGACCGGGAAGAGGAGCAGGATCGGCAGCACCGTCCGGCGCTCGGCGTTCGCTGAAGGCCGGCAGCACGTAGGCGTAGACCTGGTAGAGCAGGACCGGCATCGAGAGGATCAGGGCGCCGTAGGCGGAGACGGTCAGCGTCGTCGTGAACGGCTCGGTGACGCCGAAGGTGAGCAGCTGCTCGTGGTCGTCCGGCAGCGGCCCGGCGGCGATTTCCAGCAGCAGGTGGTTCTGCCAGAAGCAGAGCGCCAGGGCGACGCCGAAGACGACGAAGCAGACGACGATGCGGACGCGCAGCTCGTCGAGGTGCTCGACGAGGGTGAGGCGATCCTCGTGGGAGACCGCCTTGACGCGGCGGGCCATCCCGGTCGCGCCTCAGCTGCGTTTGTCGTGGACGACCTCGGGCTCGGCCGGCTCGCTCGGCGGGAGTCTGCGCGGCTTCGAGGCGCCGATCGCCTTGAGGTCGTCCTCGTCGTCGTCGGACTCGTCGCCGGTGACGATGCCTTCGAACTCGCGGATCCCGCGACCGAGCGCGCTGCCGAGCTCCGGCAGGCGCTTCGGGCCGAAGACGATCAGGGCGATGATCAGGACGATCGCGATCTCTAGGGTTCCGATGTTTCCGAGCATCTGACAATGGTAACGGCGGCCAGGAGCGCGCCGGATCAGCGTCGAGTTGCGCAATTGGATACCCGGTAGTTGGGTTTCGTCGAGGATCTTTCGCGGAAAAGTGCGGATCAAGTGCGCCTCGAGTGGGGTTCGATAGGTAACGAATGAACGAGCCCGAGCCACAACCAGACCGAAGCCAGGGCACGGCACTTGCACATCTGTCCCGAGTGCGGCTCGGGCCTGGTGCAGCCGACCTGCTGGGAGCAGGCAGGGGACCGGGCCCACTGGCGGGTCTGGCGGCGCTGCCCCGAGTGCGAGTGGTCCTGCCAGGGAGTCCACGGCGAGCGTGAGATCGACGCCTTCGACGAGCAGCTCGACTTCGGCGCCCACGAGCTCGCCGACGAGCTGAAGGCGCTCGAGCACGCGAACATGGCGCGACATGGCCGACGCCTTCGTCGCCGCGCTCGCCGCGGACCTGATCGCCGCCGACGACTTCTCCTAGGCCCGCCTCAGCTGTAGCGCTGGACGACGCCGTCGGCGACGAGCTCCAGCAGCTGCCGCTGTTCGGGCTCGAAGCTCGGCGCCGCTCGAGCCGGCGCTTCGCCGCCGCCACCATCTCCAGCGCCCGCGCGCGCACCCGCTCGAGGGCGCCGGTGGCGGCGATCCGGTCGCAGAGCGCCTCGGCCCCGGCGCGGTCGAGGCCGTGCAGGTCGACCTCGCGATGCCCGGGTCCGCCGCTCGCGGCCTCGATCAACGGCAGGGTGATCGTGCCGTCGAGCAGGTCGGTCGCCGCGGGCCTTGCCGGTCCGCTCCGGCGGCCCGGCGACGTCGAGGACGTCGTCGAGCAGCTGAAAGGCGAGGCCGATGTCGGCGCCGAACCCGCGCAGCTGCTCGTCGTCGTGACCCGAGCAGGCAGGCGCACTCGAAGAGCTTCGCGGTCTTCAGCCGGCAGCGGTCGAGGTAGCGCTGTTCGGAGATCGTCAGGTCGAAGGCGTCGTGGCGCTGCGCCAGCTCGCCCTGCGCCAAGGCGACCGAGGCGTCGGCGAGGAGGGCGACGGCGCGGCCGTCGCCCGCGCTCGGCGAGCAGGGCGAAGGCGCGCGAGAAGAGCAGGTCGCCGGTGGCGACGGCGCGGCTCGCGGCCCGAGCTGGCGGCCACGGTCGGCCGCCGCGGCGCAGCGGCGCCTCGTCGAGCACGTCGTCGTGGACCAGGGTGGCCATGTGGACAGCTCGATCGCCGTCGCCGCGCGCGACCGCGGCGGCGCCGCCGGCCTCGCCCGGCGCAGAGCAGGACCAGCATCGGCCGCAGCCGCTTGCCGCCGGCCGCAAGGGTCGCGCTCGCGTCCTCGGCGAGCAGCTCGCCGTGCTCCGCGACCGCCTCCCGCAGCTGCTCCTCGACCTCGCCCAGCCGCGCCGGCAGCCAGCGGCTCGACGCGTCGAGCACCGCCGTCACCGGCGGCGGCACGGCCGAGCGTCGGGTCACCCGCGCGCTTTGGCGCCGCTGTGGATCGCGATGATCCCGCCGGCGAGCACCGTGTAGCGGATCCGCTCGAACCCGGCGCGGTCCATCTTCTCCGCCAGCCCGCGCGGGCCGGGGAAGCTGCGCACCGACTCGGGCAGGTAGGAGTAGGCCTCGGGGTCGCCGGAGAAGGCGCCGAGCAGCGGCACGATGCGGTCGAACCAGAGCGAGTAGAAGGCCGAGAGCGGCGGCCGGGTCGGCTGCGTGATCTCGAGGACCACCGCGCGTCCGCCCGGCTTCAGGACCCGCGCCATCTCGCTCAGGCCGCGGTCGAGGTCGGCGAGGTTGCGGACGCCGAAGCCGACCGTGACGGCGTCGAAGCGGCTCGCTGTCGTAGGGGAGCTCGAGCGCGTCGGCCCACTCGAAGCGGACACTCCGTGGCCGCGCGCTCGGCGGCCTTCTCGCGGGCGAGGTCGAGCATCGGCTCGGAGAAGTCGCAGCCGACGACGTGGCCGCCCGGGGCGACGCGGCCGGCGAGCTCGAGCGCGAGGTCGCCGGTGCCGCAGCAGACGTCGAGCGCCGAATCGCCGGGCGAGAGCTCGGCTCGCGCTCGGCGGCCCGCTCGCGCCAGCGGTGGTGCAGCCCCGCCGTCATCACCGAGTTCAGCGCGTCGTAGCGCCCCGCGACCCGGTCGAACATGCGGTTGACCTGCCCCGCGAACTCGGCGGAGTGGCGGTTGTCGTTGAGCGTGTCCATTCGCGTCAGGGCACCCGGCCAGCGTGGCGGGCGCAGGTCAGTGGATGCGAGCGTAGCGGAGCTACGGAGCGACTCCAGGCCGCTCCGAGATGCGCGGCCTGAGCGCTCAGTCGAGCGAGGAGAGGAAGTCGGCCAGCTCGTTGAGCTTTTTCGGCGGCAGGTCGCGGAAGGAGGGCATGATGCCCGGCCCGATTTCGACCGAGCGCATGATCGCCGCCCGCGGCACCCGCGCGGCGATGTGGGTCAGGTCCGGCCCCGGACCGTGGTTGCCGTTCTCGCCGATCTTGTGGCAGGCGAGGCAGCCGGCGCCGGCGACGACCTCCTTGCCGGCCTCGTACTGCGGCGCCACCTCCATCTCGATCTCGGTCGGCGAGCCGCCGATCGCGCCGAGGTAGGTGAGGTAGCCCATCGCGACGATCGTCAGGCACGCCCGCCGTGGTGGCGATCGGGCGGCGCTCCGGGCGCCGCTCGGGGCCGCGGTCGTAGAACGGCAGCAGCAGCAGCAGGACCATGCAGATCGTCGGGATCCCGATCGTCGCGATCGGGACCAGCTCCGGCGGTTTGATCACCCGCAGGACCTCGAAGAGGAAGAAGAAGTACCACTCGGGCCGGGGCACGTAGGTGGTCGAGGTCGGGTCCGCCTTCGGGCCCTGCTCGGCGCCGAGGATCAGCGACATCGCGATGATCACGGCGACGACGATCAGCGCCATCGCCGAGTCCTTCAGCACCGCGTAGGGGAAGAACGGCTTGCCCTTCTTCTTCAGGAGCTCGTACTCCTCGAGGTATGCCTGCTTGTCCTGCGGCTTCATGGGATGGGCGCGGCTCCGTTGCCGCGGCCGTTGCTCTCGACGCCGGCGTCGAGCTGCGGAGACCGGGGCGGCGACTTTCGGCTTCTCGGCGCGCACCCAGGGCGGCGCCGTGGTGCCGAGCTTGACGACCAGGTACAGGTGG
The DNA here is from genome assembly GCA_963766755.1 of uncultured Solirubrobacterales bacterium. Classification (GTDB taxonomy): domain Bacteria; phylum Actinomycetota; class Thermoleophilia; order Solirubrobacterales; family 70-9; genus VAYN01. The sequence goes on along the minus strand of CAVYBI010000004.1, from coordinate 113,349 downwards.
GCGCCGATCAGGGCGATGATCGCGCCCGGCAGCAGCAGCATGTGGATCGCGTAGAAGCGCGAGAGGGTGGTCGCGCCGAGCTCAGGGCCGGCGCGCAGGAAGTCGCTCAGGTAGGGGCCGACGATCGGGCCGGTGCCGTTGATGTTGATGCCGACGACCGAGGCCCAGAAGGAGCGCTGGTCGAACGGCAGCAGGTAGCCGGTGAAGGCCATCGTCATCGTCAGGATCAGCAGCACGACGCCGATCACCCAGTTGAGCTCGCGCGGGTACTTGTAGGCGCCGAAGAAGAAGGTGCGGCCCATGTGCAGGAAGATCAGGATCACCATCACGCTCGAGCCCCATTTGTGCATCCCGTGCACGAGGGCGCCGAGCGGGACCTCGTTGTTGATGTGGGCGATCGAGGCGTAGGCCTGGGTCGTCGACGGCGTGTAGAACATCGCCAGGAAGACGCCGGTGACCGCCTGCACGATGAAGGCGAAGAGGGTGGCGGAGCCGAGCGTGTAGAACCAGTTGGTCCCCTTCGGCACCTTGCGGTAGAGCATCCCGGTGAGGAAGCCGGTGGCGCCGGTGCGCTGGTCGACCCAGGCGAGGACGTCGGCTGGGGCCTCTTTGGCCTGGTCGGTCAGTTTCTGCGACGTGCGTCGGCCGCTCGGGCGGCGAGGTCTTGAGGTCGGCGGGCGCCTGGCCTTTGGCGTCGCCGCCCGCGCCCGGCTTGGCCGGTTTGCGCAGCGGCGCCGGGACCATGGAGTCGGGGATCTTGCGGCGAGTTTCGGCATCAGGGCGGCGGGAAGGTAGAGGGACGGGGCGGGTAGAGGTATTCCCAGATGCCGCCGGTGAACTCGCCGGGGTCGCGGGCGCGCACCGGCTCGAGCTGAGAGGTGACGCTGTAGCGCGGGCCGACCTCGACCTGGCCGTTGCGGATCCGGGTCTGGAACTGGTCGAGCGGGCGCACCGGCGGGCCGCCGATCCGCTTGCCCTGGAAGTCGTAGACGCCGCCGTGGCAGGGGCAGATGAAGTTGCCGGCGGCCTCGACGAAGCGGACCGGGCAGCCGAGGTGGACGCAGCGGTTGGAGACGGCGACGAAGGAGCTTGGGTCCTCGTCGAACTGCTTGGAGCCCTTGCGGATGTAGGCGGTCGTCTTGCCGGCGTCGCCGATCCCCTCGGTCTCGGTGAAGACGACCTGGCGGTAGGTGTCCTCGACGAAGTCGCCGATCGGGCCGACCGCCTCCCAGCGCTCCTTGCCGCGGTGGAAGATCGGCGCGACCGCGAAGCCGACGGCGGGCAGGACGATCGCGGCGCCGGCGACCCCGCCGAGGCCCTGGGCGGCGATCGTGAAGGCGCGGCGGCGGGTCATCGACTCGCCCTCGAAGTAGCCGGGGGGTCGGGCTTATCCCGCTGCTGCCGGGGGGCCTCTTCGGCCCCGTTCATCTTGTCCGCGTCGTCAGCCACGTCGCTTCGAGGATCGACCAGCGCAGTCTATTGCGTTGGCGCGCATCGCCGACGTCGGCATGGTCTTGGATCACCGCTGTACCATCCTTCGGAGCCGGCCGATGGGAGTTAGGAACGACGGCTTTACTCGATTCAGGGAGCAATCCGATGCAGATCATCAGCCGTGGTTCCGAAGACTCGTCTCGGTCGCCGCCGTCGCGCTGCTTGCCGTCGCGCTCCTCGCGGCGGGCGCGCTCGCGGCGACCTCGCCGACCCAGACCCGTGAAAGCTACGTCGCCCCGGTCGAGCCGATCTGCAAGCAGAACACCAAGTCCAACGAACAGATTCTCGCCGGCGTCCGCAACAAGATCAAGCAGGGGCAGCTCGCGGTCGCCGCCGGCCAGTTCGCGCAGGCCTCGAGCGCCTTCGGCAAGGCCATCGCGCAGCTCCGCGCGGTGCCGCAGCCGCCGGCCGACGCGACGAAGCTGAACAAGTGGCTCGGTTATCTCGATACCGAGAAGAAGTTCCTCGCCGAAATCGGCAAAGCGCTGAAGGCCGGCAAGAAGACGCAGGCGCAGACCCTCTCGGTGCAGCTCACCCACAACGGCAACGTCGCCAACAACCCCGTGCTCGGCTTCGAATTCGACTACTGCCTGATCGACTCGTCCCAATTCAGCTGAGCTGAGCCGGGGCACCGGCGATCTCGCGGGCGGCCTCGTCCCACAGCCCTGGGAGTCGGGCCCGGGTCGCCCTCGCGTGGAGCTGGGCGCAGCGGCGATCAGGTCGCTGAGGATGCTGACGGCGCGCTGGTCGCCGAGGGCGGCGAGGCGGTCGAGGCCGAGGGCATAGAGGTAGTCGCCGGCGAGCAGGCCAGGTCGTCGTCGTGGCCGGCGAGCAGGCGCGGCTCGCCGTAATGCAGGAGGTAGCCCTCGTGGACCGCCTCGACCACGAGGGCGTACTCGCCGGGTCCGCCGCGTGCGGGGGCCGGCGGCGGCGAGAACGCCCAGCGTCGGCGGCCCGGCGGGCTCGACGACGTGCGGGGAGATCGGCGTGTCCTCCGCGCGCAGCTGAGCCGCGAGGTCGCGCAGGGCGGCGGCGGGGTCGCTCATCCCAGCGCCTCCACGAGCGACTCGGCGGCGGCTTCGAGGGTGCGGTCGACGGTCCGCCTCGTCGTGGGCGAGGGAGACGAACCAGGCCTCGAACTGGGATGGCGGCGGGTAGACGCCGCGGTCGAGCATGGCGCGGCAGAAGCGGGCGTGGGCCTCGGTGTCGCAGGCGCGGGCGCCGTCGAAGTCGCGCACCGGCTCGGGGCTGAAGAAGAGCGTGGCCAGGCCGGGGGCGGAGGCGACCTGCAGCGGGCGGTCGGCGGCAAGCGCCGCGAAGCCGTCGGCGAGGCGATCGGTGAGGGCGCCGAGCCGCTCGTAGGCGGCGGCGTCGAGCTGGGCCAGGGTCGCCAGGCCGGCGGCCACGGCCAGCGGGTTGCCGGAGAGGGTGCCCGCCTGGTAGACGTCGCCGGCGGGGGCGATCCGCTCCATCGTCTGGCGCGGGCCGGCGAAGGCCGCCGCCGGCAGGCCGCCGCCGAGCACCTTGCCGAGCACGGTCAGGTCGGGTTCGACCCCGTAGAGCTCCTGGGCGCCGCCGCGGGCGACGCGGAAGCCGGTGATCACCTCGTCGAAGACGAGCAGCGCGCCGGCCTCGCGAGTGGCGCCGCGGAGGAACTCGAGGAAGCCCTCGGCGGGTGGGACGACGCCCATGTTGGCGGCGATCGGCTCGGCGAGCAGGGCCGCGACCGGGTGCTCCTCGAGGGCCCGCGCCACCGCCTCGCGATCGTTCCAGGGGACGACGACGGTCGCCGTCGCCTGGGCCGCGGTGACGCCGGGGCTGCCCGGGACCCCGAGCGTGGCGAGGCCGGAGCCGGCGTCGGCCAGCAGCCCGTCGGAGTGGCCGTGGTAGGCGCCGGCGAACTTGACCACGACCTCGCGGCCGCTGACGGCGCGGGCCAGGCGCACGGCGCTCATCGCCGCCTCGGTGCCGGAGCTGGTCATCCGCACCATCTCGGCGGTGGGGACCCGGGCGACGACCTCCTCGGCCAGCTCGACCTCGGCCGCGGTCGCCGCGCCGTAGCTGGTCCCACGCTTGGCCGCCTCGATCACCGCCGACACCACCGTCGGCTCGGCGTGGCCGAGGATCAGCGGCCCCCAGGACCCGACCCAGTCGAGGTAGCGGTTGCCGTCGACGTCGATCAGCTCGCAGCCCTCGCCGCGCTCGACGAAGATCGGCTCGCGGCCGATCTGCCGCATCGCCCGCACCGGCGAGTTGACGCCCCCGGGGAGAACGCGCAGGGCGCGCTCGTACAGCCCCTCGGAACTAGGAATGCTCGGCCTCCCAGGCGGCGTAGTCGTCCGTGAAGTAGTGGAGGCGGATCTTCTTGTACTCGGTCGAGGAGTAGAGGGTGGCGCGTCCCTCGGGGCCGATCCCGCACTCCTCGGCGATCGAGTCGAGGATCGCGTCGCACTCCTCCTTGGAGCGGCCGTGGGCCATCGTGAAGACGCTGTAGGGCCAGTCCTCGTAGGTCGGCCGCTGGTAGCAGTGGGAGATGCCGCGGAAGGAGGCCATGCGGGCGCCGGCCTCCATGATCTCCTCCTCCGGCACCTTCCAGACGCCCATGCCGTTGGCCGAGAAGCCGGCGCGGCGGTGGTAGAGGATCGCCGCGACGCGGCGCAGGATCTTGCGGTCGACCATCGCCCGCAGACGCTCGAGCAGCGCCTCGGTCTCGATGCCGAGCTCCGCGGCGGCCTCGTCGTAGGGACGCTCGACCGCGGCCATCGGGCCCTGCAGGGCTCGGATCAGGGCGATGTCGTCCTCGTCGTAGGGCTGCGCCTCGAGCTCGCGCGGCGGGGCCGCCTCGACCGCGGCGGCGGCGAGCGCCTCGGTGCCCTTCTCCATCTCCAGGTTCATGTTGATCTTGAACAGGGTCAGGGTCGGCAGCTCCCGCATCGACTCGGCGCCGGTCTCCCGCATCAGCGCCTCGAGCGTGCCGGCCAGCCCGAGCTCGGAGTCGGGCGGGGTGGCGATCGTGAACCAGAGGTTGAAGTCGTGGGTGCGCAGGTAGTTGTGGGAGACGCCCGGGTGCGAGTTGACGATCTGGGCGGCGCGCTGGGGATGCTCGCCGTCGACTTTGGCCGCCACCAGCATCGACTCGTAGCCGAGCGCGCGGGTGTCGAAGATCGGCGTGATCTCGCGGATGATGCGGCCGTCGAGCAGGCGCTGGGTGCGGGCCAGCACGTCGTCGAGCTCCAGCTCGGCCTCGGAGGCGACGAGGGCGAAGGGCTCGGGGTCGATCGGGAAGCTCGACTGCAGCAGGTTCATCAGCCGCTTGTCGGTCTCGTCGAGCGGGATCGCCGAGCCGTCCCTGCGCGAGCGCGCCTTCGACTGGGGCACCTTCACCGAAGCCACGGAGCGGCCTCCTTCGCGTAGTAGGTGACGATCGCGTCGGCGCCGGCGCGGCGGATCGAGGTCAGGGTCTCCAGCACCGCCGGGCGCTCCTCGATCCAGCCGTTGGCGGCGGCGGCCTTCAGCATCGAGTACTCGCCGGAGACGTGGTAGGCGGCGACCGGGGCGGCGGTCGCGTCCTTGATCCGGCGCACGACGTCCAGATAAGGGGTCGCCGGCTTCACCATCAGCATGTCGGCGCCCTCGTCGAGGTCGAGCTCGGCCTCGCGCACGGCTTCGGCCGCGTTGGCCGGGTCCATCTGGTAGCCGCGGCGATCGCCGAACTCGGGGGTCGAACCGGCGGCGTCGCGGAAGGGACCGTAGAAGGCGGAGGCGTACTTGGCGCTGTAGGCGACGATCGGGGTGCCGGAGTGGCCCTCCTCGTCGAGCTGGAAGCGGATCGAGCCGATGCGGCCGTCCATCATGTCGCTTGGCGCGACCGCGTCGGCGCCGGCCTCGGCGTGGGAGATCGCGGTCTTCGCCAGCAGCTCGACGGTGATGTCGTTGTCGACCTCGCCGTCGCGGACGAAGCCGCAGTGGCCGTGCGAGGTGTACTCGCAGAGGCAGACGTCGGTGATCACGGCCAGCTCGGGGTGGGCCTCCTTGAGGGCGCGGACCGCCATCTGCACGACGCCCTCGTCGTCGTAGGCGCCGGAGCCGGACTCGTCCTTGGCGGCCGGGACGCCGAAGAGCAGGATCGCGCCGACGCCGGCGGCGGCGATCTCTCCGGCCTCCTCGACCAGGCCCGAGATCGAGAAGCGCTCGATCCCGGGCATCGACTCGACCCCCTCGCGGATCCCCTCGCCGGCGACGACGAAGACGGGCTGGATCAGGTGCGCCGGCGAGAGCTCGGTCTCGCGGACCAGGCCGCGCAGGGTGTCCGTGCGCCGCAGGCGGCGCAGGCGAGTGCTCGGGAAGGGCATGGACAGGCGAGTTTAGGCAGTAGCGTTCCCCGGGTGCGGGCACGGGGGCTGGTCAAGAGGTACGGGGACAGGGAGGCTTTGAGGGGCGTCGACCTCGCCGCCGAGCCGGGCGAGCTGGTCGCGATCATCGGTCCGAACGGGGCCGGCAAGACGACGCTGCTGTCGATCCTCGCCGGGATCGTCAAGCCCGATGCCGGCGAGCTGGGGGTCGCGGAGGGAACGGTCGGCTGGGTGCCCCAGCAGGCGGCGCTCTACCGGCGGCTGACCGTGGAGGAGAACCTGCTGCTGTTCGCGCGGCTGGAGGGCCATGAGGACCCGCACGCCTCGACCGAGGAGATGCTGGAGCTCTGCCGGCTCGGCGAGCGGCGGAAGGAGATCGTCGCCCGCCTCTCCGGCGGCAACCAGCAGCGGATCAACATCGCCATCGGCCTGCTCTCGCGGCCGGCGGTTCTGCTTCTCGACGAGCCCAGCGTCGGCCTCGACCCGCGCCAGCGGGCGCGGCTGTGGGAGTTCGTCTCCGGCCTCGCCGGAGGGGGAACGACGGTGATCTTCTCCACCCACGACATCCAGGAGGCCGAGCGCTACGGCCGGCGCCTGCTGGTCCTCGCCGACGGCGAGTCGCTCTTCGACGGCCTGGCCGAGGAGCTGCGCGAGGCGGTTCGCAGCGAGGCGCCGGAGTCGGCCGACCGCGACTTCGAGACCGCCTTCGTCGCCTACCTCCAGCACCGGGGGCACTGAGCGCATGCGCTGGCTGCTGCTCAAGGACCTGCAGATCCTGCGCCGCTCGCCCCTGCAGGCGGTCCTGCTCGTCCTCTACCCGGTGCTGATCGCGGTCCTGGTCGGGTTCGCGATCTCCCGCGGGCCGGAGAAGCCGCGGGTCGCCTTCCTCAACGAGGTCCCCGCCGATACCCGCGTCAGCGTCGGTGGCCGGCAACTGCCGGCGGCGGGGGTCAGCGAGCGGATCTGCGCGCGGGTCGAGTGCGTCCAGGTCGAGGACCGCGACGAGGCGGTCGCGGAGGTCGAGTCGGGTGACGTGCTGGCGGCGCTGATCCTCCCCGCCGACCTGGTCGACCAGATCAACTCGCTCTCCACCCTGACCCCGGGCACGCCCAAGGTCGAAGTCCTCGTCAACGAGGAGGACCCGGTCAAGGCGCAGCTGGTCGACGAACGCATCTCGACCCTGCTGGCCCAGGCGAACCTGGCGATCGCGCGGCGGATCGCGATCGAAGGCGGCAACTACCTCGACCTGCTCATCGACGGCGGCAGGTTCGAGGTGCTCGGTCAGACGATCCCGATCCTCGGCCTGCGCGCCAGCGCCCAGATCCTCGAAGCGCTGGGACCGGCGCTGCCGGCGGGGCCGCTGCGCGAGCTCGCTCGCGCAGGTCACCGATTTCACCTCACGGGCTCGCGACAACCTCGACGTCGCCGGGCCGCTGATCGAACGCCTCGCCCAGCCGATCGAGGTCGAGAAGGAGGTCGTCAACGGCTCCTCGCCACCGCTGGAAATCTTTGCGATCGCGGTCGCGGCGACGCTGACGCTGGCCTTCGTCACCGTCCTGCTGGTGGCCGGCTCGCTGGCGCTGGAGCGAGAGGAGAACGCCTTCGCGCGGCTGACCAGGGGCTTGATCTCACCGGCCGCCCTGCTGGGAGAGAAGGTGCTGCTGGGGATGGCCGTCGGCCTGGCGGTGACCCTGCTGATGCTCGCCGGCATGCAGTTGTTCGTGCCTCTGGCGTGGAGCCGCTTCGGCCTCTGGGTGGTGGCGATCCTCGCCGGCGGAGGCGCCTTGGCCGCTGCCGGGGCGGCCCTCGGAGCGGCGGCGCGGGAGGTCCGAGCGGTCTCCCTGCTCGCCTTCATGGTCACCCTGCCGATCGCCTTCCTCTCGCTGATCCCCTCCGGGGCCGTCGGCGCCGGAGTCTTCGACCTGATCGAGATCCTCACCGCCGTCTTCCCCTTCAAGCCGGCGCTGCAGGCGATGACCGCGGCGCTCGACTCGGCCGGCCCGGGCATCGGCGGGCCCCTGGTGCACCTGGCGATCCTGATCGCCGCCTACGGCGTCCTCGCCCGCCTCGCCCTGAAGCGCTTCGCCGCGGTCTGAGCGGCGGCGGGTAGGGTCGGGCGATGCGCGTTCTCTTCATCGGCGACGTCGTCGGCAGCCCCGGCCGCCGCGGCCTGCGCGAGACGATGCCGGCGCTGCGCGAGCAGCACGCGCCGGACCTGATCGTCGTCAACGGCGAGAACACCGCCGGCGGCGTCGGCATCACCGAGCGCACCGCCAACGACCTCTTCGGGGTCGGCACCGGCGTCATCACCACCGGCAACCACGTCTACCGCCACCGCGAGGCCTACGACTTCCTCGAACGCGAGCGGCTCGTCATCCGTCCCGCCAACTACCCGGCCGGGAATCCCGGCCGCGGCTACACCGTGGTCGAGGCCGGTGGGATGCGGGTGGCGGTGATCAATCTCAGCGGCGCCGTCGGCCTCAACGTCGCCCGCTCGCCCTTCGACACCGTCGACGGCATCCTCGACCAGGTCGAGGCCGATGCGATCGTCGTCGACTTCCACGCCGAGGTGACCAGCGAGAAGGTGGCGATGGGCTGGCACCTCGACGGGCGGGTCGCCGCGGTCTTCGGCACCCACACCCACGTGCCGACGGCCGACGGTCGGGTGCTGCCGAAGGGCACCGCCTTCATCTGCGACGTCGGCATGACCGGGTCGCGGACCAGCGTGCTGGGGGTCAAGCCGGAGCAGGCGCTGGCGTCGCTGATCACCCAGATGCCGACTCGGTTCGAGACCGCGGAGGACGACGTCTGGGTGATGGGAGCGCTCGTCGACGTCAACGAGCGCGGGCTGGCCGACTCGTTCGAGCAGGTGATGGTTCCCGCCGTGCCGCCGCAGGGATAGCGGCCAGCGCCACCAGGAGCAACGGGTAGAACCAGACGATGTAGAGGTAGAACCAGTGCTGCATCGTCAGCTGCAGGGCGATCAGTAGAGCGGCGCCGAAAGCCGCCACCTGGACGAGGGACTTGCGCTTGGGACGGAAGGCCAGGAATAGGGACAGCGCCGCGGTCGCGGCGAGGATCGCTATGCGGAGGGGCTCCAGGGATGGGGCCTGGCCCCAGATGCTGAAGGGAGAGTCGCGACCCGATTGGTAGGCGATCGTGCGGTCGTAGACCGTGTGCAAGCCGGGGTCGATTGCCGGCCAGAGCATGACCGCGGCCGACACCGCTCCGAAGCCCAGGGCGAAGAAGAGGATCGGCTTCTTCCTCGATTCGTAGGTGAGCAGCATCGGCGCCAGCAGCGCGGGGGCGAACTTGGCGAAGGTGGCGAGGGCGGCCATCGCTCCGCGCGCCATCGGTCTGGCGAGGAGCAGCAGGGTGGCGGCGAGCAGCATCGCGACCAGGGTGTCGTTGGAGTTCGACTCCAGGGCGAAGGCGGTGTAGGGGTAAGCGGCCCAGCCGAAGGCGAGGATCGCGGCGAGGCGGCGACCGGCGGGCCCCGGGCGGATGCGGATGCCGAGCCCGATCAGGAAGGCGAAGGTGGCGAGGTCGAAGCCGACCGCGGCGCCGTGGGCGGCCGGCAGGTCGTCCCAGCTTCCCGACCAGGGCCAGATCAGCTCGAAGGGGGCGTAGGCGTAGTAGTTGACCGGGCCGTAGGTGTCCCCCTGGGAGACGTCCTCGGGGAAGTTGTCGTAGATCGGTTCGCCGTGGGTGACGCGGTCGGCGCCGACGACGCTGGCGTAGCCGACGTCGATCGCGCCCGAGTCGGCGACGTTGAGCCCGACCCGGAAGCCCATCAGGAAGAGTGCGGCAACCAGCATCCAGGCGACGGGCCAGACCGGGCGCAGGCCCTCGCCGCGGCCGCGGAAGCCGATCCACAGCGCCCGGCCCAGGAGGTAGAGCAGGACCGGGTACTGGAGCGGGACCGAGACGCCGATCTGGGCCCGGTTGAAGAAGAAATGGGAGACGCCGAAGCCGAGCAGGACGAGGAGGTCGAGGTTGGCGATCCGCCAGAGCCGGCGCCAGTCGAGGAGGCCGATCAGGAAGAGGGCGCAGAGGGGCAGGAAGACATAGGGGGCGTTGAGCTTGTGGCCGAAGGAGCCCGAGTAGCCGCGGGCCATCTTCCAGGCCACCTGCTCGCCGGTCCAGGACTCGCGCACCTCGCCGCTGCGCGGGTCGACGATCACCAGCGCCACCTGCTCGCCGGCGGCGAAGTAGGCGACCTCCCAGTTGCCGTCGACCATGCTCGCGACCGGCGCCAGCCCCGGGTTCTTCTGCTTCTGGTCGACCGCATTGGGATCGCGGCTGGCAATCGCGGTCGCCTCGGCTTCGGTGACCGGGTTGGACTTCGCGGTGGCAGGCGCTGCGACCAGCGCGAGGAGGAGGGCGCAGAGGACCGTTGCCCTCCGCATCAGCTCGGGCTCAGGCCGAAGTGCTCGCGTATCGCCGGCGCGACATCGCGCAGCGTCCACTGGTCACGGTCCGCGGCGGAGTCGGGGCCGCAACCGACGAAGAGCAGCGGGCCCAGCGAGTCGCCGGCGAGCAGGGAGCCGTGGCTGCCCCCGCCGGCGTGGCTGACGCCGCCCCAGTCGAGCGCCTCGAAGCCGGTGGCGAGCGAGACGACGAAGTCGCCGGCGTGAGGGGCGCTGAGCGCGGACCAGACCCGGGCCAGCGGATCCGGGTACTCCTCGCTGCGCAGGCGCCCGTCCTCGATCCTCGCCGCCAGGACCGCCAGGTCGCCGTCGAGCTGCCAGCGCCCGCCACGCAGATCGGCGACCTCGCCGCCGGGTCGGAAGCTCAGCGCCTGGCCGCCGCGCTCGACCGTGGCCCAGGTCCCCGCGGCCGGCGGGCCAGGGTCCTCCCGCCGCAGCGGCAGCCCGTCCGCTCCCCGCAGCCAGCAGACCAGGTCGACGCCCTCGATCACCGTCAGCCGCGCCGCGACCGCGGCCGGCTCGGCCCGCTCGCCCTCGCCCGGCAGCAGGTAGACGTGGGCGGCGCGGCCGGTCGGGCTGACCGCGAGCTGGGCCAGCTCGGGCCGATCGTCGGAAGGCTGCAGGACCGACCACTCATGACCCAGCAGCGCGGCCAGGGGCAGGCCGCGGCGGACAGCGGTCTGAGCATGGTCGGCGACGAGGATCACGGCGTGCTTCTCGAGAAAGGCATCCAGCCCACCGGCCGCGTCGACCAGCGTCGCGAAGCACTCGTCGGCCCTGGCGATCGCCTCGACGGAGGCCTCGGGCCCGTGCCGGTGCGAGTAGTTGTCGGTGTCCGGCAGCGACAGCAGCAGGAAGTCGAAGAGGTCCGCCTCCATCAGCGCGACCGAGCAGCAGGCGGCGTAGCCGTCGCGGTTGCCGGGGATCGAGGTCGACTTGCACGGCACCTCGCGGCTGGCGTAGAGGTCGCCGTAGAAGAGCTCGCCCGGTCCCCAGGTGTGGTGGCGGAACTTCAGCCTGGTCGCGTCGACGGCGCGGCGCATCAAGCCCTCCAGCGAGACCTGGTGGCGGTGGCGGCCACGGTAGATCAGGAACGGCGTGCAGGCGGTTCGCTCGCCGGCGTCGTCGAGGCTCTCGAAGATCGTCTCGATCTCCGGGCTGAGATGGGCCAGGTTCATGTTGTAGACGAGGTCGTAGAGGGCCCGGAAGACCCCGAAGGCCCGGGTCGCGTCGAGCGAGGAGCCGTACTCGACGTAGCGCCGCTCGAGCCGGTGGTACCAGTTCATGCCGCTGATCCAGTGGCGGTCGGACCCGACCCCGGTGACCATCTCCGAACAGGCGACCGGGGTCACCGAGGGGAAGCTGGAGACGCAGTCCTCGATCAGGACGCCGCGCTCCAGGAGCGCGGCGAAGGTCGGTGCGCGGTCCTCGGCGACGGCGCGCTGGAGCATGTCCGTGCGCAGCGAGTCGACATAGGTGAGGACGAGCTTCTTGGCCTTCGGCATGGGCGAATGATGCTCGACCCGAGCGGTCGGGCCGCCTAGCGGAGGACGCGGAGCCCGGCGTGCTTGCGCTGAGCCCGGCGGTGGCGGGAGATCCCGAGCCAGGCCAGGGCGGCGATCACCAGCAGGATCGCGACCGGCGCCAGCAGCGCCAGGGCGACCACGACCAGGGCCGCCAGGGCGACGATGAAGGCGAGGGCGCCACCGCCGCTTCCTTCGCGCCGGCTCGCTCCCGCGATCAGATCGCTGATCACGAGACAGGCGAGGACGGCGCCGGCCAGGGCCAGGACAGCGCCGAGCGCGCCGTCGAGGAGGAAGCCGGCGACGAGGCCGATCACCGCGGCGAGCAGGGTCATCCGGCCGCGGGCGGAGCCGTGGGTGCCGGTGGTGCCGGCGAGCATGCCGATCGCGATGCCGATGCCTACCTCGGTGAGAAAGTCCACGTGCGAAAACCTAGCCTCCCGAGCGCCCCCGTGTCGATCCGCCACACTTCCGTGCATGAGCGAGGTACCGCCACCGCCGCACCGGCGACGCGCCCACACCAGCGGCCGGGACCTGGAGCGCTACGCCGATCTCTTCGCCGAGCGGACCACAGTCATGCGTTCCTCGGCGATGCGCGACCTGATGGCGATCACCGCCCGGCCGGATGTGATCTCACTCGCGGGCGGCCTGCCCGACACCTCCACCTTCCCCCCCAAGAGCTTCGCCGCGCAGATGACCCGGATCGCCCAGGAGTCCGCCGCCGAGGCGCTCCAGTACGGCCCGACCGAGGGCTTCGAGGAGACCAAGGACTGCATCGTCGAGGTGATGGGGGCGGAGGGGATGCTGGTCGACCCCCACGACGTGATCGTCACCACCGGCGGCCAGCAGGCGATCGACCTGGTCTGCAAGACGCTGGTCGATCCCGGCGACGTGGTCATCTGCGAGGCCCCGACCTACCCCGGCGCGGTGCCGGTCTTCTGCAGCTACCAGGCCGACGTGGTCCAGGTCGAATGCGACGAGGCCGGGATGCGGGTGGAGGAGCTCGAGCGGCTCTTGGAGCAGCTCGGCAAGGAAGGGCGGCGGCCGAAGTTCGTCTACTCCGTCCCGACCTTCCAGAACCCGGCCGGGGTGACGATGTCGCTCGAGCGCCGGCAGCGGCTGGTCGAGCTGGCGCGGCTGCACGAGCTGCTCGTCGTCGAGGACAACCCCTACGGGCTGCTGCGCTACGGCGGCGATGCCCTGCCGCCGCTCTACCAGCTCGACGGCGGCGACTTCGTCGTCTACATCGGCACCTTCTCGAAGATCCTCTCGCCCGGCATCCGCCTCGGCTGGGCGGTGGCGCCGCCGCCGGTGATGGAGAAGATCGTGCTCGGCAAGCAGGCCGCCGACCTCTGCACCTCCACCTTGACCCAGTACTTCGTCCGCGAGTACTTCGCCGAAGGGCGCTGGCGCCAGTACGTCGAAGACCTGGTCGAGATCTATCGCGGACGCCGCGACACGATGCTGGCGGCGCTGCGCGAGCACTTCCCCCCGGCGGCGACCTGGACCGAGCCGCAGGGCGGGCTCTTCATCTGGGCGACCCTGCCGGACTACATCGACACCGGCGACCTGCTGGCGAAGGCGCTGCGGGCCGACGTCGCCTTCGTCCCCGGCCAGGCCGCCTTCATCGACGAGCGCGGCCGCAACTCGATGCGGCTCAACTTCTCCGGCGTCGGCGCTGTCGAGATCAGCGAGGGCATCCGCCGCATCGGCGCCGTCATCGCCGAGCAGGTCGAGCTCTACGAGGCCCTGACCGGGGAGCCAGCGACTCCGGCCCGGCGGGCTGAATCGAGTGATGGAGCCGACGTGCTTCCCTTCCGCAAGAGCGGCGAGGCCGGCGGGTGAAGGTCGCGGTCCTCAAGGGCGGCCGCTCGCTCGAGCGCGGGGTCTCACTGCGCTCCGGGGCCCGGGTCGAGGACGCCCTGGCGCGACTTGGCCATGAGGTCGTCGCGCTCGACGTCGGCGGCGATCTAGTCAAGCGCCTGAGCACCGAGCGTCCCGACGTCGCCTTCGTCGCCATGCACGGGGTCGGTGGCGAGGACGGCACCGCGCAGGAGCTGCTGGAGATTCTCGGCATCCCCTTCACCGGGCCCGGCGCCGCGGCCTGCGCTCGCTGCATGGACAAGTCCCAGGCCAAGCACGCGATCCGCGAGGCCGGGTTGCCGACGCCGGACTGGTTCGCTTTCAGCCAGACCGCCTTCCGCGAGCTCGGTGCGGCCGACGCGCTGGACCGGCTCGAGCAGCGCCTCGGTTTCCCGCTGGTGGTGAAGCCGAGCCGCGGCGGCTCCTCCCTCGGCGTCAAGTTCGCCGCCGCTGCCGGCCAGGTCCCGCAGGCCCTGGTCTCCGCCTTCAGCTACGACGACCGCGTCCTGCTCGAGCGCTTCGTCGAAGGCCGCGAGCTGGCGGTCAGCGTGCTCGGTGACGAGGCGCTGCCGGTGGTGGAAGCGATCCCCGCCCAGGGCGACAGCTATGACTTCGAAGCCCGCTACGAGATCGGTCGCACCCGCTTCGTCTGTCCCGCCGAGCTCGACCCGGCCCAGAGCGCGGCGGTCACGGCGGCCGCGCTCGCGACCTACCGGACGCTGGGCTGCTCCGGCTTCGCCCGGATCGACCTGATCCTCGCCGCCGGCGGCCCTCAGATCCTCGAGGCCAACGCAATCCCCGGCCTCACCGACACCAGCCTCCTGCCTCAGGCAGCCGAGGCAGCGGGGATGAGCTTCGAGCAACTCGTGGAACAGATCCTCGATCTGGCTCTAAAGCCGGCGACCGCCTAGCGGTCGCTCAACTGTCGCCCTGCGCAAAGTCTTCCGGCGTGACCTCGTCGAGGAACTCTTTGAACTTGTCGACGACCTCCTCGGTGTCCTCGACCTCGTGCTCGAACTCGATCGCCGACTCCTCGATCACGTTCTCGGCGGCGAAGATCGGGGCCGAGACGCGGACCGCGAGGGCGAGGGCGTCGGAGGGGCGGGAGTCGATCTCGACCTCGGAGCCGTTGATCGAGACCGTGATCGAGGCGTAGAAGGTGTTGTCGCGCAGCTCCGTCACCGAGACCCGCTCGCACTTGGCGTCGAGCTGGTCGAGCACATCGGAGAGCAGGTCGTGGGTCATCGGCCGTGGCGTCGAGGCGCCCTGCAGCTTCATCAGGATCGCTGCGGCCTCGGGATGGCCGATCCAGATCGGCAGGAACCTGTTTCCGTCAACGGTCTTCAGCAGCACGATCGGCTGCTTGCCGACCATGTCGAAACTGACGCCATAGATCTGCATCTGCTGCACGAGAAGGGCTCCCGACCGTGGTGGACGCCAAGTATAGGTCGGGCGAGTGGGCGATCCTGGATTCGAACCAGGGACCTCGTCCTTATCAGAGACGCGCTCTAACCAACTGAGCTAATCGCCCGCGGCCGGCGATGATAGCGGCGGCGGCTCCGACGCTCCGGCCGCGGCTCAGCGGCTCGACTTGCGCAGGCCGCGGGCCAGCGCGTGGGCCTCGTCGACGTCGTCGAAACGCAGCTCGGCCGCGATGCCCCCGCCCTTCGCCCGCACCGTGACCTCGTGCCCCAGTGCCGCCTCCAGCGCGTCGGCCGCCGCCTCCAGCGCGGCTGCCTGCTCCGGGTCGACCGGTGCCCGTTTCGGTCTCGCTTTTGGCTGGCCAGCCAGCCGAACTCTGTTCTCGGTCTCGCGAACCGACCAGCCGGCCCGCACGGCGTCGCGGCCCAGGCGGCGACGCACGTCGTTGCCGCCGGCGCCGAGCAACGCCCGGCCGTGACCGCCGCTGAGCTCGCCGCTTTCCAGCAGCTCCAGGGTCTCGTCGGGCAGCTCGAGCAGGCGAATCAGGTTGGAGACGGCGGGCCGGCTGCGGCCGACACGGCGGGCCAGCTCCTCCTTGGTCAAACCGAGATCCTCGACCAGCGCCGCGCAGGCCTTCGCCTCCTCGACCGGGTTCAGATCCTCGCGCACCATGTTCTCGATCAGCGCCGCTTGCAGCCGCTCCGCCTCGGCCTGCTCGCGGACGACGGCGGGCACCTTCTCGAGCCCGGCCTCCTGCGCCGCTCGCCAGCGGCGCTCGCCGGCCACCAACTCGTAGCTGCCGTCGGGGAGGGGACGGACCAGGAGCGGCTGGACGATGCCGCTGCTCTCGATCGAGGCGGCCAGGGCCGAGAGCGCCTCGGGGTCGAACTTGGTCCGGGGCTGGCCGGGATTGGGCTTGATCAGGCCGACGGGAAGCTCACGCAGCTCGCCGGCGTCCTCGTTGGCCGCTTCCGGCAGGATCGCCGCCAGGCCGCGGCCGATGCCGCGCTTGGTGCTAGCCACGGCTGGCGAGCTCCTTCGAGAGCGCCTGGTAGGCAACCGCGCCGCGGGAGGAAGGAGCGTGCTCGGTCACGGGCAGACCATAGCTCGGCGACTCGGCGACTCGAACGCTGCGCGGGATCACCGTCTCGAACACCATCTCCGGGAAGTGCCGGCGCAGCTCCGACTCGACGTCCTGGGCCAGCCGCGTGCGCTCGTCGTGCATGGTGATCAGCAGACCCGCGACCTCCAGCTGAGGGTTGAGGTCGCGCCGGATCATCGCCAGGGTTTCGAGGAACTGGACCAGGCCCTCCAGCGCCAGGTACTCGGCCTGGACCGGCACGATCACGCGGTCGGCAGCGGTGAGGGCATTGACGCTGACCGGTCCCAGGGCCGGGGGGCAGTCGAGCAGGGTCACCGCGAAGCGCTCGCGGACCGGGCCCAGGCGCTCCCGCAAGCGCGTCTCCGAGCCGTCGATTCGGGGCAGCTCGACCGCGGCGCCGGCGAGATCGCGACTGGCGGGAACCAGCCAGAGGTTGTCGGGGCCTGCCGGGCGGGCCGCCTCGGCCACGGAGACGTCGCCGGTGAGGCAGTCGTAGGAGGACGGGTGCATCTCCCGGCCGCCGCCCAGGGCCACGGTCGCGTTGCACTGTGGATCGAGGTCCACCAGCAGGGTCTGGGCGCCGCCCGCGGCAATGCAGGAGGCGACGTTGACGGCGGTGGTCGTCTTGCCGACGCCGCCCTTCTGATTCGCCACCGCGTAGACCGTGCCCATCTCGCAGTCACCCTAATCACCCGCGCGAAGCGACGGGAGGTCGGATAGCCTGCCCCTCGTGACCGAGACTGCCGACTGGCCCCAGGAGCCCGCCGAGCGCGTGCGCGAGCTGGTCGAGGGAGTCCTGGACGAGCTCGACCTCGACGGCGAGGTCAGGATCGAGGAGGAGGAGGACCGCATCTCCGCGACCGTCGAGGGGGAGGACGACTATGGCCTCCTGATTGGCAAACGAGGGCAGACGATCGACGCCCTGCAGCTGCTCTGCTACCAGGCCGCCTACCGCGGTCTGCGCGAGCGCAAGCGGGTCGTCGTCGACGCCGCCGGCTACCGCGAGCGGCGCCGCGAGACCCTCGAGGGCCGCGCCGACCGCGCGGCCGAGCAGGCGCTGAGCGGCAACCACATCGTCGAGATGGACCCGATGAGCGCCCAGGAGCGCCGGGTCGTCCACGAGCGGCTCAAAGAGCGCGCCGGGGTCGAGACCTACAGCGAGGGCGACGAGCCCAACCGCTGCGTCGTCGTCGCTCCCCTCGTCGCGGAGTGACCCCCGACCCCACCGCGTCGCTCGAGCCTCGCGGCCGCGAGGCTCTGCGCAAGGTCCTGGAGCTGCTCGCCGAGGAGCGCGCCTCGGTCAGCTCTGTGGTCGACGACCGCGCCTGGAAGGTCCATGTCGTCGACAGCCTCACCGGCCTCGAGGTGCCCGAGCTGAACACCGCCCGGCGGATCGCCGACGTCGGCGCCGGAGCCGGCTTCCCCGGCCTGGCCCTGGCGGCCGCCCTCGCCGGCGCCCAGGTGGACTTGATCGAGTCCGTGGGCCGCAAGTGCGAGTTCATGGCCAGGGCGATCGAAGTGGCCGGGATCGCCAACGCCCGAGTCCTCAACACCCGCTCCGAGGACTGGGCCAACGCGGACGGGCGCGACGGCTACGAAGTGGTCACCGCCCGCGCCGTAGGCCGCCTCTCAACCCTCGCCGAGCTCGCATCGCCACTCCTGAAGCCAAATGGCATCCTCATTGCCTGGAAGGGCAAACGCGACGAGGAGGAGGAGGGGCAGCTGGATCGAGCCTCGGAGTCCCTGGCAATGCGCCCAGAGCAAATCCTCGACGTAGGCGCCCGCGCCGGCAGCAAACACCGCCACCTCCACGTCATCCGCAAGTCCGGCCCGACCCCGGACGATCTACCGAGGCGGTCCGGCATGGCCAAGAAGCGCCCCAAGGGCTAGGCAGTTCCTCTAACGGAGGGCTGTGCGTCGTGGGTCCGGATGGGACCCGCCAAGCCTCCCCATCTGTTGCGCAGGCGGGTCCCATCCGGACCCACCTTCCACACCTATCGTCTCTTCTTCTTTTTTTTCGGAGGGGGTGGGGGTGGCTTCGCCGCCTTGGCCGCGGCAATCGCCTCGGGTTTGGCCACCTCCGGCATCGGGATCAGCTTCTGGATCGTGTACTGCTGGCCGATCGTCCAGACGTTGGTGGTGATCCAGTAGAGGATGAGGCCGGCGGGGAAGCTGATGATGAAGGGGACGAAGATCAGCGGCAGCGCGAACATCAGCATGCGCTGGCTTTTGTCGGCGGTGACCGACATCACCAGGCCGGAGATCAGCTGGGTGCCGACGTAGAGCACCAGCAGCGCGATCAGGACGCTGCCCTCGGCCTTGGCGGTCAGGTCGGGGATGAAGAGGAAGCTTTCGCCGAAGAAACCGGCCGCATCCCCCTGTGCGACCGCGAACTCGCTGCAGGTCTTCGCGGTCTGGCCGCAGATGTCGAAGCGGAGGTCGTGCTGGAGGACGTAGAAGAGGGTGATGAAGACCGGCAGCTGGGCGATCAGCGGGATGCAGGAGGCAAAGGGGTTGACTTTGTTCTCCTGGTAGAAGCGCATCATCTCCTGCTGCATGCGCTGTTTGTCGTTTTTGTATTTGGCCTGGATCTCTTTGATCTGCGGCTGCAGGGCCTGCAGGGCGCGCATCCCTTTCAGCTGTTTGTAGGTGAGCGGGATCAGCAGGGTCCGCATCGCCACCGTCAGGGCGATGATCGCGCCGCCCCAGGAGAGGCCAACCGAGTCGTGGAAGAAGACCAGGACCTTGTCGGCGATGTCGACCAGGAACTGCGGCGCCAGCTGGAAGGCAAAGGGCAGCATCAGGCCTTGGCCTTACGGTGATACTCAGCCGGGTCGACGGGCCCAACTCGCAGAGTGAACCGGTCCGGCACCGGGTCGAAGCCGCCGTGGCTGAGGGGGTTGCAGCGCAGCAGCCTCCAGGTGGCGAGAACGAGCCCGCGGGCTACGCCGAAGCGCTCGACCGACTCGGTCGCGTAGGCAGAGCAGGTGGGCTCGTAGCGGCAGCGGCGAGGACGGGACGGCGAGATCCAGCGCTGGTAGGCATGGATTGGCGCCAGAAAGACTCGTTTCACGTGGAACGCCCCCCGGCCAGTGCCTCTTCCAGGCTCTTGGTGACCCCGCCGCTGCCCTCGCGCTCGATCAGGTCGCCGATCTCCGAGCGGGCGACGATGACGAAGTCGTGCCGCTCTGGCAGGCGATCGGCCAGGCCCCAGAAGGCCTCCCGGAGCGCTCGCTTGACGCGGTTGCGCTCAACCGAGCCACCCACCTTGCGGCTGACCGAGACACCGAGCCTCACGTCCTCGCGCTCCTCGTCACGGCGGGGGAAGGTGTAGAGAACGAGGTAGCGGGTCGCATGTGATGAACCGTCGCGGTAGACGCGGTCGAACTCGCCGCTGCGCGAGAGACGCCGTCGCTTCGACGCCATCTAAGGGGTGAGGCGCTTCCGCCCTTTGCGCCGCCGTCGCTTGAGGATCGCGCGGCCGCCGCGGGTGCTCATCCGCGCTCGAAAGCCATGCGTCTTCGCGCGCTTCCGCTTCTTCGGCTGATAGGTGCGCTTCATGCCGTCGGCAGTATACGGACGGGACCCGGAACAGCGTCCCTAAATCTTTTCTGCGGGATTTGCGGGGGGTCGGGAATGGCGGCTCAGGCACGCCGCTATGGTCGCCGGCCAGGTGCAAGATGACTCCTCCCAACACGAACTCGACACCCTTTGGCGGGCGACCCAGGACCGGCTGCGAACGTCGGTGCCCGAGTCGACCTTCCGCCTCTGGCTGGAGCCCTTGCAGGCAATCGGCAGCGATGCCGACACCCTCTACCTGACCGCCCCTGAGGGGATACGCGCCTGGGCCGAGCGGCGCTACTCGGCCCTGATCGGCGAAGCCCTAGCCGACTCGGGAACGCCACTGCGGCGGGTCGCTTTCAGCGGCGACCGCGAGGCCCCTGGCACGGAAACGCTCGCCATCGACGGCGCCGAGCTGAACCCGAGCTACACCTTCGACCGCTTCGTCATCGGCGGCGGCAACAGGCTTGCCCACGGCGCTGCTCTGGCCGTCGCCGAGGCGCCTTCGGAGGCCTACAACCCGCTCTTCCTCCATGGTCCTCCCGGTCTCGGCAAGACGCATCTGCTCGCCGCGATCGCCAACTACCTGCGCGCCAACGCCCCCGGGCTCAGCGTCCGCTACACGACCGCCGAGTCGTTCACCAACGAGTTCGTCGGCGCCCTCAAATCGGCCGGTGCCGAGGCCTTCAAGGCCCGCTACCGCGACATCGACGTGCTGCTGATCGACGACGTCCAGTTCCTCGAGGGCAAGCCGGCGACCGAGGAGGAGTTCTTCCACACCTTCAATGCCCTCTATGAGTCGGGCAGCCAGCTCGTGCTCTCCGCCGACCGCATCCCGAGCGAGCTCTCGACCCTTGCCTCGCGGCTGCGCGACCGCTTCGAGTGGGGTCTGACGGTCCCGGTCGAGCCACCGAACCTGGCCACCCGCCTCACCGTCCTCCGCCGCCTCGTGCAGGAGGCGGGGGTCGAGATCGCCGACACCGAGGCGCTGAGCGAGCTGGCCAACCGGATCGACGCCAACGTGCGCCAGCTCCACGGCGCGCTCACCCGCGTCCTCGCCCACGCCTCGCTGATGGCGCGGCCGCTCAGCACCGAGCTGATCGCCGAGGTCATCCCTCGTGGCCGCTCCGCCCAGGCGAGCTCGGTCGAGGAGATCCAGCAGCGGGTCGCCGAGCGGTACGGCATTTCCCGCGCCGAGCTGGTCGGCTCCAGCCGCGCCGCCACCCCGCTGCGCGCGCGCCAGGTCGCGATCTTCCTCACCCGCGAGCTGACCGATCTCTCGCTACCGCAGATCGGCCGCCTATACGGCGGTCGCGACCACTCCACGGTCCTCAATTCATTGCGCCGGGTCGAAACCGGCATCGCCGACGACGGCGATCTGGCCGAGCGCGTGCAGGAGTTACGCGGCGCTATCCACAATCCGGCCGACGCACGGCGCTGACGGCCGATGGCACTGCAAGAATCGCTCCTTTCCCCACAGCAGCCTCCACAGGCCGCAAAGCCCATTCCGACGCCATTTCCTCCGCGAACCCCTCTTTTTCCACAAGCCCTAACCCAACTTAAGAAGGCACTCACCACTTGAAGCTCACGACCAAACGCGAAGACCTCGTCTCCAAGCTCTCGATCGTCTCCAGGGCCGTATCGACCCGCGCCGCGACCCAGGCACTCTCCGGCATTCTCCTCACCGCTGCCGACGGTCGGGTGACGCTTTCCGCCACCGATCTCGACCTAGGCCTGGAAACGGCCCTGGACGCCGATGTCAGCGCCGAGGGCTCGGTGCTGCTGCCGGGCCGGTTGCTGGCCGAGGTGGCGCGCTCGCTTGCCGACCCCGTGGTGGAGATCGAGTCGCGCGAGGCCGAGCACGACGTCGAGATCCGCAGCGGCAGCTCCAACTTCCACCTCCGGGTCCTTCCTGCCGAGGACTTTCCGAAGCTGCCCTCGCCGGGCGAGGAGCCGGGGCTGAAGATCCCCGCCAAGGAGCTGGGCGCCAGCATCGACCTGGTCGCCCGGGCTGCCTCCCGCGACGACATGCGGCCGGTCCTGACCGGCGTCTTCGTCGCCGCCAGCGGCTCGGAGATGACGATGGTCGCGACCGACTCCTACCGGCTGGCGGTAAAGCGGACCGAGCTGGAGAGTGAGCTCGGCGGAGAGATCGACGCCAACATCCCGGCCCGGGCGCTGCGCGAGCTCGGTCGCATCCTCTCCCCCGAGGGCGTCGAGGAGGCGACGGTGTCGTTGCTTCCCAACCAGGCCGTTTTCCAGGCAGGGGCGATCGTCCTCACGACGAGGCTGATCGAGGGCCAGTTCCCCAACTTTCGACAGCTCCTGCCGGAGTCCTACGAGCACGACGTGCGACTTCCGCGGGCCGACTTCCTCGACGTCACCCGCCGGGTCAGCCAGCTCGCCCAGCGCAACGCGCCGCTGCGTCTCTCCTTCGCTCCCGGTGAGCTGACGATCGCGACGGAGACGCCCGACGTCGGCGATGCCGAAGAGACGATGCCGGCGGCGTTCGAGGGTGAGCCGCTGGAGATCGGCTTCAACCCGGAGTTCCTCAAGGAGGGCATCGAGAGCGTCGAGGGGGACGAGGTCCTGCTGCGGCTGATCTCACCGCTGCGACCGGGCCTGCTGCAGCCGGTCGAGGGCGAAGACTTCCGCTACCTGGTGATGCCGATCCGGCTCAACGTCTGAGGAGTGCTGCCCGGTGCTCGTCACCGCGATCGAAGCGAGGCCGGTGCGCAGCCTCGAGCGGATCCGGGTTGAGCTCGAGCCGGGAATCGTCACCGTCGTCGGCGCCAACGGCGTCGGCAAGACCAACCTCGTCGAGTCGCTCTACTTCGCCCTCACCGGGCGCTCGTTCCGCACCTCCGACCGCCGCGACCTGATCCCCTTCGGCGCCTCGCTGGCGCGGGCAGAGGCGACTGTGCGCGACGCCGACGGGCTGGAGCGGCACCTGCTCGCCTCGGTCAGCCGCACCGAGGGCCGCCGCCATCTGCTCGACGGCGGGCCGGCCGATCCGGCCACCCTGGCCCGCAACCGGCCGCCGGTCGCCGTCTTCGCCCCTGACCGGCTGAGCTTGATCAAGGGCCCCCCGTCGGAGCGCCGCGCCCACCTCGACGGCTTCGCCGCGGCACGCTGGCCGGCGCGGACGGAGCTGCGCAAGCGCTACGGGCAGGCGCTGGCGCAACGCAACGCGCTGCTCTCGCGGCTCGCCGGCGGTTTCGGGGCGGCGTCCCAGCTGGATGTCTGGGACGTCAGCCTGGCTGAGGCCGCGGCGCCGCTGGTGGCGGCGCGCGACGAAGCGATCGCGGAGCTGAGCGTGCCCTTCGCGGCCGCCGCGGACGAGCTGGGCCTGGAGGGTGGGGCGAGCCTCGAGTACGCGCCGCGCGCGCCCGGTTCGGCAGAGGAGATCCGCGCCGGCCTCGAGCAGCGCCGCGAACAGGACATCCGCCTTGGTCGCAGCTCCTGGGGCCCGCATCTGGACGAGCTCAAGATCGACGCCCGCGGCCGCTCGCTGCGGCGCTACGGGTCCCAGGGCCAGCAGCGGGCCGCGCTTCTGGCCCTGCTCTTCGCCGAGCGCGAGGTACTGCGCACAGCGCGCCGCGTGATCCCGCTGCTGCTGCTCGACGACGTCATGAGCGAGCTCGACCCCGGCCGGCGCGAGCGCCTGGTGCAACGCCTCGACGATGGCGGTCAGGCGCTGATCACCGCTGCCGACGAGGAGTCGTTGCCGCCCCCCGCGCTGGTCTCGGTGGTGCGGATGCCGCCCCCCGCTGAGCCGGCTGCCGTCGCGGCATGAGCCACCGCCGCGCCCCCCGTCAGGCCTCCGCGGCGATCCGCGCCGCCCGCGACCGCGCCGCCCCCCGCACCGGCCTGGCGGCGGTCCAGGCGGCCTGGGCCGAAACCGTGGGAGAGCAGCTGGCGGCGGTCGCCACACCGGTCTCCGAGCGCTCCGGGACCCTGACGATCGAGTGCGCGGACACGGTCTGGGTCGCAGGAGCTGGACCTGATGCAGGGGCAGCTCTTGGAGCGGCTGCGGGACGAGTTGGGGGAGCTGGCGCCCTCGGCTCTCCGCTTCCGTGTCAACCGGGATCGTTCTTAGTCCATGTTTATGCACGATTTGCAGGGAATTTGTTTCAACACCGGCGTCCTTCCGAAGTCCCCGACTGGTATTCTTATGGCAACTCGCGTTATGCCCCGACCGCTGTGGAGGAAGGCTCCAGGCGGCGGGGTTTTCTGTGTCAACCGGAAGGGACTCATTGCCTGAGAAAAAATCCAGCAGCGCCACCTCCGAGTCTTACGGCGCCAAGGACATCACCGTTCTCGAGGGACTCGAAGCGGTGCGCAAGCGTCCCGGCATGTACATCGGTTCGACCGGTCCGCGCGGGCTTCACCATCTCGTCTACGAGGTCGTCGACAACTCGGTCGACGAGGCTCTCGCCGGCCATTGCGACAGCGTCCGCGTCGTCCTTCACCCGGATAACAGCTGCACCGTCGCCGACAACGGCCGCGGCATCCCGGTCGAGACGATGTCGAAAGAGCAGCGGCCCGCGGCCGAGGTGGTGCTGACGGTCCTCCACGCCGGCGGCAAGTTCGGGGACGGCGGCGGCTACAAGGTCTCCGGCGGCCTCCACGGCGTCGGTGTCTCCGTCGTCAACGCGCTCTCCGAGCGCCTCCACCTGGAGATCAGTCGCGATGGTCACGTCTGGTCGCAGGACTACGAGCGCGGCAAACCGATGACCGATCTGGTCAAGGGCGAGGCGACCAGGGAGCACGGGACCAAGATCACCTTCCTGCCCGATCTCGAGATCTTCGAAGAGATCGGCTTCGACTTCGACACCCTCGCCGAGCGCCTGCGTGAGACCGCCTTCCTCACCCGCGGCCTGAGGATCGAACTGGTCGACGAGCGCGGGCAGACCAACAGCGTCGTCTTCCAGTACGACGGCGGCATCGAGGACTTCGTCCGCCATCTCAACGAGAACAAGGACGAGCTGCACCGCAAGGTCATCTACTTCGAGGGCAGCGAGGACGAGGGCGAAGTCGAGCTGGCGATGCAGTGGAACTCCTCCTACCAGGAGTCGATCTTCAGCTTCGCCAACAACATCAACACCCACGAGGGCGGCACCCATCTCTCCGGCTTCCGCTCGGCGCTGACGCGGACCCTGAACGCCTACGCGCGCAACAAAGGGCTCCTGCACGAGAAAAAAGACGACAACCTCGCCGGCGAGGATGTGCGCGAGGGCCTGACCGCGGTGATCTCGGTCAAGCTCCACGACCCCCAGTTCGAGGGGCAGACCAAGACCAAACTCGGCAACCCGCCGATCCGGGGCCTGGTCGAGGAGACCGTCAACCGCAAGCTGGCCGAGTACTTCGAGGAGAACCCCACAGACGCCCGCCGGATCATCAGCAAGGCGATCGAGGCCTCGAGGGCCCGCGACGCGGCGCGCAAGGCCCGCGACCTGACCCGGCGCAAGTCGGCGCTGGAGAACTCGACCCTGCCGGGCAAGCTCGCCGACTGTTCGGTCAAAGACCCGAGCCTGGCCGAGATCTTCGTGGTCGAGGGCGATTCCGCCGGCGGCTCCGCCAAGCAGGCCCGCGACCGCAACACCCAGGCGGTGCTGCCGCTGCGCGGCAAGATCATCAACGTCGAGAAGAGCCGGATCGACAAGGTCCTCGCCAACAACGAGATCCAGGCGCTGATCACGGCGATCGGCACCGGCGTCCACGACGAGTTCGACCTCGAGGGGGCCAGGTACCACAAGATCGTGATGGCGACCGACGCCGACGTCGACGGCGCCCACATCCGCACCCTGGTCCTGACCTTCCTCTACCGGCAGATGCCGGCCCTGATCGACGCCGGCTACGTCTACATCGCCAAGCCGCCGCTCTACCGGGTCAAACAGGGCAATCAGGAGACCTACCTCGAGCGGGAGTCCGAACTGGAGGAGCTGCTGCTGCGCGACAAACTCGAGGACTTCGAGCTGACCGACGCGAGCGGCACCGCCAAGAAGCTGACCTCGAGCCGCTGGCAGGCCTACGTCCGGCGCTCGAAGGAGTACGAGGGCTGGGGCTCCTCGCTGCAGGCCGAGTTCGGCAGCGAGGCGGTCCGCTT
Organism: uncultured Solirubrobacterales bacterium; assembly: GCA_963766755.1. Classification (GTDB taxonomy): domain Bacteria; phylum Actinomycetota; class Thermoleophilia; order Solirubrobacterales; family 70-9; genus VAYN01. The sequence goes on along the minus strand of CAVYBI010000004.1, from coordinate 87,496 downwards.
CCTCGAGGAGTCGAACCTGCTCGACGAGGGCGTGAGCAGCATCGACGCCGCGGCCAAGCTGCTCCGAACCGATGCCCTGGAGGGCGCTCCCTTCGAGACCGAGGTGCTGGAGGCCACCGACGCGCTGCTGGTCGTCAAGGCGATCGAACGCAGGAGCGGCCTGGCCCGCACCCACCGCCTCCCGGCCGAGCTCTTCTCGCACTACGACTACCGCAAGTTCACCGAGGTCCACGAGGCGCTGCTGAAGCAGGTCGGACGGCCGCCGTTCGAGATCGAGTTCGGCAACCGCCGCAACGTCGCGCTCTCCTTCCAGGCCCTGCGCGGGGCGGTGCTGGAGCTGGCCCGCCACGGTGTCCAGCTGACTCGCTTCAAGGGATTGGGCGAGATGAACGCGGACCAGCTGCGGGAGACGACGATGGACCCCGCCAGCCGCACCCTGGCCCGGGTCACGCTCGAAGACGCGACCGCCGCCGACCAGATCTTCTCGATGCTGATGGGCGACCAGGTTGCTCCCAGACGCGAGTTCATCGAGGCGCACGCGAAGGAGGTCAGGTTCCTCGATGTCTGATCCGACCCGAACGGAGACTCACTGATGGCACTTGACGCCCTGACGGGCCGGATCGAGGAGCGCGAGCTCGAGAAGGAGATGCGCTCGTCGTATCTCGACTACGCGATGAGCGTGATCGTGGGCCGGGCGCTGCCCGACGCTCGCGACGGCCTCAAGCCGGTGCACCGCCGGGTGCTCTACGCGATGCACGACGTCGGCCTGCAGCCGACCCGGGCCTACCGCAAGTGCGCCTTCATCGTCGGTGAGGTCATGGGCAAGTACCACCCCCACGGCGACTCGGCGATCTACGACACGCTGGTGCGGATGGCGCAGGACTTCTCCCTGCGCTACCTGCTGGTCGACGGCCAGGGCAACTTCGGCTCGATCGACGACGACCCGGCGGCCGCGATGCGCTACACCGAGGCGCGGCTGACCCGGCTCGCCACCGAGCTGCTGCGCGACATCGACGCCGACACCGTCGACTTCGGCCCCAACTACGACGAATCGACCCAGGAGCCGCTGGTCCTGCCGGCCCGCTTCCCGAACCTGCTGGTCAACGGCACCTCGGGGATCGCGGTGGGGATGGCGACGAACATCCCGCCGCACAACCTGCGCGAGGTCGCCGGCGCGGTCGCGGCTTACATCGACGACCCGGCGATCGACATGGCCGGGCTGATGGAGCACATCAAGGGCCCGGACTTCCCCGGCGGCGGCATCATGAGCCGCGAGGGGATCCGCGACGCCTACGCCTCAGGCCGCGGCAGCATCAAGGTTCGCGCCCGTGCCCACGTCGAGCCGCTGAAGGGGGGCAAGGAGGCGATCATCGTCACCGAGCTGCCCTTCACGGTCAAGAAGCTCGGCGACGGCGGCCTGGTCACCAAGATCGCCGACCTCGTCCGCGACAAGAAACTGGAGGGGATCTCCGACCTCCGCGACGAGTCCGACGGCTCCGGCATGCGCCTGGTGATCGAGCTCAAGCGCGGCGGCCCGCCGGCCAAGGTCGTGCTCAACAACCTCTACAAGAAAACCTCGATGCAGACGACCTTCGGCGCCAACATGGTGGCGCTGGTCGACGGCGTGCCGAGGACGCTGAGCCTGCTGGAGCTGATTCACCACTACGTCGACCACCAGCGCGAGGTCGTCACCCGCCGCACCCAGTACGAACTGCGCCGGGCCGAGGCTCGCGCCCACATCCTCGAGGGGCTGCTGGTCGCGCTCGACAACCTCGACGCGGTGATCAAGCTGATCCGCGCCTCGAGCGACCCCGACACCGCCCGCGACGGGCTGATCTCGCAGTTCGAGCTCTCACGCGAGCAGGCGCAGGCGATTCTCGACATGCGCCTGCAGCGCCTGACCGCGCTCGAGGCCGACAAAGTCCGGGCCGAGCACGCCGACCTGATGGAGCGAATCGGCGAGCTGCGGGCGATCCTCGGCGACGAGGCGAAGGTGATGGCCATCGTCAAAGAGGAGCTGGCCGAAATCGTCGAGTCCTACGGCGACGAGCGCCGCACCGAACTGGCCCACTTCGAGGGCGACGTCGGCATCGAGGACATGATCGCCGACCAGCAGATGGTGATCTCGCTGACCGCCTCGGGCTACGTCAAGCGACTGCCGCTGGCGACCTACCGCCAGCAGCATCGCGGCGGCGTCGGGGTGATGGGGATGAACCTCAAAGACGACGACTACATCGCTCACCTCCACATCTCCTCGACCCACGACTACCTGCTCTTCTTCACCAACCGCGGCAAGGTCTACCGGCTCAAGGTCTATGAGCTGCCCGAGGGCTCGCGCAATGCCAAAGGCAGCTCGCTCAACAACCTGCTGCCGCTGCGCGAAGGCGAGAAGGTGATGGCGGTGATCCCGACCCGGGATTTCAAGGAGAACAGGTACCTCGCCTTCGCCACCGCCAAAGGGTTGATCAAGAAGACCGAGTTCCTCGCCTACAACACGCCGATCCGCGCCGACGGGATCATCGCGATCAAGGTCCGCGACGGCGACGAGCTGGTTCAGGTCCGGCTCACCTCGGGCGAAGACGACATCCTCATCGTCTCCCACTCCGGCCACGCCTCGCGCTTCTCCGAGGAGCTGGTGCGCTCGATGGGCCGTGACACCAGCGGCATCAAAGGCATGAACGTGTCCGGCAAGGACAACCGGGTGCTGGCGATGGACATCGCCCGCAACGACACGGAACTGTTCGTCGTCACCGAGAACGGCTACGGCAAGCGCACCCCGGTTTCCGAGTATCCGGTCAAGGGCCGGGGCACCAAAGGCGTGCTGACCGCGAAGCTGACCGAGAAGAAGGGCGGCCTGGCCGGCGCCCTGATCGTCGGCGAACACCAGGAGCTGCTCTTCATCTCCCAGAACGGCATGGTCCAGCGCACCTCCGTCAGCGGCATCTCCCAGATGGGGCGGTCGACCCAGGGGGTGAAGGTGATGAACATCAAGGACGACGACGTGGTCAGCGCCGTGGCGCTGGTGGTCGAGTCCGACAGCAGCGAGAGTGAACCGGCTGGGCCACCGGCGGATGAACTTCCTGCGATGGACGAGAGCGCGGTGGACGGGGACGGCGGGTAAGCCTCGTCTACGCCTAGCACCGGCAGAGCCGGTGCAACTGAGAGGCGCCTGGCGGCGCCAGATATACGCAACGAGTTGTGGAGGCTAGGACGAGGCTTACCCGCCGTCCCCCAACACAGCGCATCAATTCACGGGAGCTTCAAGCCCGAGTCAGGGACGATCCACACACGGGGAGCGGGAGAACCACCAGCGCCCCGTCCCGTGCCTTCAGCTTCCGTGTACCGGAAGCCATCCGAAATCCGGAAGCTCTCCCATCCCTGGTCGCTTGCGGAGCACTGTGGATGGAGGGACACCGAACCCTCCCTTCGGCCGCGCCTCAAGCGGCCTGCGGTAAGTACTGCTCCCAGGCCTGCGGAATCTTCGGGCTCGCCACCTGGATGAAGACCGTCGCCGGCGGAGCCTTGGGGGAGTTCTTGGGGTGCATGTGGATCTCGCGGGGGAGGCGGTTGCCCTTGCGGCGGTTGCAGTTGGCGCAGGCGGCGACGATGTTCTCCCAGACCGATTTGCCGCCGCGGCTGCGGGGGATGACGTGGTCGACGGTGAGGCCGGACTTGGTCGAGCCGCAGTACTGGCAGGTCCAGGAGTCGCGGGCGAGGACGGCGCGGCGGGTGATCTTGCGGCGGTGGGCCTCGCGGGGGATCCGCACGTAGTTGACGAGGCGGATCACGTCGGGGCGCTCCATCGTCATGTGCTCGGAGTGCAGGGCGCCGGCGCCCTGCTCCAGCAGCTCCGCCTTCTCCTTCAGCAGCAGCACAGCGGCGCGTCTCAACGTGCAGACGTTGATGGGCTCGTACGTCGCATTGAGCACCAGGACCCGTGCCATGCCCCGGGATTGTAGGGGGGTCCTCGCCCGGCGCGGCGCCGAGGCTACCCGAGCGGGTAGGAGCCGAGCAGGCGAACCGACTCGGCTTTGCCGCGCAGAGAGGCGATTGCGGCCGCGACGACGTCGTCGGTGGCCGCCCCCTCGAGGTCGCAGAAGAACATGTAGCGGCCGAGGCCGCTGCGCATGGGCCGGGACTCGATCCGGGTCAGGTTGATCTCTCGGTCGGAGAACTCGCGCAGGGCGTTGACCAGCGCGCCGGGGTGGTCCTCGCCCAGCTCCGAGAAGACGAGGGAGGTCTTCCAGGGCCCGCCGCCGCTGGGCTCGGTGCCGGCGGGGGCGATCCAGACGAAGCGGGTGACGTTGTCGGCCTGGTCCTGGATTCCTTCACGGAGGATGTGGCAGCCATGGAGGTCGGCCGCCGCGCGCGCGCCGATCGCGGCCCACGGCCGCACCGACTCGGCGACCATCCGCACCGCCGCCGCGGTGCTGCTGACGCTGCGGGTTTCGACTCCCGCCAGCTGCTCGCGCAGGAAGCGGGCGCACTGGGCCAGTGGCTGCTCGTGCGAGAGCACCGCCTCGATCTCCTCCAGCTCGACCGGCTCGCGGACTATCAGGTGGGCGCGCACCGCGTAGTCGTGCTCACCGACGATCGTCACCGCCTCGGCCTCGAAGGCGAGCGTGTCAAGGGTCCAGCGGACAGAGCCCTCGATCGAGTTCTCGAAGGGGACCAGGGCGCGGTCGGCCTCGCCGCCTTCGACGGCGAGGATCGCGTCGTGGATGGTCGCCGTCCGCAGCGGCTCGAAGTCACCCTTCGGCAGCGCTTCGCCGAGCGCGTCCTCGGTGAAGGTGCCGGCTGGGCCGAGGTAGGCGATTCGCATCGCGCTCAGCCTAGTCCCTACTAATGCCACTTATTCGAAGAGGACGGTGTAACTGGCTTCGTTGTTTTCGGAGACCTGCTCTCCGGGGACCGTGTCGACCTTGACTTCGAGCGTAACTTCCCCGCTCGGGGTCGGGGTCAGGGGGATAGCCACCACCGCGGTTTCGCCGGCGCCGATGGTTTCGATGCTTTCCTGCACTTCGGCGCCCCCGGCCGAGACCGTGACGCCGACCCCGTTCTCGGTTGATTCGCCCTGGTTTTCGACTTCGACTTCCACTTCGACCGTTTCTTCGGCGCTGACGCCGGCGACTTCTTCACCCAGTTCGGTGCCGTTGACGCTGACGCCACCGAGGCCGAGGCCGTGCACCCCGGGGGTGGCGCCGCCGCTCGAGCCGCTGACGCTTCCGAGCGCGGTGGCGACCTCGCTTTCCTCCAGCCACCTGGTGCCTTCGGCGAGGAAGACACTCTCCGGGACGTCGCTGCCTTCGATCCCGCTGTCGGCGAGGACCCCGTCGATTTCGGGCCGGACGACGGTCCCGTAGAGAACGTCGGCGGCGAGCAGCTTCTGCATCTGCCTGGCGATCGCCGCCGTCGCTTTGGCCGAGCCGGCGTCGCCGAGCGCGGTGCTCATGCGGTCGGCGATTTCCCCCATTGCGCTGCTGCGCAGCTCGTAGACCAGCTCCAGCGTGCTCTGCGCCCGGCCCATGTCGCCGGGGGCACTGAGCCCGTCGATCCGCGAGGCGTAGTTGTCCATGGCGCTGCGGTCGGCGCTGACCTCGTTCGTGAACTCGGTCACCGAGAGGGCCCCCGGTTCGGCGAGCTTGCCGAAGAAGTCTTTGCTGGTCTGGTCGGTCTCTTCGACGATCTGGGAGACGTCGCGGGCGTAGTCGCTGAGCTCGCGGTCGGCCCGGGCATCGAGGCAGCCCTTGACCCCGAGCACGATCAGGATCAGCACGATCAGGCCGCCGCCGAGGGCGAGCCCGCGCCGCAGCATGATCTGCTGGCGTTCGGGACGGCGTTGTGGCCGCTCGCGACGGCGCGGCCGGGATGCTGGCGAATCCTCCAAGAAGCGGCTCTCCAAGCTGGTTGGGTGGCCGGAGAGTATGAAGCCTGGCGGGGTCGTAACGTCAAGACAGGCAGCAAACGGTGCGTTTTTCCCAACTTTGCGGGCGCAGGAGGAACGGCGCGGGAGGCGAAATAGAAGGAGCTTTGGTCGGCTCTCTCGTGCTCAACCGCTTCCTGATCGAGCGCCGCATCGGCAGCGGTGGATTCGGCGTCGTCTACGAGGCCTGGGACGGCCGCCTCGAGCGCCCGGTCGCGGTCAAGGCGATCGAGCAGCAGGGGGAGGCCGGCCGGCGAGTGCTGCGGGAGGCGCAGGCCGCGGCCCGGCTCAACCACCCGGGCATCGTCACCCTCTATGAGATGGGCGAGGAGGACGGCAACACCCTGCTCGTCACCGAGCTGGTCGAGGGCTCGACCCTGGCCCGCCTCGCCCACGCCGGCGAGCTCTCCGACCGCGAGATCGGTGAGATCGGCGCCGATCTCTGCGAGGCACTCGACCACGCCCACTCGCGCGGGGTCGTCCACCGCGACATCAAGCCGCAGAACGTCCAGGTCACCGAGGGGGATTGCGAAGGGGAGTCGCGGGCCAAGCTGATGGATTTCGGGATCGCCCGGCTCGCCGACGGCGCCTCGCTCACCGCTCCGGGAGACATCGTCGGCACGCTCGCCTACATGTCACCCGAGCAGGCGGAGGGTCGCCCCGCCGGCCCGGAGGCCGACGTCTACTCGCTGGCCCTGATGCTCTATGAGTGCTGGAGCGGGGAGAACCCCCACCGCCGTTCCAGCGCGGCGGCGACGGCGCGCGCGATCGGCGATCGCGCCCGACCCCTGCACCGCCTGCGCCCCGACCTGCCCCGCGAGCTGAGCGCCGAGATCGACGCCTGCCTCGCCGCGCGTCCCAACCACCGTCCCTCGCTGGAGGAGCTGGGGACCGCGATCGAGGACGCACTCGACCAGCTCGCCGAGCAGACCAGGCCCAGCCGCCGCGGTCATCTCGGCGCCCGGGTCGGCGCCCTCGCCCTCGCCGCTGTGCTGGGTGCCTACCTCGCCATCGGCCACGGCACCCTGCTCCCGTAGGATTTTCCGATCGGCGTCCTACGCAACCTCGAGTCCAGGATCGAAGGCCTCGTCGAGGGAGTCTTCAGCCGCGCCTTCAGCTCCGAGGTGCAGCCGGTCGAACTCGCCCGCAAGCTGGCGAAGGAAATGGACGCGCACAAGACCGCCTCGGTGCAGCGCGTCTACGTGCCGAACGAGTACACGGTCTTCCTCTCGACCAAAGACCGGGCCAAACTCGAGGGGTATGAGCGCTCGCTGGAGCAGGAGCTCTCCGGCTACCTGCTGGAGCACGCCCGCCGGCGCGGCTACGACCTGCTGACCCGGCCCGCGGTCGAGTTCGACACCGACGAGCGCCTGCGCCTCGGCGAGTTCGGGATCCAGGCTCGCCTGGTCAAGCCGCCGGCCCACGAGGGCGAGGCCCCGAAGCAGGGCGAAGAGGGGCACACGATGGTCTACTCGGCCGTGCGCGAGCGCGATCGCAGCCGGCCGAAACGGCCCGAGCAGGCGGTCGGCGCCCTGGTCTCGACCCGGGCCGTGGTCTCGCTCGACGACCGCCGCTACGTGCTCGACGGGCCGCGGGCGACGATCGGGCGTTCGAAGGCGGTCGAGTGCGTGCTCTCGGACCCCAATGTCTCCCGCCGCCACGCCGAGCTGCGGCGGGCGGAGTCGGGCGACTGGCAGATCGTCGACCTCGGCTCGACCAACGGGATCAAGGTCAACGGCCGCCGTGTCGCCTCGACCCGGCTCTCGCCGGGGGACCAGGTGACCGTAGGAACGACGACCTTCCGCTTCGACCTCGAGCAGTAGGAGACCGCCCGGAGATCTGGGGTCGTCATTAAGGTGCTGGCGTGGATTACGACCCCATCTCGGTAGCGCTCAAGTTCGGCTTCCTCGCCGTCCTCTATCTGTTTCTGCTGGTGATCGCCCGCAGCGCGATGAAGGACCTGCGGCGGACCGTCTCGCCGGCTCCGGACGCGACCGGCTTCCACGCTGCCCCGGCCTACGCCGAGGCACCCGGCGGCGGCGATGCCTGGCTGGTCGCCGAGCGCGGCGGCGGGCTCGAAGCCGACGAGCGCTTCGACCTGATCGGGGGCCTCTCGATCGGCCGCTCGAAGGAGTCCGACGTGCAGATCGAGGACCGCTACGCGTCCGGGCTGCACGCCAGGGTCTTTTCGCGCGAAGGGCGCCATTTCGTCGAGGACATGAACTCGACCAACGGCACCCTGCTCAACGGTGCCACGCTCAAGGGCGAGGCCGAGCTGATCGACGGCGACACGGTGCAGATCGGCGACACGGTGTTCAGATTCGAGGTCCAATGACCCTGCGGATAGACGACCAGGCCACTCGCACCGACACCGGGCGCCAGCGCAACGCCAACGAGGACTCGCTCTTCACCAGCCCGCCGCTGTTCGTCGTCGCCGACGGGATGGGCGGGGCGCAGGCGGGCGAGGTCGCCTCGAAGACCGCCGCCGAGTCGTTCGACCGTGAGCTGCCCGCCGGGCCGCCGGAGCAGATTCTGCGGCAGACGATCGAGGCGGCGAACCGGACGATCCACGAACGTGCCCGCAACGATCCCGACCTGGCCGGGATGGGGACGACGATCACCGCCGCGATCCTCGACCCCGAGTCCGAGGAGGTGGCGATCGGCCACGTCGGCGACAGCCGCGCCTACCGCCTCCGCGGCGGGCGCTTCGAGCGCCTCACCCGCGACCACTCGCTGGTCGAGGAGATGCGGCGCAAGGGCCAGCTCACCGAGGCCCAGGCCGAGGACCATCCCCAGCGCTCGATCATCACCCGTGCCCTCGGCCCCGAACCCGAGGTCGAGGTCGACCTGCAGACGGTCTCCGCCCAGGCCGGCGACGTCTTCCTCCTTTGCTCCGACGGGCTGACGACGATGCTCGGCGACGAGCAGATCGGCCGCCTGCTGGCCCGGGCCACGTCGATGCAGTCGGCGGTTCGCGCCCTGGTCGACGAAGCCAACCGCGCCGGCGGTCGCGACAACATCACCGTCGTCGCCTTCCGCCTCGAGGACGCCGCCGCGCCGTCCTCGGCGCCCGAGGGCGCGACTCTGGTCGGGGGTGCCGCCGAGGACGCCGGCCTGACCGCGACCGAGGTCCGCCGCCGGGCCGCCGCCGATGCCGCTCGCCACCGCCGCGAGGAGCTCGCCGCCAGGCCTCGCCACCAGCGCCTGCGCACTGCCGCCAAGGTCCTGGCCGCGCTCCTCGTCATCGCCGCCGTGGCCTTCGGCGCCTGGTACGGCAACCGCCAGATCTGGTTCCTCGGCACCGACTCCGCCGGCCGCGCCGCCCTCTACCGCGGCGCGCCCTACGAGCTGCCCTTCGGAATCGAGCTCTACGCGGAGCGCTACGCGAGCCCGATCCAGACCGGCTCGCTGCCGCCCAAGCGCCGCGAAGCCGTCACCGGCCACGACCTGCGGACGCGGGCGGACGCCGTCTCGCTGGTCGAAGACATCCAGAAGAGCCAGGGGGTTCCTTGAGCTCCGCCAGGAACCGGGAGCTGACCGCCCTGGTTCCGGTCGCCGTCCTTCTCACGGCCGGCTTCGCGGCCGTCTTCGCCCAGGAGGGCCCCCGCCTCGACAACCTCAGCCTGATCTACGGGGCCTACTTCCTCGCGGTCTGCCTGGTCACCCACATCTACCTGCGGATCCGCCTCCCCAACGCCGACCCCTACCTCTTTCCGCTGGTCGCCCTGCTGACCGCCTTCGGGCTGGTGATGATCTACCGGATCGACGACAGCCTTGCCCGCGACCAGGCCAACTGGTTCGTCCTCGGGCTCATCCTCTTTGCGCTGACGATCCAGTTCCTGCGCGATTACGAGGTGCTCGAGCGCTACCGCTACACGATCGCCGCGGTCGGGCTGCTGCTCTTGCTGGCGCCGCGGCTGCCGGGGATCGGCCAGCAGGTCAACGGCGCCTACCTCGGAGTCAAGCTGGGCCCGCTCGCCTTCCAGCCGGCCGAGTTCTCGAAGATCTGCATCGTCGTCTTTCTCGCCAGCTACCTGCGCGAGCACCGTGAGGTTTTGATCGTCGGGGCGCGGCGCGTGCTCGGGGTGACGCTGCCGCCGCTGAAGCACTTCGGGCCGATGCTGGTCGTCTGGGGAGCCTCGATGTTCATGCTCGTCTTCATCCGCGACCTCGGCAGCTCGCTGATGTTCTTCGCCGCCTTCCTCGCCCTGCTCTACGTGGCGACCGGGCGCTTCTCCTTCGTCGCCATCGGCATGGCGATGTTCGTCGTCGGCGCCTGGTTCTTCGCCTCGACCGTGCCCCACGTCCACGAGCGGGTCGAGATCTGGCTCGATCCCTACGCCAGCCCGACCGGCAGCGGCTACCAGATCCTTCAATCGATCTTCGCCCAGGCCGACGGCGGCCTCTTCGGCAAGGGCTTCGGGCAGGGTCTGATCACGATCCCCGGCACCGACGACGCACTGCTGCCGGCGGCCCAGACCGACACGATCTACTCGCTGATCGTCAACGAGGTGGGGCTGTTCGGGGCCTGCGCGGTCGTCCTCATCTACCTCATGATCGCCGCCCGCGGCTTCAAGATCGCCCTGCTGGCCGACGACGGCTTCTCGAAGCTGCTCGCCACCGGGCTCACCGCGGTCTTCTCGATCCAGGCCTTCGTGATCATCGGCGGCGTCACCAGGGTGATCCCGCTGACCGGCGTCACCCTGCCCTTCATCAGCTACGGCGGCAGCTCGATCGTCGCCAACTTCGTCCTCCTGGCGCTGCTGCTGCTGATCTCCGACCGCGCCCGCCGCGAGGCCGTCGAGCCCGGCGGCCGTGCCCTGTCTCCGGGAGCGCCGTGAACCGCCAGATCGTCAAATTGTTCGGCTTCATCGTCGCCCTCTTCGCCGTCCTGGTTGGCTTCACGTCCTACTGGTCGGTCTTCGACGCCGAGGCGCTGAAGGAAGAGGAAGCGAACAAGCGGCCGTTGCTGGAGCAGCAGCAGATCCGCCGCGGCCGCATCCTCGCCGCCGACGGCACCGTGATCGCCAAGTCGGTGGCGAAGGGCAGGGGCGACAGCCGGCGCTTCGTGCGCCGCTACCCGGAAGGGGCGCTCTACGGGCATCCGATCGGCTACAGCTTCGTGCGCCAGGGCGACAGCGAGTTCGAGCAGTTCCACAACGACGAGCTGGTCGGCGAGGAATCCGAATTCAGCTCGATCCTCGAGGAGCTGCTGGGCCATTCGCAGGAAGGCAGCGACATCGTCACCAACCTCGACCCGGAGGCGCAGCGGACGGCGCTGTCGGATCTCGAAGCGGCCGGCTTCGGCGCCGTGGTCGCGATCGAGCCCAGTACCGGCGCGGTCAAGGTGATGGCCTCCAACAAGCCCTTCGACCCCAACCGGATCCCCTACGAACTCGGGAAGCTGAACCTCAACGTGATCGAAACGCCGCTGCTGAACCGCGCCACCCAGGGCCTCTACCCGCCTGGGTCGACCTTCAAGGTCGTCACCGCGGCGGCCGGGCTGGAGAGTGGCGCGATCACCCCGGAGACGACGATCGAAGCGCCGGGCACGCTGGAGGTGGAAGGTCAGCCGCTCGAACAACGACTTCAGCGAGGACTTCGGCCCGATCGCCCTCGACACGGCGCTGACCAACTCGGTCAACACCTGGTTCGGCCAGCTAGGCCAGCAGGTCGGCAACGACCAGCTGTTCGAGACGATGGAGAAGTTCGGCTTCAACTCGACCCCGCCGATCGACCTGCCCGACGACGAGGTCTACGAGAGCGGTGTCTCCAGCGAAGACGGGCTGCTGACCGCGCGCGACCCGGTCGACCTGGCCCGGCTGGCGATCGGCCAGGAGCGGCTGCTGGCGACCCCGCTGCAGATGGCGATGGTCGCCGCGGCGGTCGCCAACGGCGGCAAGCTGATGAAGCCGCAGATCTGGAACCGGGTGATCGACCCCGACGGTCGCGTCACCGACCGCCTCGATCCCTCCGAGTACAGCCAGCCGGTCAGCTCCGAGACGGCGGCAGAGCTGACCACGGCGATGGAAGGCGTGGTCAGCGAAGGAACCGGCACCAACGCGGCGATCGCCGGCGTCGCCGTGGCCGGCAAGACCGGCACCGCGGAAACCCCGGGCAACAAAGCCTGCGGCGGTGGCGCCGACGAGAACCAGGCCTGGTTCATCGGCTTCGCGCCGGCCGACGACCCGCAGATCGCGATCGCGGCCTCGGTCGAGTGCACCGAACAGTTCGGCAACGACGTCGCCGCGCCGATCTTCAGCGACGTCGCGGAAGCGATCCTGAATGGCGAATGACCTGAACATGAGGAGGCGTAAGTGCCCGAGGTGAGTGAGGGAGTTGTCGTTGACGGGCGTTACCGGGTGCTGCGCCGGCTCGGCAGCGGCGGCATGGCGGACGTCTGGCTGGCCGAGGACACGCACCTTCAGCGCCAGGTCGCGCTGAAGGTCCTGCACCGCCGCTATGCCCAGGACCGCGAGTTCGTCGCGCGCTTCCGCCGCGAGGCGGAGTCGGCGGCTGGCCTGCAGCACCCCAACATCGTCTCCGTCTTCGACCGCGGCGAGTTCGAGGGCACCTATTACATCGCCATGCAGTACATCGAGGGGCCGACGCTGAAACAGCTGATCGACCGCGGCCTCACCCCGGAGCAGGCGGTGGCGGAGATCCGCCAGGTGCTGGAGGCGGCCCGTTTCGCCCACCGCAACGGCATCGTCCACCGTGACCTCAAGCCCCAGAACGTGATCGTCGACGGCGAGGGCAAAGCGGTGGTGACCGATTTCGGGATCGCCCGCGCCGGGGTTTCGGAGATCACCCAGACCGGCTCGGTGATGGGGACGCCGCACTACCTCTCGCCCGAGCAGGCGCAGGGCTTCGACGTCACCGCCGTCTCCGACCTCTACTCGATCGGGGTGATCCTCTACGAGGCGCTGACCGGGCGGGTCCCCTTCGAGGCCGACACCGCCGTGGCGGTGGCGATGAAACAGGTCTCGCAGACGCCGCAGCGGCCGAGCTCGATCAACCATCGTGTCTCCCCCGCCCTCGACGCGATCGTGATGCGGGCGCTGGAGAAGGACCCCGGCGAGCGTTTCCAGAGCGCCGACGCCTTCATCGCCGCCCTCGACGCCGCCCTCAAAGACCCGGGGACCGGCGCCGGCGGCACGGCAGACTTCGCCGCGCTGCCGCCCGTGGTCGCGACCCCGGAGGAGGCCGCGGCCGAGGAGCTCGACCCCGAGGAGGAGGAGCGCAAGCGCCGCCGCCGCTGGATCGTGGCAGCGATCGTCGCGATCCTGATCGGCGGCCTGGTCGGCCTGGCGCTGACCCGCGACACCAGCACCGAAGTCCCGGGGGTCACCGGCAACCAGCTCAACGTCGCCATCGCCCTGCTCCAGCAGGACGGCTTCTCGGTCGGGGAGGTCAAGCGGGTCGAGCGCGAAGCGGCGCCCAACACCGTGCTCGAGCAGGACCCGGCAGCCTCGCCGCCGGGAGACGAGGCCTCGCTCGACTGCTCCTTCCTCACCTTCTTCTGCTCGAAGCCGGAGGTGACCCTGACCGTCAGCAACGGGCCCGGCAGCAGCAAGGTGCCGGCGACCGCCGGGCTCCCGCGCGCCGAGGCGACCGAAAAACTGGAAGCCGCCGGCTTCGACGTCGACGTGGAAACGGTCAGCTCCGACTCGGTCGAAGAGGGGATGGTGATCCACTCCGAACCCTCCGGCGGGAGAGACGGCCACCAACGGCTCCACGGTGACGCTGGTCGCCTCGGCAGGGCCGAGGCTGGCCAAGGTGCCGGTCCTGGTCGGCACTCAGAGGAGTGTCGCCGTGCAGCAGATACGCGGGCGCGGGCTCGAACCGTCGATCTCCGAGGAAGAAAGCAGCACCCCGGTGGGCGAGGTGATCGGCCAGTCGCCCGACGCCGGCAGCGAGGTCGAAGCGGGCTCCACCGTCGCGATCGTCGTCTCCTCCGGCAAAGAGCAGGCAAAAGTTCCGAACGTGATCGGCAAGCTGCGGGCTGAAGCGGTGCAGGCCATCCGCGATGCCGGCCTCAGCCCGACCGTGGAAGAAGAAGAAACCGAAGTCGCCGGCAAGGTCGGCCGGGCGATCGACCAGTTCCCGCCACCGGGGTCCGAACTCGAACCCGGTGACGCGGTGACGATCGTCGTCGGCAAGCCGACCGCTGCCCCATCCGAAGAAGGCGAAGAAGAATGAGGGTCGCGGTCCTCTCGGGCGGGCGCTCGTCCGAGCACGACGTCTCGCTGCGCTCTGGCGCCTCCGTGGCGCGCGGGCTCGAGCAGGCCGGCCACGAGGTCCTGGCGGTGAGAATCGAGCGCGACGGGCGCTGGCTCGGCGACGGGGCGTCGCTTCAACTCACCCCGGCCGGCGGGCTGCTCGAGGCCGACGCCGTCTTCCCGGCGCTGCACGGCGCCTTCGGCGAGGACGGCAGCGTCCAGGGCCTGCTGGAGCTGCTCGACGTCCCCTACGTCGGCTCCGACGTGCTCGCCTCGGCGACCTGCATGGACAAGCTGACCCTGAAGCGCCTGTTCGCCGAGCGCGGCATTCCCCAGGTCGAGTTCGCCGCCTGCGGCGAAGAGGGGTGGCGCCGGCGCTGCGAGGCGATGGGCCTGCCGCTATGGGTGAAGCCGTCGCGGATGGGCTCCAGCGTCGGCATCAGCCGCGTCGCCGACCTGGCGGAGCTGGATGCGGCGGTCGAGCTGGCGCGCCGCCACGACCCGCGGGTGATCGTCGAGGCCTCCGCCGCCGGCCGCGAGGTCGAGTGCTCGGTGCTCGGCAACGAGTCGCCGCGGACCTCGCTGCCGGGGGAGATCGTCGCCCAGGCCGAGTGGTACGACTTCGAGGCGAAGTACGAGGAGGGCGGGATGGAGCTGCGGGTCCCGGCACCGCTTGCGGAGGCAGAGGCAGAGCGCGTTCGCGAGCTGGCCGCCTCGACCTTCGCCCTCGCCGGTTGCGCCGGCCTCGCCCGCTGCGACTTCTTCGTCGAGCCCGGCGGCGAGGTGCTGGTCAACGAGATCAACACGATGCCCGGCTTCACCGAGACCAGCGTCTACGCGAAGCTGTTCGAGGCCAGTGGCATCGCCTACCCGGACCTCTGCGACCGGCTGGTCGAGCTCGCGGTCGAGCGCCACCGCACTGCTCGCTCGCACGCGTTCTAGGCGCCCGGCCTCACTCGATCAGCTTCACGTCGTCGATCTCGAGCCGGTAGCGACCGGGCTGGTCGAGCGACGGGGCGGCCTTGGTGAACCAGATCAGGAAGTACTTGGCGGGAATGGGGACGTCGAGCTCGATCTCGGCCCGCTCGCCGGCTTCGCTCACTTCGCCGACCGGTTCGCCCCACTCGGCCAGTTCTTCCGGCGGCCCCGAGGCGGTGGCGTAGATCCGCGCGTCCCAGCCCGGTGCGCCGTCGACGACCATCTCCGAGGGCGTGGCCGGCGACTTGGCGGTGACGTAGAGGCCGACGCCGGGGTCGGTCCCGCTCTTGGTCCCGGCGAAGTCGTCGGTGTCGTAGTGCTCGCTGCTCCAGGCGGTCCCGGTGGGATTGCCGTCGACCGCGAAGCCGACCGACCCGGGGTCCTCTTCGCCGTCCCCGAACGGGTCGAAGTCGGTGGCGGAGGAGAGCGCGACGACCGAGCCCTTGTCCTTGAGGGCCCCGCCACCGCCACCACCGCTGCTGATCAGCTGCACCGCCAGCAGCGCCCCGCCGCCGATCAGGATCAGCAGCGCGATCGCCGCCCAGGACCAGCGCCGGCGGCCGGAGAGCTTGCGTTTCGGCGGCGGCACCGCGTCGAGGACGCTGGTCGCCTCGCCGGTGGTCGAGCCCGCCCGCGCCGCCTCGACCTCGAGCGCGGTCGAGAGATCGTCGATCATCTCGCCGACCTCCTGGTAGCGCTGGGCCGGGTCCTTGGCGGTCGCCCGCTCGACCACCAGCGCCGCCGCGGCCGAGACCTCTGGGCGGCGCTGCTGCACGTCGGGCAGCTCTTCGTTGACGTGTTTCATCGCCACGCCGACCTGGCTGTCGGCGTGGAAGGGGACCTGGCCGATCAGCATCTCGTAGAGGACGACACCGAGCGAGTAGATGTCGGAGCGCGGGTCGACGCCATGGCCCATCGCCTGCTCGGGGGCGACGTAGTCGGTGGTGCCGAGGACGCGGCCGGTGGCGGTCATCCCGTCCTGCTCGAGCTGGCGGGAGATCCCGAAGTCGGTCAGCTTGGCCCGGCCCTCGGCGTCGATCAGGACGTTCTGCGGCTTGATGTCGCGGTGGACCATGTTGCGGGCGTGGGCGACGGTCAGCCCGCGGGCGATCTCGATCGCGTAGGCCAGCGCCTCCTGGGTGTCCAGCGCGCCGAGCCGGGCGATCCGCTGCTTCAGCGTCTCCCCTTCGACGTACTCGAAGACGATGTAGGGGTGGCCGCCGTCCTCGCCGGCGTCGATCACCGCGACCACGTTGGGGTGGGAGAGCTTGGCCACCGCCCGCGCCTCCTGGCGGAAGCGCTCGAGCTGGTCGGGCTGCTCGGACATCTCGCGGTGCATCACCTTGACCGCAACGGCGCGGTCGAGGGTCGAGTCGCGGGCCAGGTAGACGGTCGACATACCGCCGCTGCCGAGCTTGGCCTCCAGCTTGTAGCGGCCCGAGAGCACGGTGCCGATCATCTGCGAGCTGGTCGGGCGGGAGTTCATCTATCCGGGAATATTGTCGAGCACGTGTCGTAGAAGTTCGCTGCCGCACCGACCCCGCCTGCACCTGGCTCAATGTATGCGAAGGAGTGCCTCGCTAAGGGTGATCGCGGTCAGGTGCGGCGGATCTCGCGGCGCCCCTCACGTGCCTCTCCGATGCGCTTCGCAGCGGGGTAATGGGCCCGCAAGAGCTCCAGCGCCGCGGCCTCGTCGCTCGCCGGGACGACGACGCAGAAGCCGCAGCCCATGTTGAAGACGTCGTACATCTCCTCCTCGGAGACCTCACCGTGCTCCTGGATCAGCTCGAAGATGGGGTGGACCGGGAGCGGGTCGTCGATCTCGAAGCCGACCTCGGCGGCGAGCCGGAGCAGGTTGCCGAGGCCGCCGGAGGTGATGTGGGCGAGGCCGCGGACCTCGACCTCGGAGCGCAGCAGCTCGACGATCGGCTTGACGTAGATCTCGGTCGGCTCCAGCAGCACGTCGCCGAGCGGCCGGCCGAGCCGCTCGTCGGCGAGCGGGATCCCGGAGAGGGCGGAGCGGGCGAGGGTGTAGCCGTTGGAGTGGATGCCGGAGGAGGGCAGGCCGACGATCGCGTCGCCCGGCTGCACGGTTGACCCGTCGACCACCGCGTCCAGGGCGACGGTGCCGAAGCAGGCGCCGGAGACGTCGACGCTGCTGACCAGATCGCCGAGCTGGGCCAGCTCGCCGCCGGGGATCTCGACCCCGGCCAGTTCCGCCCCGCGGGCCAGGCCAATGCCGATTTCCTCGCAGACCGCCGGCTCGGCCTTCTGCACGGCGATGTAGTCGAGCATCGCCAGCGGCTCGGCGCCGACGCAGATCACGTCGTTGACGTTCATCGCCACGCAGTCGATCCCGACCGTGTCGAAGCGGCCCAGCTCCTCGGCGACCAGCAGCTTGGTGCCGACGCCGTCGGTGGAGAGCGCGATCCCGGTCCGCTCGTCGAGCTTGATCACGCTCGCGTAGTGCCCCGGCAGCGGCACCTGCAGCGACGGCCGCTCGAGCTTGATCGCCGCCAGCGCGCGGACCAGCCCGGCAACCGCGGAGTCCGCCGCCCCCTGGTCGACCCCGGCTCTGGCGTAGGCGTCGCTCACGCGCTCAAGTCTTTCAGGCGGGACGGCAGGTCGGAGGCGGGCTCGAAGCGGTGGGCACGGCCGCCGCTCCGGCGTCGCAGCAACCCACGCTCGGCGAGCGCCGCGAGATCTGCGCGCGCAGTCTCATGGGTGATCCGGTGGCTGTGGGCGTGACCGCCATAGGTATAGAGGTGGTCCGGGTGCTTGACCGCGTGGGTGAGAAGGACGATCTGGCGCCCGTTCAGCCCGCCGACCGAGTCCAGCATCCGCCGCACGTCCTGCTGCTCGGCCAGCTTGCGTTCCAGGTACGCATCGAGGTCGACGATGGCCCGCTCGATCAGCTCCAGCTGGTGCAGGAGGAAGTAGGTGGTATCGCCTCCGTCGGTCTCCGCTTCGAGGAAGGCGCGCCCGTACTGACCCGGGGCGTTGCGGATCAGCCGCGAAATCGGCAGGTATTCAGCCAGCCAGTAGCGGCTTCTGTGCATCGACCAGAAGAAGAGGATCCGCGCGGTGCGCCCATTTCCGTCCTCGAACGGGTGGTCGTAGGCGAGCCAGAAATGCAGCAGGATCGCCCGCACGACAGGGTGCACGAATGGGATCCCCTCGTCGCCTTCGTTGGCGAACTCGCAGAGCCGCTGCAGCCGCTCCGGCAGCTGCTCGGCCGGCGGCGGCACGTGGGTACGCTGCTCGCCTTCGTAGACGGCGACCCGGTGCTCCCCCGGCTCCTGCAGCCGCCCCGCCGCGCTGGGGTCCTCAAGCGTGCCCTCGGTGACGATCCGGTGCAGCTCGAGCACTGCCGCTGGAGTCAAGCTCGCGCCGATCCGTTCCCGCATGAACTGCAGCGCGCGGTAATTGTTGGCAATCATCCGCTCGCTGCGGTCGCGCGGTGCCCGCCCGCTGCGCAGCATCTCCTTGGCGACCACACGCGAGGTGGTCGCTCCCTCCAGTTGGCTGGATCGGATCGCCTCCTCCATCAGCGAATTGACCAGGAAGCGCTTGCCGGCGTCCTGCTCGGAGGCAACGGCGCCACCCATCGCCACCTCGCCCCCACAGCGCTGGTCGACTCGGTGCAGATGCCGGAGCACGATGTCCGGCAGCGTGTATCCGAAGTGGTTTCCATGGGTGTCGGTCAGCGGCAGCAACCGCATCTCGTCACGGCGGGCGAGCTTGATCTTCAGCCACCATTGCTCGCTGATCAGCCCCTCGGGCGCCTCGAGGTGCCGCAGCTTGTTCCAATGCGGATAGCGATCCCGCGGCAGAACCTCAGCCGCAGCGGTGGCGGCATCCGCCGCCCGCTCCCGCCCCAGCTTCTCCTGCAGCTCCGCGATCGATGGTGCTTCCGCGACGTACATCGTGCCTCCGCTAACTCCAAATTTTCTCTGGATTTGGAGTTATATCACCAATTCCAAATTAATTCCAAATATCTCCAAATTTTGGAGTTAGCGAATCAACGCCGCAGCTTTGCAAGAACGACCGCCGCCAAGCCGGCTCGGTACGCCGCATACGGCCACAGCGCCCGGTCGCGCTCGACCAGGCCGATCAGGCGCTGGGAGGCGAGGGTCGAGGCGAAGGAGGCGGCGATGCCGACGGCGAGCGTGCGGCGCAGCTCCGGGGTGGTGCCGCGCTTGGCGAGGCGGGCGCCCTTGAGGCCGGTGGCGCCGACGATGATCGGCAGGGCGATCGTGCGCGAGAGCAGGTTTGCCTGGTCGCGGGAGAAGTGGCGCCAGCGCGCCGCGGCGAGGGTGACCCCGTTGCGCGAGACGCCGGGCGCCAGCGCGGCCGCCTGGGCGATGCCGAGCGCGATGCCGTCGGCGGAAGTGGCCTCACCGCGGCCGCGTCGCTGCGGGCGGGTGTCGGCGAGCAGCATCGCGGCGGCCCCGGCGAGCAGCCCGTAGGCGGTCGTCCGCGGGCCGCCGAGGTGGCGCTCGATCGGGCGCTCCAGCGTGTAGCCGACGATCGCCGCCGGCAGGAAGGAGAGGCCGAGCAGCAGAGCGCGGCGGCCGTCGAACCCGCGCAGCTCCTCGAGGATCAGCCGCCGCTGGCCGATCAGCAGCGCCGCGGCGGCACCGGTGTGGAGGGCGACCTCGAAGCTCTTGCGCAGCTCGGGGTCGATCGCCTCCCAGTCCCAGCCGGCCAGCCAGGGCACGAGGACGATGTGGGCGGAGCTGGAGACCGGCAGCAGCTCGGCCGGGCCCTGGACGATGCCCAGCGCAACCGCGCGCCGAGTCGGGAGCCGCTCCTCGCCCGCTTCGCTCAAGCGCCGCTGGTGCCGGTCGGCTCCGCCGCCGAGCTCGGTTCGCCCGCGTCGGCGTCGGGCCCGCCCCCGCGGCGGCGCTTGACGATCAGGTAGACGGCGAGCGCGATCACGGCGAGGACGACCAGGTAGTCGAGGAAGTGCAGGTGGTCGCGCCACTCTTCCCAGTTGTCGCCGACGCTCTTGCCGACCAGCGCCAGCATCAGCACCCAGGGGATGCAGCCGAGCAGGGTGAGGACGGTGAAGCGCCAGAACGGCATCTTCGCCACCCCGGCCGGCAGCGAGATGAAGGTGCGGATGATCGGCAGCATCCGCGAGAAGAAGACGATCGCATCGCCGTAGCGCGCGAAGAGGTCGTCGGCCCATTTCAGGTGCTTGGGGTTGATGTGGATCAGCTTGTTTTTTTCCAGCAGGTCGATCCGCCCGTAGTAGCCGACCGCGTAGGCGATCCAGGAGCCGACGAGGTTTCCGAGCACGCCGGCGGCGACGACCCCGAACAGGGTCAGTTCGCCGGCGGCGACGCTGGAGCCGGCGAAGAGCATGATCGCCTCGCTCGGCACCGGCAGGCAGGCGGACTCCAGCGCCATCAGCACGAAGACGGCCGGCAGGCCGGTGGCGCTGATGAAGTCCGTCCCCCAGTTGACGATCGGGTCGAGGAAGAAGTCGGTGACGCTGGCGTAGAGAAGGGCGTGCATCGAGCGGCACATCGTAGGGAAGATGGCCCTGATCGCACCGTCTAGCCCTAAACTGCCCCATCTAATGGGCCGGTTGAATCACCCCGTCTACCGCAACCGGGTTCTGCAGGTGGCGGCCGATGCGGCGCTCGTCGCGCTGGCCTACTTCCTCGCGTTCCAGCTGCGCTTCCTCGACGAGCCGCAGGGGCTGCCGCACCGCTACGAGGTGCTCTTCGCCCAGTCGGTCGGCTTCGTCGTCGCCGGCAAGCTGATCGTCTTCGCGGCCTTCGGGCTCTACCAGAAGTGGTGGCGCTACGTCAGCGGCCGCGACTTTCTGCTGATCGTCCGCGCCGTCGCCGTCGCCAGCGCGATCCTCGTCGTCGTCTTCGCCGTCGCCAAGCCCTTCGCCCACACGCTGCCGCGCTCGGTGGAGGTGACCGACTTCGTGCTGACGATGCTGCTGATCGCCGGCGCCCGGCTGGCGGTGCGGCTGATCGTCGAGCGCCCCTCGCGCGGCACCCGCGTGCCCAAGCACGAGGTGCTGGTGGTCGGCGCCGGCTCCGGCGGCCAGATGGTCGTTCGCGAGCTGCAGCTCAACCCCAACCTCGGCGCCACCGCGATCGGCTTCATAGACGACGACCCGCGCAAGCGGGGGATGCGGATGCTGGGCCTGAAGGTGCTCGGCTCGACCAAGCAGATCGAGAAAATCCTCGACGAGACCGAGCCCGACGAGGTCGTGATCGCGATCCCCTCGGCGCCGGGCCAGCTGCGCGGCCAGGTCGTCGCCGCCTGCCGCGGCCGCGAGATCCGCGTCCGCACCCTGCCGACCGTGTTCGAGCTGCTGCGCGGCGGCGTCCAGCTCAACAAGCAGCTGCGCGAGGTCCAGGTCGAGGACGTGCTCGGCCGCGAGCCGATCGTCGTCGAGCTCGACCGCGTCGGCGCCTACCTGCGCGACCGCATCGTCCTCGTCACCGGCGCCGGCGGCTCGATCGGCTCCGAGCTCTGCCGCCAGATCGCCCGCGTCGATCCGCGGCTGCTGGTAATGCTCGACCACGCCGAGGACAACCTCTTCGAGATCGACCGCGAGATGGTCGAGCTGCGCCACTTCACCAACGTCGAGTCGGTCCTCGCCGACTGCAAGGAGCCGCACCGGATGCTGGAGGTGATGCAGCGCTTCAAGCCCAGCGTCGTCTTCCACGCCGCCGCCTACAAGCACGTGCCGCTGATGGAGGCCAACCCGCTCGAGGCCGTCCGCAACAACGCGATCGCGACCCGGGTCACGGCCGAGACGGCGGCCGCCTCCGAAGTCGAGCGCTTCGTCCTGATCTCGACCGACAAGGCGGTCAACCCGAAGACGGTGATGGGGGCGTCGAAGGCGATGGCCGAGTTCATCGTCGAGTCGGCTGGCAACCAGCATCCGGGCACCCGCTTCGCCTCGGTCCGCTTCGGCAACGTCCTCGCCTCCTCCGGCAGCGTCGTGCCGATCTTCCGCAACCAGATCGAGCGCGGCGGACCGGTCACGGTCACCCACCCGGAGATGACGCGCTACTTCATGACGATCCCGGAGGCGGTGCAGCTGGTGATCCGCGCCGGCGACATCGGCGCCGGCAAGGGCGAGGTCTTCGTCCTCGACATGGGCGAGCCGGTGAGGATCCTCGACCTCGCCCACAACATGATCCGCCTCGCCGGCTACGAGCCCGAGCAGGACATCGCGGTCGAGTTCACGCAGCCGCGGCCGGGCGAGAAGCTGCACGAGGAGCTCTTCGGCGCGGTCGAGAAGCTGCAGCCGACGGCGGCGAAGCGGATCAACCGGGCGGTCCGGGACCTGCCCCTGGACTCCGCCTGGGTGGACTCCACCCTGAACTCGCTCGAACACCTGGTGATGGCCGGCGACGAGGCGAATCTGGCCGAGCGGGTGGTCGAGTTGATCGCCTCGCCCGGTGGCGATGCAGCGGCAGTCGGCCCCGGCAAGTAGCCTCTCGCAGCTTGCTAAAGCTCATCGAACAGATCGGCGCCTTCGCCGGCCTGGCCGCTTTCTTGGGCCTCGCGGTGCTCGCCCTGCTCTCGTTTACGCAGGGCCGGGACCTACGCCGCCTGCGCGAGTGGGCCGGCTCGGCGCCCGAGCGCGACACCGAGCGCAAGGAGACGACCTCCGCGATCGCCGCCCAGCGGGCCGAGGAGCTGCGCCAGCTGGAGGAAGCCCGCACCGCCGAGCACGAGGCGGTCAGCCACCGCGAGGAGCGCCGGCGCCGGCGCGAGGCCGGGCTGCCGGAGCAGACCCGCCGCGAGCGCCTGCGCGGGGGCCTCTCCGGGTTCGGCGCCCGGCTGGCCGAACCGCGCTGGCTGGTCGCGCTCTTCATCGTCGTGGTGCTCGTAGCCGGCGGCGTCGGCTATGCCCTCCTCAGCGGCTCCGACGAAGGCGGTGGCGGGGGAGGCAAGGGCGGCAAGCAGGCGGCGGCGAAGACGCAGCCGAGCGAAGTCGAGGTGACCGTCCTCAACGGCACCGCCGTCCCCGGCCTCGCCGCCAGCTACGGCGACAAGGTCGAGGGCAAGGGCTTCAAGCTCGGCGCCGTCACCAACAGCAGCTCCAGCTTCGCCGACAGCGTCGTCATGTTCACGCGCGGGCACAAGCCGGAAGCCAGGGTCGTCGCCGGGCAGCTCGGCATTTCCGAGCTGGAGCTGATGAGCGGCGAAATCGAATCCGCTGCGGCCGGGGCGAACGTCGCGGTGATCGTCGGCGAGGACAATGCCGCGGCGGCGGGCTAACGCGGCCGCACTGGTCTTCGCGCTTCTCGTCCTCGCAACGGTTGCCGCCTTCGCCTGGGCGCAGCGGCTCAAGCGCGACCCGCTGGTGCTCGACCGGGTGACGATCGGCAACGAGCGCAGCCGCAGCTTCACCCCCAACGGCGACTGCCGCTTCGACCAGGTGCGGATCCGCTTCCGGGTCACCCAGTCCGACGACGCCACCGTCCAGGTCGTCAAGCCAGGCGGCATGGTTGTCCTCACCCTCGCCCGCGACCGCTTCCTCAAGCGCTACCACTTCTTCACCTTCTACTGGGACGGCCGCCGGCGCGGCGACGGCATCGCGCCGCCCGGGCGCTACAAGCTGCGGGTCAAGCTGCTCGGCCAGGAGCGGGTGCTGGTGCCGCCGGGGGCGATCCGCCTGCATCGCGCCACCGGCGCCGGCGGCTCCGCCTGCCGCCCGGACCCGGGGCGCACCCCTTGAGCGACTTCCTGGCGGCGGCGGGCCTGCTCGCCGCGGCCGCCGCCTGCGCCGCCTCGATCCTGCTGCCCCCGGGCCGCCCGCGGGCGCTGGCGATGCTGATCGCGATGGCCCTCTTCCCGACCCTGATCCTCGGCGATCAGTGGCACACCCACCAGATCGTCGACCTGCGCCACGACGACGCCCGCATCGCCGCCCTGCTCGCCGGCGGCGCGATCGCGGTCGGCCTGCTCGCCTACGCCTTCCGCCGCTGGCCGGTGCTGCTGCCGCTGGCGATCGTCGCCGTCCTGCCCTTCCGCGTCCCCCTGCACGCCGGCGGCGACACCGCCAACCTCCTGGTCCCGCTCTATCTCGTCATCGCTGCCGGGGTCCTCGTCACCCTGGTCCGGGACTGGTCGGCTCCCCCCAGCTCCTGGACCCCCCGCCCGCTGGCCTGGCTGCTGGCCGCCTTCGTCGTCCTCTACGCGATCCAGACCCTCTACTCGGGCGACTTCTCGGAGGGGCTGCAGAACGTCTGCTTCTTCCTCGTCCCCTTCACGGTGGCCTACCGGTTGCTGCGCGAGGTCGAGTGGGACCGCCGGTTGCTGACGCTGGTGCTCTGGGTCGTCGCGATCGAGGCGACCGCGTTCGTCTTGATCGGCAGCGTCGAGTACGTGACCCGGAGCCTGTTCTGGAACGACCAGGTGATCCGCTCGAACGAATTCCACACCTACTTCCGGGTCAACTCCGTCTTCTGGGACCCCAACGTCTACGGGCGCTACCTGGCGCTGGTGATCGTGGTGGCGACGGCGGCGCTGCTGTGGGTGAAGGAGCGGCGGGCGTTCGCGCTGCTGACGGTTTTGATCGCGGTCCTCTGGCTGGGACTGGCGCAGACCTTCTCCCAGTCCAGCTACATCGCCCTGCTGGCCGGCCTCGCCGTGCTCGCCGCGCTCAGGTGGAGCTGGAGGTGGACGCTTGCGGCCGTGGCCGTGGGGGCGATCGGCGCCGTTCTCGTCGTCACCCTCGCCGGCGGTTCGGGCAAGGTCAACCTCTCCCGCCTCAACATCGACACCAGCGGCCGCGCCAACCTCGTCTCCGGCGGCCTCGACCTCTTCGCCGAACGCCCGCTCCAGGGCTACGGCTCGGGCTCCTTCCAGGACGCCTACCGCGACCACCGTGAGAACAAGGACGTCCCCGTCTCCGTCTCCCACACCGAGCCGGTCACCATCGCCGCCGAGCAGGGCCTGCTCGGCCTCACCCTCTACGTCGCCCTGATCGTCGTCGCGCTGTGGACGATGACCGCGGGAATCCGGGGACCGCCCTCCGTGCCACTCGCAGCCCGCCCGGCAGTTCTCGCCGCCTTCGTCGCCCTCCTGGTCCACACGATGGCCTACGCCGGCTTCTTCGAGGACCCGATCACCTGGGTGCTGCTGGCGATCGGCGCGTCGCTCGCGCACGCGCCCACGGTCCGCGACCCGGCGTAGGGTCAGACCGTGTCGGGATACCTCCGCCGCCTCGCGACTACGGGTGCCGCCTACACCGCGGCGAGCATCCTCTCGAAGCTCATCGCGGTGGCGCTGCTGCCGCTCTACACGCGCTACCTGACCCCGGCCGACTACGGCGCCGCCGAGGTGATGTTCGCGGCGATCGTCTTCGCCAGCATCGTCGTCCGCTTCGGCCTGATCGAGGCCGTGCTGCGCTTCTACTACAAGGACGACGAGGATCCCGACCGCGTCGTCTCCAGCACCTTCGCCGGCCTCTTCTGGCTGGCGACGCTGGGGGCGCTGGTCGCCCTGCCCTTCGCGACCCCGATTTCCGAAGCGCTGCTCGACCGCCCGGCCACCGACCTGGCGCGGATCGCGATCGGCGCCCTCTGGGTGCTGACGATGCACGAGTACCTGCTCACCCTCTTCCGGCTCGAAGAGCGCGCCCGCGCCTTCTTCGTCACCACGATCCTCAACGTCTTCGCGGCGATCGGGCTCACCGTCGTCCTCGTGGTCGGCGCCGGCGAGGGCGCCCGCGGGCTGCTGCTCGGCAGCTACGTGACCGGCGCCGCCTTCGTCCTCGGCCTGATCGTGCTCCAGCGCCGCCGGCTCTCGCTGCGCTTCGACCCCGCTCTGCTGCGCCGCCTGCTGCGCTTCGGGCTGCCGACGATGCCGGCCGAGGTCTCGCTCTACCTGCTCAACTTCATCGACCGGATCATCATCGTCCGCACCGTCGGGCTGGCCGAGGCCGGCCTCTACTCGCTGGCGATCAAGTTCGCCCAGGCGGTCAACGTGCTCGTCCGTGGCTTCCAGCTCGCCTGGCCGCCGCTGGCCTACTCGATCCGCGACGACGAGGAGGCCCGTCGCGCCTACGCCACCGTCGTCACCCTCTTCGTCGCCGGCTGCGCCTTCGTCGTCGCCGGCATGTGGCTGTTCTCGCGCTGGATCGTGCGCGCCCTCGCCGCCCCCGAGTTCTTCGACTCCTACGAAGCGGTCGGGCTGATCTCCACCGCGGTCACCCTCTACGCCGTCTACATGGTCCTCGTCGTCATTCTCGGCCGCACCGGCCGGACCGAGTTCAACTTCCCGGCGACGATCGCGGCCCTCGTCGCCAACGTCGCCCTCAACCTGATCCTGGTGCCGCCGCTGGGGATCGCCGGCGCCGGCCTCGCCCTGGTCGCCTCCTACGTCGTCGTGCTGGCGCTGATGTACGGGTTCACCCAGCGCCTCTTCCCGGTCCCCTATCAGTGGGGGCGCCTGGCCCGGATCGTCCTCGTCGCGGCGGTCCTGGTCGGCGCCGGGGAGCTCCTGATGCCGACCTCGGGCTTCGCCGGCCTGCTCGGCCGCGCCGTCCTCCTCGCCGCTTACCCCGTCGCCCTCTTCGCCAGCGGCTTCTTCACTCCCGGCGAGCGAGTCTGGCTGGCCCGCCTCCGCCACCCTCGCGAGCTGGCCGCTTCGTTCCAGCGCCTGCGCAGCGAACCGAGCGCTGTCGATGGCAGAGTGTCGGAGGTCTACGAGGCCGAGCGCATGGACGAGGACTCGCGGTTTTAGGTGCGCGGCAGTCCTTTGGTCCGCATAGCGGGCGAAAGGACTACCGCACTCTGTCGCGGATGCTCTCGCCGCGGGCGGGGAAAAGCGCCTGGCGTGCGTGCGCCCAGTAGACGCGGGCTGGTTGGTTGGGGAGGACGGTCGCGGCGAGGGCGCGCAGGCCGTATGACCACGCCGTGAGCAGCCGCACCGTTAGCGCCGCGCCGGCACCGTGGTGCACCCGCATGTAGCGATTTCGATTGCGATGGAATTCGACGATTCGCGGCAGGCCCTTGGCGAGGTCGGTGGAAAGCTGGTCGTGGTGGACGGCGGCGGCGTTGGGGACGAAGAGCGAGTGCCAGCCGGCGTCGGTGAGGCGCTTGGCGAAGTCGCACTCGTCGTAGTAGACGAAGAAGGCGGGATCCATGAAGCCGATCTCGGCCGCCGCCTCACGGCGCACCAGCAGCGCGCTCGACTGGACCCAGTCGACCCGGCGGGTCGTCGTGCCCACGCTCTGGACCGTCAGCCGGCGGTGCAGGAAGAGCGCTCCGGCGAGTGCCGTCCCGACCCCTGGGAAGCGCCAGGCGCAGGGGACGGGGCTGCCGCCGGAATCGAGCAGCCGCGGTCCGGCGGCGGCTGCCTTCGGGTCGGCCTCGAGGGCGGCGAGCAGCGCCTCGCTCGCTCCCGGCCGCAGCTCCGAGTCCTCGTTCAGCAGCAGGCAGTAGCGCCCCTTCGCCTCCCGCATCAGGGTCGAGTCGTTCTCCGCCTTGCCGGCCCGCCGCTGCAGCGCGATCAGCCGGATCTCGGCGCCGAGCGCCCGCACCGCCGCGGCCGAGCCGTCCTCGGAGGCGTTGTCGAGGACCAGCACCTCGCGCTCGACTCCCGCCGGGTGGGTGCGCTCGATCGCGGCCAGGCAGGCGAGCAGGTACTCGCGGCCGTTCGTGTTCACGACGCAGTAGGAGAGCATGGGCGCCAAGCCGGTCACGATAATCGCCCCCGATGCGAGTGCAGCTCGTCGACCCCTCGGCCTTCACGCCGCCCTACGACCGCGCCCTGGCCGCGGCGCTGGCCCGTGGCGGCGCCGAGGTCGAGCTGCTGACCTCCCACTTCCTCCACGGGGAGGTGCCTCCGGCCGAGGGCTACCGGGTGCGGGAGCGCTTCTACCGCCGCAGTGCCCGCCGCGGCCTGCAGGCCAGGGGCCGGCTTCCCTTCAAGGCGGCCGAGCACGTTCCCGACATGCTGCGCTTGCGCCGCGCCGCCGACGCCGACGTCATCCACTACCAGTGGCTGACTGTGCCGGCCCTGGACGCCCGCCTGCTGCCGAAGGCGCGACCGCGGCTGCTGACCGCGCACTACATCCTGCCGCCCGCTCCGAGCCGCCGCCAGGTCGCCGCCGCCCGCCGGGTCTTCGCGCGCATGGACGCCGTCGTCGCCCACTCCGAGCACAGCGCCATGCGCCTCCGCGACGAGGTCGGGCTCGACCCGGCTGCCGTTCGCGTCATCCCCCACGGCGCCTTCGACTATCTCACCCGGCTGCCGCGGGAGCAGCCGCTGCCGCCCGAGCTGGAGGGCGCCGAGGGGCCGGTGATCCTCTGCTTCGGCCTGCTGCGCCCCTACAAGGGGATCGAGGTCCTGCTCGAAGCCTTCCGCCGGGTCGAGGGCGCCGAGCTCTGGATCGTCGGCAACCCGCGCATGGACGTCGGACCGCTGCGCGAGCTCGCCGCCGCGGCCCCCGGCCGGGCCCGCTTCGTCACCCGCTTCGTCGAGGAGGCCGAGATCCCGGCGATCTTCCGCCGCGCCGACGTCGTCGCTCTGCCCTACCTCGACGCCGAGCACTCCGGCGTCCTCTACACGGGGCTCGCCTTCGGCAAGCCGCTGGTCCTAAGCGCCGTCGGCGGCTTCCCCGAGGTCGCCGCGACCGGAGCCGCTCGCCTGGTTGCCCCCGGCGACAGCGATGCTCTTGCCGCCGCCCTCTCCGAGCTGAGCGCCGACGAGGAGGCCCGCGACCGCATGGCCGCCGCCGCTCGCGCCGCCGCCGCCGGCCCCTTCTCCTGGGACGAGGCCGCCCGCCTCACCCTCGACCTCTACCGCGAGCTGATCGAGGCTCGCCGATGATCGCCGTCGAGATCCTCTTCTGGCTCTGCGCCGGCCTGATCGTCTACACGCACCTCGGCTACCCCCTCGTGCTACGGGCGCTTGTACAAGTGAGAGGTCGGACGGCGGGTGGCACCGTAGGGGGGACCACCCCCGAGGAAGCTTTAGCTACCGGAGGGGGTGGTGGGTCCCCTGCGGTGACAGGCCCCGCCGCCGGAGCTCCAAGAGTCACCCTGATCGTCCCCGCCTACGACGAGCAGGAGGTGATCGCCGCCAAGGTCGCCAACGCGCTCGCGCTCGACTACCCGCGCGAGCTGCTGCGGATCGTCGTCGCCTCCGACGGCTCCGCCGACGCCACCGCCGAGCGCGCCCGCGCCGCCGGCGCCGACCTCGTCCTCGATCTCCCGGCCGGCGGCAAGGTCACCGCCCTCAACGCCGCCGCCGCGCAGGCTGAGGGAGAGCTGCTCGCCTTCTCCGACGCCAACAGCAGCTGGGCGCCGGACGCGCTGGCGCGCCTGGTCGAGCCCTTCGCCGACCCCGCGGTCGGCTACGTCTGCGGCCAGGTCCGCTTCGTCGACGAGGGCGGCGACAACCTCGAGGGGGCCTACTGGCGCTATGAGATGGCGGTGCGGGAGATGGAGTCGGCGCTGGCCGGCATCACCGCCGGCAACGGCGCCATCTACGCGGTCCGCCGCGACGCCTACCTGCCGCTCGCCCCTTCGGGCAGCCACGATCTCTCCTTCCCCTTCGCGCTGGCCAAGCGCGGCCTGCGCTCGCTCTACGTGCCTTCGGCCCGGGCCGAGGAGAAGATGGTCCCGACCCTGGAGGGGGAGTTCGCCCGCAAACGGCGGATGATGGTCGGGCTCTGGGACATCGTCGTCGGCGAAGGCATGCTCTACCCACGCGGCTACTCGCCGCTGTTCGCCTTCGAGCTCGCCTCGCACCGCTTGCTGCGCTACCTCAGCCCGGCACTGCACCTCCTCGTCTTCGCCACCAACGTCGTCCTGCTCGGCCACGGCTGGGTCTACACCGTCACCTTCATCGCCCAGCTGGCGCTGCTGACGGCGGCGCTGCTCGGCCGCCGGCTGCCGCTGGCGCCGCTGCGGGCAGCCCGCTACTACGTGATGACGACCGCCTCGATCGCCGCCGGCCTCTGGGACCGCGCTCGCCACGGTGCCCCGGGCCGCTGGGAGAAGGCGGCGGGAACCCGGTAGCCATGCCGAGATTTTTCGACATCCTGGTCGCCGCCCTGACCCTCGCCGTCCTCTCGCCGTTCCTGCTCGCGGCCGCGATCGCGATCAGGCTCGACAGCCGCGGCCCGGTGATCTACCGCCAGCGCCGCGTCGGCCGCGACGGCACCGAGTTCGAGATGTGGAAGCTGCGGACGATGGTGCAGGGCTCCGATCCGGTCGGGGTCGGGACGGTCGTCACCCGCACCGACCCCCGGGTCACCACCGCCGGCCGCTTCCTCCGCCGCACCTCGCTCGACGAGGTGCCCAACCTGGTCAACGTGCTGCGCGGCGAGATGGCGATCGTCGGCCCGCGGCCGACCATCCCCGCCCAGGTCGACGACTACACGCCGCGCCAGAACCGCCGCCACGGGTCCTGCCGGGGATCACCGGCTGGGCCCAGGTCCAGGGCCGCGCCGGCATCCCCTGGGAGGAGCGGATCGAGCTCGACGTCTGGTACGTCGAGCACCGCAGCGCCGCCCTCGACGCCCGCATCCTCCTCCGCACGATCTGGCTGGTGATCACCGCTCAGGGCCTGGCCCCCGATTAGGGTTCCTGCGATGAGCGATAAGCCAGACGTCAGCTTGCGGCGGTTCGAGCCCGGGGATGCGCCGGCGGTGCATCGCTGGTTCAACAACCCGGTGGCGACGGCGTCGCTGATGGAGCAGCGCGGGAGCTTCTCGATGGAGGAAGCCGAGGGCTGGGCGCGGCGGGCGATGGACGACTCGGGAGAGGACCGCAAGTTCGCGATCGTCGTCGAGGGCTACGAGGAGCCGGTCGGGTTCACCGCCCTCTACGGCCTCTTCCGCCAGACCGCTCCGGAGCTGGGGGCGCTGATCGGCGACGACGTGCGCGGCAAGGGCGTCGGCCGCCGGGCCGAGGCGCTGACGATCGCCAGGGCCTTCGACGAGTACGGTGCCCACCGCGTCTACGGGCGCATCCCCGCCCGCAACGAGGTTGCCAAGAAGACGGTCACCAGCCTCGGCTGGGTGCACGAGGGGACGATGCGCTCGCACCTCGCCCGCGAGGGCGCGCCGCCCGACGATTGCGAGGTCTGGGGCGTGCTCCCCGACGAGTTCCGCGCCGCCGCCGCGGACCTCTTCGCGTGAGCGAGACCAGCGCCCGCGCCGAACTGATCGAGGACCGTGGCCAGGCCGCGGCCTCCGACCAGTTCTTCCGCTCGCGTCCGTTTCTGGCGGCCGAGGACGCCACCCACACCCTGCGGATCGAGGGCGAAGACGTCGAGCTGCTGGCGCCGCTGATCGTCCGCGAGATCGACGCCACCGGCGAGCGCGACGCGATCTCCCCCTACGGCTACCCAGGACTGGTCGAGAGCAATGGGAGTCGGGGGCATGCCCGCCGGAGCCTCCCCGCTGTTGCTCCGGCGGGCATGCCCCCGACTCCTCCCGCCCTTGATCCGGAGACGGTCGACTTCTCCGCCACCGGGCTCGTCAGCGTCTTCCTCCGCCACCGGCTCGGGGCGCCGCCCCTCGCCGGGGCCACCGAGCGCATCGCCGTCCAGCTCGCCGACCCGGCGCTGGCACCGAAGAGTCGCCCCAGCGACCGCCGCCAGATCCGCAAGAACCTCGAGGCGGGCTACGAGCTCGCGCTCGTCCCCGGCTCGGAGACGACGCCCACCCAGCGCGCCGGCTTCCTCGACGTCTACGAGCAGACGATGCGTCGCACTGCCGCCGCCGGGCACTACTTCTTCGGTGCCGCCTACTTCGACCGCGTGCTCGAGGCGGACCGAACCTGGCTGGCGCTGGCCACCGCACCCGGCGGTGCGCTCGCCGCCGCCTCGCTCGCCGCCGTCAGCGACGGCCACCTCCACTACTACCTCTCCGGCAGCGCCGACTCCCACCTGCGCGACTCGCCGATGAAGAACGTCGTCGCCCGCCTGGTCGAGCACGCCGCCGATCTCGGCCTCCCCCTCAACCTCGGCGGCGGCATCTCCGCCGGCGACGCCCTGGAGGAGTTCAAGCGCGGCTTCGCCAACCGCCAAGAGCCCTGGTTCACCTCCGAGCTGATCTGCGACCCCGAGAAGTACAGCCAGCTAAGCCGAGCTCAAGATCACGGGGCCTTCTTCCCAGCCTACCGCGCTTAGAACCTGTCTCAAAACCCCCGCACACGCCTGGCGGCGGCGGACACACTTCGCGGGGCGGCGTCCTCGGTTGGCCAAATGGCGCTGCCATTAGGCCTCCCTGCGTCCTGGCCCCGCTCGGTCCGGCGCTCGCCAGTCGCACACGCGGGTTTTGAGACAGGTTCTAAAACGCCTATTCGTCGGGATCGATCGGAGTCGGACCGGTGAACGGGAACGCTTCCGCCGGCTCGCCGCCGTACCTGCCCCAGGTCTCCTTGCCGAAGGCGCGGATCGCATCGAGCGTGGCCGCGCCTTCGTAGGTCGGGCAGGTGAGCATGTTGGTCCAGGTCGTCGCCGCCACCTCGTAGGACATGCGGTCGTTGGGGAAGAGCAGCGCCGCCCCGTACATCGTGTCGTAGAGCCCCTTCAGCGCCAGCTGGTCTTTTTCGGGAAGGTCGGGCGCGTACTGGATCTCCAGCCGCCCGTGCTCGAGCGTGTGGACAAGGTTGATTTCCGCCGGCATCTCGGAGTAGGCGCCGTCGGC
This sequence comes from uncultured Solirubrobacterales bacterium, assembly GCA_963766755.1. GTDB lineage: Bacteria > Actinomycetota > Thermoleophilia > Solirubrobacterales > 70-9 > VAYN01. Next base: position 54,711 of record CAVYBI010000004.1, on the reverse strand, counting down.
CTGCTGATAGGGCGGCTCGATGTGAGGGCCAGAGGTCGGTGGGCTGGTTCTGTAGTCGGGCGTTTCCGAGCCCTTGGCGATGTGCTGGGACCCCTCGTCGGGGAGTTCGAGCCGCAGGGCGCAGCCGGCTTTCCTGGCGGCGGCCTCGAGGTCGGTGACCTTGGCCGCAGCCGGCTCGATGCCGGCGCGATTGTCCGGCTTGACGCCGTTGGTCGAACCGATCGAGGCGTTGAGGTTGATGTGGGCGTCGCCCTCGGCCGCGCCGCTGTCGCTGCCGCCGCTGACAAGGACGAACACCACGACCGCGATCGCCAGCACCACGGTCGAGACAACGGCGTAGGCGACGATCTGGCGACTGCGGTTGGAGCTCGCGTCTTCGCGTTCGCTCTCGATCCGTTCCTGCCGCCGCTTCTCTCTGTCGGTCTTGCCGGACATCGCTGATTGCGCAGCTTAGTCGGCGCCGGTCAAAGTCGCGGCGTCGCCGCGGACCCGCTCCCACGGTCGCGAGGCCCGCAGCGCCCCGAGCACGGCCCGCGTCGCCGGCGCTTTGTTGAGGGCGTAGAAGTGGATGCCCGGCGCGCCGGCGATCAGCAGCTCGGCGCACTGCTGCGCGGCGAAGGCGACGCCCAGCTCGAACTCGCGCTCGGGGTCGCCTCCGGCCGCTTCGAAGGCGGCTTCCAGCGGTGCTGGGATCGAGGCGTCGCAGAGGTCGCAGATCCGCTTCGTCTGAGCGAAGCCGGCGACCGGGATGATTCCCGCCAGGATCGGAACCCCGATCCCCCCCGCCCGCGCCGCCCGCACGAAGTCGAAGTAGACCTGGTTGTCGAAGAAGAGCTGGGTGATCAGGAAGCCGGCGCCGGAGTCGACCTTGGTCTTCAGGTAGGCGAGGTCGGTCTCGAGGTCGGGCGCCTCGGGATGCACCTCGGGGAAGCAGGCGCCGCCGATTGCGAAGTCCCAGCCGGAGGCGATGAAGGCCGCCAGCTCGGCGGCGCTGCCGAGCCCGCCCTCGGGCTGTACGAAGTCACCCTCCCCCCGCGGCGGATCCCCCCGCAGCGCGAACACGTTCTCGATTCCGGCCCCCTCGATCCGGTCCAGCGTCGCCGCCAGCCCCTCCCTGGTCTCGCCGACGCAGCTGAGGTGGGCCATCGTCTCGTAGCCGAGGCCGTCCTTCAGCGCCTTGGTGATCTCCACCGTGCCGTCGCGGGTGGAGCCGCCGGCGCCGTAGGTGACGGAGACGAAATCCGGCTCCAGCAGCGCCAGCTCCCGCGCGGTCGCGTACAGCTGCGCCGTCGCCTCCTCGGTCTTCGGCGGGAAGAACTCGACCGAGAAGGTCGGCTGCCGCGAGGCGATGATCTCGTCTATTCGCATCCGCTGAGGGTAGCCGCCGCCGGGCTCTTACGCCGCCGGCTTGCGCTGCTCGACCCTAGCCTGGAAGTAGGCCTGGATGTCCTCGAGGTGCTTGCCCTTGGTCTCCGGCACGAACTTCCAGCAGAAGATCAGGGTGAGGATCCCGATCGCCCCGTAGAACCAGAAGGCGCCGCTGCGGCCAAGCGCTTCGATCAGCAGCAGGAAGGTCAGCGAGACGATGAAGTTGAAGGTCCAGTTCGCCATCGTCCCGATCCCGGCCGCCTTGCTGCGCACGCTGAGCGGGTAGATCTCGGCATTGAGCAGCCAGAAGATCGGCCCCAGGCTGATCGCGAACGAGGCGACGTAGGCCATCAGGCTGGCGATCGCCAGGACCGAGGCGAAGGTGCTGCCGCCGCCGCCGATGAAGGCGGCGCCGAGCACGAACAGCGAGATCGTCATCCCGGAGACGCCGACCATCAGCAGCGTCCGCCGGCCGGCGCGGTCGAGCAGCCGCAGGGCGAGCACGGTGAAGGCGACGTTGATCACGCCGACCCCGACCGCGGCCAGGATCGAGCCGGCGGAGGAGTCGACGCCGGTGAATTCGACGATCGTCGGGGCGTAGTAGATGACCGTGTTGATGCCGGTGACCTGCTGCAGGATCGCCAGGCCGACGCCGACGAACAGCGCCGCTTTGACGAGCGGCTGCAGCAGCTCGCCCCAGGCCCCGGGCTTGTCGTCGAGGCTCTCCTTGATCTCCTCCAGCTCGCGGTCGATCGTGTCGGGGTCGTCGACGCGGATCTTCGCCAGCGTCGCCCGCGCCGCGAAGTCGCCGCCGCTCATCACCAGCCAGCGCGGGCTCTGCGGCATCCGCCACATCCCGAAAGCGAGTGCCAGGGCCGGCACGCAGCCGAGCCCGAGCATCCAGCGCCAGCCCTCGCTGTGGTCGAAGGCGAGCCCGACCAGGTAGGCGACGAGGATGCCGATCGTCACCGCCAGCTGGAAGAAGCTGACCAGGCGGCCGCGGCTCTCCGGCGGCGCCACCTCGGAGATGTAGACGGGGGCGGCGGCGGAGGCGAGCCCGATCGCGACGCCGATCACGATCCGGGCGAGCACCAGCACCTCGACTCCCGGCGCGGCGGCGCTGGCCAGGGCGCCGACGATGAAGACCCCGGCGGCGAGCAGGATCATCATCCGGCGGCCGTAGGTGTCGGCGGCCGGCCCGGCGATCGCGGCCCCGGCGACGGCGCCGATCGGCACCGCGGCCACGACCAGGCCCTGGGCGAAGCTGCCGAGCGCGAAGTCGACCTTGATGAAGAGCAGGGCACCGGCGATGACACCGGTGTCGTAGCCGAAGAGCAGGCCGCCGAGACCGGCGATCGCGGCGGTGAGAACGACGTTGCGCCGCGCTCGCCGCGCCGACGCCTCCGATCCCGAGCTCATCCCGGCCGGGACCGTATCCCGGCTCGCGGACGAGCGCCACTCGCGCGACACACTCCCTTTCACCGGACTTTGCGGGAAGCGCCTTGGCGCACCCCTGGACCGCTGGTACCGAAGGGGCTAAATTCGCTCTGCGACCGGGAGAGGCCGGTCCCTGCGGAAGCCAAGCGGGGAGCGGTTTCGAAGGTGGCGCAACCGAGCTTCTAAGCGCGAAGGCTACGCGCGAGGCAGGCAACGAGCGCCACCGCCGGTCGTTTTTTTCGTTCCCGTCCGACCGGCTTCCTACCTTGGGCGGCGCCGCTGGAGACCTGCCCTCCTCGGCCCGCGACCGGGGCGCAGTTCCGGGAGTTGGGTGTCGTCGGCGAACCCCGTGAGCACCGTTCGCAGCGACTAGCCCGCCCGCTCCCACTTGCCCGTCGGCCTGGCAAACCGGCTGTGGGAGGATGGCCCCGATGAGCGGCGAGGTTCGTTATGAGCGAGTGGGGTCGGCGGCGGTCCTGACGATCGACCGTCCCCAGCGCCGCAACGCCGTCGACGGCGCCACCGCCGGCCTGCTGCGGCAGGGCTTCGACGACTTCGAGTCCGACGACGGCGCCCGGGTCCTCGTCCTCACCGGCGCCGGTGGCGAGGCTTTCTGCGCCGGCGCCGACCTCAAGACGCTCGATCTCGACGTCGACGATCCCGCCGGCCCCGAGGGCTTCACCCGCCTGACCCCGTCGAAGCCGGCGATCGCCGCCGTCGACGGCTGGTGCCTGGCCGGCGGCCTCGAGCTCGCGCTCTGGTGCGATCTGCGAATCGCCACCCCCAGCTCGACCTTCGGCTTCTTCGAGCGCCGCTGGGGGGTGCCGCTGGTCGATGGCGGCACTCAGCGGATGCCGCGCGTCGTCGGCCTTGGCCGGGCGCTGGAGCTGATCCTCACCGGCCGTCCGGTCGACGCCGAGGAGGCGTTGCGGATCGGCCTCGTCAACGAGATCGCCGCCGCCGGCGGGCATCTCGAGCGCGCCCTCGAGCTGGCCGAGCGGATCGCCTCCTTCCCGCAGGAGACGATGCTGGCCGATCGCCGCGCCGCGATCGAGGGCGCCGGCCTGCCGCTGGCCGAGGGCCTGGCGCTCGAGCACCGGCTCGGCCGCGAGACGCTCGATGTCGCCGTCCGCGGCGCCGCCCGCTTCGCCGCCGGCGAGGGTCGCGGCGGCGCCGGCGTCTGACCCGGACGGAGGGAGCGCTCAGCTGCCGCGAGCAACGCGGCGCATCTCGGCCTCGGCCGCCTCCGGGCCGAGGTAGGGCATCAGCACCGCGAAGAGGAGATCGGGCAGGAGCCGGCGCAGCTCCCCTCCGCGCCCGGCGCGGACCTCGTCGAAGATCATCGAGGTGGCGCCGCCGATCGCGAAATGGGCGGTGTCGGGGGGGAGTTCGTCCCCCCGGGGAGAGGCACCGCGCCCTTCCTCGAGGAAGTAGGTGAACCGTCCCAGTGCCGCCCGGTAGCGAATCCGTGCGTTCTCGCCGACCGCGCCCACCTCGACCATCGCCATCCGGGCGATGTCGGACTCGGTCGCGAGCAGGTCGGTGAGCGCGCGCAGGGCGGCGCCGACCCGGTCGGGCCAGGGCTGGCCGACGGTGCTCTCGAAAGCGGTCGAGACGTGGGCGACGAGGACATCGAAGATCGCGTCATAGGCCTCGAGGAAGCAGGTCTCCTTGTCGCCGAACATCTCGTCGAAGCTCACGCGGCTGGCCTGGGCCGCCTCGACCACCTCGGCCACCGTGGTCGCCTCATAGCCTTTGGCGGCGGCGATGCGAATCATGGCCTCCAGTAGCCGCTCGCGCTCGGAGCGAACCGCGTAGGCCCTTGGCAGCGCCTGGCTCGCAGCCGACCCGGTCCGTGGATTCGATGCCGATGAATCCATCCCATCCAGCGTAGGGCAGCCGTAGCGGCCTGTCCAACCGCGCCTATGCTTCGCCGATGAAGATCGGAATCGTCGGACTTGGGTACGTCGGCCTGCCCCTTGCGGTTGCCTTCGCCGAGGCCGGACACGAAGTGGTCGGACTCGATCTCGACCCGGCCAAGGTCGAGTCGCTGAGCAGCGGCCGCAGCTACATCGAGGACGTCCCCGACAGTGCCCTGGCGCCGCTCGGACCGCGGCTGCGGGCAAGCGCCGACTACGCCGAGCTGAGCCCCTGCGAGGCGGCGATCGTCTGCGTGCCGACGCCGCTGACCAACTCCCGCGAGCCCGACCTCACCTACCTGCTCGACTCCGCCACCGCGCTCTCGGAGGTCCTGCGCCCAGGTCAGCTGGTTGTGCTCGAGTCGACGACCTATCCGGGCACCACCCGCGAGCAGCTCGTCCCCCTGCTCGAGCGCTCCGGCCTGACCGTCGGCGGCGACCTCTTCGTCGCCTTCTCCCCCGAGCGGATCGACCCCGGCCGTACCGACTACACGATCAGGACCACGCCCAAGCTCGTCGGCGGCATCACCGCGGCCTGCACCGAGCGCGCCCGCGAGCTCTACTCGCTGGTCTGCGACGAGGTGGTCGTCGTCTCCAGTCCCGAGACGGCCGAGCTTTCGAAGCTGCTGGAGAACGTCTTCCGCTCGGTCAACATCGCCTTCGTCAACGAGCTGGCCCAGCTCTGCGACCGGCTCGAGATCGACGTCTGGGAGGTGATCGACGCCGCTTCGACCAAGCCCTTCGGCTTCATGCGCTTCGACCCGGGGCCGGGGATGGGCGGGCACTGCCTGCCGATCGATCCCTTCTACCTTGCCTTCAAGGCCCGCGAGCACGATTTCTACCCCGAGTTCATCGAGCTCGCCGGCAAAGTCAACCAGGCCCAGCCGGCGTTCTGCGTGGAGCGGATCGAGCGGATCCTGAACCAGGCTTCGAAGCCGGTCAAGGGCTCGAAGATCCTCGTCCTCGGGGCCAGCTACAAGTCGGGAAGCGGGGATACTCGCGAGTCGCCGGCGCTGACGATCCTGCGCCTGCTGGCGGCACTGGAGGCCGACGTCTCCTACCACGACCCCTACGTCCCCGAGCTGCCTGAGCTGGGGCTGACCTCAGTCGACCTCGATCGGGCCCTGGCCGGCACCGACCTGGCCGCCATCGTCACCGCCCACCCCGACGTCGACTACGCCGAAGTCGTAGCGACAGCTCCGCGAACGCTGGACTTCCGCGGCGTAACCCGGGGAATCGAAGCGGAGAGCCTGGAACGCCTGTAGGAGAGGCTCCTTCAAGCGTTGGCAGCCTGCATTTCAGCGCCCGCGACCTCAGCCCCGAAGTAGGGCAGGACCGCGAAGTACATGAACTCGGGGAGCAGCTCCCGGAAGCCGTCGCCACCGCCGGCCGCCAGGCGCGAGTGGACGATGGCGTGAATGCCGGCGGCGACGCCCTCGCCGGCGATCGGCGGTGGCGCCTTGTCTCCCGCCTCTTCGCGCGCCCGGTCGACGAAGGAGTTGATCCGCGCCATCGCCGCGTTGCGCTTCGCCAGCGCCTCGGGCCCGGCGGCGTGCACCTCGACGATCAGCGCGCGACCGACGTCGGGCTCGGCGTCGAGGAAGTCGAGCAGGGCCCCGAGGCCGGCACGGAGCTTGCCTGTCCAGGTCGGCTCCCCCGCGGCCGCGGTGACGATCAGCGCTTCGATCCGCTCCACGCCGGCGTCATAGGCCTGCAGGTAGCAGTCGTCCTTGCCGGCGAAGTTGTCGTAGAAGGCCTGCCGGTAGACCCCGGTGCGGATGAGCACGGTGCGGACCGAGGTCCGCTCGTAGCCCTCTGCCCCGACCGCCTCGAGCATCCCATCCAAGATCGCCTGCCGCTTCGGAGAGGTCATAGCGATGTGTTCGGGAGCGCTGTCGATCCGGAAGCCACGCTTCCGCCGCCGACTTTTCAGGCCCTCCGCTGGGCCCTTGACACCGACGCGCCTTCCTACCCGCCCTTCTTCTTAGCCAACTAGGGAACTGCTTGTCTGCTTCCGGTACATTAACGGTATGTAACTCCCCAGTCTAGCCCTTGTAAGCCAGTCGTGGTCAGGGTACTCTGACGTTCGTGGTCGAAAACGCATCGACGATGCGGCCCCCGCCCGGGCGGCATCCACTCTCCAGGGAGTTCATCGCCCAGCACCAGCGGGCGCGTATTACCTCGGCTCTGGCAGAGGAGACGGTGGCGAAGGGGTACCGCGCTGTCACCGTCGCCGACATCGTGCGCCGGGCCGGTATCGCCCGCAACACCTTTTACGAGAATTTCTCCTCCAAGGAGGACTGCTTCCTCGCCGCCACCGAGTTCGCGGCCAACGAGGCGCTGCGCCGTGTCGTCGACGCCGCCGCCGAGGTCGACACCTGGCCGGCCCGGGTCAACGCCGGGCTCGCCGCGTTCCTCAACTACGTCGCCAGCGAGCCGGCCCTGGCCCGTACCTGCATCGTCGAGGCGCTTTCCGCCGGCCCCGCCGCGGCCGAGCGCTACGAGGACTCGATCCAGTCCTTCGTCCAGCTCTTCCGCCTCGGCCGCAAGGTCTCCCCGCACGGCGAGGAGCTGCCGGAGACCCTGGAGGAGACGGTCGTCGGCGGCCTCTTCTGGATCATCTACCAGCGCATCGTGATGGGCCAGGTGGAGCAGATCGAAGAGCTGCTGCCGGAGCTGGTGGAGTTTTCCCTGACCCCTTACCTCGGCGCCGAGGCAGCGAAGCGAGCAGCGGCCGAACGTCCTCGAGCTGCCGTCGGTTGAAATCGAGACGGTGAGCGGAATCGGGCCGCAGCGGCTATCCGGTGTGGCGGAAACACACTCGGGTTCCTCGGACCGGTATCGTCGGTCTGTGGCCCCGGATCCCGCCGACGAGCCGGCTGAGCAAGCTGCCGACTACCCACCCGAGCTTGCTCGTCTCCCCCCCGGAAGGCACGGGCTGCCGCGCGAGTTCGTAGCCCACAACCAGCGTGAGCGCCTGATCGCCGGCCTCGCCGAGGCGATTGCCGAAAACGGCTACACGGGGACAACCATCGCCCATATCACCCGCAATGCGGCTGTCTCCAGGCGCACCTTCTACGAGCACTTCGCCAGCAAGGACGAGTGTTTCGTCGCCGCTTACGACACGGTGATGGAGCAGTTGCGCGAGCGAGTCGGCGAGGCCTTCGACGGCGCCGCGGATTGGCCGCATGCGGTCAAGGCCGGGATCGCGGCGATGCTGCGCTTCCTCACCGCCGAGCCCAACCTAGCCCGCCTCTGCATGGTCGAGGCGCTGGTCGCCGGCCCGGTCGTGGTCGAGCGCTACGACGCCGCGATCCAGAGTTTCGTCCCCTATTTCCAGAGCGGCCGCGAAGGTCGCTCCCCCGAGGTTCTCGCCCGCCTCTCCCCGACCACCGAGGAGGCCCTGATCGGCGGCATGATGTCGTTGATCTCCCGCCGCATCATCGCCGGCAGGGCCGGCGAGCTGGAGACCCTCCTGCCCGACCTGGCCGAGTTCACCCTGACGCCGTACCTCGGCAGCGACGAAGCCGCCAAGGTCGCCCGCGAGGGCTGAGCGAAGTTTGGCTGAGGCGCTGGGCGTTACGGCGGTGGCGTAGCGCCACCTGGGTTGCGGCTGTCACCGCTGGCGCCGCCGTTTTCGCCCGCGCCTCGCCGATGTTTGGCCAACATCTGGGCGCAGGCTCTCACACCCGCGCCCTTAACGCAAGACTTGCTGAATAAACGGTGGAGTACGGAAGCAAGGACCGCTCTGCCCTTGACTCTGCCGGGTCGATCTCGCCGCGGTCGCTGAAATCGGTCAGGCGACGCGGAGGACGATCTTGCCGCCGGAGTGGCCGGCTTCGGCCAGGCGGTGGGCCGCGGCGACCTGCTCGAGGCCGAAGCTGCGGTCGACCCTGACCTGGAGCTGGCCCGCCTCGACCAGGTGGGCCAGGCCGGCGAGGCCGGCGGGGTCGGGCTCGACCAGGAAGCCGGTGGCGCGCCGCTTGCCGCGGGCGGCCAGGTCGAGGACCTCCGGCGGGACGCCGCTGGGGACCGAGACGAGCATCCCGCCCGGCCGCAGCACCGGCAGCGAGCGCTCGCCGTAGCTGCCCGGGAAGTCGATCACCGCGTCGAGGTCGGCGACCAGGTCCTCGAAGCGCTCGTTCTCGTAGTCGATCACCTGGTCGGCGCCGAGCCGGCGCAGCCAGTCCGCCTGCTCGGCCCGGGCGGTGGCGATCACGTTGGCGCCGCGCGCTTTGGCGATCTGCACCGTGAGGTGGCCGACCCCACCGGCGGCGCCGTGTACCAGGAGGTCGTCGCCGGACTGCAGCTGGATCGCCTCGACGATTATCTGCCAGGCGGTCAGGCCGGCCAGTGGCAGCGCACCCGCTTCCTCGTCGGAGAGGGCATGCGGCTTGCCGGCGAAGTGGCGCGAGGGCGCCGTCACGTATTCGCCGTAGGCGCCGGCCTGGCGCGGGAACCAGGGCATCCCGAAGACTTCATCGCCGATCCGGAACCGGGTGACGCCACCGCCGATCGCGGTGACCACCCCGGAGACGTCCCAGCCGAGGCGGACCGGCGGCGCGCCGAGCACCCCGGCGACGCCCCTGCCTTCCCGGGTCTTGACGTCGACCGGGTTGACGCCGGCGGCGTGGACTCGCACCTGGACCTCGGTCGGGATTGGCTCCGGCACCTCGACCTCCTCGATCGCCAGCACCTCGGGACCGCCGTACTGGTTGAGAACCACAGCTCGCATCACCAGACGACCTCGATGTCGTAGCGTCGCACCCACTCGTCATCGGAGACCAGCGGCAGGCCCTCGAGCGTCGCCTGGGCCACGAGCAGGCGGTCGAAGGGGTCGCGGTGATGGAGGGGGAGGGAGGCGACGTGGTCGGCGTGGCGCGGGGTAACCGGCAGCAACTCGACCCCGGCCCCTTCGAGCTGAGAGAGGAGGTCATCGGGTGCCTCGAGCTTGCCGAGGTCGCGCTTGATCGCCGTCTCCCAGATGGTCACGGCGCTGACGACGGGGTCGATGCCGTCGGACCCGAGCGCGGCGAGCGCCTTCTTGCTGATCCGGCTTGCTTCGCCGGTCATCCACCAGAGCACGAGGTGGGTGTCGAGCAGCAGGTTCACCGCTTGACGCCGAAGCGCTCGGCGAAATCCTCGGGCAGCTCGTCGAAGTCCTCGGCGATCCGCACCCGTCCCTTCCAGACGCCGGCCAGAGAGGCGAAGCCGCCGCCGCTGCGCTCTGGAACCAGGCGCACCGCCGGCTCGCCGCGACGGGTGAGCACGATCTCCTCGCCGTCCAGCGCCCGCTCGACGAGCTTGGAGAGATGGGTCTTCGCCTCGTGCATGCCGATGCGGGTCATCCGGTCAGCGTACATGATCTAGCTAGATAGTTAGCTAGATTTGTGGGTTGCTAACGTCGGGTGCTTGTTGGCTACCGCTGAGCAGACCGAAGACCGCACCCGCTGGCTGGCCCTCTACGTGCTCTGCGCCGGGATGCTGATGATCGTCCTCGACGCGACGATCGTCAACGTCGCCCTGCCGACGATCCAGGACGATCTCGGCTTCTCCCAGAGCAAGCTGGCCTGGGTCGTCAACGCCTACATGATCCCCTTCGGCGGCCTGCTGCTGCTGGCGGGACGGATCGGCGATCTGGTCGGGCAGCGCCGCGTCTTCCTTGCCGGCCTCGCCATCTTCACCACCGCTTCGCTCGTCTGCGCCGTCTCGGTGAGCCAGGAGATGCTGATCGGAGCCCGCTTCGTGCAGGGGATCGGCGGCGCCCTGGCTTCGGCCGTGATCCTGGGGATGATCGTGACCATGTTCCCCGAGCCGGCGGCTCAGGCGAAGGCGATCGGCGTCTTCGGCTTCGTCGCCTCCGCCGGCGGCTCGATCGGGCTGCTGGCCGGCGGCGTCCTCACCGAGGCGATCAGCTGGCACTGGATCTTCCTGATCAACCTGCCGATCGGCATCCTCGTCGCCTACCTGGCGCTGCGACTGGTCCCGAGCCGGGAGGGCCTCGGCCTCCACGAAGGCGCCGACTTCCGCGGCGCCGCGCTGATCACGAGCTCGCTGATGATCGGCGTCTTCACGATCCTGCAGATCACCGAGTGGGGTTGGGTCGACACCAAGACGCTTGCACTCAGTGCCGTCTCCGCGGCGCTGCTGGTCGCCTTCGTCCACCGCCAGGCGACGATCGCCAACCCGCTGATGCCGTTGCGCCTGTTCCGCTCGCGCAACGTCGCCGGCGCCAACGTGCTCCAGGCCCTGATCGTCGCCAGCATGTTCGGGATGTTCTTCCTCGGCGCCCTCTACCTGCAGCGGGTGCTCGGCTATGACGCCCTCGAGGTCGGCCTCGCCTTCCTGCCGACGACGATCGTGATGGGGACGCTGTCCCTGGGCTTCTCGGAAAAGCTGATCATGCGCTTCGGGCCGCGGCGGACGCTGATCCCCGGCGTCTGCCTCACCGTCGTCGCCCTGCTGCTGTTCGCCCGCACGCCGGTCGACGGCAACTACCTGACCGACCTGCTGCCCCCCTTCCTGCTGATCGCCGTCGGCATGGGCTCCTCCTTCCCGGCGATCATGACCCTGGCGATGTCCGGGGCGACGCCCGAAGACTCCGGCCTGGCCTCGGGCCTGGTCAACACCAGCATGCAGGTGGGCGGCGCGATCGGGCTGGCGGTGCTGGCGACGCTCTCGACCGAGCGCACCCAGAGCCTGCTCGACGACGGCGTCTCCAACGCCTCGGCGCTGACCTCCGGCTACCACGTCGCCTACCTGATCGGTGCCGGGCTGGCAGCGATATCGGTGGCGATCGCGGTCTTCGTCCTGCGCGACCCGGCGCCGGCTGCCGCCGCGGCGCCGTCGCCGGACGAGCACGAGCGCGAGGACCGCGCCGCCGAGCCGGCGTACTCCGAGGCCGGCTGAGCACAGGGGCGCGTCCAGCAGTCAAGGGTTCCGCCGCGAGCGCCGATCAGATGATCGACGTGTCGATGCTTGCCCCAGACAGCTCGCCGGAAACGGGCGGCTTTGCCGAAGCATCCGGGGAGCGCGCCCGCATGGGCCGCATCTCCGGCGGCCTCTGGGTGATCGCCGCGCTGGTCGGCGCCGGCGCCGCCTTCCTCCCCGGCGCCTCGCATGAGGCGCTCGGCTGGGTTCTCGGCCTCAGCTCCCTGGTGCTCCTCTACGGCATCGGCAGCCTGACCGGCGCGATCCCCTGGCAGCACGCCTCGATCGATGCGCTGGCGATCGGGATGGCGGTGACGGTGCCGGTGGTCGGCCTGGCCATCTACCTGACCGGCGCCTCCCTCAGCTACATCGAGCCGTTCCTGGTCTGCTCGCTGCTCTACGCCGCCTTCTTCTTCCCCGCCCACTGGGCCTGGCCGCTCTCGATCGAGCTGATCCTGGTCGCCGGCATGCCGCTGCTCTATGACCCGCAGGCGATCGAGAATGCCTACCTGTCCCGCTATGTGGCGCTCGTCGCCGGCTTTCTCGCCGCCACCTGGGTGATGGTCGGGCTGAAGCGCCGCCTGGTCGCCGCCGAGGCGCGCCAGCGGGACATCGCCAATCGCGACCCCCTGACCGGTGTCGGCAACCGCCGTGCCTTCGACGCGACCATGCACCGGGAGCTGGCGGCGCGGACACAGCCACGCGGTGGGCGGCGCGAGGCCGACGAGAGTCCGCTGGCGCTGCTGATCCTCGACCTCGACGACTTCAAGGGAGTCAACGACCACCACGGCCATCAGGTCGGCGACGCGGTGCTGCGCGAGGCGGCGAGCCGAGCCGCCTCGATGCTGCGCTCGACCGACACCCTGGCCCGGATCGGCGGCGACGAGTTCGCCGTGATCGCCCCCGGTGCCCACGGCGAAGGCGCCGAACGGATGGCGGAGGCGATCCGCACCGCCGTCAGCCTGCGCGGGCCCGACAGCCGCGGCCCGGTTCCCAGCGCCTCGGTCGGATGGGCGGTCTTCCCCCACGACGGCACCGACTTCGAGACCCTGATGCGCGCCGCCGACGAGCGCATGCTGAGGCTCAAGGGCACCGGCAAGCAGCCGGCCCGCGCTCGTTGACTCGCCCTAGTGCGAGAGCGAAGCCGACGACGATCTGCCCGTGTCATATTGAGCCGATGCGCATCGCGAGCCTCGTCCCCTCGGCGACCGAGATGCTGTTCGCGCTCGGTCTCGGCGGCGACGTGGTCGCGGTCACCCACGAGTGCGACCACCCGCCGGCGGCGCGGGAGCTGCCGCACCTGACCGCCACCGTCCTCCCCGACGGGCTCGACGCCGGCGAGATCGACGCCGCGGTGAAGGCGGTCATCGGCGAGGGCAAGGCGCTCTACAGCCTCGACGAGGAGCGGCTGGCCGAGCTGGCCCCGGATCTGATCGTCACCCAGGCCGTCTGCGACGTCTGCGCGGTCTCCTTCGAGGACGTGGTCGAGGTCGCGGCGCGGCTGCCGGGCGGCCCGCGCGTGCTGCAGCAGGATCCGAGCAGCTTGGGGGAGGTGCTCGAGGACGTGACCCGCCTTGGCGAGGCGGCAGGGATCGAGCCGCGGGCGGCGGCCCTGCGCGCCGAGCTGGAGCGGCGGCTGGCGGCGGTGAGGGCCGCGGTCGCGGGAGCGCCCGTGCGGCGGGCGATCGCGCTCGAGTGGCTCGACCCGCCCTTCGTCGGCGGCCACTGGATCCCGGAGATGATCGCGCTCGCCGGCGGCGAGGACGTCGCCGGCCCGGCCGGCGCCAAGTCGCCCGAGGTCGAGTGGGACGCGCTCGCCGGGCTCGACCCCGATCTGGTCGTGGTCATGCCCTGCGGGATGTACGCCGAGGCGGCGCTCGCCGAAGCGCGGCGGCACCGCGCCCAGGTCGAGGCGCTCGGCGCCGCGCGGGTCTTCGCCGTCGACGCGGCCTCGACCTACTCGCGCCCCGGCCCGCGCCTCGTCGACGGCACCGAGCTGCTGGCCCACCTGCTCCACCCCGACCGGGTCGGCCCTCCCGACGGCATCGCCTTCGGCCCGCTGGTCTAGAGGTCGCGCTCGTAGAACAGCATCGAGGGCCCGTCGGGCGAGCCTTCGCGGTTGCTGAAGCCCGCGCTCTCATACAGTGCCCGCGCCGCCGTGTCGGTTGCGCCGGTGTTGAGGTCGATCCCGGTCGCGCCCGCCTCGCGGGCAGCCGTCATCGTCGCCTCGAGCAGAGCGCGGCCGATGCCGCGCCCGCGCCGCGCCGGCACCACGTAGAGCTCCTGCAGGTGGGCTTCGGGCCCGCCGGTCCAGACCGAGGGGCGGAAGCGGATCAGGGAGATCCCGTCGGGCCCCTCGCCGGCGAGCAGAACCGTGATCTCGCCCGCGGCGAGGAGGTCGCGGGAGTACCTGCCCAGCGCCTCCACGCCGGGGGTCGGTTCGGCGAACTCGGTGTTGAAGTCGTGCAGCAGCCGCGCGATCGCGGCGGCGTCCTCGACCCCGGCGCGGCGGACGTCGACCCCGACGTCGCTCATGCCTTGGCGAAGCGCTTGACGAAGTCGAGCGCCGTGTCGCAGACCTCGCGCCAGCCGCTGTCGATCGTCAGCGAGTGGCCGCGGTTCGGGATCTCGACGATCTCGGTCACGTTCTCGTTGCGCTTCTGCTTCTTGTAGGAGGCGTTGGCGATCGCCCACGGCACCGTGTGGTCCTTCTCGCCGTCGACGATCAGGAGCGGCCCACGCTGCGGGTTCCCGGTGTCGGCCCTGGCCTCGGTGAAGGGGTTCAGATTGGCGTTGGCCATCTGCATCAGCGCCACCCCGGGGGCCGCCACGTGGTAGGTCTCGTAGAGGCTCTTCGCCTCCTCGTCGGAGAGCGCGTTGGCCCAGCCGTACCTGAACTGGTCCAGGGTGAGGGTCACCGCCCGCCCCCTGTTGAGCGGGTTCTGGAGGACCGGCCGGGCCGACTTCAGGGCCGAGATCGGCAGCGGCAGGACGCCGCGGAACGGGCCCGGGTCGATCGCCACCGTCGCCGCGGAGAGCCCGCGCCCGGCGATGATCTGCGCCAGCAGGCCGCCGGTCGAGTGGCCCAGCACCGCCGGTTTCTTCGCCAGCTCCGCGATCACCTCCGCGGTGTGGCCGGCGATCTGCCCGATCGTCTTCCTGGCGAACGCGTCCGGGTTGGCGCGGGCCTGCTCGACGGTCGCGGGGTCGTCGGGCCAGACCGGGGTCAGCGCCGCGTAGCCGGCCTCCTCGAAGACCGCCGCCCAGCGGTCCCAGCTGCTCGGCAGCAGCCAGAGCCCGTGGATGAAGACGACCGGCGTCTTCCCGCTCGCGTTCGCCGCCTCGATCTGAGCCGCCTCGTACTCCGTGATCGTCGCCATCGCTCGCCTTCCTCGTCGTCGCAGCGTCCTGGAACCGGGTGCGGCCCATGATGGCAATATGGTCTGGCCGGTGAGCCAGCTCGGCCCGACCAGTTCCGCCCTCGATCTCGCTGCCGCTCTCCGCGCCGGCGAGCTCTCCGCCGTCGAGCTGCTCGACGCCTGCCTCGCCGCGGTCGACGAGCGCAACCCGGAGCTGAACGCGGTGGTCTGGCGCGACGACGAGGCCGCCCTCGAGGCCGCCCGCGCTGCCGACGCCCGCCTCGCCGCCGGCGAGAGCGCTCCCTTCCTCGGGGTGCCGATCCCGATCAAGGACCTCACCGCCGTCGCGGGCTGGCCGGTGACCTACGGCTCGCTCGGGGCTCCCGAGGGCCTCAGCGCGCAGAGCGAGCCGATCGTCGAGTCGCTGCTCGCCGCCGGTTTCGTCCTCTGCGGCCGCACCAACACGCCGGAGTTTGGAGCCCTCACCGTGGCGGAGAACAGCCGCTACGGGATCAGCCGCAACCCGTGGGACAGCAACCGTTCCCCGGGCGGTTCCTCCGGCGGCGCCTCGGCCGCGGTCGCCGCCGGCATGTTCCCGATCGCCCACGCCAACGACGGCGGCGGCTCGATCCGCATCCCCGCCGCCTACTGCGGCCTGGTCGGCCTGAAATCCAGCCGCGGCCGCGTCCCGCGCTCGGCCCAGACCTGGATGGGCGCTGTCGTCGAGGGCGTCGTAACTCGCACGGTGGCCGATGCCGCCGCCGTCCTCGACCTCACCGCCGGCCCCGACCCGCTCGCCTGGAACAACGCGATCCCGCCACGGCGACCGTTCGCCGAGGAGGTCGGCGCGGCCCCTGGGCGCCTGCGCGTTGGGCTGATGGCCGAGGCCCCCCTCGGCCTCCCCACCGACCCCGCCTGCGTCGACGCCGCCCGCGACGCGGCGGCGCTGCTGGAGGAGCTCGGCCACGAGCTGGCCGAGGTCGAGGTGCCGACGATCTCGGAGGAGCTGGTACCCGCTTTCACGGCGATGGCCAACGCCGGCCTCGCCGACTACGAGGGCGTCGACTGGGAGCGAGTCGAGCCCCACAATCGTCACAGCCATGAGGTCGCGGTCAGGGACGTCAGCTCCTACGATTACGTCCTCGCAAGCCAGGCGCTGGAGCGACTCACGCGCCGTGAGGTCGCCCGTTGGGGCCGGGACTTCGACGTCCTGCTGACCCCTGTCTCGGCGATCCTGCCGCCCCTGGCCGGGACCGTGCTCGAGGCCCAGCACGCCACTCCCGACCAGCCCACCTTCGACACCGTCGCCTCGGTCTGCTTTGCCGCCTACGGCAACATCACCGGCCTGCCCTCGATCTCGCTGCCGCTGTACTGGAGCGACGAGGGACTGCCGGTCGGGGCGATGCTCACCGGCGCCCCCTTCGACGAGGCGACCCTGATCCGCCTCGGGGCGCAGCTGGAAGCGGCACGCCCGTGGGTGGGGCGCACGCCGGCGGTGGCGAGCGCCTAACCTCGCCGTAGTGGCGGCTGAGAAGAAACAGGTCAACTGGCGTGCCTGGGCCACCGGCACCCTGATCGCCCTGGTCATCATCGTCGCCCTGCAGAACGCACAGCAGGTCCGGGTCGACGTCCTCTTCGTCACCCTCGACGCGCCGCTGATCGTCATCCTGCTCGCCGCGGTCGCGATCGGCGCGCTGATCGGCTATGTGACCCCGGTGCTGCGCCGCCACCGCCGCGACGAGCGGCGTCAGGGCAAGGCCGGCTGAACCGGCTGCCCGTAGAGCTCGGCTGAGGGGATCCCGATCACCTTGCCCTGGAAGCGCTTGCTGGTCCCGTAGATCACCCAGGTGGTGTCGATTTCGCCGATGTCGAGGTCGAGACGCAGCTCGTCCGCGTGCTCCTCGACGTGCTCCATGTGGGTGAGGCCGGAGTCGTAGTCGCCTCTGAGCAGACCTTCGGCGACGAGCGGCTTCGAGGCCACCGGGACGACGTCCTGCCACTGCGAGGTATCGACATAGCCTTCGGTGGCCGGCACGATCCCGAGCGAGCGTGGCTTCTCGACCTCGCGCCGGCTCAGCAGCACCAGGTGCTTGGTCGGGTAGATGAAGGTGTCGACGACGAAGACCTCGGTCCAGTATTTCTCGGTGATCTTGTGGACCAGCGGGTGGGCGCTGCACTGGACCAAGAACGCGTCTTCCCGCCCCCGGATCATCTCCAGCCCGACGAAGAAGTCGGTGATCATCTCGATCCCGAAGTCGGGGATCCCCTGGAAGCGGGCATATTCGGTGACCGCACGCTCATGGCAGGTGCCCTCGGGACCGAGGGTGACGAAGGTGGTCTGCCGTTGTCCGCCGCTCGCACTCATGGCAAGACGCGCAAGAATACTCGAGTACACGAGTGCCGTCAATTGAAAATAACCCCCTCGTCCACCTCAGAGCCTCGAATCAGAAGGCTCTTTTGCAGGTTTAAGTACTGGCTTATCAGGGGAGCTTGACTGCTACACCATCCTGTGTTATGAATGCGCAGCCGGTCGATTCTCAAGGAGGCCGGCGGGGAAAGGCGGGGCTCTCTGACCAGGGGCCCTGAGACCGACAAGGAGTGTCCAGCCATGCGCCAAGACAACGGCGATATCGGATGCACCGCGTTGAAAGACGCCGTCATCGGCGTTGCCTTGCCTCACCTCGAAGCAACAGCGCCGTACGCCCCTGATGCAGCCTCGGCGCAAACCGTAACCAACCCGGCACTCAGCGCCGGACCAAGGAGAACCAATTCATATGAGGTACGTCAAGATGCTCGGCCTCGCCGCCGTCGCGGCCATGGCCCTCATGGCGTTCATCGGAGCCGGCTCGGCTTCGGCGAGCGAACTCTGTTCGACCAACACGGCTCCCTGTACCGGAACCATGTATCCGGAAAAAACGGCTATCAGCGCCAAACTAAAAGGCTCCACGGTCGCCACGCTCACAACCAGCACCGGTACCGTGCGTTGTGCTAAATCCACCGTCGGTGGTGAAACGACCAACACAGGAACTACAGGCGAAGCTGTCTTCGGAACAATCACCAGCCTGACGTTCACCGAATGCAAACTGGCGTTTTTCTTCACCTGTTCAATTGCCTCAGTTGGCCTCCCAGCCACAGCCGAAGTAGCGGCGACCGGCGGTGGTAAAGGCAGCATGACAGTGACCGAAGATGGGAGCGGAGAACCCGGTGCCACGGTCGAATGTTTCGGCGGCGGCCTCAACTGCACCTTCACGACTCCAGACATAACTCTGGATGTCAATGGTGGGAACCCGGCCATTGTGGTTGCAAGCCAAGAGGAACTCGTGGCTGAAGGTACGGAATGCCCGACGGAAGTCTCCAAATGGGACGCCGAATACGAAGTTACGGCTCCGAAACCGCTGTTCGTGGTTCACACGTAGCACTCGCAAGCCGTCGGCTGAGGTAGAGCCGAATGAACGCGATGGGGCGCCCCGGCGCCCCATCGCCGTTCAGGCCTGACCCAGGAGCTCGAGGGCAAGCTGCCCTTGAGAACTCAACACGTACCTTGACAGATAATGATGGAGTGGTTATATTGCCGATCAGCCGGTTGGGACCGGTGAGATGGGCGGGGAATCACAGGCAGTGCACAGGGACTAGAGAAGGGACCAGAGTGTGAAGCGCTATGCGGCCGGCCTTTCGTTCGAAGCACCAGGCACCAATATTTTCCGCGGGCGGTGGCTCCTTCTGGCCCTCGTGGTCTGTTGCCTATCCGCCTTCGCGACCGCCTCTTCTGCTTTCGCGACCGGAAAGGGCGTCGTCCGCTTCATGGGTATTTCGACGTCGGGTTCGAAAGGCGGACAGCTCAGCACGCCTCGTGGAGTCGCGATCAACGAGGCCACCGGGGTCACGTACGTGGCCGATAGCGCAAACAACAGGATCAGCGCCTTTGACTCCACGGGCGCCTTTCTCCGTGCGTGGGGGATGAACGTCGTCGAATCGGGTCCGGACAACAACGGGACCACCAACTTCGAGATCTGCCTTCCGGCCGATGTCTGCAGGGGGGGTGTGACGTCACCTCAGACCGGAGGGGCGATGAGCAGTCCTCAGGGAGTGGCTGTCAATCAGTCAACCGGCAATGTCTATGTGGCGGACCAGGGAAATCGCAGGATCCAGATGTTCGATGCCTCGGGAAACTTCCTGGCGGCGTTCGGATGGGACGTCAAAGTCGGTGGGGTCGCGACCTTCGAGATCTGCTCGGTCGCCTCCGAATGCAAAGCCGCGGCGCCGGCCAACGCCGGCGCCGGGCAGTTTGGCACCGCGATGGGCGGTCTGGCCGTCGGCCCGGGTGGCGCCGTCCTGGTCGCCGATACGTCGAACAGCCGGGTGCAGAGATTCGACTCCACCGGAAACTTCGTCTCTGCGTTCGGATGGAACGTGGATCCATCCGGTGGCTCCGGACAACTCGAGGTATGCACGGTGACCTGCCAGAAAGGTGTGGCGGGGGGCGGAACCGGTCAGTTCGCCGTCAGCCAGCCTTCTCGCGTCGCCATCGATTCTGCCGGCTCGATCTACACGGTCGAGTCTTCGTCCAACAACAGGGTTCAGAAGTTCACCCCGAGCGGAACCGCGGCGTCGACCCTCGCCCCCTCCGCGCTCTCTGGAGTCCCTGCCCCAACCGAGGTCGCGGTCGACCAGGTCAACGACCACGTATTCGTCGTCAGAGCGTGTAACAACCTCTGTCCGGACGCTGTCGTGGGCAGCGAGCGAAGGGTCTACGAGTTCGACAACGCGGGGAACCTGGTTGGGACGGATGCCGTCAACAATGGGCTCACGAATGTCAACGGGATCGCGGTTCGGAATTCCACCGGGGAGATCTTTCTATCTTCGACTTTCGAAGGGCACCGGATTTACGTCCTCAACACCACCGCTCCGCCAGTCGCCGTGATGGATCCGGTGACCGCCTTCGGCGGCACCACCGCCACTTTCGAAGGGCAAATCAACCCGACCGGGTTGCCGGCCGATTATCACTTTGAGTTTTCGCGGGACGGCGTTACCTGGATGCGGACGCCGGTTTCCGACGTCAGTCTCGGTTTCGCCGACGAAAGCGCGCACCCGGTCGCCGAGCCGGTCAGCGGGCTGACCGGCTCGCAGCCCTACAGCGTTCGCCTGGTCGCCAAGAAGCGCTTCTTGTTTGGCACCGCAACGGCTGCCAGCGACACCTCCGCCGAGACGACCTTCACCACCGACCCCGCCGCTCCGGCGATCTTTGGAACGGTGGCATCGCAGGTGACTGACGCGGGCGCGAATCTAAATGCGGAACTCAACCCCCAGAACGAGGAAACCACCTATCACTTCGAGTACGGGACGAGCGATTGCTCGCTGGGCCAGTGCGCCAGTCTTCCGGCCAAAGTGTTGGATGCGGGTGACGGCTTGATACCGGTCGTGCAGGGCCTTACCGCTCTCCAACTCAACACCGTCTACCACTTCCGCCTGATCGCGTCGAACTCCACTGGGGAAACGATCGGCCCCGATCGCACCTTTACGACGCTCGTCACGGGATTTCCGTTGCCCGAGGGCCGCGCCTATGAGCTGGTCTCGCCCCCCGACATCAACGGGCATTTTCTTTTCGTCCAGAACCTGGCCGATGACAACTTCAACGCGCCGCTCGCGTCCGCGAGCGGCGACGCCGTGCTCTTCGAATCCATTGGCGCCCTACCCGGGACCGAGAGCAACGGGTCGGCGGACACCTACAAAGCGGTGCGCGGGCAGCATGGTTGGAGCACCGAGGCGGTGGCTCCTTCGGGGGTTGAGTCCTTCGGCCCTCTGCGAGGCGGTACCTCAGCCGACCTCGACTACTCGTTCTGGGTCGTCTCCCAGACCGGTGGCAGCCTCGACCCCGGAACCGGTTTTCCGACCCACCATCTCCGCAGGCCCGACGGCAGCTTCGAACTGATCGGCCTTGGGAGCTTGAACGAGGATCCTGCGGCGCTGGGCCGTTGGATCACCCCGGGCGCCGGTCACGTCGTCTTCTCGACGGAATCGGGGGTCAGCATCCAACTCGAGCCCGATGCCCCGCCGGATGGTGTGGGCGCTATATACGATCGCTCTCCCGGCGGACCGACCCACGTGATCTCGCTGCTGCCCGGAGATACGACGCCAAGCGCCGACGCGTTCTACCAAGGCACCTCTGAGAACGGCGCCTCCGTGGCGTTCTCAGTGGAAGGCACGTTGTTCGTCAGGAGCAACAACACGAAGACGCACGAAGTCGCCGGCGGGGCACCCCTCTACGATGGCCTCTCGGCGAACGGCGACCGGATCTTTTACACGGCGGGGGTGTCACCACCCTTCACCACGGGCGAGATCTTCGTCTATGACCTCAGCTCCGAAACGACGATTCCGATTGGCAGCGGCAGCGAAGCAACGGTAGTCAATGTTTCGGCAGATGGCTCTCATGTCTACTTCATGTCCCATGAGGAACTGGAGGTAGGGAAAGGAGAACCGGGAGCGTTCAACCTATACGTGTGGGATGGCGGATCGGTTCGGTTTATCGCCACCGTGGATCCGCTGGACTTCAAATCGTTTGAAGGAAGCCCCCTCGTCAGCCTCAACAACTGGGATAAAGCCATAGGACCGGAACAGGGTGCCCTCAGGGGACGAGGCTCATCGCCGTCGCGGACCAACCCCGATGGATCGGTATTCGTCTTCCAGTCCCAGGGCGTCGCCGGCTACCCCTATGACAGTCAGGGTCATTCGGAGGTGTACCGCTACGCCACCGATGACGAAAGCCTCATCTGCGTTTCCTGTGGCCCGGTCGGGTCGGAAGCCAAATCTGAAGCACGGCTGCAGGCGTTGGGGAACATCAAAAATGCGCCGACCAATGCCGTGTCCGTCGTCAATAACCTGACGGATGACGGCAGGAGCATCTTTTTCGAAAGCGCCGAACCACTCGTCTACGACGACTCCGACGGAGAGGTCGACGTCTACCAGTGGAGGGAAGGGCAGGTGTTCTTGATCTCCGGCCCGCACAGCACCGGCCCAGACTTCCTCTACGCCGTGACGCCGGATGGTCACGACGTCTTCTTCAAGACGAGCGATGCTCTCCTTCCCGAGGACCGATCGGGTGGTGCAGGGTCGATCTATGACGCGCGAATCGATGGGGGCTTTCCCGTGGCGGCGGAGAATTCGATCGAGCCGTGCTCAGAGGGAAGCTGCCAGGGAAATGGGACGCCGTCGCCTGCGTTGAGCACGCCCGGCAGTCTCTCGTTTCAGGGCCCCGGCGACCCTGCGCCGCCCCCGCGAAAAGCGCACAAGAAGAAGCATAAGCACAAAAAATGTCATCCCAAAAAGAAGCACAGGGCACTCGGCGGAAGAGCCCGGTGCGGAGCCGGTAATCGCAGCGGAGGTGCAAAGTGAGACCCCGCGAGGCTGAATCCCTGCCGATCATGCTCACCGCAAAAATTGGGGCGGCCGTCCTGCTCCTCGCGCTGACCGCATTCGTCACGACGGCTAAAGCAGACCCAACTGATTTTGGCTTCGCCTCTGTCAGCGGGTCGCTGTCGACGGCTCAAGCGGGCGCGCATCCCGACCTCCGCATCTTTTTCGAGTTGAACACCGATCCAGCCAGCGAAGAAGATCCAAAGGGGCTTCACAAAATTGCCGAGAAACCCCGCAACCTATCTGTCGAATTGCCACCGGGATTGGTCGGAAATCCAAACGCGCTACCAAAATGCACGATGGCCCAGTTCATCGACCGGACCCTGGGTGGAGACGGTTGCCCGATCGCCACCCAGGTCGGCGTTACCAAACTCATGATCTGGGGACTCAACACGCCGTTGACGGAGCCTGTATTCAATATGGAGGCACCGAGTGAAGATACCGTGGCGAGATTGGGGTACTACGCCAGCAATCTGCCCAACTTCATCAACATCTCGGTTCGCTCGGAGGGCGATTACAGTGTCGTCGGGAAGTTGGAAGGCCTACCGGCTCCGCTCGAAGTCGTGTCGGCCGATACGCACATCTGGGGAGTTCCGGGGGACTCCAGTCACAACAACCTTCGGCTGACCTCAAAGGAAGCTTATCCCGAACTGAAACAGGAATCGCCGATTCGCAGCAGTGGAGTGAGTCCCGCACCATTTCTCAGCAATTTGACCAGATGCGGAACGCCGCTCGACATCAATCTCTCGGCGGACAGCTATCAGGCGCCCGGTCAGGAAGTTGGCGCCGTCGCCTCTCTCGCAGAGACCATCGGCTGCGGGAAAGTCGATTTCAAACCCATTTTCTCGTTGACGCCGACGTCCCGCAGAGCAGCCGGGCCCACCGGCGTCGATGCGAAACTGCTCATGCCTCAGAACGAGAGCCCGACCGGACTCGCAACCGGTGTCCTGAGAAACGCGATCGTGACGTTGCCGGAAGAAATGACGATCGCGCCGGGCGCAGCCGACGGCCTGGAGGCCTGCAGCTCCCAGCAGGTCGGCCTCGGCATGGATGTCGCCGCCGCCTGCCCAGATGCGGCAAAGATCGGCTCCGTTGAACTCGACGTGCCGGCACTCCCGCAGTCCTTGCACGGCACTCTCTACCAGAGGACGCCGGAGCCGGGGAACCTGTTCCGCATCTGGCTGGTCGCCGACGAACTCGGGGTTCATGTGAAGATTCCAGGGGAAGTTCTCGCCGACAGGCAGACCGGACGAATCACCTCGGTCTTCGTAGACACCCCCCAGGTGCCGGTGGAGGAAATGAAGCTTCATTTCAAATCCGGCGCGAAGGGCGTCCTAGCCAATCCCAGGGGGTGCGGTACCTACGCGACGCGGTTCGAGCTCACCCCCTGGTCCTCGGAAGTTCCGCAGGCCGGCAATGCCCCGATGACGATCGACCTGGACTGTGACACGGGAGGATTCTCACCCGGTTTTCAGGCCGGAACCGTCAATGCGTCAGCTGCTTCTTCTCACCTTTTGTCCTCGACCTGACGCGGAACGACGGCGAGCAGAACATCTCCGGGCTCGATGTCACTTTGCCCCCCGGACTGGTCGGGAAGCTGGCCGGGATCCCTCTGTGTTCTGAGGCGCAAGCGGCCACGGCAACCTGCGACGCTGCCTCCCAGATCGGGACCACCAGCGTAGCGGCCGGCCCGGGCCCGTCGCCGCTCTGGATTCCACAGCCAGGCAAGAGCCCCACCGCCGCGTACCTCGGCGGCCCATATAAGGGAGCGCCTTACAGCATGATCGTCAAGACGCCGGCGCAGGCGGGCCCGTTCGACCTCGGGACGGTGGTCGTCCGAGCAGGAATCCACGTTGATCCTTCGACCGTGCAGGTGACGGTCAAATCGGATCCTCTTCCCCAGATTCTCGAAGGCGTTCCGGTTCTCTATCGCGACATCCACGTCGACGTAAACCGTCCTGGCTTCACCGTCAACCCGACGAGCTGCGACCCGATGGTCGTGAGCGCTCACGTAACCTCCGCAGAGGGTGCGACCGCCGATCCGACCTCGCGCTTTCAGGCCGGTAACTGCGCCCGTCTCGGCTTCAAGCCAAAGCTCAGTCTGAAGCTGAAGGGAGGGGTGAGGCGGGGAACCCATCCGGCCCTGCAGGCTGTGCTGACGATGCCCACGAATGGCGCGAACATCGCACGTGCTCGGGTCGCGCTTCCCCACTCGGAGTTCCTTGAGAATGCACACATCAGAACCATTTGCACGAGGGTCCAGTTTGCGGCGAACCAGTGCCCGGCGGGGGCTGTGTACGGTCAGGCCAGAGCTTTCTCGCCGTTTCTGGATCGACCCTTGGAAGGCCCGGTCTATCTGCGGTCCTCCAGCCATACCCTGCCGGACCTCGTGGCAGATCTAAACGGCCAGGTGCGAGTTGTCATCGCCGGGCGAATCGATTCCGTCAACGGAGGCATCCGCACTACGTTCGAAGCGATTCCGGATGCTCCCGTAAGTAAGTTCGTGCTCAAGATGCAGGGGGGAAGAAGGGCCTGCTCGTCAATTCAACGAATCTCTGCCGTGAGCAGAATCGAGCCACGGTTCGGTTCGTCGGGCAGAACGGGAAGGCCGCGGACTCCAATCCGGTGCTCGGTAACTCCTGTCGCAAGAAGGGCGACGGGCAGGGCCGTCGACGCTGAGCTACGGAGTCGTTCCCAGCAAAATTAAGCGCCGGGGTCCCAAGGAGTGAGGCCCCGGCGCAAACCGTAACTCAACCCGGCGAGCAAGCTCACCGACCGCATAAATAATACGCCGGTCCGAGCGACTTTTGGCCGGCATTCGCGCGAACCGGTGCTTACGGTGGGTAGGCACACGGTCACAGACCGAGTGGGTGGCGGACGACGAAGCTCGCGGCATCGACGCTGGCCCGGTGCCAGCGCGGTCCCGTCACTCCGGCCGGCGCGTCGCGGGTGTCGAAGCGCAGGCCGGCGACCATCATGAAGACGTGGTCGGAGTTGGCGTAGACGCTGATCCAGCGGCCGACGCCGCTCTCGCCCCAGTGGGCGAGCTGGCCGGAGACCATGGTGACCTCGAGCAGGCCGGCGGCGTGGAGGGCGTAGCCGACGGCGCCCGAGCAGTCGTAGCCGCGGGAGTGCCAGCTGCGGTGCCCGCCGCCCCAGATATAGGGCCTGCCGTTGATGTGGTTGGCGGCGGCGATCACCTGCTTCACCGCGGCAGGGGCACCCGGGGGTGCGATCGCGCGGCCGTTGACGAGGCTCGCGCCGCAGCTCGAGCTGGTGCGTTCCCCGGAGGGGGAGACAGAGGTGCAGCCGGCGCCCCAGGGCACGACCGCCTCCGCCGCGGCCGGAGGTGCGCCGGCAGCGAGCGCCGCCGTGGCGATGGCGACCGTCAGACCTGACGCCAGCTTCTCCCCGATCCCAATCAAGACACCGAAGAGGCTAGTAGCCCGGTGGGTGGCGCGCGACGAAGCCGCTGGCGCTTGCCCTGTCGGCGTGCCAGCGGGGGCCGGTGCCGCTGGTGTTGCCGGAGGTGTCCCAGCGCAGGCCGGCGATCACCGCGTAGGCGTGGCCGGCGTTGGCGTAGACGGTGATCCACCGTCCCGTCCCCGCTCTTCCCCAGCGTTCCATCGGTCCCGACGGAAGCGGGCTGTCGAGGAAGCCGCCACCGCGCAGCGCGTAGCTGACCGCACCGGAGCAGTCGTAGCCCCTGTCCCACCAGCGGCCGTGGCCGCCGCCCCATACATAGGGCTTGGTCCGGATCCGGTTCGCCGCCGCGATCACGCGCTTGACCGCGGCGGGTGCGTCCACGGGTGCGATGGCCTGGCCACCGAGGAGCCGGGCGGCGCCGGGCGGGCCGGTGGGCGGGGCGGCGGGCTTGGCGCTGACGGCGGAGATGCCGCCGGTCGGCTGCGCCCAGGCCCTGCCGGTGGCGCATACCGCGGTCACGGCCAGGGCCGTGAGAAACGTGCAGATGGCGGCGAACCGGGCCGCCCTTTGGGCAGACGTCATCGTGCCTCCTTCGTCGGCCGGCGGGGTTAGCTGACGGGCTGGCGCTGAAGGAGCTCGCGCCCCCACCCGAAGGTGGGTTCGCCCCGAAAACATGGTTCCCCCGCTCCCCGGCTCTGGCCGGGGATTAGGCGTGCTCCCCCCTCAACTCGGTTCTGGGCTCAGGGTTGCGGTGGCGCGGAAAAGAGCTTCAGCCGTGCCGTGCGGCCTTGACCAGGCCGGGGCCGGGATCGACCTCGCGCACCGGCACGAAGCTGCTCTTCGCGACCGAGATCGTGATCGGCCCGATGCTGGGGTCGCCGCTGGAGAGGATGCTGAAGCTGCCGGTGATGCCGTCGGTGACCTTGGTTTTACGCACGGCGTCGATCACGCCGGAGCGCTGACCGCTGCCGGCGATCGCGTCGAGCAGCACGCTCGCGGCCTGGCCCGCATACGGCGCGTACAGTTCGACCGGCCCCTTGGTCTCCTTCTGCAGCTGGGAGACGAGCTTCT
The DNA here is from genome assembly GCA_963766755.1 of uncultured Solirubrobacterales bacterium. Lineage (GTDB taxonomy): Bacteria > Actinomycetota > Thermoleophilia > Solirubrobacterales > 70-9 > VAYN01. The sequence continues at coordinate 27,791 of CAVYBI010000004.1, read as the reverse complement.
TGCCGGGCCCGGTCAGGTTCTGGGGCACACGGCCGGGAACACTGGCGAACATTCCCTTGGAGGCGGTGCCGGCGAGGTCGATCGTGGACTGCTGGGCGAAGCCGTCGGGAGCGAGCAGCTTCACCATCCCGTCGTTGGGGCCGAGGACCGCGACCTTGTCCTTGATCAGCTGGGCGCCGTTCTCCTCGGTCAGCCCGGCCAGCAGGACAGCGTCTGGCATCGTCATCGCAGCCGTCTTCATCAGGCCCTTGTAGCCGGTGGCGTCCGGGTTCCAGGAGCGGAAGCCGGCGATCTGGATCCCCAGTGACCTGGCGGCGCCGCGGAAGGTCCGCGCCTGGCCGAGGCTGGTCGGGTCCTTGGCGGCGTAGAGGACGTAGGCGCGGTCGACGCCCTTCTGTTCGGCGAAGGTCGCCAGGCCGGCACCCTGGTAGGCGTCGTTGGGGACGACTCGCGCGTAGTTGCGCCGCTGTGGGTAGAGGCTGCCCGGCTGCCCTTTGGCACAGCCGGGAGCCGACTGGGTGAGGCAGATCAGCGTGTTGCCGGGCGAGACCATCGCGATGCCGCCGCCGGGGGCTTTGCCGAGGATCGGGACGATCGCTTCGGCGCAGCCGGAGTTGTAGGTGCCGACGACGCCGAGCAGGCTCGGGGTCGCGGCGTAGGCGCGGGCGTTCTCCTGGCACTGTGCCTTGCTCCAGAGGCCGGTGTCGGCCTCGGAGTCGTCGCAGGGCTGGAAGGCGACGTTGCGGCCGCCGGCACGCCAACCCGAGCCTTCGAGCACGAGGCGGATCGCGTCGTTCATCTGCAGCGAGCGGCGGCGCGAGTCACCCTGCAGCGGCAGGTCGGAGACGATCAGCGCCTGCGCCGCGCCCGAGCCGCCGTACTGGACGGGGCCGCAGGCGGGGGTGTCGACCGCGATCGCAGCGGCGTCGGCGGCGCTGCTGTCGTCGCTGACGGCGAACACCCCGAGCCCGAGCAGCAGCGCGGCGGCCAGGCTGAGGATCGAGAGTCGGCGAGACACGAAGTGCACCAGCGTACTCGCATCAGCCGCGTTCGAGGTGGCGCAGCGCCGACTGCGCGGCGTTGAAGCCGCCCATCCCGTGGACGCCGCCGCCGGGCGGGGTGGCGCCGGAGCAGATGAAGAGGCCGGGCACGCCGGTGGAGTAGGGGTCGCGAGCGAAGCGCGGCCGGATCAGGGTCTGGACCGGAGTGTTGGCCCCGGCGACGATGTCGCCGCCGACGTAGTTGGCGTTATTGGCCTCGATCTCAGCGGGCGAGCTGACCGCGGTGGCGACGACGCGCTCGCGCAGGCCGGGGGCGAAGCGTTCGATCTGGTCGAGGACCGCGCGCTCGCCGTCGCCGTCGTAGCCGCTCGGCACGTGGGCGTAGGCCCAGACCGGGTGGACGTCGCCGGCCGAGCGCTGAGGATCGGCGAGGTACTGCTGGCCGACCAGGACGAAGGGACGGGACGGCATCCGGCCGCGGTTGACGTCGCGCTCGGCGGCGACCAGCTCCTCGAAGGAGCCGATCGCGTGGACGGTCCCGGCGCGGCTGCAGGCCGCGGCCGTCCACGGCACGCCGCCCTCGACCGCGAGGTCGACCTTGAAGGCGCCGGGCCCGTGCCTGTAGCGGCGGTAGGCGCGGGCGACCCGGGCGGGGAGGCGCCCGCCGACGATCTCGGCGACGGCGCCGGGAGCGAGGTCGAAGGCGACGGCGTCGGGGCTGCCGAGCTCGGCGAGCGTGCGCACCCGGACCCCCGTCTCGATCCGGCCCCCGTGCTCGCGCAGGTCGGCGGCGAGGGCGTCGGCGATCGCCTGCGAGCCACCGCGCCGCAACCGGCCAGCCGCCGCTGTGACAGGCGGAGATCAGCGCCATGCCGACGGAGCTGCTCAGCGGCTGCGTCAGCGGGCTGAAGGAGTGGGCGGCGACGCCGCCGAACAGCGCCCGCGCCCCCGGCGACTCCCAGCAGCGGGCGAGCAGGTCGCCGGCGCCAGAGCCGGGAGGCCGAAGCGGACGAGGCTGAATCGGGTGCCGTGGCAGGTGCAGGACCGGCCGCAGGGCGTCCTCGTTGATGGCGTCGAAATGGGCCGCGGGGGAGCCGAACAGCCGCCGCCAGGCGCGCCCGTCCGGGCCGAGCCCGGCGGCGGTCTGCTCCAGCGAGCGCTGCATCGTCGCGGCGCTGCCGTCGTCGAGCGGGTGGGCGAGGTCGAGCTCGGGCCGGCGCCACTCGAGCCCGTGCTTCTCGAGCTCCAGCGAGCGGAAGAAGGGGGAGGCGGCGGCCATCGGGTGCACCGCCGAGCAGACGTCGTGGACCAGGCCGGGCACGGTCAGCTCGGCGCTGCGGGTGCCGCCGCCGATCGTCGCGGCCGCCTCCAGCACCGTCACCTTTACCCCCGCCCGAGCCAGCGCCACCGCGCAGGCCAGGCCGTTGGGGCCGGAGCCGACGACCGTCGCCTCGCTCACGAGATCGCCGCGGTCGGCTCGGCGGGCTCGCGCCTGTGCGTCACCTCGACCGGGAAGTCCCACGACTCTTCCAGCCAGGGCTGGCGCGCGACCATGTCGGCGACGGCGACCGATCCCTCCTCCAGCAGCCCCGTCGCCGCGTCGTGGATGCGGTAGCGCTGGCGGCCGCTGCCGACCGCTTCGGACTCGAGCTCGATCACCCGCACCTCGCCGGGCAGGTATTCGCAGCGCTCCTGCACCGCCTCCAGCAGCTGGCGCCCGTGGAAGTGGCCGTCGCCGAAGTTCCAGCCGTTGACGACGTTGGAGATCAGCTCGCCCTCGCGCGCGTCGTAGGCCTCGACGTCGTCGACGGCGTGGGGGAGGAGGGCGTTGAGCGCTCGCCCGTGCGAGTGCATCGAGCGGAAGGCGAGGCCCTTGTTGAGCAGGAAGCCGGCCGTCTCGGCGTCGTAGATCTCCGCCACCTGCTCGCCGACCAGGCGCGCCGGCTTCTCGATCCGCTCGTCCAGCTTCGCTTCGGCGCCGCTGCCTTTGCGGAACAGCCACTGCGTGGTCGCCCAGTTGCCGGCGTAGTAACGCATCGAGGGCAGGAAGGAGACCTTGTCGGGACGGAAATTGCCGAGCACCGGCAGCCCCAGGCAGACGATCGCCAGCATCGCGATCAAGAGCGGGTCGTCGAGCGAGGAGAGCGGCACGTCGCCGTAATGGCCGAAGAGGAACAGCGTCCCGAAGATCATGAAGACGTTCCACTCCAGCGGCACCGCCAGGGGGAACATCGAGGTGATGTTGAGGTGGAAGAGGACCATGCCGGCGATCGCGATCGTGCGGACGACGTCGTTGTCGACGGTGAGCAGCAGCAGCGGCCAGCCGAACTCCTGCACGGTGCCGGAGTGGGCGAGGCCGGCGGCCAGCCGCGAGGGCCGCATGTCCTCCGGGAAGTCGCGCCAGAGCTTGCGTTTCAGCGCCTTCGAACCGACCAGCGGCGCGTTGCTGATCATCACCGAGACGACGAAGGGGAAGTGGCGGTTGAGCTTCGAGGAGGCGGCCCCCCACCAGATGAAGACGAAGACGAACTGCCAGGCGACGATCCACTGGTCGACCGGGAAGAGGCCGACCGCGAGCACCGTCGCGTAGATCTCCGGCCGGGCGCCGAGGAAGGAGACCTTGTCGCGCAGCCCGAGCAGGGCGAGGAGGCCGAGCAGGGCGGCTATGCCGCCCGGGGCGAGCCGCCCGGCCGAGGAGCCCGGGGCGTCGACCCCGGCGGCGAAGAGGAGGTAGAGGCCGGTGGCGATGACCCCGGCGTAGAGCGCCACGTCGAGCGCGGCCCGCCGCGTCCCCGCGGTCAGCGGAACCTTGCCGGGCCAGGGCGGCAGCCGCACCGTGCCCGGGCGCAGCCAGTAGAGCGGCCCGCCGATCGGCGGCACGAAGCGGAAGCTGAGCGGCATCGACCCGGCGCCGAGCCCGAGGATCTCCCACAGCAGCGTCCAGACCGCGAACTTCTGGAAGACGATCGGCTGCATCCACCAGTCGCCGAAGTCGCCGATGCCCCCGAGCCCGGGGGTGGTCGAGATCGCCAGCAGCGCCCCGAGCGCGTAGACGACCAGCTTGAAGGCGTAGAGCAGGTAGACGAAGCTCGGCGACCCGAACCCGTTCTCCCCCCAGTCCTGCACCAGCGGCTTGATCCGGCTCAGGTGCGGCTTGCGCTTCCACTCCTCGAGGTCGACCGGCGGCGGCGCTGGCGAGAGGAAGCCCATCCCCCCATGCTTTCACTGCGATGGGCGGCGGGGCAAGTGTGACTTTCGGGTGAGGGCGGGCACACAATTGGCACGTCGACGTCTTGCTCCGTCACACCCTCGCCATCACGATCCCCATCCATGACCGAGACGAAGAAACGCAGGCCGCGGCCGAAGCGCGGTAAGACCGTCAACTGGGAGAGCCCAAACTGGGAGCCGCTGCTGAGGCTGGCCCGTGTCTACGTCGACGAGTTCATGTGGATGTGCGAGGTGCAGCTGAAGGGCGGCATCAGCCTCCACCTCTACAAGCACTGGTGGACGCGGCGCTACCTGAATCTGACTGAAGATGGCCGCGCCTTCTTCTACCGCTCAGACCTCTACCGCTCCGATTCCGAGGAAGACGCCTACCAAGAGATTCCCGAGGAGGAGATTCCGGAGCTGTTCGATCGGGTGATTCGCCGCCCGAATCCGGAAAGGGAGTGGCTCGAAGCGCGTGAAGAGCGCGAGGAACGTGAACGCGATGGTATACCCGGGTATACTGATGGGGATGGCGAAGGTGATGGTCTCGATGCCCGATGAGCTGCTGGCCGAGGTCGATGCGGAGGCGCGGCGTACCGGCAGCAACCGCAGCGCGGTGCTGCGGGGGTTCGCCGCGGACGCGATCCAGCGCCGGCGCACCGGGCGGGCCGAGGGGATACGGGAGATCCTCGACGGTCTTCCCGACCTCGCCCTGGCCGGCCGTGGGGGCGATGTCGCCGAGGAAGTCAAGGCGCATCGTCCGGAACCGTGAGCACGCTGCTTCTCGACTCCAGCGTCGTCCTGGCGGCGATCAAGCCCGGCGATCGCCATCACGGGTCGGCGGCCGCGTTGCTCGCCGACGGGTCGACTGTCCTCGCGACTCTCGACCTCGCTCGGTACGAGGTGACGAACGTCGCCGTGCGAGCCTGGTCCGCCCCCGAGGCGGTGGCGCCGCTGCTGCGCATTCTCGATCGGGTTGCCGCCGACGGGGGCGTCGTCGAGTCAGGCGCGCGGTTGATCGCCCACGCCGCCGAACTGGCCGAGGAGCACGCGATCAGCGTCTACGACGCTGCCTACGTGGCCGCCGCGGCGGAAGCGGGTTGCAGGCTGGTCAGCTGCGATGTCCGCGACCTCGTATCAAAGGGACTCGCGGAGCTCCCAGGAGCCACCGTGTGAAGGCCATCCCGCTCCTGGCCGTAGTGGCCGGCATCGCGATCGGCTGGGCGCCCCCTGCGTCCGCCGGCCCCCCGGCCTTCCACGGCCGCGTCGAGCGCATCGACGCCGAGACCCGCGCGCGGATGACCGGCGTCTCCTGGCACCGCGGCTGCCCGGTCGGGTTTGCCGGCCTGCGGCTGCTCAGCATCAGCCACTGGGGGTTCGACGGGCGCGTGCATCGTGGCCGCCTGGTCGTCAACCGCGACTCCGCCGCGGGGATGCTGGATGTCATGCGCAAGCTCTACCGGCTGCGCTACCCGATCCGCCAGATGCACCTGGTCGACGCCTACGGGGCCGACGACCACCGCAGCATGGCCGCCGACAACACCTCCGCCTTCAACTGCCGCACCGTCGCCGGCAGCCCCGGGGTCTGGTCCGAACACGCCTTCGGCAGGGCGATCGACCTCAACCCGATCGAGAACCCGTACGTGACCGGATCCGGCTACGTCTCACCGCCGGCCGGCGCTCCCTTCGCGGACCGCTCGCGCCGGGCAAAAGGGCTGCTTCATCGGGGCGGCCCGGTCGTGGAGGCCTTCGCCGCCGCCGGCTGGGAGTGGGGCGGCAACTGGTCCTGGCCCAGGGACTACCAGCACTTCTCGGCGACCGGCAGCTGACGCCCTCAGGTGCCTCGTCTATAGAGATATGACGTGGGCGGTTTTCGGGTCGACACGGCCCTCGAGGACGTCGAGGTAGGCGTCCCGCGCGGCCTCGAGGCCCTGGCCGGGGATAGCTTCCAGCCAGCTCCCGGTCCACTCGCAGAACGGGTGCCAGGCGTCGGCAACCCGCTGCTCGAGCCCGGTTCGCCCCCAGTCCTTGGCGCGCTTGCCGATCCGGGTGGGAGCGAAGAAGAAGGTCGGCCGCGGGCCGGGCAGCTCACCCCCCCCGGGCCCGAGCCCCTCCCAGTGCGTCATTCCCACCGCCATGCTGTGGGTCAGCTCGTCGCCGAAATGCGAGTGGACCGCCCCGCGCACCTCGGCGTCGCCGGAGAAGTCGACGAAGGTCGCCGGGCCGCGCTCGAGCGAGTCGATCGCGTCGTAGGTGACGACGCGGCCGTAGATCCCCAGCCCGGCGACGAACTCGGCGCTGCGCGGCGAGGTCAGGCCGACCAGCTCGACCCCCTGGCGCTGCGCCAGCAGGAACGCGGCGGCGAGCGCCGTCTTGCTCGAGGCGCTGGAGATCACGATCGGGCCCCGGTCGGCCAGCCCCTCGTCGTCGAGCTGGTCGTCGATCAGGAACGAGGTGAAGAAGAGCGGCCGCAGCAGCATCTGGATGTCCTCGGTGTCGGCGCGGTAGAAGCGGTCGCCGCCGCTCGCCAGGAAGCGGTGGTAGGCCGAGGGCAGCGCCGCCCGGTGCGGCGAGCCGTCGGCGAAGCCACCGCCGGCGACCTTGACCGGAGTCACCGCCAGGTGCGACGACGGGGGCAGGTACCCGTACAGGCGCGTCCCCGGCTCGACCCCGCCGGCCTCGCTGCGCTCCACCTCGGCAAACCCCCACATCGGCACCCGCCCCCAGCCCTGCTCGGCCGGGAAGAAGTCCCAGTAGGACATGGCGTCGCCCATCACCGCGTAGGTGACGTTGTTCGCGGTCAGGCCGAAGCTGTCGACCCGCAGCAGCGCCTGCCCGGGCCCGATCTCGGGGACGCCGGTCTCCGCGATGCGGGTCTGGCGAAGATCGTCGCGCTTGACGAGGAAGTCGGTCATCGGCACCAATGATGCTCTCACCTCTTGGCCGCCGGGTTCGATCCCCTTCCAGCCGGGTAAATGCTCTCCGGCAGGATCAAGGAGAGACGAGGAGGACCACATGGATCGGTCAAGGAGCAGCTCCGGCATCGGCATCTCGCTGGGCGGGATCGTCGTCATCGTCGGCATCGTCCTGATGTTCGTCGTCAGCTTCTGGCTGGGGCTGATCGTCACCCTGATCGGGCTGATCGCCTTCGGCGGGTTCGCCCGCGGCAAGTGGTACTGAGGCGCCCCATTTTCATAGCCGCGCAGTAGGCGCTGACAACTGCCGCCGTCTTGACGTTGAAGAGATCAGTGGATCGTCCCTACCCTTGAAGGATGGCGTTCGATGCAGGCAGCCGTCGATGAGCGAAGCAGCGGCGCGGAGCGCGATCGGCTCCGGCGCCGGGACGATGCGCGTGCTCTCCGACGACCGCTTGGTGCGCCGCGCCGCCGCGGGCAGCGAGCGCGCCTTCGCGGCGATCTTCGATCGTTACCACCAGCGGCTCTACCGCTACTGCCTGGGGATCGTCGGCAACTCCCAGGACGCCCAGGACGCGCTGCAGAACGCGATGGTGAAGGTGCTGCGGGCGCTGCCGGGGGAGGAGCGGCGGATCGAGCTGAAGCCCTGGCTCTACCGGATCGCCCACAACGAGTCGATCGAGCTGCTCCGCCGCCGCCGCGAGACTCGTTCGCTCGACGCCGAGCAGGCGGCGCCCGGGCCTGGCGTGGCGGGCGAGGTCGCGTCGCGGGAGCGGCTGCGGCGGCTCCTCTCCGACCTCGACCAGCTGCCCGAGAGCCAGCGCGGCGCCCTGGTCATGCGCGAGCTGGCAGGTCTCGACTTCGAGGAGATCGGCTCCGCGCTGGGCACCTCCGCGGCCGTCGCCCGGCAAGCCCTCTACGAGGCGCGGCTGAGCCTGCGGCAGATGGATGAGGGCAGGGAGATGAGCTGCGCGGCGGTTACCAGGGCACTCTCCGACGGCGACGGCCGCGTCGCCCGCCGCCGCGACCTCCGCGCCCATCTGCGCGCCTGCCCGAGCTGCCGTCGCTTCAGCCAGGAGATCGAGTCGCGGCAGCGGGACCTGGCGGTGCTCTCACCGCTGCCCGCCGCGGCTGCCGCGGGGCTTCTACAGGGCCTGCTCGGCGGCCACGGCGGAGCCGGCGGCGGTGTCGCGGCGGCGCTCGGGGGCGGGGCCGCGAAAACGGTCGGCGCCTCGGCGGCGCTGAAAGGCGCCGCGACCGTCGCCGTCGTGGCCGCGATCGGGGTCGGCGCGGCGGACCGCGGCGGCCTGGTCGACGTGGGCCTGCCGGGCGGCGGGGGGTCGCAGGCGATCGAGGCGCCGCCGGCAAGCGCCGATCCTGGCGGTGCGAGCGGGACGGGCCCGTCCGCGGCCGCTGCCGACGACCGGTCCAGCGCGAAGGCGAGCAACGGCGAGCTCGGTGGGGCGAGGGCCGTGAAGGGCGGCGGCGCCGAGCCGGCCGGTTCGGCCGATGGCAAGGCGAACGCCGCCCCCGTCCCTCCTCCGGCCTCCCAGGGCAGCGCCGTGTCGCACCCCAGGGGGAAGGGGCACGCCAAGCAGCTCCCCAGCGCCTCCGCGCATGGGCAGCAGACCGCCGCGGCGCACAAAGCCGCCGGCAAGGGGTCCGGCGCCGGCAAGGTCAAGCCGGCCAAGCCGCCGCATCCAGCCAAGCCCGCGGCGCCTGCGAAGCCCCCGAATCCCAGCTCCGAAAAGGGTGCCTCGCCTCCGCACAGCGCTGCCACGGGCGCGCCTCCTCAGGAAGGCACCCCTCCATCCGACGTGACGCTCTCCGAGCCGGAAACGGACAAAAAGCCTTAGGCGGCACCGGGATAGGCCCTGACAGGCTTGATCGGAGGCCGTTCCAGCAGCACGACGGCAACGACGCCCGCAGGGGCGCACGAATCGAAGGAGAGACGATGAGGCTCCAGATCAAGATCGCGACGGCCCTTGGCGCCCTCGCCCTGGCGGTGGCGCCGGCCATGGCGCTTGCGAGCCAGCCGACCAACCCCGGCCAGGGCCAGGGTCAGAGCAACGGACCCAAATACGCGCCGGAAGCTCCGGGGCACGGGACGCCGGGACCGGGTGCGCCGCTGTCGGAGAAGGCAAAAGCCTACGGCGTCCATTGCCAGGATCAGAGCAAGAAGCACGTCAAAGGCCAGAAGGGCACGCCGTTCAGCCAGTGCGTGACGGCGATGGCCAAGGCCGCCAATAACGAGAAGATGACCGCACGCAAAGCCTGCAAAGGGATGAGCAAGAAGCACGTCAAAGGCGAGAAGGGCACCCCGTTCTCACGCTGCGTCAAAGCCGCCGCGCAGCTGAAGAAAGAGCTGGGGGTCGATGGATCCTGAGCGCCGCCAGCGTCGTTTCGGCCGGGCAGCCCATGCGTGGCTGCTCGCTGTCGTGCCCGTCCTCGCGCTCGCCTTCGCGGGCGCGGGGTCCGCGGCGCCGGCCGGCACGGCCGATCTGAGGATCGCCAAGGGCGACAGCCCCGACCCGGTGGCCGTGGGCTCGACCCTCACCTACGCGATCCAGGTGCAGAACCTCGGGCCAGATGCGGCGACCGGCGTAACCGTGACCGATCGGCTCCCGAAAGGAGTCGACTTCCTGTCTGCCGCCGCGAGCTCGGGCCAGTGCTCGCGGAAAGGGAGGAAAGTCACCTGCGAGCTGGGCGGGATCGGTGCGCCCACCGTCGACTACTCCGGATCGCCGACGGTGACGCTCACCGTCATCCCCCGTGAGGTCGGCACGATCGTCAACACGGCCTCGGTCGAGGGAGACCAGAAAGACCCGGTGGCGGGCAACGACAAAGCCACCGCCACGACCGTCGTCGTCGGCCCCACGGCGACCTGCCGCGGCGTCCCGGTGACGATCGCCGGAACCGCGGGCAACGACACGATCGCCGGAACCGGAACCCGCGACGTCATCGCTGCCTTCGCAGGTGACGACACGATCCTCGCCCTCGCCGGCCGCGACCTGATCTGCGCTGGGCGCGGCAACGACTCCATCGGCGCCGGATCGGCCGCCGATCGCGCCTTCGGCGGCCCCGGCCGGGATCGGCTGATCGGCCGCGGCGGCCCCGACGTGCTGCGAGCGAGCGCCGGCGACGACGTCCTCAAGGGCGGCCGCGGCGCCGACCGGCTGCGGGGCGGTCCCGGCCGCGATCGCTGCCGCGGCGGCGCCGGAGCGGACTCGGTCCGGGGATGCGAGCCATAGGGCGCACCCCCGGGCGGCTCACCGCTGCGGCAGCGTGAAGACCGGCAACGGCTGGTCGAAGGGCTCGCAGAGAGCGGCCGGGGCCTCTTCCCGGCTGAGGGTGCGGCGCAGCTGGACGAAGGCGACCGAGCCGAGGATCGCCGGGATGCCGAGCTGGACGACCCGGTAGGCGAGCACGGCCGCGGTCGCCTGCGAAAGCGGGCTGCCGTAGAGGGTGAGGGCGCCGATCAGGCCGCCGTCGATGCCGCCGATCCCACCCGGCAGCGGGATCAGGCCGCCGAGCTGCCCGATCACGTAGGCGAAGACGAAGGCGGCGAAGGGCGGCGTGCTGCCGAAGGCGGCGAAGGCGGCCGCCAGGGCGACGACGTCGAGCGCCATGTAACCGACGGCGCCGAGCAGCGCGTATGGCTGCCGCGCCCGCAGCAGCCCGGCCGCGTCGTGGACGCCATCGGCGACGGTGGTGGCGGCGGCGTGGAGAAGCCGCCGGGTCCGGGTGCGCCGGCTCTCGGGCTCGGCAGGGCCCCGCTCGGGACCGACGTGGTCGAGGATGCGGGGCAGCACGGCGACGAGGACGATCGCCGCGATCGCGAGCCCGCCCAGCGCCCAGCTCAGGATCAGCGGACCGCCACCCGGCAGCACGCCGGTCGCGAGGGCGAGTCCGAAGAGGGCGGCGCAGGCGAAGTTCGGCGCGCTGGTGAGGACGAAGAAGGCGACGCTGCGGCGGGCGATCCGCTCGGTGCTCATCCCCCCCTGGCGCAGCGCCCAGGCGCCCAGCGCGAGCCCGCCGACGCCACCCGCCGGCACCAGCACGTTGGTCCCCTGCTCGGCCATCCCGATCTCGTAGCTGAACCGCCATCCGAGCCGGGTGCAGAAGACGCCGCGGAAGGCGACTACATAAGAGAGGCAGGAGGCGACCTCGAGGAAGAAGAGCGCCACCAGCCAGCCCGGCTCGGCGTTGGCGAACCGCTCCCGCACCTCGTCGAGGCCCGGCAGGGTGCCGATCAGCAGCGCGACGGCGAGGCCGACGAGGACGAGGCCACCGGCGCGGCGAGCGAACTCGCCAACGCTCAGTTCGCGCGGGAGCGGCTCCGGTACTGGAAGAGACATCCTCCAGCGATCTTTGCAGCCGGGCGGTGCCTGCTCAGGCGGTGCTCGTCCCGCTCATCCCGCCGTGCCCCTGTCGACTCGCCACGTCGCGATCAGGCCGCCTTGCTTCAGGATCAGGTAGGAGAGCCAGATGCCCAGGGCGAAGACCGGCAGCCCCATCGCCGTCTTGGCGATGCCGAGTGCCAGCAGCGAGCCCGCCAGGTAGAAGGGCAGCTGAACGCCGAGGCGGGCCGCGAAGACGCCGACCCAGACCCAGCTCGCTCGCGAGTAGACCCGCAGCTCGTGCGGGTCCTTGCGCCAGGCCATGCCTTCGCGCCCGATCGTCGGCCCGAGGATGACGCCCATCAGCGGCCAGCGGACGAGGATCGAGATCAGGTAGGCGCCGCCGTAGAGGGCGTTGAGCAGCAGGCCCGGGAGGAAGAAGTCCTCGGCCCGGCCGGTGCGGCTGGCGATGAAGGCGGCCACCGCGACGCCGGCGAAGCCGGCGAGGGCAAAGCGCAGCGACTCGCCTTTGACCAGCCGCAGGACCGCGATCGCCAGGCCGGTGGCAAGCGCGCAGATCCCGGCGAGGGCGATCCGGTTGCCGCCGAGCGTGTAGACGGTGACGAAGACCAGCGCCGGGATGCTGGAGTCGGCAATCCCCTGCGGCCCGCCGATCTCCTCCAGGAGGTCGAGCTGGCGACCGGGATCGGTCGGCTCGGCTCCCGGTTCTTCGTCATGACCGCTGGCGCTCACCCGGTGATCGTCCCGCATCTGCCCCGAACTGGCGCATCAGCGCCGGGTAGACGATCAGGTAGCGGAACGGTTTGATCGCCGCCATGTAGGCGCGGCCGAAGCGGCCGCGTGGCTTCACGTAGACGGCCATCTGCCCCTGGTACCGGCCCTCGCCCCGGTCGACCCAGGCCAGGTGAGCGACGCCGTGCACGGTCTGGTTCGACAGCTCGGCGGCGGCCTCGACGTCGGTTCGGTAAAGGGGGGCGAAGGGCGTGGAGCCGAACTCCAGATCCGTCGCCGTGTCGCGCAGGTCGGCCGGCAGCCGACCGGCCAGCGACGTTTCGCTCGTGCCGGGAATCGGCAGCTTGCCGACGGGAGCATCGGCGCTGCCGTCGGTCGGGACCCGGATCCTGCCGAGGTCGAACCAGGAGCCGAGGCGATCGCGCAGCTGCCAGAGGAAACGAGTGGCGCGGGAGTCCGAGTGGGCCGGATCGATGGAGCCCATCACCTCCAGCAGCGCCGAGAAGTCCTCCGCGCCTCCCTCCACGGGCAGGGCCCAGACGTCCTCCAGGGTGAAGTCCGGGACGATCTCGTGGATGCGCCAGGGGCGCGACTCCTGCGTCGAGTTCGGGACCCGGCCGCTCTCCTTCAATCCGTACGGCACCGTATGGATGCTAGGCGCCCTTCTTGCCTCTGTCAATACGGTGGCGTATAGATATGTCGGTGGCCAAGCTCCGGACTCCACGCGACGCCTGGGTCGACGCGGCGATGCGGGCCCTGGCGGCGGGCGGCCCGGACGCGGTGCGGATCGAGGCGCTGGCCAAGGACATGGGGGTCTCGAAGGGGGGCTTCTACTGGCACTTCGAGGATCGCGGCGCACTGCTCGAGGAGGCGCTCGACGCCTGGGAGGAGGCCGGGACCGAGGAGGTGATCGCGAGCGTCGACAGCGGGTCGGCCGATCCGCGAGCCAGGGTGCGGCGCCTCTTCGAGCTGGCCCCGTCGGCGCAGGGGCTGTTTGCGGTGGAGCTGGCGCTCCGGGACTGGTCGCGCCGGGATCGGGCCGTCGCCGAGCGCCTGCACCGGGTCGACAACCGGCGCCTGGCGTACCTGCGCCTTCTGTTCGGTCAGTTCTGCGTCGACGAGGACGACACCGAGGCCCGCGCGATGCTGGCCTATTCCCTGTTCGTCGGCAGCTACTTCGTCGCGGCTGAGCACGGCGACAGGAGCCGGGTGGAGGTGCTGCAGCTTGCCGTCGACCGACTTCTCAGCGAGTCCTGGAGCTGAGATGGATCGTCCCGTGCTCCTCTTCGACGGCGACTGCGCCTTCTGCACGAGCTGCGTGCGGCTGGCGGAGAGGAGGATCGGGCCGGATGCCGAGATCGTCGCCTGGCAGCTCGCCGACCTCGCCGCGCTGGAGGTGAGCGAGGAGCAGGCGGCCGCCGCCGTCCAGTGGATCCAGGCCGACGGCAGCGTCCACTCCGGACACGAGGCGATCGCCGCGATGCTGAGCAGCTCGGGACCGGTCTGGAGGATCGCCGGCCGCATCCTCCTGCTGCCAGGGATCTCCTGGGCAGCCGCACAGGCTTACCGCCTGGTCGCGACCAATCGCCACCGGCTGCCCGGAGGCACGCCCGCCTGCGAGCGTCCCCCGACTCAAGCCGGCTGATCGAGGGCGTGCTGGAACGCCGAGCGGGCGAATTCGAGCGCGAAAGCCCGTGGGTCGTCGCTGGCGCGCACATCGTCCCAGTCGAGGACGTACAGGCCGAGCTCACCGTTCCAGCGTGCGGTTGCCGGGGAGAGAGCGCCGTCCTCGAAGCCCGCCGGCGCCGGGTGGGCGTAGGCGTAGAACGCTGCCTTGCCCAGCTTGGGGTCCCCGGGCCACCATCCCACCGCCACCTCCTGGGAGTCCATCGAGTTGCGCATGATGAAGTCGCCCGAGGGGGGGTCGGCCGGGAGCCCGGAGTAGAGGCTCACTGCGAGGTCGAACGAGCCCCACCAGGCATTGACCGGCGAGGACCGGCCACGGAACGGTGCCCTGAAGGCAGCGAGGACGAGTGCGGCCTGAGTCGCGGCGCTGAAGTAGGAGTCGACCCGGTCGGGGTCATAGCTCGCATGCTCGCCATCCTCGTCCAGCGGGACGCTCCAGGCCACCTCCTGCGGCGTCGGGTCGATCTCGACCGTGCCGGCCAGGTCGCCCACCGCTGCCAGCAGCTCCCGGGTCACCTCGCCGACGGCGCGGTGCGGGGTCAGCGGCAGCCGCCGAGCGCGCCCGTCGCTGTGCTCGGCGACCGCCTCATGGCTGTGCAGATCCAGTGCCACGACCAGCGCCCCCGAGCCGTCCGCCGCCGGCAGCGGCGCCGTCTCCCAGCCGCGCGCGGTCAGCCGCAGCGCGGCGTGCTGGAGCTGTGGCTCAGGTGGCGCCAGCTCCGCGGCGATCTTTCCCAGCACCTGCGTATGGGCGTGAAGCGTGTCGCAGGTCTCGCTCCAGTCCTCGTAGGAAACGGACGGCCACGGGTCGAGAGACGCCATCGACCCACGGTAGCGGGGGCTCCTGAGAGGTGTCTAGGTGTGGCCCTCACGGATGGGCGGTTCCCGTTTCAGCAGGAACTGCATAATCACGACGCGGGCAACCATCAGATCCTCACCGCTGACGGCGGCCCTTTCGGTGCTCTTGGCGTGTGCTTCCAAGACCTCGTCCAATGCCCTGGTCAACGTGCCAACGACTTCCCGCCAACCCTCGTCATCGAGTTCGACCGGGGACCGGCTCAGATGGTTGTCCGGCCGCTCATCGAACTTTCCTTCGGCCAGCGACTTCTCGGCATCCTGGGCGATCAGTTGGAGCAGGGTCGCGGTGATCGGCTGGCGGGCCTTGGGCTCCACGACCTTCCATTCCTCAGCGTTGAAGAACTGCCGCTCCTTAGTCCGATAGATGTGCTCGGTTGCCCCTCGCCTTTTCACTTCGTCGATCAATTCGATGCAGCCCAGCTTGAGCAAGACTTTTATGTGATGCGAGACGAGGTTCAAGCTGACGTTGTCCATGCGCCGCTTTATGCGTGACGGGCTACTCGGTCCCTCGCTCAGGATGTCCAAGATGTGAATGCGGATTGGATGGGAGAGCGCCTTAATCAGCCGACGATCAATGAGCGGCGGAGCCTGCTTCGACAACGGGGGGTCCTTTCGAGAATCCGGTAAACCAGTCGAGTGCATGGGACTATTTCAGATGTCTTTTCCCATTTAGTCCCGGTATTGGCCCAAAGCTGCTGACTGGCGCCGGCCGCAATTTGCGATGGTTTTGCCCCAACGGCATTGATTGCCTGAACTACTCTGACTAAACCGATGGTCGCAAGGGCTCAGGGATCGCTCGCGTAGGCGAGTCGGTTGCCGTCTCCTTGGACGGCGCCCGTCCTTGGCTCGCGATCTACCTCTGAGCCGACGCCGACTCACGGCAGAGGGAGGTGATCGTTCGTGACCATCGGAAAGGTTGGACCTTCGTTCCCAGCGACGTCAATTCGCAAGGGAGGCTGATTTGAATTTGGCCTGGCGCGTGCCCTTCGGGGCACGCGCCTCGTCTTCCATGCAGCGGCTTCATTTGGGCTGATAGGGATAATCAAATTAGTTCATGCTAACCGATTAGCAACAATAGGACCGACGATCCGCTGCATACCCCGCCCCAAGCGCCAAGCACCCGAGGCTCAAGCCCGCCTAGCGGCCTTCGCCGACAAGCACTCAAGCCGCGAGAACGCACTTGAGCAGTCGGCCGAGGAACTGCGAGCGGAACGAGACGAAGCGATTCGAGCGGCCTACAAGGATGGGCTGCCAATGACGACGATTGCCCGCGTCCTCAAGATGAGTCACCAGCGCGTCTCGCAGATCGTGCGGAGTTAATCGCACCCCTGGCCTGGGGCAAGTTCGAGAAGGGGAAGATGAGGCTTCGAGGATGGATCGGGAGGGGCCAGATCTCATCCTTGCTCCCAGCCCTGAGAAGGCCACGCTGCCTCAAAGGCCGCTAGCCCGACGACGATATGGATGGCGGCCTCGGGCCCGGACCCACTCAGACGCCGGCGACTTTGGGTCTCGATGTCCGTCACCGTCTCGACTGTCCTCGTCAACGCGTGGTTGGCTTCGGCCCAGCCCCGCTCGTCAACGACGACGGGACGCGCGGTAAACGTGGTCTCCTGCCGGCGGTCAAA
This sequence comes from uncultured Solirubrobacterales bacterium, assembly GCA_963766755.1. GTDB lineage: Bacteria > Actinomycetota > Thermoleophilia > Solirubrobacterales > 70-9 > VAYN01. The sequence goes on along the minus strand of CAVYBI010000004.1, from coordinate 11,406 downwards.
CGTGCCGAACCGCAGCGCCGCGATCGCGGCATCCACGAAACGCCAAAGCAACGCACCCTTCAATCCGCTCACGACGGGACGCGGAATCGGCGACCAGTCGGGGTCGAAATTGGTCCAAGGCTTCAGTCGGTAGATGTTTTCCTGAGCGCCCCGCACCTGCCGATGACCCACCAATTCGATGACCTGGCAATCCCTGTCGAGCACCCCTAGGTGGTAATCAACATCGCCGAGGGGAACGTCAAACTGTCTCGACAGCGTCGAAGCGCTGCCGTCCTGCGATACCAACGCACCGAGGATTCGCACCCGTAAGGGATGCCCCACCGCTTTCGCGATCTGGCCAATCGTCGTTTCCGCTGCCGCCCGCTTCTTTTTCCTAGGCACGGCGACACATCCTTGATCGCCCAAGCGCGTTATCCATCGACTTGATCGAGCTCACGGCTGGCCTGCAATACCGTGGTGATCTGCCGGTCGCCGGCGACATTGGAGGCATAGGAGCGGGCCAGCGCCCCACGGATCGGCCGTGCGCCCGTCACCTTGACGCTGCCCTGGTTGGCGAGAAGGAGGGTGTGGTAATTGACACAGCGCAGCTTCGATTTCTGGGGCATGACCGCCAACGCGATTTCCCTTGAAGTGCAAGGCGTCTCGCTGTCGTTGAGCATCCGCAGGATCTTCCGACGGACGGGATTGTTCAACGCTTGACGGGTCTCGCGCGGCAGGTCAGCAAGAAGCTCACCCAGTACTTCTCTGCTGCCTCTTTCTCGACGATTCCCACTGCTTCGCTCCATGTTTCTCGCCCCCTTCGATTGGCTGATTGCTAACGACTGCTCAGGCATATTTGCGGCGCGATCAGCAAGTGCCAACCTAATTTCGCTGACTGGCTAGACGCGGGCGTCAAAAAACCCGAATGTCACAGTGACAATCAAGGGAGAAAGGGTGCATCAATGGAAGTGCCTGAAACGAAAAGCCGGTTCGACTAGGTGTACAGCGCCTCGATCTCCGCCGAGTACTTCTCGGCGATCGGCCGCCGTTTCAGCTTCATCGTCGGGGTCAGCTCCTCGCCGCCGGGGGTCCACTCCTCCTCCACCAGCTCGTAGCGCTTGATTTGCTCGACCCGCGAGAGGCGCTCGTTGGCCGCCGCCACCGCCTGCTCGATCTCCGCCGCGACCTCCGGATCGCCGGGAGCGAGCCCGCGCGCCGCCAGGGTTTCGTGGTCGAGCGCGACCAGCGCCACGTTGTAGGGGCGGTTGTCGCCGATCGCGACCGCCTGGGCAATCAGCGGCGTCGCCGTCTTCAGCTTCGCCTCGATGTTCGCCGGCGACATGTTCTTGCCCGCCGCGTTGATGATCAGCTCCTTCTTGCGGTCGACGATCTTCAGGTAGCCCTCCTCGTCGAACTCGCCGATGTCACCGGTCAGCAGCCAGCCGTCCTCGGTGAACGCTTCCGCCGTGCGCTCGGGCATGTTGCGGTAGCCCTTCATCACGATCGGCCCCCTCACCATCACCTCGCCGTCGTCGGCCAGCTTCACCTCGACCCCGGGCAGCGGCGGCCCCACCGTTCCAATCCGGATCCGGCCGGGCGGGTTCAGCGTCGCGGTCGCGGTCAGCTCCGACATCCCCCACAGCTCGCAGATCTCGATCCCGATCGCGAGGAAGAACTCGATCACCTCGGGTGGGGTGGGGGCGGCGCTGACGCCGAAGAACTCGACCTCGTCGAGGCCGAGCATGGCGCGGATCTTCGCGAAGACGAGCGCGTCGGCCTCGTCCCATTCGGCCTGCAGTTCGGCGGGAATCTCGCCCGCCATGTAGGCGGCGACCCAGCGGCGGCCGATCTCCAGCGCCCACTCGGTGGCCTTGCGTTTCTCCGCGTCCGTCTCGACGGTCACCCCGATCTCCAGTGCCGCCTTCAGTTTTTCGAAGACGCGCGGCACCCCGGCCCACACGGTCGGCCTCACCTCGATCGAGTAGGCGATCATCTGGCGCACGTCGGGACAGCAGTGGGTGCAGCCGCCGAAGACCATCTGCGCGTACAGGCAGGAATAGCGGTCGGCGACGTGGGCGCTCGGCAGATAGGAGATCTGGCGTATCTCCGGCGTCGGCGAGTAGACCGCGTTCGCCGCCCGCCAGCCGCTGACGAGGTTGTCGTGGGTGAGCTGCACGCCCTTCGGCGGCCCGGTCGTGCCCGAGGTGTAGATCAGGCAGAGAACGTCATCGGGCTCGACCGCCCGCCAGGCGGCCTCGAAATCGAAGCCGGGGTCGCCCATCGCCTCGAGCTCCTCGGTCGAGATCGTGCCCGCGGGCGCCGCGCCGCCGATCACGACGACGTGCTCGAGGGTGTCGACCCGCTCGCGCACCTCCAGCACCCGGTCGAGGAACTGCGGCTCGGTGACGATCACCCGGTTGGCCGCGTCGGCGACCACGTACTCGATCTGCTCCGGTGAGGAGGTGTTGTAGACGGAGAAGCAGGTCGCGCCGAGGTGCATCGCGGCGCAGTCGGTGAGGAAGAACCCGGGGCGGTTGACCAGCATGAAGCCGACCGTGTCGCCCCGCCGCACCCCCAGGGCCGCAAGCCCAGCGGCGCGCTGCCGCACGGTCGCCGCGTACTCCGCGAAGCTCGCTTCGTAGTCGCTGTCCTTCAGCCGCAGCGCCGGCGCCTCCGCCCACTCCGCGGCGGTCGTCTGGAACGCCTCGCACATCGTCGTGGCGGAAAGCGCCTTCGGTCCGGCGCTCGCTGCCGGGCTCGCGGTGTCCACTGGCTTCACTGGAATCTCCCTCGGTCGTTGACCCGACCAACATGGTTTCCGATCAAGGCGACTTGCGCAAGGGATCGAGCGAGATGTTCGCTCCTGAGTTTCGCCTGGCAAGAAGCGGGTATCGACGGGACGAGGCGAGCCAAGGAGAACCGGTGCCGAAGACGATCACGGTCAGCGAGCGCATGAGCACGGACGTCTCCGCCCTGCGCCCGGACACCACGCTGGTCGAAGCGGCCCAGCAGATGCGGATCAGTGGAGTTGGCGGCATTCCGGTTCTCGACCACGATGGCGAGTGCGCGGGGATCCTCACCGAGCGCGACATCGTCATCCGCGTCCTCGCCGAGGAGCGCGAGCCCCTTGCTGCCTTCGTCCGTGACGTCGCCACCATGCACCCCGTCACCTGCTCCCCCGAGGAGGATCTTGCCCTGGTGGCGGAGCGGATGCGCGAGAACGAGGTGCAGCACCTGCCGGTTTGCCAAGCGGGTCAGGTGGTCGGCGTGATTTCCCTGGCCGACATCGTCTTCGGGCGACCGGACGAGGAGCGGGGGACGATCGTGCCGCCGCGAGCCATGAGCCGCTGAGGCTGCGAGAGGTACGTGCCGACCGTGGCCTCGAGCTCGTTGATGAAGGAGTAGATGAGTCATGCCATGCGTTGATAGCGGAGACGCCCGCCCGGCCCTGTAGAAAGCCTGTGGACAGCAGGCCTGACTGAGGTCTTGCGCCCCCTACTTCAAGGAGACGAGAATGTCGGTTACGACCAAGGATGAGTTGGCAAAGCAGGTTGCGGCGCGGACCGGCCTCGAGGTGGGCAAGGCGAAGCTCGCCGTGGAGGCGACGATCGAGGAGATCACCGCTCAGCTCGCGGCCGGCAACGAGGTCAAATTCACCGGCTTCGGCAAATTCTCGACCGTCGCCCGGCCGGCTCGGGAGGGCCGCAACCCGCGGACCGGAGAGTCGATGCAGATCGCCGCGAAAACGGCGGCGAAGTTCAGCCCCGGAGCAGAACTGAAGAAGGCCGTCAACGGCTGAGCAGGGCGACCCGCACCGGCTGGCGGCGCTCGCGGCGCTCGCGAGCGCCGCGGTGCTCGCAATTCTCAGCGTCGACATCGTCGTCTCGCAGTTTCCCCGGGGATTGATCGTCCTCGCCTGCCTCGCGCTCGCGCTCGTGTCGGCCTGGTACGGCCTGACCCGCACCGGGCGAGCGAGGCTTCTGGGATCTGGAATAGCGATCCTGGCAGTGGCCGGAATCGTGGCCGTATTGATCGCTGACGGCGATCACCTCGCGCAGGCTCTCGTGATCGTGGTGGGCCTGGGGCTGATGCTCCTTGCGACCCGGTCGGCCTTCAGGATCCACGTCCCGCTCCACCGGGCACCGGACCCTCGCCACCCCGTGCTCTTCTACAACCCCAAGTCGGGCGGGGGCAAGGCGGAGAAGTTTCACCTGGCCGACGAGGCGCGGGCCCGTGGCATCGAGCCGGTCGAGTTGAGGCTCGGCACCGACCTCGAGCAGCTCGTGCGCGGCGCCGTGGCCGATGGAGCCGACGCGCTGGCGATGGCCGGCGGCGACGGCTCCCAGGCCGTCGTCGCGATGGTCGCCGCCGAGCAGGATCTGCCCTATGCCTGTATTCCGGCCGGGACCCGCAACCACTTCGCGCTCGACCTCGGAGTCGACCGCGACGACGTGGTCGGCGCGCTCGACGCCTTCGTCGGCGGTCGCGAAAGGCGGGTCGACCTTGCCGAGGTCAACGGCCGGGTATTCGTCAACAACGCCTCGATTGGCCTCTACGCCGAGGCCGTCCAGCGCGAGGGCTATCGGGAGGCGAAGCTGCGGACCATCCTCGACACCCTGCCCGAGGTGCTGGGACCTGAGGGCAAGGGGCTGGACCTGCGCTGGACCGGCCCCGGAGGGCGGCAGCACTCCTCCAGCGCGGCGATCCTCGTCTCCAACAACCGCTACCGCCTCGGGCCCGTGGTCGGCTCGGGCACCCGGCCGAGGATCGACGACGGGCTGCTGGGGATCACCGTCGCCTCCCCGCCGGCTGCGGGTCGGCGCTTCCTCCAGCGTCCCTGGCGGGAGTGGTCCACGCCCGCGTTCGAGGTCGACGCGGACGGCGCGATCGCCGCGGGGATCGACGGCGAGGCCGTAACTCTGGAGGCGCCGCTGCGCTTCAGGATCCTGCCGGCGGCGCTGCAGGTGCGGATCGCCGCCGCACACCCCGGAGCCTCCCCGTCGGCGGCGATGCCCGAGGGCGCCCGGGAGACCGTTCTCGCGCTGGCGCGGATCGCTGTACGGGGGACGCCGAAACGCTCGAGATCGTCGTCCCGATGAGCGAGTGGCTCAGCGAGGCGAAGGCGGTCGATACCGCCATCTACGGAGCGATCGCTGCCGGCGACACCCCTTCGCTGGACGTCGCCATGCGTGGTCTCACTCGCGCCGCCGACCACAGCAAGCTCTGGTTCGCCACCGCGGCCGCGTTGGCCGTCCTTGGCGGCTCCAGCGGCCGGCTGGCGGCTCGGAAGGGCCTCGTCTCGCTCGGCATCGCCTCCGGCTTCGCCAACCTCGTCGCCAAGCCGCTGACCACCCGGCGGCGCCCCGCGAGGAGGGAGGCCGAGGAGCTCGCGAGACGCCACGTCCAAATGCCGCGCTCGAGCTCCTTCCCCTCCGGCCACGCCGCCTCCGCCTTTGCCTTCGCCACCGGCGCCGCCAACGCGCAGCCGGTGCTCTCGGCCCCGCTGCGGGCTCTGGCGACGCTGGTCGGGTACTCCCGGGTCCATACCGGAGTCCACTACCCCGGGGACGTGCTCGCGGGTGCGTTCATCGGGGTCAGCGCGGCGGAGCTGGCCGGCCTCCTGCTGGACCGCAGCGGACGACGATGAACATCCGGATCGTCTGGCGTGCCCTGCTGGTCCTGCTGCTGGACGCCCTCTCCCTGCTGCTCCTCTCCGCGCTCCTCTCCGGTTTCGTCCTCGACGGTGCCCTCGCCGCGCTCGGCGCGGCGGCGACGATCGGCCTCCTCAACGCGCTGATCTGGCCGGTCCTGGCGCGGATCGCGCTGCCGCTCACGGTCCTCACCCTCGGCGGCGCGGCGCTGCTCCTCAACGGCATCCTGGTCACCTTCGCCATCGACCTCCTGCCCGGCGCCCACCTCGACGGGGTGCTCGAGGGGATCGTCGTCACGGTCGCGATGGCGGCGCTCACCGCCGGCTTCTACTCGCTGCTGGCGATCGACGAAGACGACGCCTGGTACCGCAACGTCGTCGGCCGGCAGATGCGGCGGCGGGGGCAGCGGGTGGAGAGCGAGGTTCCGGGCGTCCTCTTCCTCGAGATCGACGGGCTCGCCCACGACGTCCTGCACCGGGCGCTGGCCGCCGGCGACGCCCCCAACCTCGCCGCCTGGCTGCGCCGCGGCTCCCACCGCCTCAGCAGGTGGGAGACCGACTGGTCCTCGCAGACCGGCGCCTGCCAGGCCGGCCTGCTGCACGGCTCCAACGAGGACATGCCGGCCTTCCGCTGGTGGGAGAAGGACCGCGACGCGGCGATCGTGACCAACCACCCGCGCGACGCCGAAGAGCTGGAGCGGCGGCACTCCGACGGGCGCGGGCTGCTGCACGCCGGCGGCGCCAGCCGGGCCAACATCCTCTCCGGCGACGCGCCGCACACGATGCTGACGATGAGCACGGTGCTGCACCGCCGCCGGCCGATCGGGGTCGACTACGCGGCCTACTTCGCCCGGCCCTACGCGGTTGCCCGCACGCTCGTGCTGGCCATCGCCGACGTCTTCCGCGAGCGCCGGGCGGCGCGCCGGCAGGTGCGCGACGACGTCCGCCCGCGGATCGCCCGGCCGCGCTCCTACGCCGCCGTGCGCGCCTGGGCCACCGTCGTCCAGCGCGACCTCCAGGTCGCCAGCGTCGTCGGCGACGTCCTCGCCGGCCGCCCGCTCGTCTATACGACCTTCCTCGCCTACGACGAGGTCGCCCACCATTCCGGGATCGAACGCGACGACGCCCTCGCCGTGCTGCGCGACCTCGACCGCCAGATCGCCCGGATCGCCCTCGCCTGCGCCGATGCTCCGCGCCCCTACCGGCTGGTCGTGCTCTCCGACCACGGCCAGTCGCAGGGCGAGACGTTCCGCGACCGCTACGGGGAGACCCTCGAGGACCTGGTGCGGTCGGCCTGCGACCCCGAGAGCACGATCGCGGTCGAGGAGGGAGAGGACGACGCGCTCGCCTACCTCAGCGCCGGCCTGACCGAGGTCGCCCGCGACGACACGATCGCGGCGCGCACGGTCCGCACCGCGACCCGCGGACGCCGTGACGACGGCGTGGTGACGCTGGACGCCGACGTCCGCGAGGAGGTGGAGCAGGCGCACGGGGGAGAGGTGCCGGAGCTCTCGGTGATGGCCTCGGGCTGCCTCGGCCTGGTCAGCTTTCCGCGCGAGCCGGGCCGGGTCTCCCTGGAGCGGCTCGAAACGATTTACCCGCTGCTGGTCCCGGCGCTCCGCGACCACCCCGGGATCGGCTTCGTCCTGGTCCGCTCGGAGCGCTCCGGGGCGGTCGCGATCGGCGCCGGCGGGACCCACTTCCTCGACCAGGACCGGGTCGAGGGCGAGGACCCGCTGGAGCCGTTCGGCCCGCACGCCGCCGACCACCTGCGGCGCACCGACGGCTTCCCCCACTGCGCCGACCTGATGGTCAACAGCACCTACTGGCCGCAGTTCGGCGAGGTCGCCGCCTTCGAGGAGCTGGTCGGCTCGCACGGCGGCATGGGCGGGACCCAGGCGCACCCCTTCGTGCTGCACCCGGCCGAGCTCGCCTGGCCCGAGGAGGACGTGGTCGGCGCCGAGCGGGTCCACCGGGTCTTCCGGGGCTGGCTCGCCGGCCTCGGGCACTACGGTTACGCCAGCGAGGTCGTCTCCCCCGGTGCCAGCACCCGCAGCTCCGACTGAGGCGCCAGCTCGCGCATCCAGGCGGCGAACTGGCGCGGGGGCGCGCGCAGGGGCTCGGGGCGCAATCGCGCCAGGCCGAGCGGGTAGAGCGTGCCCCAGTGGATCGGCACCACCAGCTTCGCCGCGAGCAGCGCCGCCGCCCGCGCCGCCCGCTCGGGATCGAGGTGCCCGGCGCCGATGCTCGTGCCCCAGCCCCAGATCGGCAGCAGGGCGAGGTCGAGACCGCCCGTGCCGATCTCCTCCATGCCGTCGAAGAGGTCGGTGTCGCCGGCGAAGTAGATGCGCCGCTGTCCGGCGAGCTCGAAGCCGACCGCCCGCGAGGCCCGCTCGAACCGCCGCCCGCTGGGCGGGTGGTTGGCCTCGGTGGCGGTGACGCGGACGCCGCCGACGGCGGCGGCGTCGCCCGGGGCGAGCTCGCGGACGTCGGCGAAGCCGAGCCGATCGAGGAACTCCGCCGCCCCGGGCGCGGCGAGCACCGGCACCGTCCTGCTCAGCCGGCGCAGCGAGGGCACGTCGGCGTGATCGTGGTGGAGGTGGGAGATCAGCACCGCGTCGACCCCCTCCGCCAGGCGCGGGTCGGGCGCGGCCCCGTGGCGGCGCAGCGGCCCGACCCGGCGCCGCAGCACCGGATCGGTGAGCAGGCGGACGCCGTCGATCTCGACCAGGACGGTCGCGTGGCCGACGTAGGTGACCCGCGCCGCCGCAGTCATCGCGCGACTCCGCGGCCGTGTCGGGGGCGCCGCGTATCGTCCGGCGGACCGATGACTCCGAGGCGCGCGATCCGAGGGCGGCTGTGGCGGGCCGGCCGCGAAAGCGAGCCCCCCGAAGAAGAAGTGATCGAGATCGATCCCGCCGAGCTGAGCGGGATGTTCTCGGCGCCGGCCTGGCTGCGCGACCTCGGCTTCAGCGCCTGGCTGCTGGTCGGGGTGGCCGCGGCGCTGGTCGGGGCGATCTTCCTGCTGGGGGAGACGCAGACGATCGTGATGCCGGTGGTGACGGCGGCGATCGTCGCCTCGGTCACCGTGCCCCTGGTCGACTGGCTGAAGCGGCACGGGTTGCCGAGGGGAGCCGGCGCGGTGCTCGTCTTCCTCGGGATCGTCCTGGTCGGCGTCGGCGTCGGCGTCATCGTCATGAGCGGCATTGCCAGCCAGGCTGACAGCCTCAGCGGGAGACTCCATGCCGGGGCGGACGAGATCCAGTCCTGGCTCCAGGGCCTGGGCGTCGGCTCCTCCACCGCCGGCGACGCGAACGAAGAGGCGAGCGCCTCGATCAGCGCCGGCTTCAGGGCCCTGACCGACGGTCTGCTCGGCGGCGTCGACAAGCTGGCCTCGCTGGCCGTCTTCCTCTCCTTCGCCGCCATCAGCCTCTTCTTCATGCTCAAGGACGCGCCGACGCTCGGCAGGTTCGTCGAGCGCCACCTCGGGATGCCGGTCCCGCTCGCCCGCACCGTGATGGGCCAGGTGTCCCGCTCCCTGCGGGGCTACTTCGTCGGGGTCACGATCGTGGCCGCCTGGAGCGCGCTGCTGGTCGGCGCCGGGGCGCTGCTGCTCGGGGTGCCGCTGCCGGGGACGATCGCCGTCGTCACCTTCCTCGGCGGCTACGTCCCCTATCTCGGCGCCTGGGCAGCGGGGGCGTTCGCGGTCCTGATCGCGCTGGGCGGCCAGGGGCCCGAGGCGGCCCTGGCGATCGCGGTAGTGGTCCTCCTCGCCAACGGCGTGCTCCAGCAGCTGGTGCAGCCGATCGCCTATGGAGCCGCTCTCGGCATTCACCCCCTGGCCGTCCTCATCGTCACCATCGCCGGCGGCTGCCTCTTCGGCACCATCGGTCTCGTCCTCGCGGCTCCCCTGGTCGCCGCCGCGGCCAAGATCTCCGCCGAGCTCGCCGCCTCCCGCTCCCCGGCAGAGCGAGCCGAGCCCGGGCCGGCCGATCCCATCGCTGCCGACCAAGGTCCATGACGCGGGCGGTGGGCGCCACCGCCTCGGAAAAGGGAGCGGGCAGCACGCGGTTGGCGTTCGTGCTCGCGATGGCGATGTTCGTGCTCGTCGTCGACACCTCGTTGATGAACGTCTCGATCTCCGCCGTGGTCGGGGATCTCGACACGACCGTCAGCGGTGTCCAGTCGGCGATCGCGCTGGAGGCCCTGGTCTCTGCGGCGTTCATCCTGATCAGCAGCAAGGTCGGCGACCTGATCGGGCGAAGGCGCGCGTTTGTGCTGGGCCTGCTGGGTTATGCGACCGGCGCCCTGGCGATGACGCTGGCCCAGGGCCTCGGCGTGGTCGTCGTCTTCTGGGCGATCGTCGGCGGTCTGGGCGCCTCCCTGCTGCTGCCCGCGATGCAGTCGCTGATCCGCGGCAACTTCGAGGGCGCGGCGCAGAAGAAGGCCTACGCCCTGGTTGGCGCGTCGGCGGCGGTCGCGGCGGCGGTCGGACCGCTTCTTGGCGGCTTCGTGACGACCTTCCTCTCATGGCGCGTCGGCTTCTTCCTCGAGCTGGTCGTGATCGCGGTCGTCCTGCTCAACATCAAGCTCGTCCGCGACGTCCCCTACACCGGCCCGCGCCAGATCGACCGAACGGGGGCCGTCCTCTCGGTCATCGGCATGGGCGGCGTCGTCCTGGGGATTCTGATCTGGCAGGAGGGCGGCGAGCTCGTCGGGCTGACGATCGCGATCGGCGCGCTCGCGCTCTGGGCGCTGGCCCGCTGGCTGGTGCGGCGTCACCGTGAAGGAAAGGCGACCCTGCTCGACCCGGACCTGTTCAGCCACCCCAACTTCAGGATCGGGATCTCCCAGCAGGCACTCCAGAACGTCACCCTCGGCGGGGCGATGATCGCGCTGCCGATCTTCCTCCAGATCTCGCTCGAATACAACGCCCTGGAGACCGGCCTGACCCTCGCCCCGCTCTCACTGACGATGTTTGGGGCGGCGGTTCTCGCTGGGCGGAGGGCCGGGAATCGACGCCCTGCCTCGATCATTCGCCTGGGCTTCGCGCTCAGCGCCGCCGGCATGGCACTGCTCGTCCCGATCGTGCCCGAGGCGAGCTCCGGCTGGTATCTGGTCGTCCCGCTGGTGCTGGCCGGAACCGGGCTCGGGCTGCTGGTTTCCCAGCTCAACAACTACACGCTCGCCCCGATCGACGAGGAGCGGATCAGCGAGGCGGCCGGGGTGAACTCGGCGGCGGGGTCCTTCGGGCTCTCGTTCGGACTGGCGATGGCGGGGGGCGTGCTGCTGGCGGTCCTCTCGCTCAGCTTCACCAACATGACCGAGGCAAGCACCGTGATCCCGGCGGGCCAGCAGCAGCAGATCGCGGAAAAGCTCGACGAAGACGCGGAAGTGACGAGCAATGCGAAACTCGAGCAGCTGCTCGCCGAAGAGCCGCGAGGCGGTTCAGGATGAAGTCCTCCGCATCAACACGGACGCGACGAACCGCTCCCTGCAGGTGGCGCTGCTCGTCCCGATCATCGCCGGCCTGATCGGCCTCTTCAATTCCTTCCGGATGATGCGGCTGCCTGAGGTCTCCTCATCGGCTCCGGTCGAGGGCGCGACCCTGTGAGGTTCGGATCAGAAGCCTTTACTGGGTGTGCGTGGGGTTACATTTGTAGGTGTGTCTGCAGCAGAGCTGGCCATCGTCTCCCTTGCCGCATTTCTCACTCTCTACGCGAGCCTCGTCTTGGCCCTGTGGGTTCTGGGCCGTCGCGGCGAGGCGCGAGCGCTGG
>CAVYBI010000003.1:0-61469 GCA_963766755.1 uncultured Solirubrobacterales bacterium | reverse complement strand
GGGGTCGCGGTATTTTGCTAAAGAGCCCACTTGTGGCAGACTAGCATAAATGCTGGCTAAGAGGGGGGGCCTATGCAGGAAAGCCACACAGAGGGCATGGTTTCAAAGGAGTGGATACAGGCAACACGCACCTACTTTCTCGACTTCCTCCACACCACGGGGTTTCCGGAACTTCAGCGCCATGGGGAGCGGGGCCTGTTGTGTGCGTATCCAGAGTGGTTGATCATGTTGATAGGCGTGCTCGCCGTCAAGTGCAAGGCAAAGACCTACATGGGCATCCATCGTTTGAGCACCCGCTATTGGCAAGAGCTGTGCGGCCAGGATGTCATCCTGCCCCCAATCTCCGAGAGTCAGCTCCGGGAGCGTTTAAAAAAAATCTGCTTCGAGCCTGGAACAGGTGCAGGATACATTTATCAAATTTTTTCACCAGACTACTTGCGATAACGTCGTCAGCGCTGACAAGATGATGGTTCGGGCGCGTGGGCCTGTCTGGCATCGCAAACACCAACAGCAAGGGATCATTCCTGCGGGCCTGAAAGGGTTGGACACAGAGGCTACGTGGAGCTACAGCAAGAGTGACGGCTGGGTCTATGGCCATGGGACCTTCTGTATGGTAGCGTGTGCGCATTGCATGCTGGGGGCGTTCAAGTGGATGCGCAACAGCGCCAACGAAGCCAAACGCATGTGGCTGGAAACCGGCAAGCTGCAAGGCCTGATTACCACCGTGCTCATGGACAGCAAGGCCGATGATAAGGATTTGTTTCGCGAGTTGCGTCGGCAGCGGGGGATACTGTTGCTGACGACGCCCCGCAAGGGGAGCGCTATCAGTCCAGAACGCCAACGTATGGTCAAAGTGCTCAAGCAGAAAAGACACCAGCACCTCTACCAACAACGGCGCTATACGGTGGAGCCCATGCAAGGCTTGATCAAAGACATTTTTGACTTAGAAACCTGTTGGATGCGTGGCCAGGCGCATAATCGCTGGCTCTTTGCCGCGATGGGAGTGGTCATTCAGATGCATCAGTATCGTGCCTGGCAAGAAGGACGTTCCACCTGGGCCATCAAACAAGAGGTCTTAGGACAGTAGGGTTGTCCGGGGCATACCAACGGCTGTAGGACGAAGGATGGAGACTACACGCCCGCTATCCCCTTGCTCCATGCTTCGCAGGCGGGCTTGCCGGTGCATAGCCGCGTGCGGTCCTGTAGTGATGCGGCTATGCCTCTATCAGGGGTTGTGTAAAAATACCGCGACCCCTCAGTATATGGTAGCACCGCCATGCTAACAGAGCCTCTGGCTGACGTCCCACGGACCGCTCTATACAGGAGGGGACGCCCGCACGGAATGGATTGCATCCGACGAGGTGAAGACAATGTCTTCATGGATGTTTCCTATATTCCATCCTCCTGCCGGTCCTGCGGCCGATTTCGCAGCCTAGGGGGCTGTGATCTGCAAGTCCTTGGTGGGGGACTCGCCGTTGTCGCCCATAACCGATACTTTGATCGTCCGTGAAGCGGCCAGATCTCCTGCGGTCAGAGAGACTCTAACTTCCTTCTCCGTTACCCTTACTATTTCATGCGGTTGACCGACATTGTCAAACTTCACTTGACTGACGGTATTGAGGCGGTCGCCAATGATTCTAAGGATCGCCGGCGCAGAACCACTAGCGATTGTCGCTGGCTCGAGTTTGTCGATAACAGGCGCCGCAAGTTTTCCGCTGCGGTTGTCAGCACCCTTGAAAAGCGTATCAAAGATTTCTGCAAGCTTGTCTGACGCCTTGTCGGCGAACATTCCAACCAGTGCACCCACTGCGATCACCCCAAACTGATTGACAGCCTTGGCGTCCGCCGGGGTTCCCGCCATGAAGCCGCCGCGCAATACCGCATAAAAAATCACAGCCAGCGCAGCCCCCAAGAAGGGCCGTGTTATGTACTACCAAAACCAGCTTGTAGTAAGCGTACGGTTGCCAACGAAGTCGCCGAAAGACTTGAGCGCATGCACAAAACTGCCCAAGGCTCCAGCGAGCATCGCCAGCAACAGGAGTTGGAGCTCTCGTGTCAGGTCGATATGCAAGCCCAGCAATTTATCAGTTGCGCGTGCCTTTTCGGGTAGTGTCCCTCGATAGCGTGTATGAAAGGGCTACCAACTGATAGTGGTCGCTTGTTGATCAAGCTGATCGCGCAAGTCCGGAGGCCCACGATAGCTCAACAACTCCTCCATGGTCCACACGTGATCCGTTATCCCTGCCGCCCTAGCCGGGGTAACGGGTTCCCACTGCTTGCGTGATCCAGGTCCTCGCGTAGGTTCGGGTTTCGGCCAACGCTGGCGCAAGCTATCATGCGGTAATACGAAGTGATAAGAGGCCAAGCTCAACCACAGCTGCTTCTCTAACCAGGTCAGGTCCGTGGAGAAGCTGCGCACTTTGCGCGCAAGACGGCCATTACCCTGGCGACACGTCAAGTTGTTGCGTTCAACGAAACTGGTATTGATGGTCTGACTGACTGGAGAAGCGGCTCAGCGTGCCTGCACGGCTTCTTCCGAGCCGAAGAGGATCTTGGTGGTCACATGGACGACACGTCCGCCTTTCCTGCGTTTGATGACGTGAGCATCATGCACGTCCGTAGGAGGGAGACGCTTGGGTGTGGGCTTGGGCCCGCGTGTGCCAGGGAGGTGCAGGATCACTTCGGGTAGGCCCTACACGTGCCACAAGGCCTGAGTATAGGGCGGCAAGTGATCACTGGGAAAGCATGGCATAGACGTGCAACGCACAGCTTTGAGGCGCTCGAGGAGCACATGGGCGCCTGGTGGTCGCGTTTGCCCACAACAAACACGGCCACCAGGCGCCATGCGGGTGCGCAGGCGATCCAGCCCCAAGCATCGCCATCGAGCGCCAGCCCCCTCTCGGCGACCGTCAGAGGGGCTTCTTTCTTGCATACGAAGCTCCACAATTCGTCCACTTGGCACGCGGTGAGATGCAAGGTATCGCACAGGTAGGTGGTCACGGCCCGACAAGGCCGTCCGGCTCGAGCGAGCCAATCACAGATAGTATCCTGATCGACCTCGACGATGCGGCCCGTGCTCCGCAAAGCATGACCTTCTGCCAGAGCCCGCATCGCGCTGGGATAATGCGGCTCCTCTGCACGTCCCCCAAAGTACGCCGTCCCCTGACGAGCCGAACATGTGCCCTCACCTCGGGTACACAGCAGCCGAGGGATGCCGCGGTCAGCCCCACGACGGCTCCGATGCCCGCCGAAGCCGTGTTGACCATAGTGCGTGCATTGTGGGTTCGGACAGTAACTGGTGGTGCACTCCATGGCTCTCTCCTGATGCAGATCGTGGGTTGTGCCTCAGGAGTGTGCCGTGAGCGTCCTCGCTAATCGCTCGCTCGTATTCATACACGCTATCGAGGGACACCACCTGCCACTGCGGGTCGACTCTGGTGAGCGCCCCCACGGCACATGTGCATAGCGATCCAACCCCAGATAGGCGCTCAGTTCTTCGTCTAAAGCCGCTTCGATGACGTGTTGTACCGTGGCGATCACCGTGTCTTGCACCTTGCGGCATAGATCGTTTTTGATGTTGCCTGGGAGACCCTCACGATTGATAATCTCCAAGTAGTCATTCAAGTAGCGTCGATTGTGAAGTTGCTTGGCATGGCTCATCGGGACATCCCTCCGTAGAAGCAGGTTACGCACAACCCTGGTTCTACGGGATGTCCCACGAGTTTTCAATTTCGCGAAATCATCCGTACACTACCCGCAAGAGATCAGACTTTATCAGCAAAATATCAGCTTTGGGTCAGGCTTTTGCGTCTGCAGGCGCCTATCCTCCCATCCAGAGGCCGTGGGCGAGCACGTCGCAGGAAGGGCCATCCTGTTGAAAGCGGAAACCATAGGGACAGAGGAGGTGCAAGATGAAGAGGAGAGAGAATGATATGGAGGGACGCCAGTACGGCGCACCGCGTCGGATCGGTCGGCGGCTGCTGCTAGTAGGGACAGGAGCCGCTGCAGCAATTGTCGGTTCAGTCGGCGCCGTCGGCCGGGTGAAGCCAGCGTCAGCGACGGAACTGCGGCGGGCCAAGCCCGCGCCATTGCCCATACCAGGGGGGTTCGACGCGGGGCCGCCAGTGGGCGGCCTCCATGTGTTCCTGCCTGGACCGGAGGACCGCGTCACGCCCTTTAGCAAGTTCCCCGGTGAGGGGCTGGACGTCGAACCCAACACGATCACCAACTTCAAGGGCTTCACGGTGTTCGCCGTCCTCGCCGATCAAGCCGAGGGCAGCGACGGCAAGACCTACAACTTTGAGTCCGACCTGCGAGTCATGGAGGGCGAGTACATGGCGGAAGACGGATCCCGCCACCGGGGCGCGTTCGGGTTCTTCTGAGTGGACTTGTTTGATCCCAGTTCGGGATCGCGGGTCCATGACCTGAACCCGGGCATCCTGCCCAACGGGCTCTATTGGACGGCACAGCTCCCAGAGGATGCCTTCGAGATGCACCACGACGGCCGCGTTGCCAGGCTCAGGCTGCGAGAATACCCGCTGGTCGACATCTTCGACGGAGGGTCGCTCGCGATCGCGGCGCAGGTGAACATTGACGTGCGCTGGCGCGCGACCAGCGACCCGGTCGAGCGGGGCGCGGGCAAGGGCGTAGACCCGACGTCGCATGCTGCCTTCATAGGCCACTTCGCCGAGGCGAGCTGCACTGGCAGGGTGAGCGGGGTCGAGACGGGCTTCTCGTTCGAAACCGGCGAGCTTACGGCAGCCGGCTTCTTCGCCGAGATGGGTCGGGAGCGGAACGGAGTGTTCCTCAGCTGAGTCACTGCGACGTAGCCATGGGTGGTGGGCGATATCAGGCGCAACCCCTGGCCATGACACCGAGACGTCCTCCCGACACACAGGAAGCCACGGCGCTGGTACAACACCCCGCAGAACGAGCTCCCACCCACCGGGAACGACGATCGCGAGGTGACAGGAGCAGGCAATGACCAAACAACAGCCAGCCTGGCTCGCGCCACAGCGGGGACGCCCCAAGCGACTGCCGCGCGACCAACGCATGCACGTCCTCACCCTGCGAGTGCCTGAGGAGCTCTCCGCCGCCTGGACGCCTACACCGCCGAGGTGCAGGCCGCCCAGCCCTACCTGCAGTTGAGCCGTGCGGATGTCATCCGGATACTGCTGGATACCGGACTGAGTGCTGCTGAAGAACGGGGAAGTATGGGAAAACATAGTCCATTGGGAGGGACAGCTTGCTGTTCGGCTCATTGCTATGGCACTGAATCAGCAGTGCTTTGATCGCCTTCTCCCCTACCTGCTGCGTGTTGAAACACAAGTCCTCCAGGGAGACGCCTTCGCCCTGCATACGCGCCAGAGCCAGATAACTCCGGGCTCGGTTCAGCCATTCCCGAGTGTCTTCAGGGGCGTAGCGTTCAGACACGGTAGACTTCCTTCCCCTCGCGTAACGCGGGGGCAATGATGAGGCAATGGGTGTTCCGGTATTGCTCCACTTGCTCCGGGGTGACCACAAGCACATCCACGGCCTGGCCTACCCCATGCAAGTGCATGTAAATATCTCCCACCAGACGACTCTGGTCGAACTCTCCGCTCTTCACCACGAGCAGATCCACATCGCTATGCGGTCCCATCGTCCCTCGTGCTGCAGAGCCAAAGAGAATAATCTTCTCCGGCTGCGCCACTTCGACAATGCGCTGAATGATCTTCTCAAGCACTTCCTGAGGGACCGTTGCCATGCTCAACTACCTTGTGGGTTATGAGACTCTTATGTTGCCGTCTTGGCCCGCAGAAGGGTTTTCCGACTGTATCCTCTGCCGCTAGGGGGCCAGATAGTACTTGTTCACACCTTCATGCACCCTGAGTTCGACTGTGCTGTGCCCCTCAAAGACCCTCTTCCCCTGGACAAAGATAGCCCCCCAATGGGCGATTGGTGTTGCGTGGTGGAAGGATAACAATTCACTCTCCCTTTGCAAGCCCAGGGCTCTCACCCTGTCCACACTGGCCTGCCACCCACACGGCCGCGGGCCTACGGGGCACGGGACATCCCCTGGAAGTGTCTCCGAGAAAGCCTGGCGGGCCGGTATAGGGGCTCCTCGCCACCACACTACGGCCCTGTGATATAATGTGCCATCGCGACGATCTCAGGAGGCGGACTATGGATACTCCCACAATAATAACTCCACTCATTGTCGAGACCAGCCGGGGGCCGTGCATCGCCGGAACCAGAATTACGGTCTTCTCTGTGATGGACTACCTGAAGGGCGCATGGAGCAGAGATGTCGTCAAACAAGTCATGGGCATTTCTGACGAGCAATTGGATGCGGTGCTCGACTATATCACCAGACACAAAGAAGCGGTCGAGAACGAGTATGCCGCAATTGTACGGCGCTCCGAAGCACGCAGAGCCTCTTACGAAAAGCTGTTCCACGAACGTTCGCCTTTCCCCCCGCACATGCCGCTAGAGGAACGGGTCTCACGCCTACGCCAGAGGTTGGCCAAAAAACCTCACGCGTCGCAGTGAGCCCATGAAAATTACTATGCTCCTCGATCACGATCTCGAGGGACAGAGGCCCTTCCTTGAAGCCGGATGGCGGGAGACAGGTTGGGATCAGTATCTGCATCTGGAGTTTATTCAGGAAAATATCAGGTGTGCGCCTTGTCTGGGAACTATGGTGTACCCCACCACCCCGCCCGGCGGAGTACAGCCGCTGTGCCTGGGCGGCGCTGTGGCAAACCCCATCTGTGAGCTGCAACGTCACTCCTGACACTTTGGTCAGTGATGTGTACGGTGTGTTATACAGACACTGCGTCACTCCCGGTCAATGCGGTACCGATGCCTGGGTGCGAGCAGTAAGATTTCGTCGCGATGCCGACCGATGATCAGATCGAAATTGTCCAAGATCTCACGTCCGAGGACGCTTATATCAATAGCCTGCGGGTCAGTGAAACCTGCAAACTCTCCGCGAATCCGTACCAATCCGCCATCGTTGCGCATAAATGCTATGACAGTCGTCACCAAGACAAACTCGCTTGTGCCACCGATCCCGCTCAACGTGACACTAGAATCTGCACTCTGTGTAGGCAATTGCAGTCTTGCCAGCAGCACGGCGCTCAGGACAGTACGATCCGCTCCACTATCTATCAGGAAATTCTCAGAAACCAGATTGCCAGTACTCCCCAACACCTTGGCGCGCATGATAGGCCGCACCACTCCATCGTCGCGTAACTGCCACTCACCGGTGACTAGCATAAATACGTGGTCCTGTCTCAGGGCGTATGTACTGGACAATCGCTCCGTCGTCCTCCGGGTGCGTGGTGTCGACCCAGGCCCAGGCCTCCTCAGGCGTCTGCGCAATAAACGCCTCTTGTCCCGCCACCGCGAGAAACTTGCCGCGCGCCTGTGGCAACACCGCATCCCAGTGCGTCTGTAACCATGCGTTGTTGCGTCGGTGACGTTCGTCTTGGCCTTGGACGCGTGCGGTCTCATGGGCATCAGACACGTCTTCGATGATGTAAGCTGGGTCGCTCATGATCTCATCTCCTGGCCGTTTGACATGATAGGCATGGTGTGCAGTAGGATAGGCATTTCACCCGCACTTTGCAAACCCAGGTCTCCCGCCCAGCCCGCACCGGCCTGGCACCCGTACGGTCGTGAACCCATGGAGCACGGCACGCGGGTGCCGCCGCGACAAAATATCAGCTTTATATCAGGAAAATATCAGGTGTGCGCCTTGGCCGGAAGCTATAGTGTACCCCACCACCCTGCCCGGCGGCGTGTATCCGCTGTGCCGGGCGGCGCTGGGGCAAACCCCAGCCGTGCGCTGCGGCACGGGTCGCTGCGATCTGCCCCGCGGAGCACGGAAGACCCACCATGAGTCAGGACTGTGCAAGCAGAAGGAGGACCTATGCAAGTGAGGACCAAGATCCAGTCGGGTAAAGGGCATCATCATCACATAGGTGATGCTGATGCGGGAGGTCGGAACGACCCGCCAGGTGTGGTGCCGCTGTCGCGCTGAGAGACGGCCAGGCATCCCAGGACACCAGCAGGAGGACTGCCCATGCATGTGCAGTCCAAGAGCCCGGCGGGCAGAAGCGGAGTCCCGGAGCCAGGCCACAGTGCTGAGGCGCAGGCGGTTGGCAGAAAGGCATCGCCAAGTATACGGCATCTTTTCCCAGGGACGTAAGGCAAGGAGGGAGCACCCTGGCCCCAAGGCGTAAAGTAGCAGTGACCTATAAACTAGACAAGACGGAGGATATGTCATGCAGGTGAAGACGCACGTGAAGGCCGGCGGCATCACGGCAAACCATAACCAGACGCTGGTGCGTGACCGGGCGCCACGCCAACCCCTGAAGGTGAAGACGCACGTGAAGGCCGGCGGCATTCACGGAAACCATAACCAGACGCTGGTGCGTGACCCGGCCAAGAGGAAGTAAGGCTGGTTGGGCCTGGCGCGGCGCATGGATGCACGCCTCAGCAGGCGGCATGCGCCGGCGCGCACAGACGCCGCGTCAGGCCAGGGGATAGGGACCAGTCCCGGTCGGCGGTAGGCGTGCCAAGCAACGAGCAGCCAGTACGGCTGCTCGTTGTGTGTGGGGTAGGGGCGCACAGCGCTGTGCTGCTGCACGCGCTCCTCCCGGCGCAGACAGAGGCTATGGCCCCCTAGCAGGGACAGATGCCACAGAAAGGGACGCGATGGCGGTGGTCTTCTCCCGTGCCACACAGGCCCTCACAGAGGACCATGGCCGTGGCTCGCGGTGGAGCCTCCTCCTGGCGGCGGCCCTCCTGGGAATATGGGGCGCCTGGTGCTGCCTGGCGCGCCTGGCGGTGTATGCCGTTACAGACACGGCCCGGCTGGAAGTCGAGCGCGCTGTTCATCCCCTTGAGACCCCGGTGGACGGGCGTGTAGTCGCGACCCACCTGGCCCTGGGCCGGGAGGTCCAGAGCAGTGATGTGCTAGTCGAGTTGGAGGCTGAGCCCCAGCGACTGCAACGCGAGGAGGAGCACACGCGGCTGGCGGCGCTCACCCGCCAGCTTGAGGCGCTGCGTGTCGAGGTCGCCACCACCGCCCAGGCATTGACCGAGGCACAGCAGGCGGCGCGGGTGGCGCTCGACGAAGCCCGCGCGCAGTTCCAGGAAGCGCTGGCCCGAGCGCAGTTCGCGACTGAGGAGGCCACACGCTCGACGCGCTTGCATGCCCGGGGCCTCCTAGCGGAGCTGGACCTCCTGCGGGTACAGGCCGAAGCGCAGCGGCGCCAGGCCGCCGCTAACAGCCTCCAGCTTGCCATCGACCGGCTGCAGCGGGAGCAGCAGACGCGGCAGAGTGACCGCAAAGCGCAGCTTGAACGGTTGAAACGGGAGATCACACAACTCGAAGGGCAGCGCACAACCGTCACAGCCACGCTGGAGCGACTGGCCCACGAGATGGAGCGGCGCCACATCCGCGCGCCGGTAGCCGGACGGCTCGGGGAAGTGGCCACCCTGCAAATCGGCACATTCGTCAAGGCCGGGGACAAGCTCGGCGCTGTCGTGCCCGCCGGCAGTCTCACGGCCGTGGCGGAGTTTCTCCCCGCGGTGGCCCTGGGACGGGTGCGGGCCGGGCAGCCGGCCCGCCTGCGCCTCGACAGCTTCCCCTGGACGCAGTATGGGAGCCTGGCGACGACGGTGAGCAATGTGGCCAGTGAGGTCCGTGACGGTCGGGTACGCGTCGAGCTCACGGTGGCCTCGGAGCCGCACGGCGCGGCTGCCCCTCCAGCACGGCCTGCGGGGCACGGTAGAGGTCGAGGTGGAGCAGGCCACACCGGCCACCCTGGTGCTACGCGCTGCCGGGCAACTCCTGGCCACCCCCCGGGCCTGGCTGGCGTCCCAGGACAGTAACACGAGGGAACCATGAGGGGAGAGGCTCTCCAGACGCGCCGTCGCCTGCTCGTGCCCGAGGTGGTGCAGACCTCGGCCATGGACTGCGGCCCGGCGGCGCTGAAGTGTCTGCTCGATGGCTTTGGCATCCCCGTGAGCTATGGTCGCCTGCGCGAGGCGTGTCAGACCAACGTGGATGGGACCTCGATCGATACCCTGGAGGACGTGGCCGTGCAGCTCGGCCTGGAGGCCGAGCAAATCATGGTGCCGGTGGACCACTTGCTGCTACCCGAGGCTCAGACCATGCCGGCGCTCGTCGTCGTCCGCCTCCCGGATGGCAACACCCACTTCGTGGTGGCGTGGCGCCGCCATGGCCGCTTTATACAGATCATGGATCCGGCCACCGGACGCCGCTGGCCGACTTGCCGACAGTTTCTCGACGCGCTCTACGTCCACAGCATGTCAATTCCCGCCGCTGCCTGGCGGGCCTGGGCTGGCTCGGATGAATGCCTTGACGTGCTGCACCACCGCCTGGGGCGGCTGGGACTGTCCCATCCACCACGACGTGCCTACTTACTGCCGCGCTTGAGGATCAGGAGTGGCGCTCCCTCGCCACCCTGGACGCGGCGCTGCGCATGGTCACCGCCCTCGTGCGCGCTGGCGGGCTAGGTCGTGGTCAGCAGGCAAGGCGCGTACTTGAGGCGTGCCTGGCCGACACACCGCCTGACACAGCAGACCACCTGCGGAGGCTGCCGGTGGCCTACTGGTCCGTGCGACCTGCCTCGCCCGGACCAGAGGGAGAGGAACAGCTCCTCCTGCGAGGGGCCGTGCTCGTACGCATCCGTGGGCGGCGTGCGGTGGACTCTATCGTGTCAGTAGACGGGCTGTCTGAGGCTGGCGGCGCACCGTCCCCGCTCTCGCCTGAGCTGGTTGCCGCGCTCGAAGAGCCACCGAGCCGACCGGGGCGGGTGCTGCTCCGGCTGCTGTGCGCCGACGGTCTGCTGACCCCGGCCATCCTGGTGGCGGCACTGCTCCTCGCCGCTGCAGGGCTCGTGGTCGAGGGCCTGCTGTGGCGCGGCCTGATTGACCTCGGGCGCGACCTCGGGCTCACCGGGCAACGCCTGGGGGCCATGGGGATGGTGCTCGTCTTTGGCACCGCCCTGCTCTTGCTGGAGCTTGGTATTACTGGGGGTGTCCTGCGTGCCGGGCGCCAGCTCGAAGTGCGCCTCCGCATGGCGTTTCTGGCGAAGATCCCGCGCCTTGGCGACCGCTATTTCCACAGCCGCCTCACCTCGGATATGGCCGAGCGCAGCCACAGCCTGCACCGCATACGGCTCTTGCCAGAGCTGGGTGGACAGTTGCTCCTGGTGAGCTGTGAACTCGTCCTGACCACGGCGGGCATTGCCTGGCTCGATCCGGCCAGCGCCCCACTGGCGGTACTCACTGCAGCGCTGGCCATTGGTGTTCCCCTCACCGCCCAGCCCCTCCTGGCCGAGCGTGACTTTCGGGTGCGCACCCACGTCGGCGCGTTGAGCCGTTTCTACCTCGATACCCTCCTTGGCCTGGTGGCCATCCGCACCCACGGGGCAGCGCAGACTATCCAGGGCGCGCACGCGCCGCAAGCTGCTCTTGCCGCCCTTTCACGGGGAGGCGATCGAGGCCTACACGGAGATGATCGCCGCCGCGACCGAACGCGAGATCGACGGTTGGCCGGCGAACGAGCCCTTCTCGCTGGCCCCCCGCATGCAGGCGATCACCCTCGACGTGATCATGGCCGGCATCTTCGGCGTCGAAGGCAGCCGCGGCGGGGGACGCCCGAGCACGGCCTCGACAGACGATCCGACGCCTGGTCGACGCCTCCACCCAACCGGCCGCGCAGATCGGCGAGCTGCTTCACATCGGCCGCGAGGAGGCGATGGGGCCGATGAAGATGGGCCTGGCGCTGCTCGATCGACAGGTCTACGCGACGATCGAGGCGCGGCGGCGGGCCGCTGACCTCGACGAGCGCCGCGACATCCTCTCGCTGCTGCTGCAGGCGCGGACCGAGGAGGGCGAGGCGTTGAGCGACAAAGAACTGCGCGACGAGCTGCTCGTCCTCGTCCTCGCCGGGCACGAGACCACCGCCGACTCGCTGGCCTGGGCCTGGGAGCGGCTGCTGCGCGCGCCCGACGCCCACGAGGCGCTGCTGGAGGCGGCGCGCTCGGGCGAGGACGCGGAGGAGCGGATCGAGGCGACGATCGTCGAGGCGATGCGCTCGCGCCCGGTGATCCCGATGATCGGGCGCCGCGTCATGGCGCCGTGGCAACTGGGCGAATACGGCGTCCCCGCCGAGACCGCGGTGACGATGAGCATCCTCCTCGTCCACCATCGCGAGGATCTCTATCCGCGCCCATCGACTTCCTACCGGAGCGCTGGCTGGGCCGCAAGCCCGGGACCTACGAGTGGATCCCCTTCGGCGGCGGTATCCGCCGCTGCCTCGGCGCCGCCCTGGCGATGGCCGAGCAGCGCGTCGTCCTCGAGGCGATGGCCCGCCGCCTCGACCTCGAAGCCGACGACCCCGCCCCCGAGCGCGCCCGCCACCGCAACGTGACGATGATCCCCGCCCACGGCGCCCGCGTGATCCTCCGCGCACGGCGTAGCGATTCCGCCTGAATGAGCCTCAGTTCGCCTCGGTCTCGGGCGACTCAAAACCGAGGATCGAGACCGTCGCCCGGAACCCGGGATCATCATCTCCCGCCAAGCGGGTGGCGCTCTGGGCTTGTATCTCGATCACTTCCTCCAGCGTGTTGGCCAGCAATTCGACGATCTGTGGCCACGCCTCCTCATCAATGGTGATCGGGGTGCAGCTGAGGTGCCGGTCGGCACGAGCGTCGAAGGTTCCGGCTTCGAGTGCCGCCAGCGACGCATCGTTCTGCATTTTCAGACCGGCGATGGAGACACCGCTTTTAGCCTCCGGCGTCAACTTGGCCCAATTCTCAGCGCTGAGAAACGAGCGAGTGACCCCCCGGTAGAAATGCTCGGTTGCCCCTCGGCGCTGGACTTCTTTGACCAGCTCGACACAGCCGAACTCCTCTAACTTTTTGACGTGGTAGCTGACGTTGCCCACCGGCTTGCCGAACTGCCGGGAGAGTTCAACGGGGCTCGTTACCCGTTCGTTGAAGATCGCTAGCGCTCGGGCTCGCAAAGGGTGGCTCAACGCCTTGACCAGGGTGCCCTCCAGGATTTCCTTATGCGGCCCCTTGCGCTTGCTTTTGGTTTTCGTCTGCTTCCGCTGCGCCACGGTCGTCTCCTTCAAATGGCTCGTTGTCCGGGGAATAGTCGAAGGGACTGTATTGCATGTAAATGGTTTGTACGTCCAAAATCGTGCCTATTTGCTCGGCATTCTTCACTAGTGAGAAGAATTTCACTATCGTCTGAGCGCCAGCCGCCAGCCCCGGGTTAGGGCATGGCAAGCGCCCTTTCCCATGAGAGCGAAGGGGGGTGACAACATGGCGATCAAGGAGACCGAGCACGTCGTTCCGGTCCTACAGATCACCAAGCTCGGCTAGCTAGCCCGAGCCAAGCGGATGGGCCGGACCACGGGCCATCCGCGTGACCAACCGCTGCTCGGGGTCTCCTAGGTATTCGAACGCTTGGGGGTAACCGCGGCCTTGACCTCACGCATGTCGCGGCCAAGCGCTTCGAGACGATCAAGCACTTGCTCTTCAAAGCTCGGCCCACCGGCTGGTCGACCGGCTGCCCTCAGCAGCTCTCCAGGGTCAGTCTCAAGTGCCGCGGCAATGCGTTCAATCGCTTCGTCGGCGGGCGGTCCCTGGGTGCCCAGCTCCAGGCGGGAGAGGTTCGAGGCTGACATAGGGATGCGCTTCGCCAACCCGTCCAGGGTGTAGCCGCGCTCGCGCCGGCGCTTGCGGACCAGCGCGCCGAGAGCCTGCGCCCGCTGCGTCTCTTTCTGTCCTCTGGGGCCGGCCATGATCGCCAATCCCCTGCTTACCGCGTTTAGTGCAGAACCCTATAACTATTCCCGCAAGACGGGCTATCGCCCGGAAAGCCGGTATGCTGCCGAATCGCCTGGCTGAGAGCTCTGCTCGTCACCCCCCTCGGCCAGGCCAAATCCGCCTCAAAATGGCGAAGGCGACCCGTCGGGGGCCGCCTTCTACCTCTGTTGCGTACTTTGAAGCTTTGGCGGAGAGGGAGGGATTCGAACCCTCGAGAGAGCTTGCGCCCCCTACTCGCTTAGCAGGCGAGTGCCTTCAGCCACTCGGCCACCTCTCCGGGCGTTCGGGTCGATTGTAGGAAGTAACCGGGCACGGCGGGGATAGGCTGGCGCGGGTGTCCGTGCGCCGCCCAGCCAGTCCCACGACCGCTACGAGCGGATCTTCGCTGAGGTCGAGGCGCCATTCGCCTTCGTCGACCTCGACGCGATGTGGGCCAACGCGGAGGAGATGCTG
This sequence comes from uncultured Solirubrobacterales bacterium, assembly GCA_963766755.1. Taxonomy (GTDB): domain Bacteria; phylum Actinomycetota; class Thermoleophilia; order Solirubrobacterales; family 70-9; genus VAYN01. The sequence continues at coordinate 47,157 of CAVYBI010000003.1, read as the reverse complement.
GGACGCGCCGGCGGCAAGCCGATCCGCGTCGCCAGCAAGTCGGTCCGCTGCCGGGCCCTGCTGGAGGCGATCCTGCGACGGCGACGAGCGCTTCGCCGGGCTGATGACCTTCACCCTGCCCGAGACCCTGTGGCTGGCCGAGCAGGGCTTCGAGAACCTGCTGCTCGCCTACCCGACCGCCGACGCCGAGCGCGCTCGGCGAGCTGGCGCTGCGCTCGGCCGCCAACCCGGCGGGGCGCCGATCCTGATGGTCGACTGCGTCGAGCACCTCGACGTGATCGAGTCGGTGCTGGGGGCCGGCGCGGCGCCGGTTCGCGTCTGCATCGACCTCGACGCCGGCTGGTGGCCGCTGGGCGGGCGGATCAAGGTCGGCCCGAAGCGCTCGCCGATCCACACCGTCGAGCAGGCGGTCGAGCTGGCCCGCGAGATCGAGCGCCGCCCGCAGATCGAACTCGACGCGCTGATGGCCTACGAGGGGCAGATCGCCGGCGTCGGCGACCGGCCTCCGGGCCGGCGCCTGCGCGGGGCCGCGATCCGCTTCATGCAGCGCCGCTCGGCCGCCGAGCTGGCCGGCGCGGCGGGCCGCGGTGGTCGCCGCGCTGGGCGAGTTCGTCGAACTGGAGATCGTCAACGGCGGCGGCACCGGCAGCCTCGAGCTGACCGCGGCCGAGGAGGTCGTGACCGAGGTGACCGCCGGCTCGGGCTTCTACGCCCCCGCCCTCTTCGACCACTACAGCCGCTTCGCCCTCGCCCCGGCCGCCGGCTTCGCGCTGCCGATCGTCCGCAAGCCCGCGGACCGGGTCGCGACCGCGCTCGGCGGCGGCTACCTCGCCTCCGGCAGCGGCGACCCGGCGCGCCTGCCGACGCCCTGGCTGCCCGCCGGGCTTCGAGCTCGACCCGGAGGAGGGCGCCGGCGAGGTGCAGACGCCGCTGCTCGGCGAGGCCGCCGCCAGTCTCGAGATCGGCGACCGCGCCTACCTGCGCCACGCCAAGGCCGGCGAGCTCTGCGAGCGCTTCGACTCCCTCCACCTGGTCGAGGGCGACGAGATCGTCGACGTCGTCCCCACCTACCGCGGCGAGGGCAAGGCCTTTCTCTAGGGACCGAGAACTCGCTTCGCGTACTCGTTGGTGAAGGCGCGACCCGGGTCGAGCTCGTCGCGAGCGCGCTGGAACGCGTCCCAGGCGGGTAGCGCGGGCCAGCGTGGCAGCGGTCTGGAAGTGGCGCTTGCCCCAGTGGGGCCGGCCGCCGTAGGAGTCCATGATCTCCTCGACCGCCTCGAAGTAGGGGCGCCACTCCATGCCCCGGTACTGGTGGACGGCGATGTAGGCGGTCTCGCGCTCGTGCGAGGGGCTGAGCAGAGCGTCGTCGCCGGCGGCGACGCGCATCTCGATCGGGAAGAAGACCGGGTAGCGGTTGGAGCGCACCCACTCGATCACCCGCCGCACCGCCTCCGGCCCGTGCTCGCGCGGCACCCCGTACTCCATCTCGGTGAAGCGGACGCGGCGATCGTTGGCGAAGACGCGGTCGCTGCGGTCGATCGTGCGGCCGCCGGAGGCGAGCCGGCCGGCGAGCCGCGAGAGCGACGGGATCGCCGCCGGGAAGCGCCTGCCGGTCGCCGCGAGCGCCCCCAGCGCCCAGTTCTCCAGCACGACGTCGTTGAGGTAGGCGCCGAGCCGGCCGCGCGGCCGGGCGGCGCCTCGGTGCGGTTGCGCTCCAGGACCAGGGCGTTGTCGGCGTAGGGAAAGGTGAAGAGCTCGAAGTGGTCGTTGGCCTCGACGCGCTCCTGGAAGGACTCGAGGACCTCTTCGCGCGGCCGGCAGGTATCGACGCGGTCGAGCGTGAAGGCGGGGACGCAGCGCAGGGTGACGGCGGCGATCGCGCCCAGCGCCCCGACCCCGACGCGGGCCGCCCGCAGCAGCTCGGGGTGGGTCGCGGCGCCGAGCGGGCGCACGCTGCCGTCGGCCAGGACCAGCTCCAGCCCCTCGACCTGGGCCGAGATGTTGCGCAGCCTCGCGCCGGTGCCGTGGGTGCCGGTCGAGATCGCGCCGGCGATCGTCTGGCGGTCGATGTCGCCGAGGTTCTCCATCGCCAGTCCGAGCCGGGCCAGCTCCTCGTTGAGGTCGGCGAGGACCGTGCCGGCGCCGACCCGGACCAGGCCCGAGTCGCGGTCGGCGTCGAGCACCCCGTTCAGCGCCTCGATCCGCACCATCGTCCCGTCGGTCATCGCCGTCTCGGTGAAGGAGTGCCCCGAGCCGGCGACGCTGATCCGTGCGCCCGGCGGCGGCCGCGCCGGCGACGGCCTCCGCCAGCTCCTCGCGGCTCGCGCGGCCGCACGATCGTCCGCCGGCCGGCACGACTGATCGCCGGCCCAGTTGCAGCCACTCGCGCGAGCCGCTGTTCGCCTGTCCGCGCCATCGCGCCAGCCTAGCCCTCGACCGGCCGGGTGGCCACGGGGGGCGCGAGCGAGTGGAACGCGTAGGCCACGGTGAGCATCAGCAGGGTGGCGATCGCGATGCTCGGCACCGCGTAGCCGGTGAGGCTGGCGACCACGCCGCCGCCGGCGCCGCCGACGACCTGCCCGGAGGCCCAGGCCATGTTCGAGAGCCCGGCCGCGAAGCCCTGGTGCAGATCGCTCGGCCTCGGCGACATCGGAGAGCAGGGTCAGCGCCGGCGCGAAGCAGAGGCCGGCCCCGAGCGAGGTGACGATCAGGGCGGCGAGGACGCCGGCGAGGCTCCTGGGCGACAGCGACCGCGACCATCGCGAAAGCGCAGATGGTCGAGCCCGATGACGTAGGGGCTGCGACGGCCGACACGGTCGGAGAAGCGCCCGGCCAGCGGCGCCAGCACCGCCTCCAGGCCCGCGCCGGCGATGAAGCCGGCGGCGATCACCCCGTGCTCGCCGCCGAGCGAGTCGATCCGCAGCGGCACCAGGACCTCGATCGCGCCGAACATCACGCGAGGGGACGGCGACGAAGACGACAGCCTCGAGGACCGGCCGGCTCAGCATCGTCGCCCCGACCTGCCGCAGCGCCTGTCGCTCCGGGCGCCCGTCTCTGGCAGCCGCGAGGCGGCGAAGGCGAGCGCGGCGGATGACGATCAGGACGGAGCCGAAGACGGGCTCAGTGCCGATCGACGCCGCGAAGGCGCCCAACACGGGGCCGAGCAGGGCGCCGGCCACCGCGGTCCCGAGGGCGGTCCCGATCACCGAGCCGCGCCTCTCGTCGGGGGAGGCGGTGATCAGCCAGGTCAGGGCGCCGGACCAGATCAGCGCGCCGGCGATCCCCTGGATGAAACGGGCGCCGTCGAGCAGCACGATCTGCTCGGCGAAGCCGAAGACCAGGCTGGAGACGCCGAGCAGGAGGAGGCCGTAGATCGACCGTGCGCCGCGGCCCGATCCGGCTGGCGACCAAGCCGGCCGGCAGCGAGGCCAGCAAGGTGCCCGCGGCGTAGGCGGCCGAGAGCACTCCCGCCTCCGCCTTGCTTAGCCCGAGCTCGTCGACGTACTCGGGCAGCAGGGGGGCGATCGCGGCGAAGAAGGCGACGTCGAAGAAGATCATCGCCGAGGCCAGCATGAGCAACCGGCGCATCCGTGAATCCAATCAGTGAAGGCGATGCTGAGCGGCGGCCGGCCGTCTAGCATCGGCGTCTCCGCATCCCGGAGGGGTGGCAGAGCGGTTGAATGCGCCGGTCTTGAAAACCGGTGGCCCTCGCAAGGCGGCTCGTGGGTTCGAATCCCACCCCCTCCGCTCCCTGTGAGAGTGTGGTCGGCGTGGACCTGGTCAAGATCCTGCCGCTGGCCTTCGTGATGATCGCCGGGCCCCAGGTCATCAGCGCCTTCTTCTTCGCCACGAGCGCCGTCCTGGAAGAAGGTCTCCGCCGCCTACGTCGCCGGCGCCGGCCTCTCGATCTCGCTCGTCACCGCCGCCGCCTACCTACTGGCCAAGGGGGCGGGCGCGGACAGCGGCGACGATGGCGCCGGCGCCGAGGCGATCGACTACGTGATCCTCGCCTTCCTGCTCTTCGCGATGGTCCACGTCTTCCGCAAGCGAGGCGAGAGCGAGCCGCCGAAGTGGATGGGCAAGCTGCAGGCCGCGACGCCGCAGATGCACCTTCGTGCTCGGCTTCCTGCTGCTCGGCTTCTTCCCGAGCGACCTGGTGACCTCGGTCAGCGTCGGCGGCTACCTCGCGAAAGAGGGCGACCCGTGGCTGAGCGCCTCGCCGTTCATCCTGCTGACGCTGCTGCTGCTGGCGCTGCCGGCGCTGCTCGTCGTCATCCTCGGCCGTCGCGCCCAGACGCTGCTGCCCAAGGTCCGCGACTGGATGAACGACAACTCCTGGATCGTCAGCGAGGCCGTGATCGTGCTGTTCGTCGCGATAGTCCTCAGCGGTTAGCCGGACGCGGCCGAGGCTGAAGGCGCGCTACTCGGAGAGCTCGACGCGCTCGATCGTCTGCGGCTCGACCGGCTTGTCGGCGCCGTCGGTCGGCGTCGCCTCGATCGCGTCGACGACGTCCATGCCCTCGACGACCGTGCCGAAGACCGTGTGCTTGCCGTCGAGCCACGGCGCCGCGCTCGGTGGTGACGATGAAGAACTGCGAGCCGTTCGTGTTGGGACCGGCGTTGGCCATCGCGAGCGCGCCGCGCACGACCTTGTGGTCGTTGAACTCGTCCTCGAAGGTGTAGCCCGGGCCGCCGCGGCCGGTGCCCTCCGGGCAGCCGCCCTGGATCATGAAGTCGGGGATCACGCGGTGGAAGACGAGGTCGTCGTAGAAGCCGTCGGCGGCGAGCTTGCGGAAGTTCTCGACCGTCTTCGGCGCGTCCCCATCGTGCAGCTCGAGCACGATCGCGCCAGCGTTGGTGTGGAGGGTTGCCTGCGACATCGGCACCCACCCTACCGATCCCCGGACGCTGACGGTCGACGCGGCACGCGAGGAGCCCGGGCGCGTAGGGCCAGCGCTCCTCGGCCAGCGCCGTCGCCCGCAGCCGGATCGAGCGCCCTGCCGCTCACGTAGCGGAAGCGGTAGCGGGCGCGGAAGCGGCCGCTGTGGTCGCTGCGAGTGACGAGGACCGGCCGCCAGCGACGCGGTCGCGGACTCGAAGTACTGGATCGCGACCAGCTTGCCCCGGCGCGGCACGGCGCGCCGCGCGGCGCGGACCCGGCCGCGGAGCCGCACCGGTCTGTCCCGTCGTCAGACTGAGCGCGGCGCGGCGTGCAACGAGACGCCGCCGCGCACCCGCAGCGCCAGCGCGGGGCGCCGCGCGCGGCTCGAGTCCGCCGTCGCCCGGGAAGAGAACGGGATCCGCCGCGACGGGCCCGGGTCGAGCGCGCAGCCGAAGCCGCCGTGCTCGCCGGTCACCACGACCTCGACCTGGCGGCTCGGCGCGAGGCCCCGCGCGAGGGCCGGCTGACGACACGCAGCTCGCGACCGGCGAGCCCGGCGCCGTCGGCGCCGAGCGAGCCGGCCGCTGAGGATCGCCGCCGCGCCGAACGGGACCGTCAGCGCATCGCCGCGGCCGCGGCCGCCGCGCAGGCGCGCGAACAGCCGCGTCTTGCCTTCGCGGCGCCAGCGCCGCGCCTCGGCGCCACGACCGGCGGCGGCTTGCGGATCGCCATCTCGGCGCCGTCGGCGCGGCAGCGTCGTCGAGGCCGTGTTCCCCGCCGCATCGGCGGCGTCGGCGCGGAAGACATAGGTGCCCGGCGCGAGATCGGGGAGTCGGGCGACCAGCGCGCGCTCGGCGGCGGCGACGTCCGCGCACGCAGCTTGGTCGGCAGCTCCGTCCACTGCTCGACGTCGAGGCGGCGGTAGAGAGATCGTCCCGGAGGCCGGTCCCGAGTGGGCGTCCGTGACGTCGGCGCGGACCAGCTCGGGGCAGCTCCGGCCCTCGTCGCCGCCGCGAAGGCGAGCCCGGGCGGCACGTCGTCGAAGCGCAGCGGGATGTCGAGCGCCGTGGAGCGGGCGCCTCGTTGCCCGCCTCGTCGCGCAGCCAGATCTCGCAGCGAGTAGCGCCGGGCCCGGCACGTGCCGGTCGGCGAGCGCGGCGATGTTCGCGGCCGGCGGCGAACATGACGCCGGTGTCGAAGCCGGCCGGGCCGGCGATCCGCCAGAAGGCGCCCGCGATCGGGCTCGCCGCGCCCTGGTCGGGGTTCGCCCAGGAGAGATCGAAGTCGTTGACGCGCCGCCAGCCCTCGCCGCCCGCCAGCGGCCAGGCTGCGCGGGTGGGCGGGCGGGTTGTTGTCGATGCAGATCGTGCCGACTGCGGGCTGCAGCCGACGTTGCCGGCGAAGTCGGTGACGCAGTGGCGGAGCAGGTGGGGGCCGTCGCTGAAGCGACGTGGTGTCGATCGCGGCATGCCGGAGACCCCGAGTGCGCAGGGCTGCATCCGGGTCGCTCGCCACTCGCTGCCGATCAGCGCCTTGGCGCAGGAGTACTCGGTGAGGTCGACCCGGGCCCCGTCGAGCGTCGTCTCGCCGAAGCGAACCCCGCCGCCGGCGTCGCCGCCGCAGAAGTCGACGCCCTGGACGCCGCGCCGCCAGCCTCCGGTCCGATCAGCTCGCCGCCGATCGCCGGCCGCCGGGCGCGCGCGTTGTCCTCGACGGTGATCGTCAGCGCCCGCAGCGCCGACCACGAAGCCGGGCTCGAGACGCACCATTTGCTCTCCGCCGCTGGCGCAGAGCAGCCGGTCCTCGAACGCCGGCTGCGGCGGCGAGAAGCCGGCGACGAACTCGCGCGGGGCGACGTCGGTCGCCGCGGCGGCGGCGAAGACGCTCGAAGCCGCCGTTCCAGGTGCCGACCCCGATCCGCTGCTCGATCCCGTCGTGGAGGGCGTGCCACCAGGTGCCGCGGACCTGCGTGATCCCCGTGCCCGGCCGGCGCGACCCAGCGCCAGCGCGCGAAGCGGGTGCCGGAGACCGTCGCCGGCCGTCGCGGGTGAAGCTCTTCACGTGGGCGCCGTCGAAGGGGTCGGCCCCGGCCGGCGGCACGCAGTAGGCGTCGGGGCGGAACTTCGCCCCGCCGGTCGAATCCGCCCAGGCGGCGTCGGCGCCGACGTGCCAGCCGCACTGCGCGACGGCGTACTTGCCCGCCCGTCGCCTCGCCCGCCATCGCAGCAGCAGCGCCACCGCGAGGCCGATCCCGATCGCGACGATCCGCACCGAGCCCACCCCGCGTGCCCGACATCCGCCCTCCTTCGCTTGCCTGCGTACCGGGTGACCAAGGGCGAGGGCGAGCGAACTCTCCCCCCGGCGGCGACGGCGGTGCCGGCCGCCGCCCTTTGCGAGAATGACCGCGATGCCGCTCCCGACCAAGGACCAGATCACCGAGAAGCTGCGCGCCGTCATCGACCCCGAGCTGCGGCGCTCGATCGTCGAGCTGGGCATGGTGCGCTCGATCGACGTGCAGGACGAGCGGCCGGGTCGAGGTGGTCGTCTCGCTGACCACCGCCGGCTGCCCGATCCGCTCCCACTTCGAACAGGCGGTCGCCCAGCAGGTCTCCGAGCTGGACGGGGTGACCGAGGTCGGCGGTCGGCTTCGACGTCCTCTCCGAGGAGGAGAAAGGCAACCTGCAGAAAACGCTCGGCCGCGGCAAGCTGCCCCAGGGCGCTCTGGCGCAGGTGAAGAACGTGATCTGCGTCGCCTCCGGCAAGGGCGGCGTCGGCAAGTCGACGATGACCGCCAACCTGGCGGCGGCGCTGACCGCCGAAGGCCACCCCGCCGGCGCGCTCGACTGCGACGTCTACGGCTACTCGATCCCGCGCATGCTCGGCGTCAACCGCCAAGCCCGAAGTGAACGGCGAGCGCAAGATCCTGCCGCTGGACGCGGCCGGCGGCGTCAAGGTGATGTCGATCGGCTTCTTCGTCGAGGAGAACGCCGCGGTCGTCTGGCGCGGGCCGATGCTCCACAAGGCGATCCAGCAGTTCCTCGAGGACGTCGCCTGGGACGAGCTCGAGTACCTGCTGCTGGACCTGCCCCCGGGCACCGGCGACGTCTCGATGACGCTCGCGCAGCTGCTCCCACAGGCCAAGTTCGTCGTCGTCACCACGCCGCAGCCGGCGGCGCAGTCGGTCGCGCGACGCGGCGCGGAGATGGCGGCCAAATTCGACCTCGAGCTGCTCGGCGTGATCGAGAACATGTCCGGCTTCACCACCCCCGATGGCGAGCGCTTCACGATCTTCGGCGAGGGCGGCGGCCAGCTGCTCGCCGACGAGCTCGACGTGCCGTTGCTGGGCAAGGTGCCGCTCTCCGAGCCGCTGCGCGAGCACGCCGACTCCGGCTCGCCCGCTCGTCACTCGCCGAGCCCGACGCCCCCGCCTCGCAGGCGATCCGCCAGGCGGCGCGCGGCATCGTCGCCGCGACTCCGCAGGAGCTGCCGGTGCTGCAGGCAGCTCCCAACGCCGCCGAAGCGCCGCCCGTCAGCGGCACGCCGCTGCCCGTAGTCCAGTAGCCCGGCGCCTGAATCCCCCCGGGCCGCGGCGGACTCTTCGATCGCCAGAGGCGACCCTAGGCCGCTTTGCTCTTACAGCAATTGTTCGGGCCGATTCTGGTTGGCCAACCTTGAGGGGAGTCAAGCGGCCTTCTTGATGCGGACGGCTGAAAGGATCGGTTCAACCGAGCCGATCTTCATTCGTCGTCCTCGTCGTGTTCTCGCGGGTCGTCTCGGCCGATTGGGAACTGCATCATCACGACGCGCGCCACCATCAATGCCTCGCCGCTGACCCGAGCGCGTTCCTTGCTCCGCGCGTGAGCCTCTAACACGCTGTCCAACGCGACCTCCAGAGCCTTCACGACTTCCTCCCAGCCCTCGGCGTCTAGTTCGATTGGCGATCTGCTCAGGTGGCTGTCGGGAATCTCGCTGAATCGGCCTTCCGCCGCCGCCCGCCCAGTGTCGTCGGAAATCTGGCGCAGGATCGTCCCGATCACGGGATCGCGAAACCTCGGCTCCACAGCGAGCCATTCCTCCAACGTGAAGTACTGCCGCTTCGTCGCCCGGTAGATGTGTTCCTTGCGGTTGCCACGCCGCTTGATCTGCACCAACTCGATCAATCCCACCTCGCGAAGAATTTTGACGTGGTGACAGACGACCTGGAGGCTGCCGACTTCCATCCGTCGATGCATCCGGCTGGGGCTGTTCGGCCCCTCCGAGAGGATGTTGAGAATTTCAGAACGGACCGGATGCGACTGCGCTTTGAGAATGCGCGGGTCAATCAGGGTCGGGGGAGCGGCCTTGGTCGTCACAGGTTCGTTAGAGGAGAAATGCGGTCTACCCCCGGCAACTATTCCAGATTGCTTGCCCCATTTTCGGTCACCTCTTGCTTACCGAGATCGTCCGCATGTTGCGAACGATTCAGGTAGGCGAGGATTGATTGCTGAAAGCGCTTTCACTAAACCGTAGGCGCAAGGGCTCGGGGACCGCTCGCAATGCGCGGGCGCGCCGCCGCCGTGCCCGTCACGGCGGCGATTTGTCCTTGCCTGCGCCATGCGTCTCCTGAGCCGGAACCAACGACCGGCAAAGGAGGTGGATGGTCGTGAAACTGATCACGGTAGATAAGCCGTTCCCGGCTGCCTCAATCAAGAAGGGCGGCTGACGCCTTGGGGGACCGCCTCGGAATCGAGAGTACTGAGACGGTCCCCCAGCATTTCCTCAGTAAGCAGGTTTTGGCTAGCGGATTTGCAGTTTCCTCGTAAGGATGCCTGAGCAGTCCAAGGGAACCGTTGCAATACCAAAGGCACCGAGACCATGCAGCCAACACGAAACCTTGTCCGGCCCGCCGACCGGGAAGTCCACCACCCCCTCCCGCCACAGCTCGCGGAAAGCCTCGGGCCGGGAGTGCGACGCGCGCTCATGCATGGGATGCGTCGTCGCATCCTGCGGACGCTCAATCAGGACCGTAGCGCCCTGACGCTCCGGGACCTGGCGACGGTGTTCCCCAAAGCCAGCCTAAGCACCGTGAGCTATCACCTCCTTGTCTTGGGTGACTGCGGAGCCGTTGCGGTTGCCGGCGTGGAGCCAGCCGAGGGAACGCTGACGCGCTCCTTCGTCTCGATCATCGCCGAGAACACGCAGATCACGGCGGTCCTAGGGGCCACCGAACGGCTGGATGATGTTCGTTGACGAGCGCGACCGTCAGCGTCGAGGCCGCCGACGAGATCGCACGGCTGGCGAACCTGCTGGGCCATCCTCTGCGCGTTCGTCTCTTGACTGCGTTAGCCGACGCCGGCCCTGGTAGCCCCACCATGTTCTCCGGTCAATTCGGCGATGCAACCGTCGGCGACTGCCACTACCACCTCAAGGCACTTCGGAACGGCGGCATGGTCGAACTGGATCACTCTAGGCCGGTTCGCGGAGTCACGGAACGGATTTACCGGCTCGCACCCTCACGCTGGCAGGGGACCGGGAATCAACTTCGCCATGTGCTGGATGCTGTTCTACCGTCGAAGCTCACTGGCGGACTTGAGGCAGAGTGACCGTGCCCCCACCACCCCGCGCGGGCGTCCCTGCAACCCGGCTGCCGACCGCCCCCCCTTCCCAGGTCAAAGGTCTAGGGGCGTCCACATGTGAGGCGCGGAAGGAGCGGGCGCCCCTACAGCCTCGATCTCGAGGCCACAATCTTCCTGCCACCCCCGGAGTAGTGCCAGCCCTGCCCGGTCGGCACTCGGCAGGATCAAGTCGGACGGGGCGCTGTAGGGATTCTTTCTCCCGGCGCTCCGTCCGGCTGTACATCTCCCGTCGGTCAGGGTCCGCGTGATGGCCGCCCGCCGGAGCGAACCGACACGGAGGCTCAAACGCCGACCGACGACCGCTCCCACGTCCGTGGGATTGGTGAAGGCATTGGCCCATCCGGTGCGCCGCCGGGTCCTTCGCGCGCTTCACGATGCTGGCGAGGCCCGCAGTCCACGTGAGCTGTCGGATGCGCTGGGAGTGCATCTCTCAACCGTCAGCTACCACGTTCGGATTCTCAGGGACGTTCATGCTCTCGCCCTCACCGATGCAATCCCGGTGCGGGGCACGGTGGAGAGCTTCTACGTCTCGGTGGTGGACGGCGACGGTTGGCCTCTCTTGGTCCTCGACTCCAGCCGACGACAAGACGGCGAAGGGTGAGGACTGGCCGCTGCCGTGCTACGCCGCCGACTCGATAGGACCTCCAGCCCCGCCGCGCTCGATCCTTTTGCCTGCTCCTCTTACGAGGAGTTGCGGGTCCGCTCCGCGCTTCTCGCCTACGTGGTCGGCGAAGGCCACGAAGACGAGACGATTCTTGAGCTGGCTCTGAAGTTCTCACCGAGCCCCGAGAGCGCCGCCGTGGGAGAGCGGAGTCTGCGATCTCGTCGGCGAGGCACTTCTGACGATCGACGGCGGCAAAGTCGTCTCCGGTTCGGCCTGGGCCAGGGACCTGGTGAATCCATGAGCGAGGTTGAGACTCGATTGCCAGGCGAGGAAGATCGCCGCCGACAACAGGGCATCCTCAGCGAGGTCTTGGAACAGTTCCCCGCCACGCTCACGGTCGTAGAACTTGTCCGGACCCAGGTCACCCAGCGCTTAGGCGATCAGGATCCCGAACCCTGGGAACAGGCGATCGCGGAGCTGCGCAGATACGGGCTTCTACGTCTCAACGGCGAGATCGTTGGACCGACGCTCGCCGCGATCCGCGCCAACGAACTGCTTGACGTGACGATCTGAGCCGCCTTAAAGCGAGGATGCGGCTGAGCCTAGCTACGAACGATCTGCGAAACGCGCTGGTGGCTGATCGCCAGTACCTCGGCAATGGCCGACATCGGCAAGCCGTCCTTGTAAGCCTTGCAAATCGCTTTGTCCCGGTCCGCCCGCAACTTCTCAGCAACTTTCTCTAGCTCGGCCTCCCGGCGCGAATACTCCGCGGCGAACGTCATGAGCGCGGAGCGGGCTTCGGGCGCTTTTCGTTTCGGACGAGAGATACCGGAGATCGTCAACCGTTTTCCTGCAAGTCAGTTTGCATAAACATTTCCCGAGAGGTGGAAGGCGCTCATCGTCCTAGCCCAAGCCCTCGCTCCCTGACGTGCTGGTGCCCGTCGCGCTCTCGCCCTAGCTGCTTTTGGTAGCGCCGCAGGCGCTCGATCTCCAACGCCGCCGCTCCTGGGCGGCGCGGTCCTTCGACTCGCCGCCGAACGCGCGGGCTTGATCCGTGACCCCGTTCCGCTGGCGGTAGCCCTCGATCACGGCGAGGCCGCGATCCCAGGCGCGGGCCTTCGCGGGGTCGGCGGGCCTCGCCCCCAGCTCGGCGAGGACATAGGCGGGCGGGGCGATGCGGGCGGCGGTCGACGCGATGCCGGCGCGCGGAACGCGGCCGACGAGCGGGAGCTTGTTCGCGACCCGACCGAGGGGCCAATCGTGGAGAGGATCGTGGCGGAATTCGCCGGAACCTCACAGCTCCGTATCGCCCAGAACCTTCACGCGGACGGCATCCGAACTGCTCGCGGTGGGATCTGGCGACAGGGGACCGTGCGGAACATCCTCGCAAACCCGACGCTTGCCGATTGATCCGCGACGGTGACGATCCTCATCGAGGCGGAGCATGAGGGCATCCTTGACCGCGAGACCTGGGATCAGGTGCAAGCGCTTCGAGGCGCGAAGGCCCGCACGCATCGCCGAGGGCGCCCAAGCTCAGGGCGGCACCTGTTTCGCAAGGGCTTCCTGCGCTGTGGAGCGTGCGGCGAGCCGATGGTCCCACGCACCGCCAGAAACCGAAGCGGCTCGATCAGCGAATTCTATTTGTGCCACGCCCGGGCGCTCGACCCTGACTCCTGCGACATGCCGCCGACGAAGCGGGCCGACGTTGACGCGGCGGTGTTCGCCTACTTCGAGCAGATCGGGCTTGACCTGGATGCGACGCGCGAGCAGCTAAGCGAAGCACCGACGGCGAGCTGACCGCCGCCGAGTGGCGGGAGCTTCGGGCAGACCTGGAGCCCGAGCGCGAGGCGGCGGCTGCCAAAGTCGAGCGGTTTCGCGATCAGCTTGCCAGGACGGAAGCGAGCGCCACCGTCTCGGACGCTGAGACCGAACTGCTGGAACAGATGGCAAGCATCCGTGCAGCGGTAGCCGGGGAGATCACCGATGCGTCAAGCATCGAGGCGGTGCGCTCGGCGCTCCTGCGCTTGTTCGACGGCTTCCGCTTGCATCGGGGCGACCCAAAACGGGCGCACGTCGAATTGATCGCCGAGCGTGGATCGAGCCGGTGATTAGCGAGGAGTCGCTAGCCGGGCGCATCGGAGAGCAGCCGGTGTTGGATCGAATGCCGCTTGGTCAAGCGGCAAACAATTGCTACGTCGCTTTGCTCTTGTAGTAGTTCGCGTGCTACGCCGCTTTGCTCTTGTAGTAGTTCGCGTTGATCTCGGCGTATTTGGCCCACTCGGCCGGGAGCTGGTCCTCGGCGAAGCAGGCGTCGACCGGGCAGGCCTCGACGCAGGCGTCGCAGTCGATGCACTCGTCCGGATCGATATAGAGCATCTCGACCGAGTCGTAGTCGGGCTCGTCAGGCGTCGGGTGGATGCAGTCGACGGGGCATACCTCGACGCACGAGTTGTCCTTTTGGCCGATGCAGGGCTCGGCGATGACGTAGGTCATTCGAGAGGTTCTCCTAAGTCGGTTGCGATGCCTGACAGAGACCGATGAGCCCCCGCCGAGAGCAAGGGCACATTCTAGGGAAATGGGGCGGCGCAGGGGGTCATTAGGGTTGGTCGCTGCAATGAGGCGCGCACGGCGACAGGGCTTGCGGCGATGCTGCTGCTGACGGGGGCGACCGGCAGCATCGGCTCGCGGCTGCTGCCGCTGCTGCTGGCGAGCGGCGAGGACGTGCGCTGCCTGGTGCGCGAGCCGCGGCGCCTCGGCGCCCGGCGGGTCGACGTGCAGATCGCCCTCGGCGACCTCGGCGAGATGTCGGATCCCTACCTGGTCCGGCAGGCGCTGCGGGGGGTCGATGCGGTGATCCACCTGGCGGCGACGATCCGCGACCAGCCGCCGAAGCGGATCGAGGAGCTGAACGGGCTGGCGACCGTGCGGCTGCTGCGAGCGGCGGAGCGCAGCGGCGTGCGGCGCTTCGCCTTCTTCAGCGCCCTCGATGCCCATGCCGCCCAGCGCACGCGCTTCTTCCGGGCCAAGTGGCTGGCCGAGCAGGCGGTCGCCTCCTCGCCGCTGGAGACGACCGTCTTCGCTCCCTCGATCGTCTACGACCACACCGACCCCTGGATCACGCTGCTCCGTCGCTTCTCCTTCCTGCCTGTGCTGCCGGTCTCGGGCCAGGGCGAGGCGGAGTTCCAGCCGATCTGGGCGGCGGACGTAGCCCGCTGCGTCGTCGCCTCGCTGGCGCGGGAGGCGCGGCCGCGCTACGAGCTCGCCGGGCCCGAGACCCTCACCTACGACCAGATGTCGGACCTGGTCAGCCGCATCGCCGGCCGGCCGCGGCCGCTCGTCCACCTGCCGCTGCCCCTCGTGCGCGCCGGCCTCCTGGCGATGCGCTCCGTTTTCGGCGAAGCCGTGTTTGCGACTTGGGAGGAGGCCGAGCTGATGGAGGTGCGGATGGTGAGCGAGCGCGGAACGGCCGACGCGCAGGCGCTCGGAGTCGAGCCGCGAAGGATGAGCGATGTGCTGGAGAGTCCCTAACCGAGCTGTCGCGCTTGCCGCCGTGGTGACGGCCGTGTTCGCCGCCCAGGCCGCCGCGATCAGCCTGGTCCCGCCGAAGCCGAACGTCTTCCTCGGCGTCAGCGACCGCGGCACGACCCAGGAGTTCGACGAATTCGCGGCCTTCACTGCCAAGCACCCGGCGCTGCTGGAGACCTTCCACCCTTGGGGCAACAGCCTCAACGCGGCCTACGAACGTTGGCGCGAAACGGGGACGCGACCGATCCTGGCGATCTCCACCGCCGATGACCAGACCTTGGCGGAGTTGATCACGCCGCAGCGGATCGCGCTGGGCGGCGGCGACAACTACCTGCTCCAACTCAACGCCTTTTTCGCCGAGCGCGGGCTGCCCGCTTATATCCGGCCGTTGGGGGAGCCGAACCGCTGCCTCAACGCCTGGTCGGCGGTCAACTGCGACGGCAGCCAGAAAGGCGGCGAACACACCTCTGGCTGGTACAAGCAGGCCTTCCGGCGCATCGCCGCGATCGTGCGCGGCGGCCAGACCCTGGAAGGGATCAACGCGACGCTGGCGGAAATCGGGCTGCCGCCCCTGAGCCGGACCAAAGGGCCGAACCCCGAAAGTTTGCCGGCGGCGCCGGTGAGCATCGTCTGGAGCCCTCTGCCCGGCGGCTCGCCGCGGGTGAAGGGGAACTTCCCGGGCAACTACTGGCCGGGGCGTCGCTGGGTCGACTGGGTAGGAACCGACTTCTACTCCCAGTATCCCGTTTGGAAAGACCTCAACCGCTTCTACAAGGGCAAGCAATGGCGCGGCAAGCCAGTCGCCGTGACCGAGTGGGCGATCCACGTCGAGGACGAACCGCGCTTCGTCAAACAGCTGATCGCCTGGGTCGTGAGACGTCCCCGGGTGCGGATGCTCGTCTACTACGTCGGCTTCGGCGCCGGCAATCAGTACGACCTCAACCTCTATCCCCGCACGGCCAACACCCTGCGCCTGAAGATCCGCCGGGCCAACTTCCTTCCCTACGCCGACTACAACGCCGGCCTCCTGCCGCCGCTGCCGCCGAAGCCGAAAACGCCTGCGGCGCCCGCCCCGGCCCCAGCGCCCGCGCAAACGACTCCCTAGCTGGTAGCAGGAGGCCTAGAGCTAGCGGGGGCGACGGGGCGGGGCGGAGAAAGTGGAGGGGTCGGGCCCGATGCGCTCGCCGGCGTCGAGGCGGGCGATCCTGCCCATGTCGTCCTCGCTCAGCTCGAAGTCGAAGAGCTCGATGTTCTCGCGGATCCGCTCCGGCGTCGCCGATTTGGGGATGACGACGTTGCCGAGCTGCAGGTGCCAGCGCAGGATCGCCTGGGCGGGGGTCCGCTCGTGGTGGGCGGCGATCGCCTCGATCGTCGGATCGGAGAGAAGGGCCGCCTGGGCGAGCGGGCTCCAGGCCTCGGTGGCGATCGCGTGCTCGGCGTGCCAGGCGCGCAGCTCCGCCTGCTGCAGGCGCGGATGCAGCTCGATCTGGTTGATCGAGGGCATGTAGTCGGCCTCTCGCCGCAGCCGCCGCAGGTCCTCGATGCGGAAGTTGGAGACGCCGATCGAGCGCGATAGGCCCTCTTCCTGGATCCGTTCGAAGGCTTGCCAGGTATCGAGATAGCGGTCCGCTTTCGGGGCTGGCCAGTGGATCAGGTAGAGGTCGACGCGGTCCATGCCGAGGCGCTCGAGGCTCTGCTCGAAGGCCCGCAGAGTGGAGTCGTATCCCTGCTCGCTGTTCCACAGCTTGGTGGTGACGAAGACGTCCTCGCGGGCGATGCCGGTGGCGGCGATCGCCGCCCCCACTCCCGCCTCGTTGCCGTAGGCCGCGGCGGTGTCGATGTGCTGGTAGCCGGCTGCCAGCGCTTCTTCCACGACCTCCTGAGTGTCCTCAGGGGGGATCTGGAAGACGCCGAAGCCGAGCTGGGGGATCTCGGCGCCATCGCTGAGCGCGACGG
This sequence comes from uncultured Solirubrobacterales bacterium, assembly GCA_963766755.1. GTDB lineage: Bacteria > Actinomycetota > Thermoleophilia > Solirubrobacterales > 70-9 > VAYN01. The sequence continues at coordinate 30,575 of CAVYBI010000003.1, read as the reverse complement.
TCGGAGCCGAAGTCGCGGGGGTCATCTCTCTCTCCGTTCCTTGGAAGACTGGGACTGTCGAGTACCCGCGCGGGCTTCGAGTATGCGCACGACTTTGAGCGTCGGGCAGCTAGCTGGTCGCGAGCCCGATCGCGAGCAGTGGAAAGGCGCACATCACACCCAGATAAGCGCCGATCGCGGCGCCGCTGCCAAGGCTGGCCGTACGCGAGCGAGCGCCGGAGATGGCGCCGACGACGAAGATGAAGCCTGCGATTCCAAGGCCGAGCCAGAAGACGGGAGGCATTGCGGCCGCGACAATATCGAACCGCGGCCGATCCCCCGCCTGGCGATCGGCCAGACGCTGCTCGACTCGACCCCGCGGACCCGCGCCGAGAGCGGGTAGGTTGCGGTTGTGAAGCTGCTCGCTTTCAGCGACCTGCACCGCGACCTCGAGCAGGGGGCGAAGCTGGTCGAGATGGCGTCCGAGGCCGACGTCGTGATCGGCGCCGGCGACTTCGCCTCGGTTCACGAGGGCCTGGAGGAGACGATCGCGTCGCTGGCGGCGATCGAGACGCCGACCGTGCTGGTGCCCGGCAACAACGAGACCGCCGACGCCCTGCGCGAGGCGGCCGCCGGCTGGAGCGCGGCCACCGTCCTCCACGGCGAGGGGACGACGATCGCCGGCGCCGAGTTCTTCGGCCTCGGCGCCGGGATCCCGGTCACCCCCTGGGAATGGAGCTTCGACCTCGACGAGGACGAGGCGGCGCGGATGCTCGCCCCTTGCCCGGAGGACGCGGTGCTGGTTCTGCACTCGCCGCCGCGCGGCCACTGCGACGCCAGCGCCGACGGGACCTCCTTCGGCAGCCCGGCGCTGCTGCGGGCGATCGAGCAGAAGCGCCCGCGGCTCGCGGTCTGCGGCCACATCCACGAGTCGTGGGGTTGCGAGAGCAAGGTCGGCGAGACGCCGGTCCGCAACCTCGGCCCGGCCGGCGCCTGGCTCGAGCTCTAGGCGGGCGATGGCCTACCGCCTGCTTCGCTCCGCCGACGCCTTCTGGCGGGCGTCGAACCAGATGGCGGTGGCGAACACCGACCTCGGCGGGCAGCTCGAGGCCGGCGCGCTCGGCGCTCGGCTCTGGCGGCTGGCGCCGGGACAGGCGTCGACGAAGCATCGCCATCGCGCGCAGGAGGAGCTCTACGTGCTGCTCGAGGGCAGCGGACGGGTGAGGATCGACGCCGAGCCGCCCCTCTCCCTGAGCCCGCTGGACTCGCTGCTGGTCGAGCCCGGCTCGGTGCGCCAACTCTTCAACGACACCGACGCCGACCAGCTCTGGCTCGTCGTCGGCGCTCCGCCGGAGGCGGCCAACACCCTGGAGATGAACGAGGAGCAGCTGCGCGAGCTCTATCCCGACGGCCCGAAGGCGCTGCCGCCGGAGCTCGACGGCTGACGAGGGCGGCGGCGATAGGGGCTCAGCGACGCCGCTTGCCGCGTTTGGACTTGGCCGACCTGGCGGCATTGGCGAGGGTGCGTTCCCCGGCTTTCTCCGTCGCCTCGCCCATCGCGATCTGGAACATCGCCAGAACCGCGTCGGAGGCGAGCGGGCGCATGCGATCGAGGGCCTCGCGCACCTTCGGCCAGTCCTCTTCCGGGCGACCGGCCTTGTCGAACGGCTCCCAGATCTCCTGGACGAACAGGTCGACGAAGGTGCGGGCGGCGGCGTCCGCCTGACGGCGCAGCTTGTCCGCGGTGTCGAGAGCGGCCTCGGGGCTGACCCCGAGCTCGACCAGCGCGCCGCCGGCGCGCTGCAGGCGCGGGCTGATCGTCTCGATCTTGCCGTCCGGCAGCTCGCGCAGGATGCCGAGCTTCTCGCCACGCCGGACCAGCTTCGCGTCCAGCTCCTTCCCTCCCCAGATCTCAGCCAGCTCCCGCCGCTCGAAGATTTCGGGAGTCTCGTCCTCGAAGGGGGCGCGCACGGCTCGAGCGAAGTCGACGATCTCCGAGGAGGAGCCCTCGGTGCTCTCGAGCACCCGGCGGATCGCCTCCAAGTTCAGCCCCTCCGCCTGCATCTCACGGGTCAGCTCGACCCGGGCGACGTGGTCCTCGTTGTAGTAGCCGGTTCGACCGTGCACCTCCGGCGGCGGCAGCAGCCCACGCGTCTGGTGAGCGCGGATGTTGCGCACGGTCATTCCCGTGCGCCGCGCCAGCTCGCCGATCGTCATCATTCCGTCGGGCGCCTGATGGCGTTTGGGGGCCGGGCTCATCTCGCCATGGTAAGCGCGAACCGCTGACCGTTCATCTTTTCTCCTGCATCTGAGCAGAGAAATGCGATCGCCTCGGCGACCTGCTCCGCGGGGGTGAAGGCAGGGAAGTCCCCGTGCGGGTTTTCCTCGCGCATGCGCGGAGTGAGGAGGGCGTCGATGACGACGATGTTCGCGGTGGCACGGCGCAATCCGAAACCGTCGGCGAGCGCGAGCGTCCAGGCCTCGGCCGCGGCCTTGGCGGCGGCGTAGGCGGCGTTCGTGTTGGTCGGCGCCTGCGCCTGCTTGGCGGAGACCAGGACGAAGCGGCCGTGCTCGCTCGCCGCCAGCTGGTCGTGGAAGGCGCGAGTGGTGTGCTGGACCGTGCGCACGAGGAGGTCATGGAGGAGCTCCCAATCGGACGAGCGGCGCCTCGTGCAGCGGTTGGCCGCCGCGCCAGCCGCCGACCAGGTGGAGGAGCCCGTCGACCCGGCCGAAGCGCTCGACCAGCGCCGTGCGCCAACCCCGCGCCGCCTCCTCGTCGAGCAGGTCGACCGCGCGCCCGTCCCAACGCTCGCCGATGCCGAGCTCCGCCGCGAGCGCGTCCAGCTTGCTCTGGTTCCGATCGGTCCCGGCGACCGTCGCCCCCCCTTCCGCGAGCCGCGCCGCCACCAGCGGCCCCAGGCCGCCGCCGACGCCGGCGATGGCGAACACCCGGTCCGCGAGGTCATACATATGGGGGAGGCAGGATTCGAACCTGCGTAGGCATAGCCAACGGGTTTACAGCCCGTCTCCTTTAACCACTCGGACACTCCCCCTGGTGGCTATCGCGGACGATTCTAAAGAGAGCGACGAGGCGCCGACTACGAGACGCCCAAGCGCTCTGACATCCGCTCGTTGAAGACGGTGATCGCGGAGAGCGGGCGCATGAAGACGGTCAGCTCGGCGACCTTGCCGTCCGCGTCGAGCTCGAGGAAGTCGATGCCCTCCAGCTCGCGGTCGCCGACCCTTGCCTTGAAGCGGAGGCAGACGGTGTCCCCTTCGACCAGCTCGTCGGTGTAGGTCAGGTCCTCGATCGTCGCGGCGACGTGGGTGAGGACCTGGCTGACCACCTCCCGGCCCTCGAAGCCGCGGAAGAGGATCGGGCTGTGGAGGACGACGTCCTCGCGCAGCGCCTCGGTCATCGCGTCGAGGTCCTTCGCTTCGGCGGCGCGGCGAAACGGGTGCGGCGCGGTCATGGACCCACTCTACGCCCACCGGTCGCGTTTGTCTCGCGATGCGGTACAAACCCGACCGTGCCGAGCGATCGCTTCTACTCGCGCCTCTCGATGTCCCTCGGCGCCACCGGGCTGCGCTGGACGGGCAAGCTGAACGTGCCGTTGTACCGGCTCAGCGGCGGCCGGGTCGGCGGCAAGGTCGGGCGCGCTCCCGTCCTCCTGCTCACCACCACCGGCCGCAAATCCGGCCAGCGGCGCACGGCGCCGGTCGTCTTCCTGGCCGACGGCGAGAACGTGGTCCTGATCGACACCAACGCCGGCAACGCCAAGATTCCGGCCTGGTCGCTCAACCTGAAGGCCGACCCGGAGGCCGAGGTCGAGCTAGGCCGGGAGCGCCGCGAGGTCCGCGCCCGGGTTGCCGAGGGCGAGGAGCGCGCCGACCTCTGGCGCAAGCACATCGCCCAGTACGACGGCTTCGATCGCTACAAGGAGAAGCTCGACCGTGAGATCTCCGTCTTCGTGCTGGCGCCGCGCTAGCTGGCTTCGCGGAGCATTTGCGCCTCCGGCAGGCGCTGCAGCTTCTTCAGCGTGTTGTTCTCGATCTGGCGGATGCGCTCGCGGGTGACCCCGAACGTCCGCCCGACTTCCTCCAGCGTCAGCGGCTCCGCGCCGGAGAGGCCGTAGCGAAGTTCGATCACCTGGCGCTCGCGTTCGGGCAGCGCGTCGAGCGCCCTGCGCACGCCCTCCTTCTGCAGGTGCTCGCTCGCTTCCTCGAAGGGCTCCAGGACGGCGTCGTCGGCGACGAAGTCGCCAAGCTCGGATTCGTCCTCGTCGCCGACCGGTTTCTCCAGCGACACGGGCAGCTGGGAGACCCGCAGGATGTCGCGCACGTCGGCCACCGGCCAGCGCAGCTCCTCGGCGATCTCCGCCGGCTCCGGCTCGCGCCCCAGTTTCTGGACCAGCTGGCGCTCGACGTGGGCGACCCGGTTCAGCTTCTCGACCATGTGAACCGGGATGCGGATCGTCCGCGCCTTGTCGGCGATCGCCCGGGTCACCGCCTGGCGGATCCACCAGGTCGCGTAGGTGGAGAACTTGTAGCCGCGGCGGTAGTCGAACTTCTCGACCGCCCGGATCAAGCCCAGCGAGCCCTCCTGGATCAGGTCGAGGAAGCTGAGGCCGCGGCCCAGATAGCCTTTGGCGATCGAGACGACGAGCCGCAGGTTGGCCTCGACCATCTGCCGCTTCGCCAGCATGTCGCCGCGCTCGATCCGCTTCGCCAGCTGCACCTCCTGGCCCGCGGTCAGCAGCTCGACCTGGCCGATCGAGCGCAGGTAGAGGCGCAGCGAGTCGAGGCTCGGCTCCACGGTCAGGTCGAGCTCGGCCTTCTTCGCAGGACCGCCGCCGCTCTCGCCGCTGCGCTGCTCCTTGTAGGCGCTGACCCCGTCCTCGGCGATCACGTCGACCCCGTGCTCGACGAGGTGGGCGTGCAGGCCGGAGACCTGCTCCTTGGTTATCTCGACCTCCTCGAGGGTGGTCGAGATCTGCTCGAAGGTCAGATAGCCGCGCTCGCGGCCCAGCGCGATCAGCCCGCGGAGCTCCTCGATCTCGACGAGCGGCTCTCCTCCGCTCCGTCGCGCTCGACGACATCCGTCCCCGTCTCCAACGGTTCGATGGTCACTCCCTCCGGTGCAGCTCTCCCCATTCCCATGGAGCCGGCCCTAAAGCTCCGGCCGCGGCGAAGTATAGGCGGAAAAAACTCCTCATCGGGTCCTGGGGAAGGCGATCCGCTCCGGCCGCGCCGAGCCACCGACCGCTGCGTCGCTACCCTGAGTAAGCAGATGCCGAGTCAGCCGACCGCCGCCCCAGCCCCCGCCGACGTGCAGGCCTCCCTGCCCGCGACCCAAGTCAGCCTCTCGCGGGTCGGCGTGACCGGAGTCGAGAAGGTGATTCGGGTCAAGGCCGACGGGGCGGAGAACCTCTACTACGCCGAGTTCGAGTGCTTCGTCGACCTCAACCCGCAGCAGGCGGGCGTCCACATGTCGCGGTTCGAGGAGATCGTCGGCGAGGCGATCGACGAGGTGGTGCTCGGCGAGGCCTTCAAGGCCGAGATCCTCGCCGCGCACGTCGCCCAACGGGTGCGCGAGCGCCAGGACGGCCTGCGGGCCGAGGTCTCGGTCGCCGCCCGCTACCCGGAGACGGTGACGACGCCTGAGAGCGGCAAGACCACGCAGGAGATCTACGTCCTCTTCGGGACCGCCGTGGCCTCTGAGCGCGGCACGCGGACGCTGACCGGGGTCCAGGCGCAGGGGATGACCGCCTGCCCCTGCGCGCAGGAGATGGTCGCCGGCCTCTCTCGCGAGCGGCTCGCCGCGGAGGGCTTCTCCCCCGAGGAGATCGAGCGCGTCGTCGACCTGGTCCCGATCGCCACCCACAACCAGCGGGGCATCGGCACCCTCCACGTCGGCTGCCCCGAGGGCGGCCCGGCTTGGATCGACGCGCCGCAGCTGCTGCGGATCGTCGAGAGCTCGATGAGCTCGGAGATCTACGAGCTGATGAAGCGGCCGGACGAGATGGCCGTGGTCGTCAAGGCGCACGAAAATCCGCGGTTCGTCGAGGACTGCGTGCGCGAGATGATGCGGCAGGTGGTCGAGGGCTATCCCGACCTGCCCGACGAGGCCTTCGTGATGGCGCGTCAGGAGAACCTGGAGACGATCCACCGCCACAACGTGGTCGCGGAGCGCTACGGCACCCTCGGCGCGCTGCGGGCCGAGCTGCGCAGCGGCGAGCACGAGGCCCGCCACCTCACCCGGCGCGAGTGGCTCGAGACGCCTGCTCCGTAGGGAGTCGGGGGGGACTCGCTGGAGCAACAGCGGGGAGGCTCCATCGAGCCCTCCCCCGACTCCCTATGCCGCGGCAGCTCGTTCCTTCTGCTGCCGCTCGATGCGGCGCCTTAGGCCGAAGAAGTAGTCGGCGCCGCTGATCACCGTTACGAGGAGAGCCGCGTAGACCAGCAGGTGGACGCCGAGGGGGGCGGGGTCGGCGACGATCAGCGCGATCACGGCGGCGATCTGCAGCACCGTCTTCAGCTTGCCGAGCCAGCTCGCGGCGATGACGATGCCGCGCTCGGCGGCGATCGTGCGGAGGATCGTGACCGCGATCTCGCGCCCGATGATCACCATCGCCACCCAGGCGGCGAGCCGCCCGAGCGAGACCAGCGAGAGCAGGGCGCCGGTGATCAACAGCTTGTCGGCCAGCGGATCCATCAGCTTGCCGAAGGTGGTGACGGCGTCGCGCGAGCGGGCGAAGTAGCCGTCGAGCCCGTCGGTCGCCGCGGCCAGCGCGAAGACCGCGGCGGCGAGCGCGTCCCCGTTCGGCGTCTCCCCCACCAGCGCGACCACCACCACGGGCGTCGCCAGGATGCGCAGCAGGGTCAGCGCATTCGGCAGGTTGAGCGGGAACATGCGCCTTAGTCTGGCCGATGGGCCGATTCCGTCCGGGGCGCGGACGTTTTTCGGCCCGCCGGAGGAATCGCGCTCGGCGAAGTACTCCTCGCCCTCGATGCTGACGTGGGGGACGGCGCGGTCGAGCCAGCGCGGCAGCCACCAGGCGCGCTTGCCCAGCAGCACCATCACGGCGGGGACGAGCAGGCAGCGGACCAGGGTCGAGTCGATCGCGATCGCGATCGCCAAGCCGACCCCGAACTCCTTCACCACCGGGTCGCCGTTGAGGACGAAGCTGGTGAAGACGCAGACCATGATCGCCGCGGCCGAGGTGATGACGCGACCGGTGTTGGCCAGCCCTTCGACGACGGCGCGGCGCTCGTCGCCGTACTGCTCGTAGTGCTCGCGCATCTGGGTCAGCAGGAAGACCTCGTAATCCATCGAGAGCCCGAAGAGGATCGCGAACATCAGCAGCGGGACGAAGCTGACGATCGGGATCGCGTGGTCGAGCCCGATCAGCGAGGCGCCCCAGCCGAGCTGGAAGACGGCGGTGACGACGCCGTAGGCCGCGGCGACCGAGAGCAGGTTCATCGCCGCCGCCTTGATCGGGACGAGCAGCGAGCGGAAGGCGACCAGGAGGACGAAGAAGCTGAGCGCGACGACGATCGCGATCATCAGCGGCAGCTTGTCGCCGATCTGGGTCGCGAGATCGATGTAGCCGGCGGTCTGGCCGCCGACGTAGGCATGAGCCTGCGTTCCCTTCAACGCCTGCGGGATCGTCGTCTCGCGCAGGCCGTCGACCAGGTCCACCGTCTCGTCGGCCCACGGCGCCGATTTGGAGATCGCGGTGAAGACGGTCGCCGTGCCCTGCTCGTCGAAGCTCGGTTCGCTGACCGCGGCTACGTCGGCGGCGCCGGCGACGGCCTTTTGCAGGCCGGGGAGCACCTGTTTCGCTTCCGCCGGCGATCCGAACTCGGAGGCGATCAGCAGCGGCCCGTTGACGCCCGGCCCGAATCCCTCGTTCAGCCCCTCGTAGGCCTGGCGCGCCGTCGTGTCCTTGGGCGCGGCGCTGATGTCGTTCTGGCCAAGCTCGAGCTGGAAGATCGGCAGCGCCAGCACGACCAGCACGATCAGGGCGACGACCGCCGAGCGCCATGGCGCCGCGGCGACCCGTTCCGCCCAGCGCCGCCAGCCGTGCGGCGCCGATTCGGCCGAGCCCGCCTTGACGAGCCCGACGCGCAGCGAGTCGATCCGCGGCCCCAGCGCCCCGAGCATCGCGGGCAGCAGCGTCGCCGCCGCGGCGACGGCGACGACCACGGCGACCGCCGCGGTGAAGCCGAGCGTGCTGACCAGCGGGATGCCGGCGAAGGCCAGCGAGCAGAGGGCGATGACGACGGTGAAGCCGGCGAAGACGACCGCGCCGCCGGCGGTGGCCGTCGCGCGGGCGATCGACTCGCGCAGCTCCATCCCCTCGGCGAGCTGCAGTTTGTGCCGGGTGACGATGAACAACGCGTAGTCGATCCCGACCCCGAGGCCGATCATCGTCGCCAGGGTCGAGGCCACGGCGGGCACCTGGAGCACGTGCTCGAGCATGCGGATGATCGAGAGCGCGCAGGCGAGGCCGATCAGGGCTGAGACGATCGGCAGCATCATCGCCGTCGCCGTCCCGAAGGCGAAGAGCAGGATGACCACGGCGGCGGCGAGCCCGATCGCCTCGCTCACCTCGGTCGAGGGCTTCGAGAGCTGCTGGCCGACATAGCTGCCGACGGCGACCTGGAGGCCGGCGGCGCGGGCCGGCTCGGCCGCATCGAGGATTCGTTCCGCCTGCTGCTCGTCGATATCGCCGGGCCCGACGTCGAGGAAGACGGGGATGTAGCCGATCTGGCGGTTCTCGCTGAGGAACTCCTTCCCGGCCGGGCTCAGCGGGCTGACCGCCGAGTTGACCTCGCCGAGCGCTTCCAGTCGCGTCGCCGTTGCGGCGACCGCGGCGCTGTAGCTCGGCGCGGTCAGCTTCGCGCCGCGGGGCGCCTCCAGCACCAGCGGGTTGCTGCCGTAGGCCTGTTCCGGCAGATCGTCTTCCAGCAGTTCGGTGGCGATCGTCGAGTCGGTCCCGGGCAGCGTCAGGTTTTCGCTGGTCTTGCTGCCGCCGGCCTGCCCGATCGCGACGAGCGCGATCGCGAGCGCCACCCAGGCGGCGATGACCGGGTAGTGATGACGCGAGCAGAAGCGGCCGATCGCGTAGAGGGGGCCGGTCATTCGGCCGCCAGCTCCGCCGGCGAGGGAGCGGTCCCGTCCTCGAACGCCTCGGGGATCGATTCCGCGGCGCCGGCGCCGAGCAGCCGCCGCAGGACGACCAGGCGCTGCGCCTGGTTGGCGGCGATCGAGCCGAGCAGGGCGCGCGGCCAGGGCGAGGTCAAGCGCGAGATCGCCCGAAGGTAGTGGGCGACCGAGACGCTTTCGACTTCATAGAGGAACTCGAGCGCGTCAGCCGGCGTCTTCAGCCCCTCGCTTTCGATCTCTTCCCGCTCCGGCTCGGCCGCTTCGCCGAGCCCGCGCAGCGCCTTGACGATCGCGTCGAAGTGCTCCTGTTCCTGAGCGCGGAATTCGCGGGCCGAAGCCAGGGCGGGACCGCGCAGCAGCGGCAAGGTCCGCTCATAGGCGCGGATCGCGGCCAGCTCGCGGGCGAGCACGTTGTTGAGCGTCTCGGCGTCGGCGGCCTTGTCCGAGACGGCCGTCGTCGCGCTGCCGCCGTCCTCGCCGCAGGCCGCCAGCGCGAGCGTCGTCGCGACGGCGACCGCGAGCAGGAGGAGGGCGCGCCGCGCGGCGCCGCCGCAAGTGATTCGGTACGGAGCCATGGCGAGGCGGACAAGCCTATGAGCAACGGCGGCGCCGAGGCGCTCGCGGCATTGGCGGCGGAGGTCCATGGCTGCCGCCGTTGCCCCCGCCTGGTCGCCTGGCGCGAGGCCTGCGCCGCCGATCCGCCGCGCCGTTACCGCGGCCAGGACTACTGGGCGAAGCCCCTCGACGGCTTCGGCGACCCCGCGGCGCGGGTCGCGATCGTCGGCCTGGCGCCGGCCGCGCACGGCGCCAACCGCACCGGCCGCATGTTCACCGGCGACCGCTCCGGCGAGTGGCTGTACGCGGCCCTGCACCGGACCGGCTACGCCAACCGCCCCGAGTCCGAGCGCCGCGGCGACGGATTGCGCCTGCGCGACGCCTACGTCACGGCGGTCAACCGCTGCCCGCCGCCCGCCAACAAGCCGACCCCCGGCGAGCGCGACAACTGCCTGCCCTATCTGGAGCGGGAGCTGCAGCTGCTGGAGCGCTGCCGGGTCATCGTCGCCCTCGGCGCGTTCGCCTGGGATGGGGCGCTGCGCGCCGCCCGCGCCCGCGGAGTCGAGGCGCCGCGCCCTCGACCCCGCTTCGGCCACGGCGCCGAAGCCGACCTCGACCGCTGGCAGCTGCTCGGCTGCTTCCACCCCAGCCAGCAGAACACCTTCACGGGCAGGCTGACGGTCCCGATGATCGACTCCGTTTTCGGGCGCGCGAAAGAGCTGGCGGGCTAGTCCTTCTTCGGCGTGGGCCGCCGCTCCTCCGACGCCGGGGTCTCGTAGACCATCGAGGCCACGGAGATCTGGATGCCCGGTTTCTCTGCCTCGGTCAGGCGCTTGGCGCTCTCCGCCTGCACCTCGAAGACACGCTCCAGCAGCGCCGCGGAGGCCTCGCTGATGTCGTCCCAGCCCTGCTCGTCGACGATCATCGGAGTCCAGGCGAGGTGGCGGTCGTCGCGCGCGTCGAACGTGCCCGCCGTCAGCGCCCCACCGGCATCTTCGAAGATGTCCTGCAGCAAGGTCGCGGTCAAGCTGGGACGGACAGAGGCCGGCAGGCGGCGCCAGGCTTCGTCGTCGATGAAGGCGCGGGAGGTGGCGCGGTAGTAGTGCTCGACCGCGCCGCGGCGCGGCGCGGTGTCAACCAGCTCGATGCATTCGCATTTCTTCAGAACTTTGATGTGGTAGCTCACATGCCCGACCGTCTGGTTGAGCTCCTGGGCGATTTCGTTGGGACTGGCAACGCGTTCGTTGAGAATCGCCAGAGCGAGGACCCGCACCGGGTGTCCGAGAGCTTTGATCACGCGCTGATCGACTATTTCGCGGTTTCGGTTCCGTGACCGCCCGCCTTTCTTGCTTTGCGGCTTGGACGCCATAAGCGAGTCCTCCAGTTCTATGGAACGTCTGATCGCTTCATCGTAAGCGAACTACTAGGCCTTTTTCAGGAAATTTGCAGGGATATTGGGAGGGGCTGCCAGATCATAGAAACGAATTCCACTGGTATACGGGTCTCTACCAACGCGTCGCCAGCTGGGTTTTCGGCGAAGCATCCGTCCAGACATGAACAGGGGGTTGGCTATGCAAATCGGCCACGTTTCATCCGCCATACCAGCGGTTTCGATTCACAAGCACGGCTAGCGGCTCGGTGCTTCGGCCCCGGATCAAGCGCACGACGGAACCGGTCGGGACGCCCGACGGCGACGTCTACCTGATGCGTCCGAGCGCCGAGAACGACATTCGCATCGAGAAGCCGAACGAGGAGCAACGGCAGCTGCTGGAGGCGCTCGACGGCGAGCACACGCTCGAGCAGCTGCTGGAGAAGTTCGGGGAGGAGGAAGTCGCCGACACGATCTCCCAGCTCGAGGAGCTGGAGGCCGTCGAGGACGCAGCAGACGACGATCTCGTCCCCGCGGCGGAGCTGGCGCGTTTCGACCGCCAGCTCCGCTACTTCAGCGACATCGGCCCACGGGGGCTGGCGCCGTCGGATTGCCAGCGGCGACTGCGCGAGGCGAAGCTCGCCGTGCTCGGGGTCGGCGGCCTCGGAGGCTCGGCGGCGATGTGGCTGGCCAGCGTCGGCGTCGGCGAGATGTGGCTGATCGACGGCGACCGGGTCGAGCCCAGCAACCTCAACCGCCAGGTTCTCTATACCGAGGCCGACATCGGTTTGCTCAAGGTGGAGGCGGCCACCGCGCGCCTGCGCGCCTTCTATCCGGCCATGCGGGTGACCTCGACGGCGCGACGGCTCGAGAGCCAGGCCGAGATCGCCGAGTTCATCGACGGCGCCGACGTGGTCATCGACGCGGCCGACTGGCCCGCCCACGACATCGAGCGCTGGTGCAACGCCGCCTGCTTCGAGGCCGGCATCCCCTACATCACGATGAGCCACTTCCCGCCGATCGCGCGCGTCGGTCCCCTCTATGTGCCCGGGAGGACCGGCTGCTTCGCCTGCCAGGAGACCGCCTACCGGCGCGAGTACCCGCTCTTCGACGTGGCGGTGGAGCAGCGCCGCGCCAAAGCCTCGCCGGCAGCGACGCTGGGGCCGGCTTGCGGGATGATCGGCGGCCAGGTGGCGCTGGAGGTCCTGCACCTGCTGACCGGACTGGCCGAGCCTTCGACGCTCGGCATCTCCCACATCTCCGACCTGCGGACGCTGGCGGTGAAACGCGAGCCGGTGGTCCCGGCGCCCGACTGCCCCGTCTGCGGCCACCTGCCCCACGACGCGGCGCCGGTCGGGAGCGGAGCCGAGGCCCGATCTCCCTAAAATGAGCCTGCGCCCGCCGGCGTAGCTCAGTTGGTAGAGCACTTCATTCGTAATGAAGGGGTCCCCGGTTCAAGTCCGGGCGTCGGCTCTGTCCAGTGCCGGCTGCGGCGGGCAGGGCGAGGCTTGGCGGGACCCTCAGCGGCGACGGCGCGCCACGTCGTCCGCGGCGGCGTCGCCGATGTACGGCGCGAGGAGCAGTCGGAGGGCGTCGGGGAGCAGCTCGTCGAGGGAGTCCGGCCCGTGAGCGTCGAGCTCGCGGGCGAACATCCAGGCCACGCCACCCGCCAGGGTCCGCTCGAGCGACTCGGGCAGCTCGGCGCCGCGGGGGTCGATCGACCGCCCCAAGCGCAGGAGCCCGGCGGCGGCCGCGAGCAGATCCTCGTAGCGGCTGGTCGCCGCGGCGCCTGCCGCGAGCGGCTCGCCGATGCAGGCGGCGACCTCGGCGGGCTGCTCTTGGGCAAACTCGATGAAGGCGCTCAGCCCCCGCGCCACGCGCTCGGGCCAGGGGCGGTCGGCCTCGGCGAAGGCGCCGCCGATCCGGCTCGTCGCCTCGACCGCGAACTCGTCGTAGAGCTCCAGGTAGCAATGCTCCCTGTCCTCGAAGCACCTGTAGAAGGTCTCCTTGCCGACCCTGGCCTCGGCGACGATCGAGTTCACCGTTGTGGCGCCGTAGCCGCCCGCGGCCACCAGCCTCGCGGTGGCCGCGAGGACGCGCCTGCGCTGCTCCGCTTCGGTTGGGTCGGCGGGGGCCGGCGGTCGGGCCGGCAGATCGCAGGTAGCTCCGTGGGAAGGCATCCGAGCGCCCCTCAGCCCAGCGGGATGCCGGCGAGGGAGGCGACCTTCCAGGCGCCGCCCTGCTCGCTCATCGAGATCGCGTAGACGGTCCCCTCGGGAGGGCCGCGGTAGAGCAGGAAGCCCTGCCCGCCCGCGGCGCGCAGCGAGCCGACGTCGACCCGGGCGGCTTCGCGCAGGGCCGCGCCCGAGAGCCCGCCGGCGAGGGCCTCGAGGCTCGCGGCGCAGCCGCCCCCCGGCTCGCCCAGGGGCGAGCCGGCGAGGCCCCGCCTCGCCTCCTGGCTGAGCTGGGCGCAGGCGGCGGCCCAGCGGCGCTCGGCGCGGGCCTCGAGGAAGCCGTGCAGGGCCGCGGCGGCGGCCCGCAGCTCGGCTTCGCTCGCCTCCTCGCCGAATTCCTGGACGCTGTTGTCGCCGCCCTCCACCCGGAACTGCTCGGCGCCGCCGCCGGAGTCCTCGCCGCGCTCGGGGGCGGGGGGCTCCCGCTGGGGCGCGCCGCGCTCCTGCCCTCCCCCCTCTCCGCAGGCGGGGAGGGCGAGGCAGAGCGCCGCGGCGAGCGCCGCCGCCAGGGTCCTCCCGGGCTCGCCGATCGCCCCCATGGCGGCTATTGCGTCCGCGCCGTGAAGGAGACGGTCCCCAGGGGCTCGCCGGCGCGGAAGACCTCCTCGCCGGCGGCGAAGGCCTGGTTCATCGCGGCCGCCGCGGCGGCCTGCAGGGCGAGCGGGGCGGAGACGCTCACCGCGCGCGCCCGCGGGTCGGCTTCGAAGGCGGCGGCGCCGATCTCGAAGAGGCCGACGCGGCCGAGCTTGCCGGGGTAGGGCGGCGAGGGCTGGATCTCTACTTCGGCGCTGTCGAGGCGGGCGGCGAAGTCGAGCCAGAATTCGTGCCAGAAGATCTGCCCGCCGCTGAGCTGCAGCAGTTCGATGTCCCCGCCGGCGCGCAGGACGCCGGCCCCGCCCTGGGGGGCGATCGTCCCCTCGGGGATGATCGGGAAGGTGAAGCTCGCCCCGACGCGTTCGGCGGGGTGGATCGGGTTCGCCGAGACGAAGAGCCGGTCGAGCTTGGCGAGGATCTCGGGGGCGAGGAGCAAGGTGGCCCGGCCGCGGCTCAGGACCGTCGCGGTGGCGGGCTGGGCGGCGAGGAGCAGGTCGCCGATCCGCTGGCCCGCCGCGAAGGCCTCGCCCAGGCGCAGGCGTTTGTTCAGCCGCGTCGCGGCCTTGGCGGTCAGCCTCACCTCGCGGGCGCTGAAGCGGGCCCCGAAGCCGACCCGCCGGAAGCCGATCCGCGCCCGCGAGCCGATCTTCAGCTGGCCGCCGCCCAGTTTGGCCAAGAGCGGGGCGGGCTCGGTCCTCACCATGATCTGGTCGAGGCCGAGGCGCTTGCGGGCGGTGGAGAAGGTCAGCCTGCCCGCCAGCTCGATCGCGCCCTTGCCGATCGTCGGGTCGAGCTTGCCCCCGGCGACCGGGAAGATCGCCGCCGCGCCCCGCAGCCGCGCCGACTCGCTGGCGCGCAGCTTCACGCCGTGCTCGGCCAGCGAGGCGCGAAAGCCCTTGTCGAGCAGCAGCCTCGCCTCCCCGGAGCCGAGCGGATCGTAGGCGGCGGGGGCGGCGGGGGCGAGCGCCAGGCAGGCCAGGGCCAGGGCGAGGGGGGCCGCGCGGCGGGCGCTCATTCGCTCACCGCGCAGCTCTTGGCGACGGTCGCCCCGAGCGCGCCGCCGCCGGCGAAGCGGAAGTCGGCGTGGGCGAGGCGGAAGGAGGTGAGGCGGGAACCCGCCGGGGCCGGGCAGCCGGCGTTGAAGTAGCTGCGCTGGCGGCCGCGGTAGCGGTACTTGCGGCGCAGGGTGAGCTTGATGCGATCCACGAAGCCCCAGGAGCCGAGCGCCTGGGGCAGCGAGGCCGAGAGCTCGGTGCCGTAGGGGCCGCTGTCGATCCGCTTGATCGCGAAGGTGATGACGAAGGAGCTGAAGAAGGGGTCGGAGGTGAAGATGTGGGTCAAGATCACAGGGCTCCCGGCCTCGCGCCCGTTGAAGATCAAGAGCCGCCCGCGGGTCGGGTAGGGGTCCTGGCCGGGGAGCACGATGTGGGCCCAGAAGCGGCCCGAGCCGATCACCGCCTCGCCGCAGTTGGCGAGGGCCCGCGCGGTCGAGGCGGGCTGGATCTGGGGGATGCGGCAGACCGGCAGGCCCTGGGAGCGCAGCAGGCCGTGGCGGTTGACCCGGACCGTCATCCGCCGCAGCTGCGGCGGGATCGCGCCGTCGGTGGAGGCGACGTGGCCGGCGAGGAAGACGGCGATCGGCGCGACGCCCTCGCGCGGCAGCTCGAAGGGCTTGATCTGGCTCAAGACGGTGATCCGCAGCCCCTCTCGCTGCACGACCACCGCCCACGCCGCCCCCGCCGCGACGCCGAGCAGCGCCAGGGCGAGAGCCCCGGCCTTGGCCAGGCGACGCGCCCCCACCGGCTAGCGGATCGCCCGGGAGCGCCCCGAGCCGGCGCGCGACTTGCGCCCGCCGGCCTTGCGCTGGCCCTTCGCGCACTTGACCCCGAGCCGCGGCTTGGTGTCATAGCTCTTGCCGTTTTGGCCCTCCATCTCGACTTTCGCCCGGTAGCGCTTGGCGCAGATGTTGGTCGAGTTGACGATCAGGCCCTTGCGCCCGCCCTGCATGGTCAAGACGAACTTGGCGACGGGGGCGTCGGGGACCGATTCGAAGCTCGAGCGGATGCCGCCGTCGACCGAGTCCACGCGGCCGACCAGGTCGATCGTGATCTGCCCGTTCCTCAGGTGGGCGACCAGGTCGGGCAGCGGGTTTTCCGAGGAGCGCAGGTAGACCGGGCCTTCCAGGGGAGCGTCCAAGAGCGGCGTGATCGCCCGCGCCTTGCCGTAGATCGAGCCCGCCGGGCAGGCTTCGGCGCGGAACTGCACCCGCGTGCAGACGGTGCGGATGTGGGACTGATCGAGGAAGGCCGAGTGGGGCAGCGCGACCACCGTGGAGGCGATGTTGGCTTCCCCGGGCTTGGCGGTCAGCACCGCGCGCAGGGCCGGGTTCGCGCCGCGCTTGGCGCCGCCCCGCAGGCTCAGCGCCAGCTTCGGGCGGAACGGCAGCGCCGCGCAGTCGGCGGCCTGGAAGGGCGTGGAGACGGTGACCGGGTTGTCGTCCAGGGCGCTGGCGAAGTCAAGGCCCGCCCCCAGCAGGGTCGAGGCGGTCGAGGTGCGGGAGCAGTTGGTCGGGTTGAGGACGAACTGGGGGCGGTCGTTGTAGGCGCGGATGTCGCGCAGATGCACGGGGATGCCCTGGATGATGTGGGGGATCGGGTCCGAGCCGGTCGCGTCGACGAAGACTTCGGCCGTTTCGGGGTTGACCCGCAGGGCGAAGCGCACGACCACCGTGCCGAGGTCGAAGGGGCCGGCCTTGGCGGCGGTGATCGAGACCAGGGAGAGGGCCGAGCCGTTGTAGGGGCCGGCGAGGTAGAGCTTGCCCGGCACGTAGGTCAGGGCCGGGCCCACGCCCGAGCCCGCCAGGGAGCGCCCGACCTCAGAGGCCGCCGGGCAGGAGGGGGCCCCCAGCTCCTCGGCCCCGCCGAAGGGCCCGGTGCGGGCCTTGGCGGCGGCGATCGCCGCGTCGGGGCAGAAGGGGATCCCGGCCAGCTTGCCGACCACGCCCGGCGGCAGCTTGATCGAGAAGTTGGTGATCTCCTGTTCGGAGTCCGCGCGGGACATGCGCAGGTTGAAGGGCGAGTAGGCGCCGGCGCGGTTGTTCAGCGTGCCGGCGAAGAGCGCCGGTTTGAAGGGCGGCAGGCCGCCTTTGGGGCAGGGGGTGTTGTCGGGGCCCGAGACGATCTGGAAGGTCGAGGCGCTGAGGATCGGCGCGCCGCCCGACCAGGGCGTCATCACGGCTTTGACCGTGTGGCTGCCGCAGCTGGGCGGCGTCACCAGCGGCGAGCGGGTCCCCTCGCGGAAGTGCAGGCGGAAGCTCGAGAACGGCAGCTGGGGCAGGTCATCGGCGGTCGTGGTCAGCTGCCCGGTCCGCGGGTCGGCGCTCACCCGCGCCGGCTGCACGACCGAGACCCCGAGCTCGCGGTCCTTGATCACGATGTAGAGGGCCAGGAGGGAGCCGAAGGGGTTGTTGTAGGGCTCGGCGATGTAGAGGGAGCCGTTCAGCACCTCCTCCCCCAGCAGCGGGGTCTCGACTTCGAGCTTGCCGATCTTCGAGGCCTCCGGGCAGCCCTCGCCGGGGTCTGACTGGGCGCTCTCGCGCGCCGCCTGGGCCGGCGCGCAGACCTCCAGGCCTTCGGCCTGGGAGGGGTTGACCGACATCCCCTCCGGCAGGGTGACGACGGTTTTTCGGATGTCCGAGGCGGCCAGGCCGCTCGGGTTCTTGAGGCCGTCGTCGGCCACGTTGAGCGAGAAGTCCAGGCCGGTCGGGCTCGTCGCCGCCTTCGCGGTCGGCGCCGCCGCGATCGAGGGGTCGAAGCCGAGCAGGCCGCAGCCGCTCATCTGCGGGCCGACGTGCTCGCCGCTCAGCCAGAGGTCGGGCTCCAGCCAGGAGCGCGCCTCATAGCGGGTGACGGTCGGGCCCTCGCAGCTGCGCGGCAGGGTCAGGAAGGGCTTCAGCGGGCTGTTCGAGGGACAGGCTTTGCTAACGGTCGATGGGCCGAGCCGCTCCCCCGCCTGCGCCGCCGCCAGCGTCGCCGGCTCTTCGGCGGCGGGCGCGCAATTGCCCCGCACCAGGTCGTGGGCCGGGTCGGCCGGCACTCCCCACAGCTCGATGATCGTCCCGAAGACGCTGAGCGTCTGGTTGATCCCCCGCGAGGCGGCGAAGGCGTTGTGCTCGGGGGCCTCCTTGACGCCCAGGTCGACCACCACCGGCACCCCGTTCACCTTCCAGCCGATCCGCCCCGCCGCCCCGGGCGGCGCCGGCAGCAGGAAGATCGGCCCCGCGTCTTCGA
This sequence comes from uncultured Solirubrobacterales bacterium, assembly GCA_963766755.1. Taxonomy (GTDB): domain Bacteria; phylum Actinomycetota; class Thermoleophilia; order Solirubrobacterales; family 70-9; genus VAYN01. The sequence continues at coordinate 12,383 of CAVYBI010000003.1, read as the reverse complement.
AGAAGTTGACGTTGGCGTAGGAGGCCGCCTGGATCCCGACCACCGACTCCAGCGGGCAGATGGGGTTGTCCGGCCTATCGGCGAGGAAGCCGGCGGTCGAGCAGGTCGGCGCCGCGGTCAGGTCGCCGACCAGCCCGGCCGGCTGCTCGACGATCAGGTCGCGCGCTTTCCCGTCGGCGATCGCCGTGAAGGCCGCGCCGGTGTAGTTGAAGGCGAAGAAGGTGTTGAGCGCGAAGGGGTGCGAGCCGGCCTGGGTGGCCACGCTGCCGTCCTCGTTGGTCGCCTCGACCTCGAAGTCGCTGAGCCCGAAGGCCGCCTGCGCGCCGCCCGGCAGGCAGGCGAGGGCGATCAGGGCTAGGGCTAGCGGTGAGAGAAGGCGCTTCATCGGTGGCTCCCCCGGTCGTGGTTGGCTCGGTCAGAGCGCTTGCCGTGGCGCGCGCCGCGGTTCTTGCGCTTCACGCAGCGCCCCCGCTTGCGCAGCTTGCCTTTGCGACAGCGCGGCTTGGCCGGCGGCTCCTTGACGTTGCCGGGGCCCTGGTAGGCCGCCGAGGCGGGGGTCGGGTCGTCGGGCGGGGCGGGCGGGGACTGGCACGCTTCTCCCTCGCAGCCGGCCGCTTGGGCGGGGAACGGGAAGCCGCCGCCGACCCGCGCGTCGTAGACGTCGATCAGGCCTTCGTCGCCCGGATGCAGGTTGCTGGTCGTCGTGATGAACACGTCGCGGCCGTCGGCGCTGGCGTCGAGGAATTCGGAGTGCTGCGGGCTGACCCCGGTCGAGATCAGGCTCACGCAGCCGCCGTTTTGCGCGACGTAGTCGCGGCCGCCGACCTCGCAGCTGCCCGCGCCCGGCGCCTCCCACTGGTAGACGTCGCGCATCCCGTTGGTGTCGCGCGGCGCCAATGCCTCGTAGCTGTGGAAGTAGACGCGGCTGCCGTCGGCCAGGAGCGCCCGCGAGGGGTAGAGCTCCCGCTCCCAGGTCGGCAGCAGCGCGTTGGCGCCGAATTGGTCCCCCACCTCCTCGCCGTCGACTTGGCCATGGGGTGCCTTCCAGAGCGTCGTAGGTCTGGCGTGATGCGGCTCCCCGCTCGGCCGCGCCCCGCTCGGGTTGCAGGAGACGCAGAGCAGCTCCTCGGCCACCGCGTCGTAGCGGTAGACCTCGCTGTAGCGTTTGCCGTCGGCCGGGTCGACGTTGTCGTAGCCGGTCGGGTTGCCGAACGACTGGAAGGCGGCGAAGCGCCCGTCGGGGCTCACCCGGCTCGCCCGGTAGAGCGGCTTCGCGTGGATCGGGGTCATCAGGCCTTCGTCCGAACTCGTCATCGGCGTCGGCCAGGCTCGCCACCAATCCCAGTGCCCCGCCCTCGGCCAGGTAGAGGTTGTTCTTCCCCGGCCTGCGCCCCGGCCGCGAGGACTTCCCGGACGATGAAGTACACGCGCGAGAGATCCTCGCTCGCCCCCATCACGCCAGGCGCTTCGCAGGCCAGCTCGCTCGCCGGTTCGGGGTCGGCGGCGAGCGCCGCCTCCACGTCGAACCGATACAGGCAGCCGTCGCTCGTGAAGAGCGCCGCCGAGCCGTCCGCGGCCGCCGTCCAGAAGCGCGCCGCCGCGCCCGAGACCGCCTCGGAGACCGGCAGCGTCGTCTGCCCGTCGATGCGGACGTAGATCTTGCCCGGGCCCTCGGCGAAACTGTCGCCCTTCGAGGTCCAGAAGATCCGCGAGCCGTCCTCGGAGACCGCGTGCGTGAGGTTCGAATGGCGGTTTTGAGATGGTCTTGCCGAGCTGTCCCCCCGACCGAGTTCTGCGGGTCCGGCGCGCCGTTCGGCAGGATGCTGACCAGCTCCAGCTCGCCGTCGTGCAGGTCGTAGATCCGCGAGCGTCTTACTGCCCATGCTGACGTTCCGGCGGCGGCGGCCCGGCCGGGGCCGGCGTCGTCGTCTTCGCGGCGCTCGCCTTGACCGTCGCGCCCTGCGCGTTGGTCCCCGTCACCGCGCACTGGAAGGCGGCGGCGCTGGCCAGGTCGGCGGCGCTGACCGTGTAGGTGGAGGCGGTGGCGCCGGCGATCGCGACGCCGTCGCGATACCACTGGTAGGTGAAGGTGGGCGCGCCTTTCCAGCTGCCCGGGGCGCAGGTGAGCGTCTGCCCGCCGGGGTCCCCGACCGGCAGCGCCGGGCCGCTCGGCGCGGCGATGCTGGCCGGCGCGCCCGGGGGCGTCGCCGAGCCGGCCGGGACGATCAGCGGCGCGTTGGCGATCTGGGTCGCGCCGCCGCCCGCTCCGAAGACGAAGGCCTGGCACTGGATCGCCGCGCCTTCGTCGGCCGGGGCGATCTCATAGGTCGGGCCGGTCGCGCCGGCGATCGGGACGCCGTCTCGAAGCCACTGGAAGCTGACCGAGCTGCCCGTGGTCTCCGTCCGGCATTCCGGCAGCAGCGCCGCCCCGGAGAAGAAGACCTGGTGGCTGAGGTCGGTCGAGTAGCCCTGCAGCCGCAGGCCCGGGCCGGTTCCCTGGTTGTACGGCTCGCCGAAGCTGTTCAGGTAGCTCGGTGAAGGGCGGGAAGGGGGCCGGCGCGCCGGGGCCGCCGACCGTGTCGCGGCTGAGCGCTTCATAGCCCTCCGTCCCGCAGTTCGAGCGCCGGTAGAGGTTGACGAAGCCAGGCAGGGCCTCCGCGGTCAGCGGGACCAGGTTGGTGTCGCGCACCCAGGTGCTGCAGAGGTCCGGCGTGAAGCTCTCGAACATGTTCTCCGCGTCCCAGCTGACGTGGGGGAGCGCTATTTTGCCCTCGACGATCGCCGTCCCGCGCGGCGGCTGAGATCCCGTGCGTCGACCAGCCCGCCGCGCCGCGGCTCGAGATGTACTGGCTCGCGTAGGGGCCGGCGACCGCGTCGCCGAAGGCCGTAGCCCGCGGAGTAGGTGACTCTGTTCGCCGTCGAGCGAGCTCTGTTTGTAGGAGGTGTAGCGACCGAACCGAATCAATCGGCCGGGCGCAGCGCCTGGATGTTGCCGCCGTTTTTGTCCAGCGGCGAGACCAGCTCGTAGGCGCGGCAGTCCGGCAGCGCCGCCGAGGCGCCGAGGCGCAGGGCGTCGTTGGGGCAGGCGCCGGCCGCGGGCGCGGGCGCGAAGGTGGTGAAGCGGCCGGCCGGGCCGTCGAGCGCCTCGGTTCCGCCGGGGCCCCGGACCGGGCCGCCGCCGCCGCTCTCCGCGACGAAGCGGTAGTAGTAGGTGGCGCCGGGCTGCAGGCCGCCGATGAAGGCGCTGGCGCTGACGCCGAAGCCGGTCTGCCCGCCGCCCAGCGCGGCGTCGCTCAGCGGGACCCGGTTGGGGCAGCCGCCCACCGTCGCGCAGTCGGCCTCGCCCCATTCGACGAAGTAGGTCGCTTCGGTCCAAAAGCGCGGGTCGATCCGCGCTTTGACCAGGGCCCCGTCGGTGGAGATCGATTCCGCGTACTGGGCCTCGATCTCCGGCGCCACGCTCGGCGGGGAGCCGAACTTGTCCGGCCGCGGCCCGTAGGCGCGCACGAAGTCTTTAGAGGAGAAGCCGGTTCCGAGATTGGCGAAGTAGACGGCCACTCCGCCGCCGGTCGTGACGACGTTGGCGGCCAGGCCGATCGAGCTGACCGCCAAGGCCCCCGCCGAAGGCTTCGAGCTCGTTCGCGGCGGCGTTGAAGTGTTTGATCCGGATCGTGGCGGCGTCGAAGACGTAGACCTCGCCGTTCTCCGCCACCGCGAGGCCGTGCGGGTTGGCCGCTTTGAAGGTCGCGAGCGTCGACCCGGCCGGCCCGTCCACCGGCGCGATCTTCACCACGTCGGGTTTGTTGCCCTGGAAGTTGCCGCGGTAGGCGATGTAGAGGTTGCCGGCGCTATCGACGGCGAGGTGCTGCACGGTCTCCCCGGCGATCGTCACCTGCCCCTGGTAGGCGCCGCTGGTGTCGAAGCGCTGGATGCGCCCGACGTCGCCGACGTAGACTTTGTCGCTGGCGGTGATCGCCAGTTGCGTGCTGAAGTTGTCGACCGCGCCGAATTCGCCGTTGCCGGCGCCGAGGCTGCCGGCCCCGCAGGTGTCGCCGTTGGCCACGTGGGCGGCGGCGCAGACGTCGCCGGGGTTGGCGGGGACGCCGCCGCCCTGGTTGACGTCGCCGCCGAACATCAGCAGGAACTGGCCGCTCGGCGAGAACTTCTGCACCCGGTGGGTCGCCGGATCGTAGACGTAGACGTTGCCGGCCGAGTCGAGCGCGACCGACGAGGGGTTTTGGAACTGCCCGACTCCGCTGCCGGAGACCCCCGTTTGGCACACGTCGCCGTCAGCCGGGACGCAGACCTCGAATTGGTCTTCGGGGGCGCTGGTGTCCTCGCCCGGTCCGGAGGCGACGACGTCCCAGCCCCAGGCCCGCAGGAAGCCGCCCCAGGGGCTCAGCTCGACGATGCGGGCGTTGCCTCCGTCGCCGACGAAGATGTGGCCGTTGTCGGGGTCGGCGGCGAGGCCGCGGGGACGCGTGCACCGCTGGCCCGCCGGGGCGGCGGCGCTATCGCAGGCGTCCCAGGTATGCGGCGGGGCCGCGGCGGCGGGCGCCGCCCCGACCGCGGCGTTCAAGATCAGGACCGCGGCGACCGCGAGCATGGACGCGAATCCGGCTCGCCGAGAAGGGAGGGCTCCAAGGCCCCTGGCGCTCTTGTCTTCAACTTGTGGCATCTGCTCCCCTTGTCGCGTTCGCGGTCCCGGCGGCGGGCGGCTCGGCGGCGGGGCGGAGGTCCGCCCCGCCGCTCGAGAGCGCCTCAGCCGACGACGATCCTCGTTCCCCTCTGGCCCTCGACGCGCAGGACGTAGCGGCCCTCGCGCAGGTGGCTGAGGTCGAGGTTGAGGCGGCCGGCCGCGGCGACGCCGTGGCTATGGGCTTGGCCGCCGCGCATCAGGCGCCAGCGGATCCGCGAGGAGCTGGCGCTGGCTTTGACGGTGCAGGTGACTTTCACCCTTTTGCCCTTCTGCTTCACCTTGCAGGTGACTTTGCCCGCCGGGCCCCGGGGGCCTTGCGGGCCCTGGGCGCCAGCCGGGCCCTGGGCGCCGGGGGCGCCGTTCTGACCAGCCGCGCCGGTCGGGCCGGCCGCGCCGGTCGCTCCCGCGGGGCCGGTCGCTCCGGTCGGGCCGGTCGGGCCGGCGGGGCCTTCCGGTCCTTCAGGGCCTTCAGGTCCCTCGGGTCCTTCCGGTCCTTCCGGTCCCTCGGGTCCTTCCGGTCCTTCCGGTCCTTCGGGGCCTTCCGGGCCCTCCACGCCGTCTTTGACGAAGACGGCGGTCACTTCGGTTTCCGCGCCGGTGACGGTCACCTGGCAGACGCCCGGGCTGACGTATTTGCAGCCGAGCCAGCCGGCGAAGGCATAGCCCGCTGCCGGGGTGGCCTGCAGGCTGACCACCTGGCCGTCTTCGAATTCGGCCGTCTCCACGTCGCAGGTCGGGCCGCAGTCGATCCCGGCCGGCGTGCTGAGCACGGAGCCGCCTTCGGCGTGGCCGCCCTTGATCAGCATCAGGGTGACTTCGCCTTCCTGGACGAAGGTCGCCTCGATCGTCTTGTCGGCGTCCATCGTCAGTTCGCATTCGTCTTCTTGGACTTCGTCGCAGTCGCCGGTCCAGCCGCCGAATTCAGATCCGGGGTCGGCGGTGGCGATCGCGGTGAGCGCCGTGCCGTCGGGGTAGGTGGCGGCGCAGGCTTCCGGGCCGGCGCCGGTGTCGCACTGCACTTCTCCCGAGCCGGCGCCGCCCTCTTCGACGGTGAGGGAGCGGTCGATCAACTCGAAGGTCGCTTCGACCGTCTTGTCGGCGTTCATCGTCAGTTCGCAGGTCGCGCCGACGCAGTCCCCAGACCAGGCGAGGAATTCAGAGCCCGCGTCGGGGGTCGCGGTCAGGGTGAGCGCCGTGCCGTGCGGGTAGGTGGCGGCGCAGGCTTCCGGGCCGGCGCCGGTGTCGCACTGCACTTCTCCGCTCCCCGTCCCGCCTTCTTCGACGGTGAGGGAGCGGTCGATCAGCTCGAAGGGCGCGTCGACTTCGGAGTCTTCTTCGAGCGTGAGGGAGCAGGGGCTCGTGCCCGCGCAGCTCGCCGCGTCTCCGGTCCCGTTCTCGAAGCCGGCGAATTCAGAGCCGGCGTCGGCGCTCGGGACCAGGGTCAGTTCGGTCCCTTCTTCATAGCTCGCCTCGCAGGGTTCCGCGGGTCCGCCTTCGACTTCGCATTCCACGCTGCCCGAGCCCGTGCCGGTCGAGGTGTCGATCGTCAGAGTGGGATCGACCGCGGCCGCCGTGAAGGTGGCCCAGGCTTCCGCCTTGGGGACGCCGAGCGCCGGGATGATGCCGACCGTGCACGACCCGGAGAGGTCTTCGCATCCTTCGCCCGAGGCGCCTTCGACGACGAGCCAGCCCGCGAACGTGGAGCCGGGGTTGGCGGCGGCGGTGTAGGTGACGAACTTGCCTTCGAGGCCGCCGAACGCCGGCAGCGGTTCCAGTTCGACCGTCGTTTCGCAGGTCCCCGATTCCGGCGGGCCGCTGCAGTTGAGCGGCGGTTCGCCGACGTCGGTGGTGATGGTGCCGGCGCCCGTGCCGCAGCGGTTTAGCGATGACTTCCCCGCTTTCCGCGGCAGCCTGAGCGGCGGGGACGAGGAGGAAGGCGGCGGCGTGCGCGCAGAGCCAGAACGAGAGCTGAAGGCGGAATCGAGCCGCCGCGCCGAAGCGGTCGTGGAGTCTGCGATGCATAGTCGGTTACCTCTCCTGTCGTTGGGGTGCGTTTTCCCTCTCCCAGGAGAGGGTGGTGCGGGTCGTGTTCGATTCCGGACCGGAGAAGGCGGTCGCCGCGGCGCCATTCAAGAGCGCGGCGGAGCTTGCAGGCGGTGCTTCGGTGTCCCGTTTCACTGCGGTGCCTCTCCCTTTCTCGAGCCTTCCCGGGGCTCGTTCCCTGTCTGTCCCTGCGAACTGCTTCCCTGGTGCTTGAATCGGGGTACGTCACCGACCCAGGTGGATAGTGGCGTTTACCGATTCCGGTTGGAGAGTAGATAGTCGTGTTCCTGATGTCAAGCGACTTCTACTTTTTCCTGCAAATACGCAAGTTTAGAAGTAGATGAGCACGTTTACAGAAGGACGATCCCCCTGGGTTGGGCAACGCTGGCGAGGTCTAGCCGGGGGAAGGCGGCGCCGTCAGCTCAGGCGCCGGCGCCGCTGAACTTGTAGCCGACGCCCGCGCACGGTGAGGACCAGCTCCGGTTTCTGGGGGTCGCGCTCGACCTTCTGGCGCAGGTTGGAGATGTGGACGTCGCAGGCGCGCTCGTCGCCGTCGAACTCGGTCTGCCAGAGCTCCTCCATGATCTGGCGCGCGGGCGAAGACCTCGCCCGGGCGGCCGACCAGCAGGCGCAGGAGCTGGAACTCGGAGCGGGTCAGGTTGACCGGCTCGCCGCGCACCGTGGCGACGTGGCGCACGAGGTCGATCGCGACCGGGCCGGCTTCGATCTTGACCGCCTGCGCCAGCGGCGAGCGGTCGAGCTCGCGACGGCGCAGCTGGGCGCGGACGCGGCCGAGCAGCTCGCGGACCGAGAAGGGCTTGGTGACGTAGTCGTCGGCGCCGACCTCGAGCCCGACCACCTTGTCGACCTCGGCGTCCTTGGCGGTGAGGACGATGATCGGCACGGCGCTGCGCGAGCGCACGTCGCGGCAGATGTCGAGGCCGCTCGGCCCCGGCATCATGATGTCGAGGATCAGCAGGTCGTAGGGGATGCCGTCGCCGAGCATCTCGCGCGGCCTCGTCGCCGTCGGCGGCCGGGGTCACCTCGAAGCCCTCCTGGGCGAGCGCGTAGCCGACCGAGTCGCGGACCGAGGGCTCGTCGTCGGCGATCAGGATGCGGCCGCTGCTCATCGTCCGCTCTCTATCTCTCATGCCACCGGGGTCGGGCTCGGCTCGCCAGCGGGAGGCGGATCCAGAAGGTGCTGCCCTCGCCCTCGACCGAGTGTGGCGCCGATCTCGCCGCCCATCACGTCGACCATGCGGCGGGCGATCGCCAGGCCGAGGCCGAAGCCCTCCTGCTTGCGCGACTCGCTGCGGCGGTAGAAGCGCTCGAAGACGCGCTCGATCTCCGCCGCGGGTATCCCGGTTCCGGTGTCGATCACTTCCAGGACGACCTCCTCCTCGCCGTCGCGACGGCCGCGAACGGTAACGGTGCCGGGGGGCGGGGTGTGCTTGAAGGCGTTGGTGAGCAGCCCGATCAGCACCTGGCGCAGCAGCGTCGGGTCGCCCTGGCGGCGAGGTCGGGCTCGACCTCGACGCTGAGCTCGATCCTGCGCCGGCGCCTCCACCGCCTCGACGGCGTCGCGGATCGCGGCCGGCACGTCGACGACCTCGGCTCTCCGCCGCGCCGAGCGACTCGACCCGGGCCAGCGTCAGCAGCGCCCGGGTCAGCCGGTTCATCCGCTCGGCGTCCTCGGCGAGGCGGTCGAGGAAGTGGTCCCGGTGCCTCGGGGTCGTCCTTGGCGCCCGCCCTGCAGGACCTCGATCGCGCCCGAGATCCCGGCCAGCGGGTTGCGCAGCTCGTGGGCGGCGTTGGAGACGAAGTCGGCTTCGGCCAGCTCGCGGCGCATCTCGTCGGTGCGGTCGCGCACGACGGCGAGCACGGCGCGCTCGTCGGGCAGCGAGCGCGGGCCTGCATCGCGTAGGCGCGGTCGCCGATCCGCAGCGCCGGGTGGGCGGAGAACCCGAGCTCGGCGGCGCGCTGCAGCTGCGGCAGCATCGCCTCCGGCGGCCGGCCCGTCGGGTCGAGCAGGCGCGTCGCGGCGCTGTTGGAGAAGCGCGACGGGGCCGTCGAAGTCGACCACCATGACCGCGTCGGTGAGGCCGTCGAAGATCGCCGCCAGCTTGTTGCGGTCGGCGGTGAGCACGCCGAAGCTCTCCTTCAGCGAGGCGCGCATCGAGTCGAGGGCGCGGGCGAGGTCGCCGATCTCGTCGAGGCCGCCGCGTCTCCAGCGGCGCGTCGAAGGAGCCCGCGCGCCATCTCCCTGGCGGCGCGGGCGAGGCGCTCGACCCGGTGGGCGATCGCGGCGGCGATCAGGAAGCCGGCCAGGACGCCGAGGCCGATCGCGCCGAGCGACGGCGCGCGGCGGGTCGCCGAAGAGTAGACCGACGCCGGCGGTGATCAGGCTGACCGGGCGAACGCCGCCGCCAGCCAGAGCCGCATGCCGATCCGCGCGCCCAAAGGCGGCCGCGGCAGCGGCGCCTTGTCCTGCGAGCTCATGAAGGTTTACTAACACAATACCAATGCCGGCTCCGGCGCAGGCGGATCCGACGCCGGGCGGGCGTGGGAGAATCGCCGCGATGCGGACTCTCGTCTTCATCCCGGCCTGGAACGAGGAGGCCTCGGTCGAGGAGGTGATCGCCGACGTCCGCGAGCACCTGCCCGACGGCCGACCTGCTGGTCGTCGACGACGGCTCGACCGACGCGACCGACGGCGCGGGCGCGCGCGGCCGGCGCCCTCGTCGCCTCGCTGCCCTTCAACCAGGGCCTCGGCGCGGCGCTGCAGACCGGCTACCTCTACGCGCTGCGCGAGGGCTACGACTGCTGCGCCCACCTCGACGCCGACGGCCAGCACCCGGCCGCCGAGGTCGGCCGGCTGCTCGCCGAGGTCGCCGCCGACCGCGCCGACCTGGTGATCGGCTCGCGCTACCGCGACGCCGGCGGGCCGGCCGAGGGCGACGACTACCGGCCGACGATCTCGCGCCGGATCGGCACCAACGTCTTCCGCTTCTTCCTCACCCTGGCGACGCGCCAGCGCTTCACCGACACGACGAGCGGGATGCGGGCCGCCAACCGCCGGGTGATGGCGCTGTTCAGCGAGCACTACTCGCCCGACTTCGCCGAGATCGAGTCGCTGCAGCTGGCGGTGCGCCAGGGCCTGCGGGTCGAGGAGGTTCCGGTGCGGATGCTGGAGCGGGCGGGCGGCCGCTCGTTCCTGACCCCGCTGCGCTCGGCCTTCTTCATCTTCAAGGGCCTCGATCGTGCTGCTGGTCGGGCAGTTCCGGCCGCGGCACGCCGAGGCGGAGCGGTGAGCGCGGCTGGCGCTTGCGGCGGCCAGCGACGGCGCCCAGGTCCACCTGACCTCGCAGACGCGGATCCTCGCCGCGATCATCGCGATCGCCTTCATGGCTGCTGATCCTCGACCTGATCCGCCGCGACCGGCTGCAGGAGCGCTACAGCGTCGATCTGGTTCGTCGCCGGCCTGGGGATGCTCGCCGGCGCCGCCTTCCCCGGCCTGCTCGAGCTCGTCGCCGACGCTGATGGGCGTCCGCGACACCAACGTCGCCCTCTTCTCGATCGTCCTTCTGCTGCTGCTCGGCCTGGCGCTCAACTTCAGCGTGATCATGTCCCGCCAGGCCGCGCAGATCACCCGCCTGGCGCAGGAGCGGGCGATCGAAAAGCTCGCGAGCAAGCGGTCGAAGAATCGCAACGGCGGCTCAGCGGAGCAGCCGCTCGAGCCGGAAGAAAAGCGCCTCTAGCGCGAGCTCCTCGGAGACGTTGAGCTCGAGGCCGCGGCGGGTCTCCTGGACGGCTTCGGCAGCCTGCGGGCGCGAGCGGCGCCGATGCTCCCGGCCTGGGCGCGCAGCTGCTCGAGCCGATCGCAGTTGAAGGCGACGTCTTCGGCGCCGGCAGCAATGGCGGCGAGATCCCGCAGCCAGGCGGCGCAGAGCTCGAGGCCGAGGTCGAGGATCGCCGTGCGGCGACGGCGGCCGGCGCGTTTGGACTCCTCGGCGATGTCGCGGGCCGTGCGTCTCATCCCGGCTTCGGCCTGCTCCTCCAGGGCCTCGCGGGTCGCGGCTTCCGTCTCCTCACCGGCGTCCGCTGCGATTTTCAGGAGGAGGCGCCAGGGGGCGCGGGTGGCGGCTCGGCGGTCGCGCTGCCGCGCTCGAGCGTCCGGCGAGTCGACGCCCATCGCCCCGACCAGCCTCAGCGCGGCTTCGCGAAGCGCCTGGCCAGAGGCCGAGATCAGGTAGCCCGCGCGAGCGGGGTCTCCGGCTGAGAGGCGGGCGGCGGCTGCTACCTCCTCTGGCGACCCGGCGCCGGAGAGCTGGGCCTCCACGACTGCTGGTGGGAGCGACGCGAAGTCGACGGGCTGACAGCGCGAGGTGATCGTCTCCAGCAGAACCTCCGGTTCGGAGCTGAGCAAGATCAGATGGACGTACCCGGGCGGCTCCTCGAGCGTCTTCAGCAGCGCGTTCTGGCTCTCGTCCCGCATCGCCTCCGCCGCCTCGATCACGAATACGCGCTTGCCCCCTTCGAAGGGGCGGTAGGCGGCGGCGCGGATCACCCGCTCCCGCACCTCCTCGACCAGGTGCTGGGCGCCGCGCGGCGCCAGCCAGACGAGGTCGGGATGCGGCGAGGGGTCGAGCAGGGCGCGGCGACGGACGTCCTCGGGATCGTCGGCCCCGATGGCGAGGATCTCGGCGGCGAAGGCGCGGGCGGCCGCGCGCTTGCCGGCGCCGCGCGGCCCGCGGAAGAGGTAGGCATGGGACGGTCCGCTCGCGAGCGCCGCGCTCAGCGCCACCCGGGCCCGGCCCTGGTGCTCGGTCGCCTGTTCCAACACCCCGCTCACAGCACTGTGTTTGTCTTTATTCGCCGAGAGGGCGAATAAAGACAATGGGAGGTCATCGAGCGCGCTCCCGGACCGCCTCCATCACCCGCGCATGGACCTCCTCGACGCTGCCGGTGGCATCGATGACGACCACACGGTCGGAGGCGATCGTGGCGATCTCCTCGTAGGCGACGGCGACGGCGCGCTGGAGATCCAGGCCCTCGGACTCGAAGCGGTCGTCGCCGTCGGCGCGGCCGAGGCCGACCTCGGGGTCGACCTTCAACAGCAGGGTGAGGTCCGGCCAGAGGCCATCGGTGGCGGTGTCGCAGAGGCCGATCACCTCCCCCACCCCGAGCCCGCGGGCGCGCCCTGGTAGGCGACGCTGGAGTCGGAGAAGCGGTCGGAGACGACGTCGCGGCCGGCCTCCAAAGCCGGCCGGATCACCCGCTCGGTGAGATCGGCGCGGGCGGCGCAGAAGAGCATCAGCTCGGCCAGCGGCGGCAGGACCATGGCGGGGTCGGCGAGCAGCTCGCGGATCCGCTCCGCCGCGTCGGTGCCCCCGGCTCGCGGATCGCCACGGTCTCGGGGCCAAGCGCCTCGACGAGCAGCCGCGCCTGGGTGCTCTTGCCGGACCCGTCTACTCCCTCGAGGGAGATGAACAACGCCGCGAGGCCTCAGCCTTTGGCCGCGGCTTTGGCGCGTTTGCGCCCCCGCGTGACGGTGTCGGCTTTGGACGCGTTGATTCTCGCTTTCTTGCCTTTCGCGGGAGCTCGTCCTCGTTGCCCTCGACCTGCGGCTTCTTCTCCATCG
>CAVYBI010000002.1:0-9888 GCA_963766755.1 uncultured Solirubrobacterales bacterium | reverse complement strand
ACCTCCTTGGTGGCGCTGTACTTGCCGCCCCGGCTGACGGCGCCGGCTTGGCGGCGGATACAGCAGCCGCTTCGCGCTCGTCGCGGCGGCGCTGGTACTCGGCCCAGCCACTGTCGTGGCTGGTCAGCCTGCCGTCCTCGCAGACGACCGTGCGGCTGCCGACCGCCTCCAGCAGGGCGCGGTCGTGGGAGATCAGGACGAAGGCCCCCTCGTACTCCATCAGCGCGTCCTCGAGTGCCTCGCGGCTCTCGATGTCGAGGTGGTTGGTGGGCTCGTCGAGGATCAGGACGTTGGCGCCGGAGGCGACCAGGATCGCCAGCGATAGCCGCCGCTGCTCGCCGCCGGAGATGTCGCTGAGCTGCTTCTCGGCGTCGGCGCCGGAGAAGAGGAAGCCGCCGAGCAACGCCCGCGCCTTGGGCCCGGTCAGGCCGGTCTCGCGCTGGGCGGCGTCGAGCACGCTGCCCTCTCCCGCCGCCGTGTCGGCGTGCTGGGAGAGGTAGCCGAGTTTGACGTTGTGGCCGTTGCGGACACTGCCCGAGGCCGGCTCGCGGCGACCCGCCAGGGTCTCGATCAGGGTCGTCTTGCCGCTGCCGTTGGCGCCGACCAGGACGACGTGCTCGCCACGCTCGACTTCGAGCTCGGCGTTGTCGAGCAGAACCCGGCCCGGTACCTCGATCCTGCCTTTGACCAGCTTCAGCACCACCCGGCCCGGTCGCTCCGGCGGTTTGAAGGAGAAGCGCAGTTTGCGGGTGTCGCGGCGTTCGGCCTGGGGCCCCGTCTTTTTCTTCTTGTCGATCTGTTTGATCCGCGACTGCGCCTGTTTGGCCTTGGTCGCCTTGTAGCGGAAGCGCTCGACGAATTTCTCCATCCGCTCGATCTCGGCCTGCTGGCGGTCGATCGCCTTGCCGAGGGCGATCTGGCGCGCCGCCTGCTCCTGACGCCAGGCGTGCCAGGGCCCGGCGAAGAAGCGGGCTCGCTGGGCCTCGATCTCCAGCACCGAGGTGCCGACCGCCTCGAGGAACCAGCGGTCGTGGGCAACCAGGACCACGGCCGCATCGAGGTCGACGAGGTAGGACTCCAGCCACTCCAGCGAGGGGATGTCGAGGTGGTTGGTGGGCTCGTCCAGCAGCAGCAGGTCGGGCTTGGCCGCCAGCGCCCGGGCCAGCGAGGCACGGGTCAGCTCGCCGCCGGAGAAGGTCGCGAGGGCCCGCTCGGAATGCTCGGGCTCGAAGCCGAGGCCGCGCAGCACTTCCAGCACCCGGTCGCGCCAGCGGTAACCGCCGCCGGCTTCGAGCCGGTGCTGGGCTTCGGCGTAGGCGGCCATCGTCTCCTCGCCGGCACCCTTCGACATCTCCCCCTCCAGGCGCCCCAGCTCCGCCTCGGTCTCGAGCATGTCGCTGCGGCCCGAGAAGACGTACTCGCCGAGGGTGGCGCTGGAGTCGCGCGGCGGGCGCTGGTCGTGCAGCGCCACGCGGGCGCCGCGGTGGATCGTCAGCGAGCCCGAGTCGGGCGTCAGCTCTCCCGACAGCACCCGCAGCAGCGTCGACTTGCCGGCCCCGTTGCGGCCGGAGAGGGTCATCCGTTCGCGCGGCTCGAGCTTGAAGGAGACGTCGGCGAACAGCAGCTTGCCGCCGACGTGGACGTCGAGTGAGGTTGCGGTCGCGATCGCCATCGACCGACCAACTTAGATCAACGCCGACCCCGCGCTACCTCACCTCAACAGCTCCAATCGCCGACACCGGTGACGTGGACGCGACGACCGGGCGGCTTCAGCGCCATGCGGACGAGCCTGGTGCAGACGAAATTGCCCTGCTCCGTGGTCTTACGGTGATCGAAGATGCGACACAGGACCACGCGGGCGCCGAGGCGGCGGCAGTTCTGGACCCCAGAGCCGGCGCAGCTGTCGTCGTGCGCGCAGGTTCTCTCGGCGAAGGTGGCGGCCCGCTCGCGAGCCGCGGGTATCGAGAGCTTCTCACCGGCACTGGCTGGTGGGGCGGCCAAGAGGAAGAGGGCCGCGCCGGCGAGCAGCAGTACGCGGTGGCGGCTCACGGCAGGGCGTCGGGGTTGAGCCGCGGGATCGAAGCTTTGGCGACGTACTGCTGCCCGGCCGTCAGGGTCAGCGATCTGTCCTTGACGAAGTCGCGGACCGAGACGATCCCCTCGATGACCTTGATCAGCGTCGAGGCGTCGCAGCGGTCGACGACGAGCCAGGTGGTCCCCCGCACGGTCGCCGAGCCGTGGCTGCCGCTGGTCGAATAGTCGCCCTTGCCGCTTCCCCACAGCTTGCGGCCGCCTGGCCCCTTGCGGCTGAGCGTGGCCACGGGCTCACCGGCCGAGTCCCTGCGCTCGCACATCCGCCGGCCGGCGAGCTTCAGCTCGACCTCCTTGTTGTCGCCTTTGCCCTGGGTGGCAATGAAGACGCCGCCCCAGAAGTCGGCGTTCTGCAGCTCTCCCGAGGAGCCTTTCGAGGCGGTCAGGTCGACCACCCCGTGCCGGGTGTTGATCAGACAGCCGACGGGAACCTGTTTGAAGCCGACCAGCCGCGTATAGGAGTCTTCGCCCGGGCACTGCAGTTGGACGTTCCCCTGCGCCGCTTCGAGGTTGAGGGTCTCGCCGGCGAGGGGTTTGGGCGGGCCGGTGTAGACGGCGAAGCCGGCGACCGCCGGGGTCGGGTCGGTGTTGCCGGCCTCGTCGCTTGCCCTCACTTCGAACGAGTGAGGCCCGTCGGTCAGCGCCGTGTAGAGCCGAGGCGAGCCGCAGGGGGCCCAGGCGGAGCTCTCGATGGAGTCGAGCCGGCACTGGAAGCCGCCCGGCTCCGTCGACTCGAAGCTGAAGATCGCCGTGGCGACCGCGATCGTCCCGCTCGGCCCGCCCGTGAGCGTGGTCTGCGGCGGTTCGGTGTCGGTGTCGACGGTGAAGGTCGCAACCGCCGGCGTCGGATCGGGATGGTCGGGACGGTTCAGCGCCCGCACTTCGAACCTGTGGGGGCCATCGGCCAGGGACGAGTAGGTCTGCGGCGAGGAGCAATCGGCCCAATCGCGCCAGTCCCCGGAATCGAGCCGGCATTCGAAACCGCCGTCCTCCGGAGAGGTGAAGGTGAAGGTGGCGGAGTCGGTGAAGATCGTCCCGCTCGGCCCCGAGGTGACCCTCGTGTTGGTGGTCGATGCCGAGCCGCCGGTCGGCAACGCCGTAAGCGCGAGCAGCGCGATCACCATCGCCAGAGCAGGCTTACGGAACATTAGGGTTGAGAACCTTATCTACTCGACCGAAGAGCGATCGGACTTTAGGTACAAGCTTCCTTTGGTCTATTTGTCCAGCTGGCCAACCGCCCAGTCGCATAGCCTGCCGGATATGAGCGCGATCGCGGGGCGGCGGCAGTGACCTGGGTGGAGGTCTTCGCCGTTCTCGTCGTCTCCCACCTCGTCGGCGACTTCCTCCTCCAGACCGACTGGCAGGCCCGCAACAAGGAGCGGGGACTGAGCGGCGGCCCGGTTCGCCGCCGCGCCCTCGTCACCCACGTCGCCACCTACATGGTCGCCTTCCTCCCAGCGCTCGTCTGGATCGGGATCGAGACCGACGCCGCCTGGGCGGTGGCGATCGGCGCGGCGATCGCGATCCCGCACCTCGTCCAGGACGACCGCCGCCTCCTCGATGCCTACATGGAACGCGTCAAGGGACTCGCGGAAACGTCCTCAGGCCTGCGGGTCGCGGTCGACCAGGCCTTCCACGTTCTCTTCCTCTTCGGCACCGCCTTCCTCGTCGTCGCCTGACCCCGCCCGCTTGCGGGTCGGCAGGGTCCAGACGGTGATCCCCTGGGTGCGTCCCCTCACCTCGTGCTCACCGACCAGCTCCAGGTCCGTGACCTCGCGCTGCAGCAACCGCCGCGTCGAGTCGGCGATGAAGACCTGATGCCCGGTGCCCTTGGTCATGCCCTCCAAACGGGAGGCGGTGTTGGTGGTGTCGCCGATCGCGGTGTACTCGACGCGCCGCTCGGAGCCCACCTGCCCGGTCATCACGGTGCCGGTGTTCAATCCGATCCCCATGTCGAAGCCGCGGCCCATCCCGGCCGCCTCCATCCACTCGTTGAATCGCGGCAACCGCTCCTCGAGCATCTCGCGGGCCGCGGCGACGGCGCGGTCGGCGTGATCCGGCTGCTCCAGCGGCGCCCCGAAGACGGCCATGATGCCGTCGCCCATGTAGGCGACGAGGGTGCCGCCGTGGTCCATGATCGCGTCGCTCATCTCGCCCAGGTAACGGTTGAGGACGTCGATCACCGCATCCGGCGACAACTGCTCCGAGTAGCTGGTGAAGCCGCGGAGGTCGCTGAAGAGAACCGTCGTCTCGCGCCTTTCGCCGCCCAGGCGCAGGTCGTCGTCGGTGCGGGCGAGCACTTCGCTGACCACGGCGGCGGGGACGAAACGGGCAAAGGTGTCGTGCACCCGCTGGCGCTCGAGCGCGTTGATCACATAGTTGACGGCAAGCGCGCCGAGAGTCGCGAGGGCCAGCGCCAGCACTGGGTAGAAGACGGGCAGGATGCTGCCGGCGTCGAAGGCGAGCTGCGCGGCGACCGCGTAGAGGAGGCCGAGGGAGAGGGCGGCGAGGAGCGCCGGAAGCGCCTTCATGCGGAGCGTCATGGCAGCCGGCGCCGCCGCCATCAGCAGGATCAGGAGCAGGTCGATCGCCAGGGCCGCGGAGGCGAGCGGAAAGCCGTGCGCGGCGGTCCAGGCGGCGTTTGCCTGGATTTCCGGGCCGGACATCAGATCGTCTGCGGTGGTCGAGGTTGCGTGCACGTCCTGCAACGACGGCGCCGTCGCGCCGACGATCACGCTCTTGCCGCGAAAGGCGGAGTCCGGCACCTGTCCGCGCAGCACCCGCGAGTAGGAGTAGTTGGCGAGCGTGCGGGGCGGCCCCCGGTAATCGATCCAGGCCTCGCCGTCGCCTTCCATCTCGCCAGGGGCGACCTTCTCCCCCGTGGCCGCTTCGGCGACCGCGATGCCAAAGCTGACGAGGCCGTCGATCTCGTAGTGGAGCTTGCGGATCTTTCCGCCGGGTTCCGGGATGACCACCGTGTTTGCGGCCCGGGCGCCGATTTCCCGCACGACTTCTTCGCCGCCGAAGATGCGGCTGTGGCCGCTGCGGTCGGTTTCGGTGGTCGAGAGGACCACGCCGCCCGCCCGCCCTACGGCTTCGATCAGGGCAGAGTCCTGACGCGGCTCGGTTTCCTCCGTGAACTGGATGTCGACGGCTATCACCTTCGCCCCGGCATCCCGCAGCCGGTCGATCACCCGCGCATGCAGGGAGCGCGGGAACGGCCACTGAACCCCGAGGTCGCTGAAGGTGCGGTCGTCGATCGCGACGATCGCGACGTCGTCCGGCCGCTCCTGGGTGCCCCGGATCGAGAAGCGGGCGTCGACGCTCTGCAGCTCGAGGCTGCGCATCAGGTGAGTCGCGTAGGCGGTGACCGCGATCGCCGCGGCCGCGACGACGACGAAGAGGATCGCGACTTCGCGTCGTCGCCGCAGCTTCCGCGGCGAGGTCAATCGGGAACCCCCGCGGCCGTGCTCTCGCCGGGCCAGCGCCCGTCGACGACCCTGTGCGCCAGCTGGTGGCTGCGACGGTGCCCGGTCACCGCGAGCAGGAACTGGTCGCGGTCGAGCGCCAGCAGGCGGGTGGCCTCGGTCGTGCGAACGGTTGCGGTGCGCGGGACGTCGTGGAGCAGCGCGATCTCGCCGAAGGATTCACCCGGGCCCTCGTTGCGGCGGAAGACGCCGTCTTCGAAGACCTCGACCTGGCCCTTCTCGATCAGGAAGAAGCGATCGCCGATCTCGTCCTGGACGATCACATCCTCTCCCGCCGGCACCTCGACCGGCTGCAGGTCATGGCTGAGTCGCTCCAGGGTGGCCAGCGGCAGCGGCGAGAAGATCGAGTTGCCGCGCAGCAGCCGGTAGTGCTCCTCGGCCACCGGGGCACCGACCTCGTAGGCGCGCAGACGCGTCCACCAGATCATCACGAAGAACGGCAGCAGCGCCCCCATCGCGATCAGCGCCCCTTCCGGGTGCAGCAGTTCCACCAGCAGCACGGCGCCGATCGAGCCGAGCGCCAGCGCCGCCTGTCGACCCGCCTCGAGAGCGCCGATCACCCGGCCAAAGGTCTCATCGGAACCCAGCCGCTGCATCAGGGTCTTCGTCGCCACCTCGACGAAGACGCCGCCGATGCCGATCCCCAGCAGAGCGGCGTAGGCGGTCGCGGGATGGGGGGATAGGCCCGGCAGCATCGTCGCCACGCCGATCACGAGGCTGCCCCCGGCGATCGCGGGCACGAGCCTGCCGCGGTCGAAGAGCATCGCCAGCGCCACCGCGCC
This sequence comes from uncultured Solirubrobacterales bacterium, assembly GCA_963766755.1. Taxonomy (GTDB): domain Bacteria; phylum Actinomycetota; class Thermoleophilia; order Solirubrobacterales; family 70-9; genus VAYN01. The sequence goes on along the minus strand of CAVYBI010000002.1, from coordinate 3,527 downwards.
GAGCACGGCTCCGATCCCTCCCGTCGCGTTGAGGAAGCCGACCGCCCCCTCCTCGAGGTGCAGCATCTCCAGCGCCATCACGACGACCATCACCTCGATGAACCCCTCGAAGAGGAACAGCAGCACCATCGTCGCCGAGGAGAGCCGCAGTGCCGGGTGAAAGAAGAGTGCCCGGGCGCCGCGCGTGACCTCGCGGAAGGCGCCGGCCACCTCGTCCTCTTCGACGGTGTATTCGGGGCGACGGTCCCGGTGGACGCGGTAGACGAGGAGGGAGGCGAGCAGCATCGCCGCCGCCGCGATGCCGATCACGAAGGTGGGCGACGTAGGGCCGAGCAGGAGGCCGGCGAAAAGCGCCGCCGTCAGGAAGCCGACGTTTTCCATGATGCTGTGGCTGACGTTGCTGGCGGAGAGCTGCTGCGGCGTCTCGACCAGGGTCGGGGTCAGGGCTGAGTGGGCGGGCCCGTATCCGCAGATCGCGATCGCGAAGAGCGCCGGGAAGGCGAAGACGACGGCGGTGGGCGCGTCGAGGGCGGCCGCGGCGGCTGCGGCACCAAGGACCGCGGTTGCCGCGGCGGCGCTGCCGAGCATCACCGAGCGCCGTGGGAAGCGGTCGATCGTCAGCCCGACAAGTGGCGAGACGATCGCGGCCGGCAGGAAGCGGACGAGAGCGACGATGCCGACGCCCGCGGCTCCGTGCGCGTCGAAGCCGTAGACGGCGAGCGCGATCGTGAAGCACCAGGTCGCGAACGAGGTGACGGCGGTAGCAGCCCCCAGATGCCCCATGTCGGGGTTCTCGAAGTCGACCGCCAGGGCGCGCACGCTGGTCCTCAGAGCGGTCCAGGTACGCGAGATCACCGCCGCAAGATAACTGCTGGGAACCTCGCTGCCGCGCTAGCAGTGCTTGGCGGCGATCTGCTCGATCGTGCCCATCGTGCGCCGCGTGTCGGAGCCGAGCGCGGCCTCGATCGCCTTCAGGTCGAGGCCGGACTCGAGCAGGCCGCCGCTCGGCAGCCAGTAGAGCTCGCGGCCCGCGAGGGCCAGAAGGTCGTCGTCGCCGGCCAGGGCGAGCACTTCCCGCCGTGCCGCCGCGCTCGGTTTCCTCGCCAGCAGCGAGACCTGCAACTTGCCCTTCGAAGCCTCGACGGCTTTTGCCGGAAACGGCTCCCTGGCGGCGATCGCCGCGACCTCGGCGCAGCTGCGCAGGAACACCGGCACTTCGTAACCGAGCGCCTCGCCCAGGCCGTGTTCGATCCTCTTCGTCAGCGCCGACTCGCCCTGGCGCGTGGCGCCGAAGATCACGTTGCCGCTGGCGCGGAAGGTGGCCACGTCGGCGAAGCCGAGCCCCTCGAACTCGGCCCGCAGCTCCTCGTTCTTGATGCGGCGATTACCGAGGTTCATCCCCCGCAGAAAGGCCACGTAGCGCTCCATCGCCGCAGCCTACGCTTTGACCGCATGGCTCACCGGCCCCTGTAGGGGGCGGTGAGCTTGATGGAGGCGCCGAGATTCGAACTCGGATCCGCGGCCGCGGCGCGAAGGCGTCTACAGGTATAGCCGGCGCTTTGATCTCGTCTCCCGGGGTCCGCGCCGGCGGGCACTGCGGGAGACACAGCCCTCTGAAATTTCCCCTGGAAGACGGGGCGATCCGCCGGGGTGAGCCCGCATTCTGAAGCCGGCTGCCCTACCTGCGGGCGAGGTAGGACCGACTCTCACAGCGCTTAGTTTCTAGCTAAGCGGCGAGGGCGAACTCATGGTCCGCACGTATTGGTTGGTGCCGGGGTTTAACGAGGCCTCCGGCAACCTCGACCTGCAACCTTTCGCACGAGTCGACCACGTCGAAGCCTGTCGCCCCCGTGCACTGCGCTTTGAATTGTACGGGCTCGGGGTACGGTGTCGGGGATGGTGACCCTGTGAGCGAGCGTGCATACGACGCGATCGTGGTCGGGGCGGGCCCGTCCGGTGAGGTCTGTGCCGGCCGACTGGCCGACGGGGGGATGAAGGTGGCGATCGTCGAGCAGCACCTGATCGGCGGCGAATGCTCCTACTACGCCTGCATGCCCTCGAAGGCGCTGCTGCGACCTGCCGACGTGCTGGGCGAGGCCAGGCGCCTCCCGGGAGTAGCGGAGGCGGTGACGGGCGGCCTCGACGCCCAAGCGATCCTCGACCGCCGCGATGAGGTCATCCACGAACTCGACGACTCGGCTCAGCTGCCCTGGCTCGAAGAACGCCAGATCGACCTCTACCGCGGCGCGGCGCGACTCGACGGAGAGCGGCGAGTCCTGGTCGGCGACGATCTGCTGACCGCCGGCACCGCCCTGATCGTCGCCACCGGCAGCGGCGCGGCGATGCCGCCGATCGACGGGCTCGACACGGTCGAACCCTGGAACAACCGCCAGGGAACCACCGCCAAGCGGGTGCCCGAGAGCATGATCGTGCTCGGCGGCGGGCCGGTCGGCAGCGAGCTCTCCCAGGCCTGGTCCTCGCTCGGAACCAAGGTGACGCTGGTCGAGGGCAACGGGCACCTCCTCGCGCGCGAGGAGGCCTTTGCCGGCGAGGAAGTCGCCGCCTCGCTGCGCAAGCGCTTCGGCGTCGACGTCCACACCGGCGTCCAGGCCGAGAAGATCGAAGCCGGGGGTGCGGGCGTCATCGCTCGGCTCGGCGACGGCAGCCGGGTCGAGGGGACGGAGATCCTGATCGCGGTGGGCCGCGTCCCCCACACTCACGAGCTGGACCTCGAGTCAGCCGGCGTCGAGCCCGGCGAGCACGGTTTCCTCGAGACCGACGACCGGCTGCGGGTCGGCGGTCGCGACTGGCTCTACGCGATCGGCGACGTCAACGGCCGCGCCCTCTTCACCCATATGGGCAAGTACCAGGCCTGGGTCGCCGCCGAGAACCTGCTCGGCCGCCCGGTCGAGGCGGTGGCGGAGGGCATCGGCGCGCCACGCGTCACCTTCACCGACCCGCAGGTGGCGGCGGTGGGCAAGACGCTCGACCAGGCTCGCGAAGCGGGAATCGACGCGATTGCGGTCGAGGCGCCGACGGACGGCTCCGCCGGGGCGAGCTTTCAGGGCAAGGACACCGGCGGCACCTCGCGGATCGTCGTCGACCGCAGGCGCGGCACGATCGTCGGCGCCACCTTCACCGGCTTCGAGACCGCCGACTTCCTGCAGGCGGCCACGGTCGCGATCGTCGGCCAGGTGCCGCTGTCCCGCCTCCGCCACGCGATCGCCCCCTACCCGTCCCGCAGCGAGGTCTGGCTGAAGCTGCTGGAGAAGTACGAAGAGGGCCGCTAGACCGTCGAGCGACTCTTGAGGTCGGCCAAGAGGTCCCCGGGGAAGCCCGCCACCTGGTCGAGGTCGTCGACCGACTGGAAGCCGCCGAGGCGCTCGCGATGGGCGAGCAGGCGGGTGGCCTGGGTGACCGAGAGGTTCTGCTCGCGCAACTGCTCGAAGGTGACGCTGTTGAGATCGATCGCGCCGGCCGGCGGCGCCTCGGCGTTGACGGCGGCCGGCGGAGGCGGGCTCCAGGCG
>CAVYBI010000001.1:0-479820 GCA_963766755.1 uncultured Solirubrobacterales bacterium | reverse complement strand
GTCTGTGCCAGGGAGTCGTACTCCTCGGCCGAGCCGTCGCACCAGTGGATCGCATCGGGCTGAGTCAGCGCCGCGATCTCGCCTACCCAGGCGATCAATTTGGCGTGGGTGGTCAGCGCCCGGGGGGCCGTGCTCAGGTCGCTCATTCGCCTCTCTCTGTTTCTTCTCTTTGAGGCCGACGAGGCTGACGTCGGCGTCCTTGTTGCGGATCTTCAAAGTCACGATGGCTTGCTTGCCGTCAGAGAAAATCACCGTGCAAGTGAAGGTCTTACCCGTCTCAACCTCTTCATCGGAGGGGCAATCGACGGACTTGATCTTGGCATGAACGACTCTCGAGGTTCTTCTGGAGGGTTTCCTCGGCCTTGTTGTCGTCGATCACGGTTTCCCCGCAACCCACTGCGGCAAGGGCCAGGACGAGCAGCGCCAGGGCTGCCGCAAAGCGGATGGAGAGACGCATCTTCCTCCTCGTGGGGGCAGGACTCACCGGCGGGAGTATTCCAATCGGCGGCGACAACCCCGGACGGATCAGTCCGTCGGATAGGGTTCCGCGCCGCATGAGGTTCTACGAGTTCGAGGCGCGGAAGATCGTCGAGCTGGCCGGCATCCCGGTCACCAAGTACGGCTTCTGCACGACCGCCGCTGAGGCCCGCGAGGCCGCCGAGGAGATCGGCGGCCCTGTCGTGATCAAGTCCCAGGTCCTCTCCGGCGGCCGGATGAAGGCCGGCGGCGTCAAGTTCGCCGACACGCCCGAGGAGGCCGCGGCGCACGCGGCGGACATCCTCGAGCTGGAAATCAACGGCCACATGCCGCGCGGCGTCCTCGTCGACCCCAAAGCCGAGGTCAAGCAGGAGTACTACGCCAGCGTGGTCTGGGACGGCACCGCCAAGCAGCCGCTGATGCTGTTCAGCGACATGGGCGGGATCGACATCGAGGAGGTCGCCGAGACCCATCCCGACCACGTCGGCCGCGGCCACCTCTCCAACCTGCTGCCGATCTCCGACTTCGAGGCCAAGCAGACGATCGCCGCGACCGGCGTCACCGGCTCGCAGCTCAACCGCGCCACCCCGGTCCTCGCCCGCCTCGCCCGCCTCTTCCGCGACTACGACATGACCCTGGCCGAGATCAACCCGCTGGCCGAGCTGACCGACGGCAGCTTCGTCGCCCTCGACGCCCACATGGAGATGGAGGCCGAGGCGGTCGGGCGCCAGAAGGGCCTGCTGCGCAAGCAGCTGCAGATCGCCGAGGACGACACCCGCGAGACCTACGAGCCCTCTGACTTCGAGCGCAACGTCGCCGCGATCGACGCCGCCGACCACCGCGGCGTGATCCAGGGCAAGGACCACGGCTTCGAGGGCAACCTCGGCCTCGTGATCGGCGCCGGCGGCGGCTCGCTGACCCTGACCGACGCGGTCCGCAGCCAGGGCGGCAAGCCGGCCAACTACTCCGAGATCGGCGGCAACCCCTCGGTCGCCAAGGCCTGCGGCCTGGCCAAGGAGGTGCTGGAAAAGGACGGCGTCGAGAAGATCGCGGTGATGATGTCGATCGTCTCCAACACCCGCGTCGACATCGTCGCCCGCGGCGTCATCAAGGCCTGCCTCGAACTCGGCAAGGACCCGGGTGAGACGATCGCGATCTTCCGCATCCCGGGCGCCTGGGAGGACGAGGGCTTCAAGATCCTCGAGCGCTACGGGGTCGAGACCTGCGACCGCTCCGTCTCCCTCTGGGAGGCCGCCGGCCGCGCCGTCGCCAAGATCCAGGGGGAGCCGGCAGCCGCATGAGCATCCTCCTGAACAGAGACACCACCTTCATCGTCCAGGGGATCACCGGCCGCGAGGCGGTCAACCTCACCCGCGAGTGCCTCGACTACGGCTCCAAGGTCGTCGGCGGCGTCACCCCGGGCCGCAAGGGCCGCGAGGTCCACGGCGTGCCGGTCTTCGACACCGTCGCCCAGGCGGTCGAGCATCACGGCGCGCCCGATCGACGGCTCGGTCGTCACCGTCCCCCCCGCCTTCACCAAGGACGCGGTGCTGGAGGCGATCGAAAACGGGATCGGGCTGATCGTGATCGTCACCGAGCGCATCCCCCGCCGCGACGTCGCCCAGATGGTCGAGCTGGCGAACCTGCGCGGCGCCCGCATCATCGGCCCCAACTGCCTCGGCCTGATCGTCCCCGACGTCTGCAAGATGGGCGGCATCGGCGGCCCCGCCAAGGACGCCGCCAAGGCCTACGCCCCCGGCCCGGTCGGCGTGATGAGCCGCTCCGGCGGCATGACCACCGAGATCTCCTCCTCGCTTACCCAGGCCGGCCTCGGCGTCTCCACCGCCGTCTCGATCGGCGGCGACGCGATCATCGGCTCCGCCTACGCCGAGCTGATGCCCTACTTCGAGGCCGACGAGGAGACCAAGGCGATCGTCATCTACACCGAGCCCGGCGGTCGCATGGAGGCTCAGCTCTCCGAATGGGTCGCCGACAACGACAGCCGCCTGCCGATCGTCGCCTTCATGGCCGGCAAGTTCATGGACGACGAGGAGATGAAGGGGATGAGCTTCGGCCATGCCGGAACCATCGTCGAGGGCAAAGAGGACACTGCGACCGAGAAGATCGCCCGCCTCGAAGCGGCCGGCATCCGCGTCGTCGAGCGGATCGACGAGATCCCCGACGCGGTCAAGCAGAAGCTCGAGGTAGCCGCCTGATGGCCGAGAAGCTGAACAAGGTCTTCATCGACGTCGAGGTCGACGCCTCCGTCGCCGGCGACGCGGCGCTGGCCGCCAAGCTCGAGGAAGTCTGCCCCGTCGACATCTTCAAGGGCTCGGGTTCCGGCGTCGAGGTCGTCGAGGAGAACCTCGACGAGTGCGTCCTCTGCAAGCTCTGCATCGAAGCGGCGCCCGCGGGCACGGTCCACGTCAAGAAGCTCTACGACGGCACCGAGCTCAGCTGAGCACCCCAGCCCCGACGGGCTGGGCGAAGCGGGCTGCGGCTTCCTTACGGAGGTGGTCGGGGATGACGACCATCGCGCGCAGTTCGTCCAGCAAGGCTGCATCTCCCTCGACCTCGACCGCGATCGCGGGGAGCCGACGACGATCGCGGCTACAACCTCGATCGGCGATCCCGAGAGCGTCAGGTCGGGGTCGCCGGTATTGCCGCGGGAGGCGTCGATCCAGCCGTTGCGGGCACGCAGGGCGAAGCTCTGGCCGCTGCTGCGCAGGCCCAGGTCGAAAGCGGCCTTCGCGGGGCGGCCGCAGGATCACCCGCAGGGCGTTCGGGAGAGACGAGGGCGCCAGCCCGACCACGTCCTCGACCTTCTGCAGCTCCATCCCCCAGCGGGCCAGCTCGATCATCGGCCGCTCCAGGCCGCGGCCGAGCTCGGTCAGCTCGTAGACGGTGGCCGCGACCGGGGCGGCGAGCTCGCGGCGGCTGACGATGCCGTCGCCTTCGAGGTCGCGCAGCCGTTTGGTCAGCACGTCGGTGGGAGCGCCGCCGACCGAGCGGGCCAGCTCGGAGAAGCGCAGCGGGCCCAGCGAGAGCTCGCGCACGATCAGCAGCGACCAGCGCTCGCCGACGCGATCGAGCGCGCAGGCGAGGCTGCACTCCTGGCCGTATTCCCGGCGACCCATGCGGTGACCTTAACAAGCTCACTTTGTTATTCCAAGCATTGCACTTTGAAATCTGGTACGGTCCCGGCGCGTGACCCGGATCGCCGACCTCACTTGGAAGCACCCGAAGCTCGTTCTCGGCGCCGTCGCCGCCTTCGTCGTCCTTGCCCTCGCGGTCGGCAAAGACGTCGAGAGCCACCTCAAGGCGGCCGGGTTCACCGACAGCTCCTCGGAGAGCGAGCGAGCCGACGGCGCTGCTGCGCGACTCGCTCGGCTACGACCCGAACCCGGGGCTGGTGCTGGTCGTCCGCTCCCCCGACGGCGGCCGGCTCGACCCCGCCGCCCCAGCTGTCCGCGCGCGAGGTCGACCGCCTCAGCCGCGGCATCGCCGAGGTCGAATACGTCGGCCGGGTCGTCAACCCGCTGCGCGATCGCCGCGCCGGCCTCCGCTGATCGCCCGCGACGGCGAGTCGCTGGCGATCGCCGCCTACCTCTCCACCGCCGACGTCCAGGACGCCGGCGGCTATGCCGCCGAAGACGGTCGGGCCGCTGCTCGCCGCCAGCCCGCTCGACGTCGCGCTGGCCGGCTTCGCGGCCGGCTTCAACGAGACCAACGACCAGACCCGCAAGGACCTCACCAAGGCCGAGCTGATCGCCTTCCCGATCCTGGCGCTCCTGCTGCTGTTCGTCTTCCGCGGCGTGGTCGCCGCCTCGATCCCGCTGCTGCTCGGGGTGATCTCGATCGTCGGCACCCTGCTCGTGCTGCGGGTGATGGCGAGCTTCGCCGACACCTCGCTGTTCGCGCTCAACATCGCCACCGGGCTCAGCCTCGGCCTCGCCGTCGACTACGCGCTGCTGATGGTCTCCCGCTACCGCGAGGAGATCGGGCGCGACGGCGCGACCCGGGAGGCGCACCGCCGCACCGTCCAGACCGCCGGCCGCACCGCCCTCTTCTCCGGCCTCACCGTCGCCGCGGCGATGGCGGCGCTGATCTTGATGCCGCAGCGCTTCCTCTACTCGATGGCGGTCGCCGGCGCCTCGGTGGCGCTGCTCTCGGCGCTGATGGCGATCCTCGTCGTCCCCTCGCTGCTGGCCCTGCTCGGCACCCGCATCGACGCCCTCTCGATCCGCCGCGGCGCCGCCGTCTCCGACACCTCCGACGGCTGGTACCGGCTGGCCCGCGGCGTGATGCGGCGACCGGTCGCGGTCGCCCTCGCCAGCTCGGCGCTGCTGCTGGCGGCCTCGGCGCCGCTGCTGTGGACGACCCTGACCGGCCCCAGCGCCGAAGCCGTGCCGCCCGGCCAGCCCTCCTACGACGCCTACCGGTACCTCGAGGCCCACTACCCGCGCGACGTCACCGAGGCGGTCACGGTCGCCGTCGACGGCCGCGCCGGAGCCCGGCCCGCTGATCGCCTTCCAGCGCCGCATCGCCGCGGTCGAGGGGTCGTCCGCGGCACCCCCTTCGCCCGCGCCTCCGGCGAGGTCGCCTACGCCAACTTCGCCCTCGCCGGGCCCGCCCTGGCGGCGCCTCGCAGGACTCGCGTGCACGAGATCCGCGACGCTCCACCCGCCCGCCGGCACCGCCGCGCTCGTCTCCGGCAACACCGCCGGCTTCATCGACCAGAAGCAGAGCCTGATCGAGCACGCGCCGCTGGTCGTGGCGATCATCGCGCTCACCACCCTGGTCCTGCTCTTCCTGCTCACCGGCTCGATCCTGCTGCCGCTGAAGACGCTGCTGATGAACTCGCCTCACCCTCGGCGCCACGCTCGGCATCCTCGTCCTCGCCTTCCAGGAGGGCTGGCTCGACTCCCCGCTCGACTACACCGGCCCGGCCGCGGTCGAGGTGACCAGCCTGGTCTTCCTCTTCGCCGTCATCTTCGGCCTCGCCACCGACTACGCGGTGCTGGTGATGGCGCGGATCAAGGAGCGGCACGACCTCGGCGACTCCAACGAGGAGGCGGTCGCCGTCGGAATCGGCCAAGACCGGCCGCGTGATCACCGCCGCCGCCGTGGCGATCGCCCTCGTCTTCCTCGCCTTCGGCGTCAGCAGCGTCTTCTTCGTCAAGCAGATCGCGATCGGGATGGCGGTCGGGGTGATGATCGACGCGACGATCGTCCGCGCCCTCCTCGTCCCCTCGCTGATGCGCCTGCTCGGCGAGTGGAACTGGTGGGCACCGGCCCCCCTGCGCCGCCTCCAACAGCGCCTCGGCTTCTCCGAGGCCTGACCGCCGCCCAGGACCACGCCTTCCCGCAGGTTCAGCCACTGAGCCAAACGGCTCGGCGATCCGGTACTCGCCCCGGGCGCCGACGACGACTTCCCGCTTCTCCAGCGCCCCCAGGGCCTTCTGCACGTTCGTGGCGGCGGGCAGATCGTGGCGGTCGCGATAGGCGGCGGTGAAGGGACGCCCGGACTCTCGCGCCAACGCCTGCAGGACCAGCTTCTGCACGCCCGAGGCGTCCTCCCAAAGCAGGCTGAAATGGGCGTTCTCGGAACGCAGCACAGCGCCCAGCGCTCGCTCGAGCGATGCGACCGATGCGACCTCTCCGGCGGGCGCCTGCTGCCAGAGGAAGTAGCAGAGCTCCTGCGTCGCGTAGGGGTGGCCTCCGGTCACCCGCAGCAGCTCGGCGACGGCCGCCCCGTCGATCTCCCTTCCACTCTCGCGGAATCTGCTCTCGATGAAGGTCGCGAAGGGAGCCGCGTCGATCGGCCCGAGCTCGACCGACTTGGCGCTGCGCCAGAACGGCTCGTTGGCGTCGCTGAAGATCCGCTCCATCACATGGCGCTTGCTGCCGAGGTAGATATGAGCGACCTCGGGCTGACGCTGGAAGACTGCGCGCAGCAGTTTCGGCAGACCCGGATCGATGTCGACGATCTCCTGGAACTCGTCGATGACGAGCGCGGTGCGGCGGCCACGGGAACCGCCGAGCTCGCCCGGGAGCTCCAGCAGGCGCTCGAGCGTCGCGTCGATGTCGGGCTCTCGGGAGCCGATCCCGAAGCTGAACGAGAGCGAACCGTCCTCCGGGTCGACGGTGATGGTCGGCCTCACGGTCAGCCCCCGAAACGGCGCCAGCGCCTTCTCGCGAACCCGCTCCAGCGGCGAGGCGATCTGCTCGTAGACGGTGGCGGCCAGGGCTGCCGCCAGCCGCTCCTTGGTCGGGGTCGTCATCAGGTCGACCTGGGCCACCAGCACGGCCTCGGTCCCCAGCGACCGGGCCGCGGCCCAGATCAGCGAGGACTTGCCGTAGCGCCTGGGTGCGAAGACGACGACACGGACAGGGTTTATACCCCGTGCTGTTATACCCGTGGTCCACAGCGAGCGTCACGCAGGGTTGACGAGATCGCGGCCGCTGACGGAGCGCGCGACTACCATCGCCGAGGATGCTGGCGCAGCTGCCACAGGAGCGGTGGTAGCGGGTCACGAGAATCGGCGCGATGCCGCGACTCTGATCTCGACGATCGAGCCCGGCCTGCGGGTGGCGACCCCGCGCTGAGGCAACCACGAAAGACCAGATGCGATGAGGTATTTTGTCTGCGGGAAAGCGAAGCGGTGAGGCACCGCGAACGGCTGATAACCGGGAGTCCGGGGTTAGCGCCTCGGATGGGGTTCGAGTCCCCCGCTTTCCGCAGCATCTTGCCAAGGATGTGGGCAGCTGACAGGGGCGCGACAATCAAGCGCCAGCGAATAGCTCTCGCCCGGCTGTCAGCCCCACGTCTGCGGCACAGAACTCGCTCCGGACAGTGCTTTATACCGCCTGCCCCCGGCGCCGTGACCGCGATCGGTCACTGGGGCAGCGCCAAGGAGGCCACCTATCTGCCGGCCTTCACGGGCGAGGACGTCCCCGCCGCCGCCCTCGCGATCCTCGAGCCGCGGGCGCTGTTCGATCCGCTGAAGCTGGAGACGCAGGCGCGCAGGAAAGGCGAGGAGTGGGTCCTCGACGGCGCCAAGTCGCTGCTGGCTCGGGCCACCGAATGCGAGTTGTTCGTGATCGCAGCCGAGGCCGAGGGAATCGGCCCGGCCCTGTTCGTGGTCGAGTCCGGCACCAAGGGCCTCGCGGTCGAGGCCGAGCCGGCGATGGGCTTGCGGCCCGCCGCCACCGGCCGCCTGCTGATCGAGAACGTGCGCCTGCCGGCCAGCGCCCTGCTCGGCGAAGGCAGGTGCAAAGCCGGGGACTACCTCGACTGCGTCAACCGTTCGCGAGTCGCCTGGTGCGGCCTCGCCACCGGCACCGCCCAGGCCGTGCTCGACTACGCGATCCCCTACGTCAACGACCGCCAGGCGTTCGGCGAACCGATCTCCAACCGCCAGGGCGTCGCCTTCGCGGTCGCCGACGCCGGCATCGAGAGCGAAGCGATGCGACTCACCACCTACCGGGCCGCCTCCCGCGCCGACCGCGGCGAGAAATTCGCCCGCGAGGCGGCGATCGCGCGGCGCCTCTGCGCCGTCCAGGGCATGCGGATCGGCTCGGAAGGAGTGCAACTCCTCGGCGGCCATGGCTTCGTCAAGGAGCACCCGGTCGAGCGCTGGTACCGGGACCTGCGAGCAGCGGGCGTGATGGAGGGCGCCCTGCTCGTCTAGGGCGAAGGAGAGCCATGATCAACCTCGAGATACCGAAGAAGTTCAAGCCCCTGGTCAGCCAGGCCAACCAGGTCGCGACAGAGGTCTTCCGGCCGATCTCCCGCAAGTACGACGAGGCCGAGCATTCCTACCCGAAAGAGCTCGACATGCTGGCCTCGCTGATCGACGGCATGAACGAGGGCTCCGACATGGGCGGCGCCGGGGCCGCCGGGGTACGGCGCGAGGAGAGCGACGGCGCCAGCGAGAACCGCAACGGCTCCAACCTCTCGACCGTGCTCGGCATCATCGAGCTCTGCTGGGGCGATGTCGGGTTGCTGCTCTCGATGCCGCGCCAGGGCCTCGGCAACTCGGCGATCGCCTCGGTGGCGACCGAGCAGCAGCTGGAGCGCTACGGCGGCAGGTGGGCGGCGATGGCGATCACCGAGCCGGAAGCCGGCTCGGACTCGGCCGCGATCCGCACCACCGCCGAGCTCGACGGCGACGAGTACGTCCTCAACGGCGAGAAGATCTTCGTCACCTCCGGCGACCGCGCCGACCTGATCGTGGTCTGGGCGACGCTCGACCGCAGCAAGGGCCGGGCGGCGATCAAGTCGTTCGTGGTCGAGCGCGACAACCCCGGCCTGAAGCTGGACCGGCTCGAGCACAAGCTCGGGATCCGCGCCTCCGACACCGCCAACTTCACCCTGCAGGACTGCCGGGTGCCGGTGGAGGCGCTGCTGGGCAGCTCCGACGTCGAGGACAGGAAGGGCTTCGGCGGCGCCATGCAGACGTTCGACAACACCAGGCCGCTGGTCGCGGCGATGGCGGTCGGCGTCGCCCGCGCCGCGCTGGAGGAGACGCGCAAGCGCCTCGAGGAGGCCGGTGTCGAGGTCGACTACTCCACCCCCGCCCTCTCCCAGTCCGCCGCCGCGGCGCGCTTCCTCGAGATGGAGGCCGACTACGAGGCCGCCTGGCTGCTGACCCTGCAGGCCGCCTGGATGGCCGACAACGGCAAGCCCAACTCCCTGCAGGCCTCGATGGCCAAGGCCAAGGCCGGTCGCACCTGCGTCGACGTCGCCCTCGGCTGCGTCGAGCTCTGCGGCAGCGTCGGCTATGGCGAGAACGAGCTGCTCGAGAAGTGGGCTCGGGACGCGAAGATCCTCGACATCTTCGAGGGGACGCAGCAGATTCAGCTGCTGATCGTGGCGCGGCAGCTGCTGGGCAAGAGCTCCAGCGAACTGCGGTAGGGCAGACTCTCGCTCCGTGAACCTGATTGAGGATTTGATGGAGGCTTCGCCGGCTTCGCGGCTGGGGATCGTGGCTGTGGATGGGGAGGCGAATCGGCGGGATTGGCACTTCGGGGAATTGATTGCTTGCTCGGCGGGGCTGTCCGGCGCCTTCGCGGCTCGTGGTGTCGGGCGCGGCGACGTGGTGATGACGCTGGTCGGGAGCCGGATCGAGTGGGTGCTGAGCCTGCTTGCCTGCTGGCGGATGGGCGCGGTGGCGCTGCCCTGCAGCACGCAGCTGCGCCGTCACGACCTCGAGCTGCGGGTGGGGGCTGCGAACCCGAAGCTCTGTGTCGGCGAGGAGGATCTGCTGGCCGAGCTGCCGGGTGGGGTGCCGGCGATGACGATGGCCGAGATCGCCACCGTCCTCGACGAGGATCTGCCGCAGGAGACCCCGGCCGCGGTCGAATCGATGGACCCCGATGACCCGGCCCTGGTCGTCTTCACCTCGGGCACCACCGGCGAGCCGCGCGGCGTCGTCCATGCCTACCGCTACCTGCTCGGTCAGCAGATTCAGGCCGAGCACTGGCTCGGCTCCCGCCCGGGCGACCTGGCCTGGTGCACGACGGCGACGGGATGGGCCAAGTCGGCCCGCAACGTCTTCCTCGCCCCCTGGCTGACCGGTGCCGCCGCGGTCATCCACGACGGGCGCTTCGATCCCGCCGAGCGGCTCGACTTCGCCGAGGCGCTCGGCGTCAACGTCCTCTGCCAGGCCCCGACCGAGTACCGGATGCTGGCCAAGCGCACCGAGCTGCGCCCCCTCCCCGCCCTGCGGCGGATGGTCTCCGCCGGCGAGCCGCTGGACGCCGGCACGATCGCCGCCTTCGGCGCCGCCACCGGCCTGGAGCCGGCGGACGGCTACGGCCAGACCGAGACCGGCCACGTCAGCGGCAACCTCGCCGGCGAGCCGGTCCGCCAGGGCTCGATGGGCAGGCCGCTGCCGGGGGTCGAGACCCGCCTCGTCGAGGGCGAACTGCAGCTTCGCGCCGCCTCCTCCCCCACCTTCTTCTCCCACTACCTCGACGGCGAGCGCTTCGAGGGCGAGTGGTGGCAGACCGGCGACCTCGTCCGCGCCGACGAGGACGGCTACCTCTTCTTCGAGGGCCGCGACGACGACATCATCCTCTCCTCCGGCTACCGGATCGGCCCCTTCGAGGTGGAGTCGGCGCTGCAGTCCCACCCCGCCGTCGCCGAGGCGGCCGCGGTCGCCGCCCCCGACCCCGAGCGCGGCTCGGTGGTCCGCGCCGTCGTCGTGCCCCGCGACCGCGAACCCAGCGAGGAGCTGGCCCGCGAGCTGCAGGAGCACTGCAAGCGCGAGACCGCGCCCTACAAGTTCCCCCGCATCGTCGAGTTCGTCAGCGAGCTGCCGAAGACGAGCAGCGGCAAGATCAAGCGGGCGCAGCTGCGCCAGGGGTAACCTGGACCGATGGCCATCAACAGCGAGTCAACCGACCCGGCCGCCGTCGCCCGCACCTACTTCGAGGCGGTCGCCGCCCGCGACCTGGAGGCGATGGTGGCGCCCTGGGAGCCCGGCGCTCCCGACGTGATCCACGGGGTCGTCGAGATGCGCGTGCCCGAGGACCTGCGCAGCTGGTTCGGCAACCTCTTCGCCGCCTTCCCGGACTTCACCTTCGAGATCCTCGAGGTGATGGCGAGCGGCGAGAAGGCGGCGGTGCGCTGGCACGCCACCGGCACCTTCGACGGCTCCGCCCGCTTCGAAGGCCTCGACCCGAATGGCGCCAAGGTCGACCTCGAGGGCTGCGACGTGCTGACCGTCCGCGACGGGCGGATCGTCCGCAACGACGCCTACATGAACGGCGCTGAGATGGCGCGCCAGCTCGGCGCCCTGCCGCCGGCCGGCTCAGCGCCGGAAAAGGCGATGACCGCCGCGCTCAACCTGAAGACGCGCCTGGTCCGGCGATGGAGTCGCTAGACCGCAGGCGAGTCGCGGCGCTGACCGAGGCCCAGCAGGAGAAGTTCCGCAACCGCACCGGCGCCTCGGCCCAGACCTTCGCCCGGGCGGTGAAGGTGATGCCGGGCGGCGTCCCCTCCTCCTTCCAGGAAAACGACCCCTGGCCGGTCTACCTCGAGCGTGGCCGGGGCAGCCGCGTCTGGGACGTCGACGGCAACGAATACGTCGACTTCCACAACGGCTTCGGGGTGATGTGCATCGGCCACGCCAACCCGGTGGTCGGTGCCGCGGTCAAGCGGCGGGTCGACGAAGGCACCCACTTCGCCGCCCCGACCGACGGCTCGATCGTCGTCGCCACCGAGCTGGCGCGGCGCTTCGGCCTGCCCCAGTGGCGCTTCAACAACTCCGGCACCGAGGCGACGATGGACGCGGTCCACCTCGCCCGCGGCGCCACCGGCCGCGACACGATCCTCAAGATCGAGGGCTCCTACCACGGCCACCACGACACCGTGATGGTCTCCGTCTACCCACCCCTGGAGGCGCTCGGCGCCCGCGACGACCCGGTCAGCGTCCCCTACGGCGGCGGCGTGCCCAAGGCGTTCACGGACCTGACCCGCGCCGTCCCCTTCAACGACGCCGAGGCGCTGGCGAGCGTGCTCGAGCAGATCGGCGAGGAGGTCGCCGGCCTGATCATGGAGCCGGCGATGATGAACATCAACATCATCCCGCCCCGCCCCGGCTACCTGGAGCGGGTCCGCGAGCTGACCGCTCAGCACGGCGTCAAGCTGATCTTCGACGAGGTCAAGACCGGCGCCACGATCTCCCCCGGCGGTGCCACCGCCCGCTTCGGCGTCGTGCCGGACATGATCACCCTGGCCAAGGCCAGCTGCGGCGGCTACCCCGGCGGCGCGATCGGGATGAGCGAGGAGCTGGCGGCGATCGTCAGCGACGGCACCGTCAAGCAGTACGGCACCTTCAACGGCAACCCGCTGGTGATGGCGGCGGCCGCGGCGACCCTGACCGAGGTCCTCACCGACGACGTCTACGAGCGCTTCGAGGTGACCAACAGGCGCCTGCTCGACGGCTGCCAGGAGATCGTCGACGCCCACGGCCTGCCCGCCTACACCGAGGGCCTCGGCGCCAAGGGCTGCGTGATCTTCTCGCCCGAGCGGATGTATGAGTATCGCGACTACCTGACCAAGGTCGACGACGAGCTCTCCGCCCTGGCCTGGCTCTACCACATGAACCACGGCATCTTCATGACCCCGGGGACCGAGGAGGAGTGGACGCTCTCGATCGCCCACTCCGACGAGGAGCTGCAGCGCTACCTCGACGCCTTCGAGGCCTTCGCCGCCGACCTCACCCGCACTTAGCCGCTAGGCGGCCTCGGGCTCCAGGCCCTCGGCCGAGTCGACCGGGCGGCCGAGGTGGTAGCCCTGGGCCATGTCGACGCCGTACTCGCGCAGCATCCGCGTCGTCTCGTCGTCCTGGACGAACTCGGCGATCGTCCGCTTGCCGAGGCCGCGGGCGATCTGGACGATCGCCTGTACGGTCAGCTGGTCGGCGTCGTTGCGCGGCATGTCGCGGATGAAGGCGCCGTCGATCTTGATCACGTCGAAGGGGATCTTCTTCAGGTAGTGGAAGGGGCTGAAGCCAGCGCCGTAGTCGTCGATCGCGACTTCGCAGCCGAACTCGGTCAGGCGGTCGGCAAAGCCCGCGGCCGCCTCGTAGTCGTCGACATGAGCGGTCTTGGTGATCTCGAAGGTGCAGCGGCCGGGGTCGGCGTCGCCCTCGTCGAGACGGCGCTCGATGAACTCCAGGACCGAGATGTCGGTCAGCGAGGCGCCGGAGAGGTTGACGTGGAGGGAGACCGGCTCGCCGGCTCGCTCGCGCTCGGCCAGCAGCTCCAGCGCCCGCGCCACCACCCAGCGGTCGAGCTCCTGCACCATCCCGGAGCGCTCCGCCACCTCGATGAAGGAGGCGGCCGGCAGCAGCTCGCCGTTGTCGCCGGTCATCCGCAGCAGCAGCTCGTAGCGCTCGATGCCGCCGGAGGCGAGGCTGCGGATCGGCTGCGTCGCCAGTCGCAGGCGGTCCTGAGTAAGCGCGTCGCGGATCCTGGCGCTGGTCGTCTGGTTGCGCTTGGGCAGGCGCCGGCCCTGCTCGGAGATGTGGAAGAGGGCGATCCGGTTGCGGCCCTCCTCCTTGGCCCGGTACATCGCCTGGTCGGCGGCGACCAGGACCGCCTCGGAGCCGGCATCGCGCTCACCGCCGAACATCGTGATGCCGACGCTGACCGTCGCCTCGCCCAGCTCGGAGCCGGCGGGGAAGCCCTCGGCGACCTCGGCCCGGAGGTCCTCGCCGAGCTGCAGCGCCCCGGCGGTGTCGGCCTGCGGCATCAGCACCGCGAACTCGTCGCCGGAGAGGCGGGCGACGAGATCGGTGGTGCGCACCCGCTCGCTCATGATCTCGGCGACGCGGCGGATCAGGTTGTCGCCAGGCTGATGGCCGAGCCGGTCGTTGACCTGCTTGAGGCCGTCGATGTCGATGATCATCACCGCGCCCTGGCCGCCGTAGCGGGCGGCGAAGGAGACGTAGCGATCGAGCTTGGCGCGGAACGCCCGCCGGTTCAGCAGGCCGGTGAGCGAGTCGTGGTCGGCGAGGTAGCGCAGCTCGGCCTCGGTCTTCTCGGCTTGCTCGAGCGCCCCGGCGATGACCTGGCGATCCTCGGGCGCGAGCTTCTCGAGCACCGCCGCGACGGCGGGGTCGCTCTCCTGAGAGGTACGTACGTTCGCCACCAGCGGAAGGTAGTGATTCTGCTGCCGCTATTACTGAAAACCCCCATGTTTCCGCTAGGGGACTCGAATTTCGGCGATCCGGGGTGCCGAATAGTTGGCCTGCAAACGGTCCTGAGTAGGCTGAGGTCGATGTCCAATCGGCTCGCCCAGGAGACCAGCCCGTACCTGTTGCAGCATCGCGAGAACCCGGTCGACTGGTACCCGTGGGGCGAGGAGGCACTGGAGCGCGCCCGCGAGCAGGACCGGCCGATCCTGCTCTCGGTCGGCTACTCGGCCTGCCACTGGTGCCACGTGATGGAGCGCGAGTCCTTCGAGGACGTCGAGACCGCCGCCTACATGAACGAGCACTTCGTCTGCATCAAGGTCGACCGCGAGGAGCGCCCCGACGTCGACGCGATCTACATGGAGGCGGTGCAGGCGATCAGCGGCCACGGCGGCTGGCCGATGACCGTCTTCCTCGACCCCGAGGGCGTCCCCTTCTACGGCGGCACCTACTTCCCGCCGGACGAGAGCCGCGGCATGCCCAGCTTCCGGATGGTGATGGAAGCCGTGGTCGACGCCTTCGAGCGCAAACGCGAGGAGATCCGCGAACGGGCCGCCGGGACCCGGGAGCGGCTCGGCGCGATCGGCCTGATCGAGCCCAGCCCCGAGCCGCCCGAGGCCGCCCAGCTGGATGAGGCGGTGGCGCGGCTGCACGCCGCGGCGGACAGCGAACGGGGCGGCTTCGGCGGCGCTCCCAAGTTCCCGCCGGCCTCCGCCCTGGAGCTGCTGGCGACGCGCGGCGAGCGCGAGATCGTCGAGCGCACGCTCGACGCGATGGCGGCCGGCGGCATCTGCGACCAGATCGGCGGCGGCTTCGCCCGCTACTCGGTCGACGCCGAGTGGCTGGTCCCCCACTTCGAGAAGATGCTCTACGACAACGCCCTCCTGGCCCGCGCCTACCTGCACGGCTGGCAGGCGCTCGGCCACGAGCGCTACCGCCGCGTCTGCGAGGAGACGCTGGACTGGATGCTGCGCGAGATGCGCGGCCCCGAGGGCGGCTTCTTCTCCGCCCTCGACGCCGACTCCGAGGGCGTGGAGGGCCGCTTCTATGTCTGGACCCCGGCCCAGGTCCGCAAGGTCCTCGGCGATCGGGCCGAGGCCGTGATCGAGTTCTACGGCGTCAGCGAGCACGGCAACTTCGAGGGCGCCAGCATCCTCCATCTGGCCGCGGGAGCCGATGCACCCGAGCCCGACGGCCTCGCGGAGGCTCGCCAGGCCCTCTACGAGGCTCGCGCCAAGCGGGTCTGGCCGGGGCTCGACGACAAGCGCCTCACCGCCTGGAACGCGCTGGCGATCGCCGCCCTGGCCGAGGCCGGCGCCGTGCTCGGCCGCGACGACTACCTCGACGCCGCCCGCCAGTGCGCCGACTTCGTCCTCGACACGCTCAGCGACGAGAGCGGGCGCCTGCTGCGCACCTACAAGGACGGCGACGCCCGCCTCAACGCCTACCTCGAGGACCACGCCTTCCTGCTCGAGGCGCTGCTGACGCTCTACGAGTCGACCTTCGAGCCGCGCTGGTTCGAGCGCGCCCGAGCGCTCGCCGACGAGACGATCGCCCGCTTCGGCGACCCCGAGCGCGGCGGCTTCTTCTCCACCTCCACCGACCACGAGCAGCTGATCGCCCGCCGCAAGGAGATCGGCGACCACCCGATCCCCTCCGGCAACAGCGCGGCCGCCCTGGGGATGCTGCGCCTGGCGGCGCTGACGGGAGAGCGCGAGTACGAGCGCCAGGCCGAGGGCGTCTTCCGCCTCTTCGCCAAGACCGCCAGCCTGCACCCCGAGTCCTTCGCCCACCTCCTCCGCGCCCTCGACTTCCATCTCTCCCCGACCAAGGAGGTGGCGCTG
The DNA here is from genome assembly GCA_963766755.1 of uncultured Solirubrobacterales bacterium. Taxonomy (GTDB): domain Bacteria; phylum Actinomycetota; class Thermoleophilia; order Solirubrobacterales; family 70-9; genus VAYN01. The sequence continues at coordinate 463,790 of CAVYBI010000001.1, read as the reverse complement.
ATCGGCGCCGACGTGAGCGAGCTGGCCGCGGTCGTCCGCTCCGCCTTCCGCCCCCATCTGGTCCAGGCGGCCGGTCCCGAGGGCAGCGCCGAGCCGGCGCTGCTGCGAGAGCGGCCCGCGGTCGACGGGCGACCGAGCGCCTACGTGTGCGAAAGCTTTGCTTGCCAGGCGCCCGTGACCGATCCGAAAGAACTCACCGGCCTTCTTTGATAGAGATGCTGTAAGTGCGTGGCTCTCTGTTCACCTTCCCCGCCGGCCGCCGAGCCAAGTGGATCGTCTTCGCCGTCTGGCTCTTCGCGATCTTCATCGCCGCCGGCCCCGCCAACCTGCCCGGCAAGTTCGAAGACGCCGAAAGCAACGAGGCGACCTCCTACCTGCCGGGCGACGCCGAGTCGACCAAGGCCCTGGACGCAACCGAGCAGCTCCAGAACGGGGAAATCGCCCCTGCCGTAATCGTCTACCGCAACGACTCGGGGTTGACCCCGGCGAACTTCAGGACGATCGAAGAGAACGTCGCCGGCATGACCGAGGAAGAATTCGAAGGCGTCATCCCGGACGGGGCCACGGCCGCGTCGGGCGGCAAAGTCCAGGCCGCGGAGGGCCAGGAAGCGGAGCGACTCGAAAAAGCCGCAGGCGGCGAGGCCGGCTGCGGCACCTCGATCAGCACCGTCCCCGGCCAGCCGGCCGACTACGCGCCGTTCGTCGGCCCGGTCTGCTCGCAGGACGGCAAATCGGCGATCGTCACCGCCTACATCAACGCCGAAGGCGAGGGCGAACGGATCGTCGACCCGGTCAAGGCCTGGCGCGAGGTGATCGAAGACCCCGGCGGCGGGCTCGAAGCGAAGATCACCGGCGGCGCCGGGTTCTCCGCCGACGCGATCGAAGTCTTCGAAGGGATCAACGGGACCCTGCTGCTGGCCGCGCTCAGCCTCGTGATCTTCCTGCTGATCGTGATCTACCGCTCGCCGATGTTCTTCTTCATCCCGCTGGTTGCGGTGATCTTCGCCGAGCTGCTTTCGCGCTCGATCGGATACGGCGTCTCGGAGCTGGGGGTGACGATCAACGGCCAGTCGAGCTCGATCATGTCGGTCCTTGTGCTCGGTGCCGGCACCGACTACGCGCTGCTCCTGGTCGCTCGCTACCGCGAGGAGCTGCACCACACCACTGACAAGCACGTGGCAATGCGAACCGCGTTGGAATCGGCCGGGCCGGCGATCTTCGCCTCAGCCCTGACCGTCGTTGCCGCTCTGCTCTGTCTCCTGATCGCCAAGGTCAACGGCACCTCGGGCCTCGGCCCGATCGCCGCGATCGGCATCGCCTGCGCGGCGCTCTCGATGCTGACCCTGCTGCCGGCGCTGCTGACGATCTTCGGCCGCCGCGCCTTCTGGCCCTTCGTCCCGCACACGCCGGAGACTGCGCCGGCCGCCGACCTGGCCGCCAAGGCGGGCCGCCGGCGGATCGTCGAAGGTTCCGGCGCCGCCGCCCTCGGCAAGGTCGTCCTCGCCTCGCTGCTGGTGCTGGTCCTGCTGCCCCTCGTCCTGCTCAACTGGATCCTCCGCATCCTCAGCGGCAGGCGGATCCCGTCGCTGATCGTCGGGCCGCTCGACCGCGCCGTCTTCACGCCGTACGAGATGCGACGCCACCGGCTCGAGCACGCCGCCGACGCCACCCACGGGCTCTGGAAACGGGTCGGCGACCGGGTCGCGATCTCGCCGCGCCGGGTCATGTTCGGCAGCATCGGAGTGCTGCTGATCTTCTGCGTCGGCTTCGCCTCCTTCTCGACTGAACTGACCAGCGAAGACACCTACCGCGAGGAAGTCGAATCGGTCGAAGGCCAGACCCTGGTCAACAAGAGCTTCCCGTCCGGCAAGACGGCGCTGACGGACATCGTCGTCGCCGGCCCGGGCGAAGTCGGTGCGGTGAAGAGCGCCGTCGAAGGGGTCAAGGGGGTCGAGGAAGTCTCCGGACCGATCGCCAGCGGCGGGCCCGGCACGCTGATCCAGGCGACGCTCGAACCCAACCCCTACTCGACCGAGGCCTTCGACCTGATCGAACCGATCCGCGATGCCGCCCAGGACACGGAACCGGAGGCCCTGGTCGGCGGGCCGAGCGCGGTCGAATTCGACGTCCGCGACGCCGCCGCCTGGGACTCGATCGTGATCCCGCCGATCATCCTGCTCGTCGTCTTCCTGATCCTGATCGGCCTCCTGCGGGCGGTGATGGCGCCGCTGGTCCTGGTCGGAACCGTGATCCTCAGCTTCCTCGCCGCCCTCGGCGTCGGCTACTTCGTCTTCGACGTGATCTTCGGCTTCCCCGGATCGGACCCGTCGCTGCCGCTGTTCGCCTTCGTCTTCCTGGTCGCGCTGGGCGTCGACTACAACATCTTCCTCGTCGCTCGCGCTCGCGAGGAAACCGAAAAGCACGGCTCCGAACAGGGCATGCTGCGCGCTCTCGCGGTCACCGGCGGGGTAATCACCAGCGCCGGGATCGTCCTCGCCGGCACCTTCTCGGTGCTGGCCGTCCTCCCCCTCACCTTCCTCACCGAGCTCGGCTTCGTCGTCGCCTTCGGCGTCCTCCTGGACACCTTCCTCGTCCGCAGCGTGCTCGTGCCCTCGATCGCGCTCAGCCTCGGCGACAGGTTCTGGTGGCCGTCGGCGCTCTCGCATCCCAGCAGCGGCTCTCCCACGCCGGCTGCCGAGGCGACCGGCGCCCCCGCCGACCGGCCTTAGAACCTGTCTCAACCCCTTAGTACACGCGCACTTCGTCGAGGACGACCCGGCCGCCGACCTCGGCGCGGCCATCCCCGAGCGGGAGCGCGTGCAGCAGCGACCCCTCGCCCTGGTGGATCGTCAGCGGGCGACCGAGCTCGGCGCAGAGCACGATCGCGGCGGAGCCCGTCGCCTCGTCCTCGCCGACACCGTCCTCGATCGCGAAGCAGCGCGAACGCACCACACCGGCAGCCTCGTCCTCCCAGGCCCAGCAGTAGACCTCGTCGAGGCCCGGCGGCGGCCCCTGCAGCTGGTCGATCGCGGCCGGATCGGCCAGCCGCAGCAGGTGCCAGGGCGGTGACCACTCGGGTCGAGCGGCGATGAGGGTCAGCTCGCCCTCGAACCGCAGGGCGACGTCGCCGGCGGGCGGGCGCAGAGTCTCGACCGCCTCTCCCTCCCGAGCCAGCAGCCAGGCCGTTCCCACGCTCGGGATGCCCGGCGAAGCCAAGCTCCGAGCCAGGCGTGAAGATCCGGCACGCGCCCGTCCGCCGGTCGTCGACGAAGACCGTCTCCGAGTAGCCGAGCTCGGCCGCCACTTCCTGGCGGCGCCCCGCCGGCACCTCGCCGCCGTCGAGGAAGACGCCGAGGGGGTTGCCCCACTCGCCCGCCTCGTCGGTGAAGACGCGCAGGACGTGCAGCGTCGCCACGGCTCGCCTCAGAGGATCGGCAGGAAGTTTTCGATCTCGAAGGGGGTGACCTGGACCCGGTAGTCGTCCCATTCCTGCCGCTTGATCTCGACGAAGCGGCGGAAGGTGTGCTCGCCCAGCGTCCGCAGCACCAGCTCCGAGTCGGCGGCGACCTCGATCGCCTCGCCCAGGGTCGCAGGCAGCTGCTCGATCCCCTGGTGCGCCAGCTCCTCCTGGGAGAGGTGGTAGAGGTTCTGCTCCATCGGCTCCGGCAGCTCGTAGCCCTTCTCGATCCCTTCCAGGCCGGCCTGCAGCATCCCCGCGAAGCACAGATAGGGATTGGCGGCGGGGTCGGGGCAGCGCAGCTCGGCCCGGGTAGCGCCCTCCTTGCCGGGGTGGTAGAGCGGGACCCGGATCAGCGCCGAGCGGTTGCGTCGCGACCAGGCCAGGTAGACCGGCGCCTCGTAGCCGGGGACGAGGCGCTTGTAGGAGTTGACCCACTGGGCGAAGAGCGGCGAGATCTCGCGCGCGTGCTTGAGCTGGCCGGCGATGAACGACTTCGCGGTCGCCGAGAGGTAGTAGGGATCGTCCTCGTCGTAGAAGGCGTTCTTGCCGTCCTTGGCAAGCGACTGGTGGACGTGCATCCCGGAGCCGTTCTCGCCGAACAGCGGCTTCGGCATGAAGCTCGCGTGCCAGCCATATTTCATCGCGTACTCCTTGACCACGATCCGGTAGGTCATGCAGTCGTCGGCCATCTCCAGCGCGTTCTTGTAACGCATGTCGACCTCGTGCTGGGAGGGCCCGACCTCGTGGTGGGTGTACTCGACGTGGATCCCCATCTTCTCCAGCGCCAGCACGGTGTCGCGGCGCACGTCGGAGCCGGCGTCGAGGGTGGTCAGGTCGAAGTAGCCGCCCTCGTCGAGGACCTCGGGCACGCCGTTCTCCGGCTTGGCTGAGCGGAAGTAGAAGAACTCCAGCTCGGGGCCGATGTTGTAGGCGTCGAAGCCCATCTCCTCGGCCCGCTTCATCGCCCGCTGCAGGATCCAGCGCGGGTCGCCCTCGTAGGGGCCGCCGCCGGGCACGCGGATGTCGCAGAACATCCGGGCGACCGCGTTCTCGTCCTCGGGGCGCCAGGGGATCAGCGCGAAGGTGGAGGGATCGGGCATCGCGATCATGTCCGACTCCTCGATCGGGTTGAAGCCGGTGATCGAGGAGCCGTCGAAGCCCATGCCGCCGTCGAAGGCGTCCTCGAGCTCGGCGGCGTTGATCGAGAAGCTCTTCAGCTGCCCGAGCACGTCGGTGAACCAGAGGCGGACGAAGCGCACGTCGTTCTGCTTGACGATCTCGATGACGTCAGCGGCACTACGGGGTTGCTCTGCCATTCCGGCCTCCTTGGCTTGTCCGCGAGAAGGGGGCAACGATAGGCGAATGAACCGCCGAGGTGCAGAAAGGCGTACAGCGGGTAGGAGAAGCGTGATCTTGGCAGTCGCCAGGCAGCTTGCGAAGAAGATCAAAACCAGGTATAACTTACTCCTCGTAAGTAAGCAGCTCAAAGTAAAGTAAAGGCCACGTAAAGGCTCTGTAAAGCGAAAGTTCGCCCTCAGCAGAGCCAGAGATGAGAAGCCCGTGACGGTCAAAACCGATGTCTCCAGATTCCAGATCCACGATGAGCTGACCGCTCCCGACGAGAGCGCTCCGCTGATCAAGACCATCCAGGCGGCCGGCGGTGCGGTCACCAAGTTCGTCGGCGTGCTCGCCGGCTCCCCCGCGGTCCTGCGTGCCTACACGCGGATGCGCTCGGAGCTGCGCGGCGGCGTCCTGCCCCAGGCGACCCGCGAGCGGATCGCCCTGGCGGTCGCCGAGCACCGCGAGGACAACTACAGCATCGCCCAGCACGCGAAGTCGGCGCGACGGGCCGGGCTCGGCCTCGACGAGGTCTCCCGCGCGCGCAGCTTCACCTCGGCCGACGCGAAGGAGGCCGCCCTGCTCGCCTTCCTCAAAGAGGCGCTGGACGCCGAGGGGCCTCCCCCGCTCCACCTGCACGAGGAGGCGCGGGAGATCGGCTGGACCGACGAGGAGATCCTCGAGGCGGTCGGGCACCTGGCGCTGAACGAGTTCCAGAGCCTGATCGCGAGCGCGGCGGCGCTGCCGAAAGATCAGGCTACGCCGCGGGTGCTCCCTTCGGTCGCTTAAGCGTGGGAGGGGTTGTGTGCCCCTCCCCCACGAGCGGCGGCCAAGGCAGTGCTGGCTAGTTCTCGACGAGGGTTGCCGTGTAGAGGAGGCGGGCGGTGGAGTAGCGGCAGCCGTAGGTGGCGCGGGCGCCGATCCTCTCCTGGGGCTCGCCCTGGCGGATGTCGGTCGAGTTGGTGCAGGCGCCGGGCTCGCGGCTGGCGCGCCAGACCTCGTTGGCGGGCAGGTCCTGGGCGAAGGCCGGGGCCCAGGTGGGCACGGTGATGCCGACGATGTCGCCCTTTTCCACCTTCAGCGAGGAACCGAACTTGACCGTCTGCCCGAGGTAGGGAGTGAGGACCTTGATCGAGCCCTGGCTGCGCAGGTTGTAGCGGGGCGGATTGGTGCCGGGGACGCGACGCAGGATCGCCAGGCGCGCCTCCGGCGGGGTGCCGAAGAAGCCGTTGAAGAACGAGCGCTGCTTGTTGGTCGGCTGGGCCAGGGTCAGGGTCCAGGCCTTGATCGTGCCGTCGTGCGGGACCAGGAACGGCGATCGCGTCTGGCCGTTGCTGATCTGGAAGCCGGTGACGCTGCCCACCGCCTGGCAGGGGAGCCCGGGACAGGAGGGGTCCGGGACCATCGAGGTCTGGCCGAGCACGACCTGAGTCTTGGCCACCTTCGCGCTGCTGGTGCCGGCAGCCAGGGCGGCAAAGGTCACGAGGAAGCAGGCAGCCGTAGCCAGCGCCAGCGTCGTCCAGCTTCCCTTCCGGGGCGCCACCGCGGCTGGGGCTCCGTGCGAAAACCTCGACATTCAGCTGCTCCTCTCGTTATCTGACCACTGCCTGAACACGGCAGCCTAGCCTTCAGAGCGGCCGGAGAGATGGGGCTCAGGGCTGGGCGCCGGCGCGGGCGAAGCTGACGGCGACGGCATAGCGCACCATGCCCGCACCGTCGAATTCGAGCGCTTCGCTGACCGCCGCGGTCAGGTCCCAGGCCCGGCCTTTGGCGAAGGGGCCGCGGTCGATCACCTGGGTGATGACGGCACGGCCGTCGTAGACGAACTTGACCGCGGTGCCGCAGGGCAGGCTGCGGTGGGCGACGCCGAGCGTGCTCGGGCGCAGAGTCTGGCCGCAGGCGGTCTTGTTGCCATAGAGGCCGGGCCCGTACCAGCTGGCGCCGGCGCTGCGGAAGGGGCTGAAGACGAGATCCTGGCCCGCCGTGGCAGCTGGCGACCGGGGAGGCGCCGCCGGGCCCGGCCTGGGCCGAAGGGGCACCAAGGGCGAGGATTGCCAGGGCGGTCAGCGAAGCGGCCCAGCCCAGGCGCCGGCGAAGCGCCGCTCGGGTCGGGGCGCGCGTCGCGATTCGTCTTTCCGCGCATGGCGGTTTCCACTTGGCTGCATGACTCTTTCCGGCGCTTACGGGGTTAGCTGTCGGGCTCGCGCTGAAAGAGCTGCGCTACGCGGCTGATGCCGGCGATTCGCCCCCACTAATTGGGTCCCCCGCTCCCCGCGGTATGTAGGCGGAGATTCAGCGGAAGTTGGCGGCAGGTTAGCAAACGCTAAGACAGAAAAGTTGCAGGCATGGGAAAGGCCCCTCGCGGGGCCTTTCCTTTAGCGGGCCTGTAAGCCGGATCCTGTCTCGAGCGGCCATCTATCTATGCGGCCTACCTGGACCTCGCCGAGCCGGGTCGACGGTCCTGCTTGGCCTTGCACCGGGCGGGGTTTGCCTGGCCGCCGCGTCACCGCGACGCCGGTGCGCTCTTACCGCACCATTTCACCGTTGCCTGTACGCGACTCACGTGTGGCCGCGCCATCGGCTGTGTATTTCTGTGGCACTTTCCCGCGGGTTTCCCCGGGTGGGCGTTACCCACCGCCCTGCCCTGTGGTGTCCGGACTTTCCTCGAGGGGTTTTCTCTCCCCCCGCGGTCCGCTCGGCCCGCCCAACGATGGTAGCCCCCGCGGCCAATGCGGCCAAGCCGGCGCGGGATATGGTGGCGGAGATGCGGACGGCAGTCGTCACCGGAGCCGGCGGAGGGCTTGGCCGCGCGATCGCGACCGAGCTGGCGGGGCGCGGATTCGCGGTCTGGGTCAGCGACGTCGACGCCGCGGCCGCCGAGAACACGGCCGCCGAGATCGGCCCGGACGCCAGAGCGCAGGCCCTGGACGTGCGCGACGAGGCGGCCTGCCGGGCGCTGGCCGCGAGCGTGGTCGCCGACGCCGGCTACCTCGACCTCTGGGTCAACAACGCCGGCCTGCTCTCCACCGGCCTCGCCTGGGAGCAGGACGAGGGCACCCGCGCCACCATGCTCTCGGTCAACGCCGCCGGCACCATGAACGGCACCGTCGCGGCGCTGGAGCGGATGGTCCCCGCCGGCCGCGGTCATGTCGTCAACGTGATCTCCCTCGCCGGCATCGTCGCCGCCCCCGGCGAGGTCGCCTACGCGGCGAGCAAGCACGCGGCGATGGCCTTCACCCTCGGCACCCTCTTCGACCTGCGCCGCGCCGGCCACCGTGGCGTCGACATCTCCGCCGTCTGCCCCGACGGCATCTGGACGCCGATGCTCGAAGACAAACTCGACGACCCCGACGCCGCCGGCTCCTTCTCCGGCCACCTGCTGACGCCGCTGGAGGTGGCGACCGCCGTCGGCAAGCTGACCGAGCACCCCCGCCCGATCCTCGTCATCCCCCGCTGGCGCGGCCCCCTGCTGCGCGTCTTCGACCTCTTCCCCCGCCTCGGCCTGCGGCTGCTGCCGGCAGTGATGTGGGACGCGAGACGACGCCAGCGACGCTACAAGGGTCTAATCCAATCTGGCCGCTGGCCCTGATCAAGGCCGAACTTCAGACGCTTCTGAAGACGCCGATCACGCGGCCCGATGACCACGGCCTCGGTGGTGATGATCGGCTCCATCTCCTCGTTCTCGGGCTGCAGCCGGATGTGGTCCTTCTCGCGGAAGAAGCGCTTGACCGTCGCGTCCTCACCGATCAGGGCGACGACGATCTCGCCGTTGGCGGCGTCGACGCTGGGGCGGACGATCACGTAGTCGCCTTCGAGGATGCCGGCGTTCTTCATGCTTTCGCCGCGGATCTGGAGGATGTAGTCGCCGTCCTCGCCGCCGATCACGTCGGGGATCTCGATGTACTCCTCGATGTTCTCCTCGGCCAGGATCGGCTCGCCGGCGGCGACCTGGCCGACCAGCGGCAGGCCGCTGCCCGGGCGGATCGTCCGCTTCGCCTTGTCGAAGAGCAGCTCGATCGCCCGCGGTTTCGACGGGTCGCGCCGCAGCAGGCCGATCTTCTCCAGGTTGGCCAGGTGCGCGTGCACCGTCGAGGAAGAGTGCAGCCCCACGGCTTTGCCGATCTCCCGCACGGTCGGCGGGTACCCCGTCTTCGCCGCGTACTTGCGGATGAAGTCGAAGATCTCCTTCTGCCTTTTGGTCAGATCAAGATCAACCATTGTCGCCCCTATTTTCTCCCATTCGCCGGGTTCAAGCACGTTCGAACACCTGTTCGCAGGCTATCGCCCACTCCGGATGCTCGCAAGCCGCCGGCTCTCCCAAGCCCCGAACATCTAGAATCGGCCGCCCTCGAGCGGCTGTGGCGGAACTGGTAGACGCGCAAGGTTGAGGGCCTTGTGGGTGGAAACACCCGTGATGGTTCGACTCCATTCAGCCGCATGAGGAAGCCCCGCTACGGCGGGGTTTTCGCGTTCTCGGGGCAAGGCAGCCCGAGCGAAGAGTCATGCTCGTGCGCCAGTCGGTGCACCAGTCAGCGCAGCTAGCGACTTCTATTCGTCTTCGAGGTGGTCGGCAAGTTCCTCCTCGATCCGCTCCGCCGACCCCTCGCAATCAATTTGAACGCGCTTCACCGGCACTGACTCGTCGGGGAGCACGGACACTCCCCAGAGGTTGTTGAAGCCCATGAGTTGATGGTCGACCGGATTTAGAAGGATCGCCTTCGCAGGGGCTGGGCAATTTTCGTTGTGACGATCAAGCCCGACTCTGATCTGAATCAGATTCTTTCTCTCAAAGTTGCTCACGGGATCTCCCCCACATAAGAGAGGGCAATCTCGTAACCCTCAAGCTCGCGGGCGGGCATCTGATCCAGACCCTCCCAGTCCTCAAACGAGGCGCCTGGAACAAAGGCCGCCAAGATCACCGGAAGCGTCTTGTAGAAGTTCTCAGCGCGAGTATCGAAGGCGACCGATATCGCTTCAATCTCATCCGCGAATTCGACAGATACGGCGGTCCCGAACCGGCCCCCTATCTGAGCATGCTCCTCTTTCCCCGATTCACGCGCTCGCTTTAGCAAGAGAGGGGGATCAACAACCAGCATGCGAGCCAATCGAAGGTCGCGCTCGCGATACAGAGCCTCATAGTCCTCGGCCGTCGGCAACAGAACCCCCGCCTGATCGAGCCCCTTACAAAACGGAAAGAAGTCGCCCGGCATTCCCGATTCATGACGGCCGTACGCAACAAGCCAGATGACCTCATGGTTTTCGTCGTGCCAGGTAGCACCGCGATGTTCGTGCTGGTGCCGCACGACCGAAATCGCCTTGCCTGATTCAAGTGGCTCGACACGACTCGATCCCTCGAATTTCTCTCGGCGCTCTCTGACGAACGCCTTCACAATGGGATGGCTCGCAACCGCCTCGAAGTCCGCGTCGATTCCGCGATCTAAATCGTCCCTCAGGCAGCGCCGAGTGATCCGCAGTTCTCGATCAGGCAAGACCGCACCCGTGCCAAAGAAAAACTCCTGTTTTCGTAGAGCCACGGCGGCGATGCTATGGAGTCGGACAGATGGCAATGGCCGCCCGGAGAGCCGAATCGCTACGCTGTCCTTGTTGTAGATCATGAGATCGTGAAACTTTATCTCAAGTATCGGGTTGAAATATCCGATATCTGGAAATACATTGAGATGAGCAACTTTCAAGGAGTGTCATCCACATAAAGCAAGGAAGGTGCCGTATGTCCGACACCACCACGATTCGCGTTTCGACCGAGATCCAAGGGGAGATCTCTCGCATCGCAGCGCTTCGAGGAGTCTCCTCGGGAGAGTTGCTGGGAGAGGCGTGGCGCGAGTTCTTGGATACGCATCGCTCGGAGTTGGCAGAGAACTTGGAGCAAGCCGCAAAGATTCTCAGAGGCGGCACCACTCAAGACTTGGCCGACTTTCTCTCTCGCGACGCTCCCGAGCGCGCAAAGCGCGCCGCAGAGGCGGCTCGCAGTTAAATCGATAGGTGCACCTCCGTCTGTGGGTTTCCACGGACGGAAGGTCGCTACCTCAGGCTCAAGCGCGAGGTAGCGACCTAGGCCGGAGTCCCTCCCGCCGTTTGCGCCTCGACGTACGCATCAACCAAGGCACGCACCTGATCACGCACGTCGGGCATCAGGTGTCCGTAGCGGGAGAAGGTCTCCTCGATCGTCGCGTGCCCCATGAACTCCTGAATCGCCTTCGGGTTAACCCCGGCGTCGCTCAGCAGCGACGCGAAGGCATGGCGGCACTCGTGGAGCGTGATCGGCTGGAGCAGTTGGGGCTCGCGCCCTCGCGCTCGGCAGCTTCGACTTCGCGCTCGTTGGCTGCCGCCCAGGCAGCTTGGCTCGATCGTTGATCGTCGGATCGAAAGGTCCTCCTCCCCGTCTTTGATGCAAGCGAGAGGGCGCGCGGACCACCGTCGCTAGGGCGCCAGCAGCGTGAGCTTCCAGCCGTCCTCGCTCGCGCTCGAACAGGCGGCGCTCGTGGAGCCGGTCCGCCGCTTCGCTCCAGAGCTCGATCGCCTCGCGGTCGCACGCGCAGGGCGCCCCAGTCCTCGGGGCAGGCGGGCGCGGTCTCCTGGACCTCGGCGAGGTGGGCGAGGCGGTCGCGGAGCGTGATCGAGGTCGTCGATCGGCTCGCCCTGGCGGGAGACGACGGTCTGCAGCTGGTGCACGGGGTCGCGCTCGGCGAAGAGCTCCTCGGCCAGGGCGCGCTCGGCCAGGGTGGCGGCGCCCGGTGACGTGAACCTGGCGGCCCAGCGCCGGCCAGTGGAAGAGCAGCGCCACCTGGGGGTTGGCCTCGATCTCCTCGGCCTTGCGCGTCCACAGCGCCGAGGTGAAGAGGAGGGCGTCCTCCTCGATCCGCTTCAGCGTCACCGTGCGGGCCGAGGGACGGCCGCTGTCGCCGACGGTGACGAAGGCGACCGAGGCCGGCTGCGGGATTCCCTCCGCGCGGGCCTCCTCGATCCAGCGCTCGAGCTCGCGGATCGGGTCCTGGCCTGCAGGCATGACGCCGAGAATAGTTCTGCGCACCGTGCCCGAATGCGGAGTACGCTCCTGGCGGAGCGAGCCGAGTGGGATCGGCCAACCGAGGAGGAGGTCCGATGTACGACTACGTGATCGTCGGAGCGGGCTCCGCCGGATGCGTGCTCGCCGCGCGCCTCTCGGAGGACCCGGACGTCAGCGTGCTGCTGCTGGAGGCGGGGCCGCCGGACGTCAAGGAGAACATCCACGTGCCGCTCGGCTACCTGAAGCTGGCCCGCACCGACGTCGACTGGGACTACTGCACGGCGCCGGAAGCCAACTGCGACGGCCGCCGCCTCCCCCTCCCCCGCGGCAAGGTGCTCGGCGGCTCCTCCTCGATCAACGCGATGATCTACATCCGCGGCAACCGCGCGCGACTACGACGGCTGGGGCATCCCCGGCTGGAGCTGGGACGAGCTCTTCCCCTACTTCCTCAAGGCCGAGGACAACGAGCGCGGCGCCTCGGAGTGGCATGCGACCGGCGGGCCGCTGCCGGTCTCCGACCAGCGCTCGGGCAACGCCATCACCCCCGCCTTCGTCGAGGCCGGGGTCGAAGCCGGGCTGAGCCGCAACGAGGACTTCAACGGCGCCGAGCAGGACGGGGTCGGGATGTACCAGGTGACGCAGCGGGGCGGGATGCGCGCCAGCGCCGCCGTCGCCTACCTGCATCCGGCGATGGAGCGGCCGAACCTGACCGTGATGCCGTACATGCAGGTCACCCGGATGCTCTTCGAGGGCACCCGCGCGGTCGGGGTCGAGGCGACCCAGCTCGGTCAGGCGCGGGAGCTGCGGGCCGAGCGCGAGGTGATCCTCTGCGGCGGCGCCTACAACTCGCCGCAGCTGCTGATGCTCTCCGGCGTCGGCCCGGCCGAGCACCTCGCCCTGCGCGAGGTCGAGCTGCTGCTGGACCAGCCGGCGGTGGGCGAGAACCTCAGCGACCACGCCGCCGCTTACTCGGTCTGGACCACGCCGGAGGAGGAGAGCCTGCTGCTGGCGCTGGAGCCGGCGGCGCTGGAGGAGTTCACGCGCCTCCCAGACCGGCCCGTTCGCCTCGAACCTGGCCGAGTCCGGCGGCTTCGCCCGGGTCGAGGCCGGCGCCGAGGCGCCCGGACACCCAGTTCCACGTCGCCCCGGTCCACATCGTCGACGAGGGGATGGGCGACCCGCAGGCGCACGGCGTCTGGGTCTCCCCCTGCCTGCTGACCCCGCGCAGCCGCGGCTCGGTGCGGCTCGCCTCCAACGACCCGAGCGCGAAGCCGATCGTCCGCAACGGGTTCTTCAGCGCCGCGGAGGACATGCCGCGGATGATCGCGGGGTGCGCCTATCCGAGGAGATCTGCGGGCAGCCGGCGATGCGCCCCTACTGCGCCGAGCCGTTCACGACGGCGGCCGGCGACTCCGAGGAGGCCCTCCGCGCCCACGTCGCCCGCACCACCTTCCCGATCTACCACCCGGTCGGCACCTGCGCGATCGGCTCGGTCGTCGACGCCGACCTCCGGGTCGAGGGCCTGGAGGGCGTCCGCGTCGTCGACGCCTCGGTGATGCCGGTGGTCCCGCGCGGCAACACCAACGCCCCGGCGATCGCGATCGCCGAGCGCGCCGCCGACCTGATCAAGGGCGCGGCGCCGCTATCGCGCCGCGCCGGCGGGCGTCAGCTAGCGCCGAGCGCCCGGTCGATGAAGGGCCGAGCAGCTCGCCACCGAGGCGGCGGTCGCCTGCGGGGACGTCGCCGGGGGCCGTGATGTAGCTGATCGCGAGCCGGACCAGAGATTCGGAGAGCAGAGCGACGTCGGCCTTGGGCGCCTGCGGCCAGCCCTCCTCGATCGTCGCCGCCAGGCGCGCCGTCGCCCACTGGACGACCGGCATGCCCTGGGTGGTGACGAAGGGCAGCATGCCGCCCGTGCCGTCGTCGCTGAGCAGGATGCGGATCAGCGGGTCCTCGCCGGCGGTGCGCAGGAACAGCTCCAGGGCGGCGCCGACCGCGGCGCGGGGATCGTCGAGGTGCTCGTTGACCGCGGCCTCGACCTCGTCGAGGAAGTGCTCGCCCTCGTGGATGACGAAGGCGAGCCCGAACTCGTTGCGGTTGCCGAACTCCTTGTAGAGGGTCTGGCGGCTGACCCCGGCGCTGGCGGCGATGTCCGACATCGTTATCTCCGACCAGGCGCGCTGCTCGAGCTGGTCGCGGGCGGCGCCGAAGAGCGTCTCGCGCAGCAGCTCCCGGGCCGCCTCGGGATAGGGGGTTCGCGCGCTCGCCACGTCCCCCCCATCGTCGCAGCGGCGCGGTCACCCGGCCTCCTCCTCGTCGGGCTCGAAGTCGACCTTGTCGCGGACGCCGCAGTCGGGGCAGGCCCAGTCGTCGGGGACCTCGCTCCACGGCGTGCCCGCCGGGAAGCCCTCGCGCGGGTGCCCCGCCTGCTCGTCGTAGACGTAGCCGCAGCCGGGGCAGCGCCAGCGGCTCACGAGGCCGCCCCGTAGCGGGCCAGCACCTGGCGGCGCTTGCCGCGGCTGGATGTTGGCCCGGGTGACGTCGCCCTCGAAATGCTCGAGCAGGCGCGGGTCCATCACCCGCCGCCACAGCGGCGGGAACCAGGCGAGGACGATCATCCCGGCGTAGCCGGTGGGCAGCTGCGGCGCCTCTTCGACGTGGCGCAGGGCCTGGTAGCGGCGGGTCGGGTTGGCGTGGTGGTCGCTGTGGCGCTGCAGGTGGTAGAGCAGCACGTTGGAGGCGACGTTGTTGCTGTTCCAGCTGTGCTCCGGCAGGCAGCGCTGGTAGCGCCCGTCCTCGCGCTTCTGGCGCAGCAGGCCGTAGTGCTCGAGGTAGTTGACGACCTCCAGCAGCGAGAAGCCGAGCACGGCCTGGATCAGCAGGTAGGGCAGGACGACCGGGCCGAAGACGATCGCCAGCACGGCGAAGAGGACGACGGTCATCGCCCAGGCGCCGAGGATGTCGTTGCGCAGGCTCCAGTGCGACTTGCCGAGGCGGTCGAGCCGGGCCGCCTCGATCCCCCAGGCCGAGCGCAGGCTGCCGGCGACGGTGCGCGGCAGGAAGGCCCAGAAGCTCTCCCCCAGCCGCGAGCTGGCGGGGTCCTCGGGGGTGGCGACGCGGACGTGGTGGCCGCGGTTGTGCTCGATGAAGAAGTGGCCGTAGCCGGTCTGCGCCAGCGCCACGCGGCTGAGCCAGCGCTCCGAGCTGGCCCGCTTGTGGCCGAGCTCGTGGGCGGTGTTGATCGCGATCCCGCCGACGACGCCGACCGTGAAGGCGAGGCCGAGGCCGTCGAGCGTCGAGAGCTCGCCGCTGGACCAGAGCCAGCAGGCGAGGACGAGGCCGGCGTACTGGATCGGGATGAAGACGTAGGTGCACCAGCGGTAGTAGCGATCCTGCTCGAGCCACTTGAGGACGCTGTCGGGCGGGTTGCTCGCGTCCACCCCGACGGCGATGTCGAGGATCGGGAAGGCGACGAAGATCAGGGCCGGGCCGAGCAGCCAGAAGCCGGAGAAGCCGGTCAGCGCGACCGCCCCCCAGGCCATGAACGGCGCCAGCGGCACGACGATTCCCAGCAGCCATGCGTAGCGCTTGGGATCGGTCCAGGTCGCCGGGTTGACCTCGACCTCGTCGTCGTGATGGTGGTGATGCTCGTGCGTATCCGCGGCGGTGGCCTCCATCGGGGCCCTCCTTGTCAGAGTTTCCGAGAACGTCTAGAAGCTAGACAAAGAAGCAGTTTTTGTCAAGAGCAGTTACAGAGAGTCCCGACCTGATCTAGCGTGAGACCGGGAGGGTCGATGACCAAGCGGGGCAGTCACGAGACGAGCCCCGCGTAGCAGCGCTACGTGGGGCTCGGGAAGGGGCTGAATCCGCGCAGCGTCAGCGACCCTCCCGGGCCGCGATAGATCAGGGAGGGGCTCTCCCTAGATCTTCAGCAATACGAAGGTATTGAGCGTCCAGAGAAGGGCGATGAAGATCGTGGCGCGGGTGAGGTTGCGCTCGACCATCGAGCCACCGCCGAGCGAGCTGCCGCCGCCGCCGACGCCGAAGGCACCGGAGAGGCCCGCGTCTTTTCCTGAGTGCAGCAGGATCAGGAAGATCAGAACGGCGGAGAAGATGACCTGGATGAAGCCAAGGAACGTGTACACGGTCAGGAAGTCTAGCCCTGCTCGACCTTTTCGCGCTTCGCCCCCGCCCCGTTGCCGTTCTGCTCGACCCGGTCGAGGATCTCCACCGCTTCCCGTCGCAGCTCGGCGTCGATCAGGGCGAAGTCCTCGTCGGAGAGCTTGCCGGAGGCGTGGTCGAGCTCGGCATCGCGGATCTCGCGGTACTTGGCTTCCTTCAGCGCGTCGGCCTCGGTGCGGACGAGGGCGCCGCGGCGGCGGCCGCGCGAGGGCCAGATCGCGATCAACGCCCCGGCCAAGGCGATCAGCCCGCCGATCCACATCCAGGTGACCAGCGGGTCGACGATGACCTTGAAGATCGCGGCGGAACCGTCGTCGACGTAGCTCTTGGCGATGCGGCCGGCGGCCAGCGACTGCAGCTCGGCGATCTGGCCCAGCGCCGTCGGGCGCAGGCTCGGGTTGGCGGCGGCGGCCCGCATCATCGCCACCACCGCCTCACACTGGGGCGGCGTGCCGGCGGCGCCGCGGACGCAGGCCTGGAAGCCTCTGTCGGCCAGCCGCACCCGTTTCTGCACGGCGGCGATGTCGGGCTGGACCGCGGTCCAGAGGTCGCTGCCGAAGCCCGCCTTGAGTCCCACCTCGCTGGTCGACTCGCCGGCGAAGAAGCTGCCGATCGTGCCGGTCTCCTGGCCGGTCGGGCGGAAGTAGCGACGGCTCGGGTGCAGGTTCGCCACCAGCTCGCCGTCCCGCTCGACCCGGAGATCGCTGCCGAACTCGAGGTACTCCGGGGTGACCGCCGACGGTTGGCCGCAGGTAGGTGATCTCACGGCCGTCGATCGTCGTGCTCTCCCCCGGCTTCAGCGTGACTTCGCGGTTGGTCTGGAAGCTGGAGGAGGCGGCGATCCCGACCAGCAGCACGGCGATCCCGATGTGGACGATGTAGCCGCCGTAGCGGCGGCGGTTGCGGGAGACGATTCCGACCAGCGCCGCCGGCATCGAGCCGCCGGCGAGCGAGCGCCGCGCCGCCGCGCCGCGCCAGAACTCCTGCCCCAGCCCGGTCAGGGCGAAGGCGGCGAAGACGAAGAGGGCGAAGGCCCAGAGCTGCTCGGTCGCGTCGCTGAACAGGATCAGCGCCAGCGCCGTCACGGCGGCGACGATCGCCGGCACCCGGAAGACCCGCTTGGCCGAGGCCCAGGTGACCCGGCGCCAGGCCAGCAGCGGCCCGATCCCGGTGAAGAGGACGAGCAGGATCGCCAGCGGCGTCGTGTAGCGGTCGAACCAGGGGGCGGCCAGGGAGGCCTTGGTGCCGGTGAACAGTTCCGAGATCAACGGGAAGAAGGTGCCCCAGAAGACGACGGCGGTGAGCGCCACCAGGAGCAGGTTGTTGACCAGGAAGACGGCCTCGCGCGAGGCCAGCGAGTCGATCCGCTTCGGCGAGCGCAGGTCGTCGAGGCGGGAGACGATCAGCGCCGTCGAGCCGATCAGCACCACCGCGATCAGGCCGAGCACGTAGGGGCCGACGGTGTTGTCGCCGAAGGCGTGGATCGACTGCAGGACGCCGGAGCGGACCAGGAACGTGCCCAGCAGCGCCAGCGAGAAGGTCGCCACGACCAGGCAGGCGTTCCAGACTTTCAGCATCCCGCGCTTCTCCTGGACCATGATCGAGTGCAGGAAGGCGGTGCCGATCAGCCACGGCATCAGCGCCGCGTTCTCGACCGGGTCCCAGGCCCAGTAGCCGCCCCAGCCGAGCTCGGTGTAGGACCAGCGGGCGCCGAGCAGGAGGCCGAAGCCGAGGAAGGCCCAGGCGATCAGGGCGAAGCGGCGGGTGGCGCGGATCCACTCGGCGTCGAGGCGGCGGGTGACCAGGGCGCCGATCGCGAAGGCGAAGGGGATCGTGAAGGCGACGTACCCCGAGTAGAGCATCGGCGGGTGGATCATCATGCTCGGGTGCTGCAGCAGCGGGTTGAGGCCGACCCCGTCGGCCGGCGCCGGGCTCAGGGTCGCGAAGGGGTCGACGTCGGGCGCGAACAGCATCAGGCCGACGAAGAAAGCGGCGACGCCCATCATCACCGCGGTCGCCCAGGGGACCACCTCCCGCAGCTTGTTGCGGGTCGCGTACAGCGCGGCGCTGGAGGCGATCGAGAGCACCCAGGCCCAGAGCAGCAGCGAGCCCTCCTGGCTCGACCACATCGCCGCCAGCTTGTAGAACTCCGGCGTCTCGATCGAGGAGTGCTGCTGGACGATGTTGAAGGAGAAGTCGTCGCCGGCGAAGGCGATCTCGACGATCGCGACGCAGGCGGTGACGAGGCCGCAGAAGGCGTAGACGGTGCGGCGGGAGAGGTCTATCCGGCGACGGTCGCCATTGCGGCCTGAAAGCGCGAGGGCGGCGGCGGAGACGGCGGCGAGGAAGGCGAGCGCCAGCAGCGCGCTGCCGAGGCTAGGCATCTTTCTCGGTCGTGAACTTCGACGGGCACTTCGTGATCAGGGTGTCCGGCTCGCCGACGAAGGTGCCGCTCTGGACGCTGCCGGTGAGGACGATCTCGCGGCCGCCGCGGAAGGGGTCCGGCACGGTGCCGGTGTAGGTGACCGGCAGAGCGCGGCCCTGGCCGTCGCGATCGACGACCTCGAAGGCGATGCCGGTGCCCTGCTCGCGGATCGAGCCCTTGACCACGCGGCCGGACATCTCGTAGCTGGTCCCGGGCGCGGCGCTGAGCAGCTGCGAGGGCTCCTTGGCCTCGGTCGAGGCCGAGAAAGAGGTGTAGATCAACGCCACCGAGAGCAGCACGGCAACGCTGAGCGCCGCCACGAGACGGATCGTTCGCTTGCGCTGAGGGTCCACGGACTTCGGGATTATCGCAAGTGCGAGAATTGAGCCGTGGCCGACCCCGTCCTGCTGATCACCGGAGCGAGCAGCGGCATCGGCGCCGCGAGCGCCCGGGCGGCGGCCGGGAGCTACCGCCTGGTCTTGGCGGCACGGCGGCTGGAGGAGCTGGAGGCACTGGCCGCGGAGCTCGGCGGCGATGAGCGGGCGCTGGCGGTCCGCTGCGACGTCACCGAGTGGGACCAGGTGGAGGCGATGGCCGCGGCGGCGCTGGAGCGCTTCGGCCGCATCGACGCCGTCTTCGCCAACGCCGGCTTCGGGGCGACGCGCGGCTTCCTCGAGGAGTCGCCCGAGCACTGGCGCGCGATGGTCCTGACCAACGTCTACGGCGCCGCGCTGACGATCCGCGCCACCCTCCCCCACCTGCTCGAGCGCGGCGACGGCCACTTCCTCGTCACCAGCTCGGTCGCCGGCCGGCGTGCCCTGCCGGGCTCGCTCTACTCCGCCACCAAGTGGGCGGCGACGGCGATCGGCGAGGCGCTGCGGGCGGAGCTGCGGCAGATGCACGAGAACACGGCAATCAAGGTGACCCTGATCGAGCCGGGGATGACGGACACCGACTTCTTCGACAACCGCCCCGGCAAGGCGGCGCTGCAGGACACCGACATCGCCAAAGCCGTGATCTACGCGCTGGAGCAGGGCCCCGGCGTCGACGTCAACGAGATCCTGATCCGGCCGACGAGCCAGCCGATCTCGAGGGCCGAGCAGAAGGCGGGACGACTCGCCGAGCAGGTCGCGGCAGCGCCAGAGCAGGGCCGGCGAGGGACGCGGGCGGCCGCCAGGGCGAGATGAAGGGGGAGTCGAGGTCGGGGGTTAGCCAGGAGGCGAACTCGGCGGCGCTGACGGTGCGGGTCGCCTGGACCTGGCGGCGCTCGCGCAGCAGGCGCGGCAGCCAGCGCAGCGCTTCGAGGTCGGCGGCGACCTTCTGCCGGCCCCAGCCGCCGGAGGCGGAGACGGCGAGCAGGGCCAGCTCGGTGGCCAGCAGGGCGGGCGCCAGGAGGATGAGCAGCGAGGCTGGGTAGACGCGGACGAGAAAGGCGAGGCGATTGCGCTCCAGCCAGCGCCACTTGTGCTCGCGGGCGCCGAACTCGTAGTCGTGGTCGACCACGGCGGCGGGCTCGATCCCGAGCGTGCCGCCGCGCAGCCGCAGCCGCAGCGAGAGGTCGACGTCCTCGTGGTAGAGGAAGAAGCGCTCGGGGAAGCCGCCGACCTCGCGCCAGGTCCCGAGCGGGATCGCCAGGCAGGCGCCGGAGAGGACGGGGACCTCGCCGGCCGCAGGTGCCTCGGCGATCGGCCGGCCGTGGCCACCGGCCCAGACGATGCCGGTGAAGTGCAGGGGGTTGCCGGCGGAGTTGATCCGGGTCCCCCCCGCATCGGCGACCAGCGCCTGCCAGGCAGCCCAGCCACGCCCCTGGACCCAGGGGCGGCGGATCGCCGCGCCGAACCCCGGCAGCGGCGCCGCGTCCGGGTTGAGGACGACCAGCAGCTCGCCGTTCGCCTCGGCGGCGCCGGCGTTGCAGCCGGCGGCGAAGCCGAGGTTGGCGCCGGTGCGCAGAATCCGGGCACGCGGTGCCAGGCGTTCCACCGTTTCGACGGTGCCGTCGGCGGAGTCGTTGTCGACGACGATCAGCTCGTCGCCGTCGGCCAGCTCCGGCAACAGGGCCGGCAGGGTCCTGGCCAGCTCCTTGCGGCTGTTCCAGGCGACGATGAGGACGGAGAGCGACGGACGCACCGGCGCGGAGGCTATTCGGCCATCCGCGCCGGTGCGAGCGACGTCAGATCAGGACCGCGGCTCTACTTCTTGCCCTTCTTGCCGCAGGAGCTGATGTTCAGCCGGTACTTGTTGTTGTTGGCCTGCTTGCCGTTCTGGGCCTTCATCTTCAACACAGCCGTCTGCTCGCTCTTGCAGAGGTTGGTCGAGTTGACCAGGAGGCTCTTCTCGCCGCCCGACATGTCGAGGACGAACTTCTTCACCGGCACGTCCGGCACCGCCTCGAACACGGTCTTGAGTCCGCCCCGCTTGGAGCTGATCACGCCGCGCAGCTGGACGTTGACCTGACCACGAAGGTCCGCGACCAGATTCGGCAGCAGATCGTCGGAGGACACCAGGTAGACGGGGCCCTTCAACTTCTTCTTCAGCAGCGGCGACTTCGCCGTCGCGTGCCCGTAGATCGCCGCCTTCGGGCAATCCTTGGCGGCCAGCTGCACCCGCGTGCAGACCGTCCTGATGTGGCTCTGGTCGAGGAACAGCGAGTGCGGCAGCGTCAGCGCCGTCCGCTTGATGTTCGCGTCCCCGCCGCGGGCCTTCAGGACCGCCCTGATGCGCGGGTTCTTCGCCCGCTGGACCGGACCGGAGAGGCGCGTGAACAGCTTCGGCTTGAAGCCGAGCTGCTTGCACTTCGTGGCCTGGAACGGGTCCTTGACCTTGTACGAGCTGAACGCCGCCCGGTTGGTCGGGTCGGCCCCGCCCCCCATCAGCACGCCGCTGGTGGCCTGGTTGCGGCAGCTCGTCGGGTTGAGCGAGAACTTCTTGCGGTTGACGTTGACGTCGATGTTGCGGATGTCCAACTTGACGCCACCGAAGACGTCCGGGATGACGTCGGAGACCGCGTTGACCCGGGCGTTCTTCGGATTGACGTTCAGCGCGACCCTGACCACGACGGTGCCGAGGTCGAACGGGCCGGCCACCGCCGGCGTGATCACCGCCATCGATATCGGCGCGCCCTTGTATGGACCGGCAAGGAATGCCTTGCCGCCGATCGTCAGCGGATTGGAGCCGGTGCCGGAGACCGTCGAGACGGTTCCGATCTTGCTCTTGGACGAGCAGCTCGAGTTGGCCCGCTCGTCTTTGCCGGATCGCTTCTCGGCTGACGCGAGATCAGCCTCGGAGCAGTAGGGGACGCCGGCCAGCTTGGCGCTCAGCCCCTTCGGCAGCTTGACGTTGACGAGCTTCAGCTCCTGCTCGCCATCGGGCCGGTTGATCTGGACCCGGAACGGGCTGTAGGCGCCCGCCTTCTTGTTCTTCGATTTTGCCGTGTAGCCGGGCGCGAACTTCCGCTCGGCCATCGTTTTCGGGCAGTCGCCCGCCGCTCGGGTCTTTCGAGAGGGTGACGGCGCTGTTCACCGGCTTGCTCTCTCCCAGCCGTGCCCAAGGTTCGAAGTGGCTCGTCCCGTCGGCGGTGCAGACCGGCGGGCTGGTGAGCACCTGGCTCGACCCGTCGAAGTGCACCCTCATCGACTCGAACGGGACCTGGGGCAGACCTTCCGGCAGGCCGCCGGCGAACTCGCCGACCAGCTTGTCGTCGATGACCGTCGTCAGCTGCCCCGTAACGGGGTTGGCCTTCACATGGCCGATCAAGCGGGCGGCGATTCCCTCGTTCTCGTTCTTGGCTTCGAGCAGGATCCGGAACTCTTCGCCCGACTGCGGGTCGCGGCTCTTCTGCGTGCCGACGTAGACGTTGCCTTGCAGCGGTGATCGGCAAGCGGCGGCGAGTCGACTTCGACCGTGCCGATGTTCGACTCGGCCGGACAGGCGTTGTCTGTAGTTGCGCTCGCCCTTCCGGAATGCCTGATCGGTGCAGGCCACGAGGCCCTGCGCCCCGGACGGGTTCAGGCCCATGCCTTCCGGCAGGGTGACTTCCCCCTTGCGGACGTGGGACTGCGAGACCCCTTCGGTTTCGCCTTTTCCATTGACCCTGACTTCCCCGCCTTCTCTGGCGGGGTCGAACGGGAGCTTCGTCGTCACCGTCGCCGGCGAGGGCGAGTCGACCGCGTTCGTGCCCGGATCTACCTCGACGCCGGGATCGAACGGAATTTTGTCGCAGCCCGTCGGTTGCGGCCCCCGGCGGCAGCTTCGCCTCCCACGGCGTAGAGCCGTGCGGGAACGTCGGGTTCGGTTCGCCCGCCGAGTCACCGCCGGAACCAGGTCGAGTAGAGATGCGACCATTCGTTCGGGTCGAAGCAGGTGGTCGGCAGGGTGACGTGGGTGCCGTCACCGGTCTGGCCGTAGGCGAGCAGACGGCTTTTCAGCGTCGAGAACGGCACCGAGGGCGGCGGCAGGCGGATCGCGAAGCTCTCATGGAAGTCGTTCTCCCAAGCTACTTCCGTTTCCAGTTCGATGACCCTGCTGAAGGCGACGACGAAGCCGAGGCGGGCCGGTTCGCCCGGTTTCGGCTCGAGATTGTAAACGTCAACCAGCGTCCCCTGTGCCGTGTTCGGTTTGATTACAAACCCTTTCGGGAGGAAGGCCCCAGGAACTCCAGGCACCGGCGCCGCGTTGGCGGTGTTGACGACGAGCCAGACTTCGTCGCGTCCGACGATCGTGTCATCCGGGCACGCGGGTATCCGGCCGATCGTTCCCGGCGGCTGGCCCGGAATCTGACCCAGGGCTTCAAAGTCCTCCCTAGAGCACTTCGGCGCTGCCTCCGGGCTCACGGTGAACCCGGGCGGAAGGTCGACTCGCTCCGTCTTGAGCACACGATCTTCGAAGGGAAGCGGATCTGCGGGGTCCTCGACAAGCGGTTCAAGCGGTCCGAACGTTTCATGCCTGACGATGTACTGGTCGAAGCCCACCGGTGGATGCCCGCCCGCCTGAGTGAAGAAGAGGCCAGGCGTTACCGGGGAACAGAATGGGTTCGCCGGGTTTTCTCCTACCTGGTTTTCATAGCAGGTCGCTGCCTGGAAGCCGTCAGCCGCGGTCGGCGGTTCATGCTGCGGTTCGATGACGTCCCCCGTGTCGGCCTGCGCCGCCGGGATTACGAGCATCGCCAACGCCATAGCCGCAACTGCGATCAAAACGCGCCTAGCCATCAAAACCCTCCTCTGTTGAGCGAAACGCTTCCCCTGCGCAGCGCTCTATGACTCCCAATGAACACAGTAGCGAGCCGTGCCGACGAATCAAGTGTTAATTGCGACGAATGCGCCGAATCGGACATTTAAGCCCCTCCTCGCTGCCCGGAATGTCCGCGACGTTTCGGCGTCTGATGCGGCTTTGCGCGGCATGGAGTGCGCAGTTTCGACCGCCTGTTGGCTTTCTTGCCGTTTTGTCCTTTTAGGCGCACGATCGCCTTCACATCCCCTTTGCAGAGGTTCCGCGAGGCGACCAGGAGGCCGCGCTTGCCTCCCGGCAGGATCATCGTGAATTTCGAGACGGGGACGTCCGGCACGCGGTCGAAGGTGGTGCGGATGCCGCCCTTGAAGCTGTCGATCCGGCCGACCAGGTCGATCTCCACCTGGCCCTCGAGATGGGCGACGAGGTCCGGCAGCGTGTTGTTGGAGGAGCGCAGGTAGACCGGCCCTTCGAGCGGTTTGCCGAGCAGCGGCGTGAAGGCGCGGGCGCGCCCGTAGACCGATTTCTTCGGGCAGGCGTCGGCGGCGAACTGGACCCGGGTGCAGATCTTCGCCAGGCTGGCCTGGTCGAGGAAGAGGGCGTGCGGCAGGGCGACCGAGGCGCGGGCGATGTTGGCGTCCTTGCCACGCGCTTTGAGTACCGCTCGCAGGCGCGGGTGCTGGGCCCGCCTGGTCGCTCCGAACAGGCGCAGGTGGAGTTTGGGGCGGAACTTGAGCCGCTTGCATTTCGTCGCCCGTACGGGTGCTGACACCGGGAAGGACGAGAAGGTCGCCGGGCTGGTGGGATCGCCACCGCCGCCCCTCAACACGACCACTGGTCGACCGGGGACTGCAGTTGGTGCCGTTGAGGGTGAAGTCCTTCTTGTTGACGTTGACGGCGATCGTGCGGACGTCGAGTTTGGTGCCGCCGAAGACGTCCGGGATCGCGTCGGTCTTGGGGTGGATCTGGGCCGTCTCCGGATCGACGAGCAGCGGCACCCTGACGACGACGTTGCCGAGGTCGAAGGGCCCGGCGACAGCGGGGGTGACGACGGCCAGCGAGACCGGCGCACCCTGGTAGCGGCCGGCGAGGTAGGCCTTGCCCTCGACCCGCAGTGGCGAGGGGCCGGTGCCGGCGGTGACCGTGGCGACCCCGACCTGGCTTTTGTCCGGGCAGCTGGCGTTCGCCTTCTCGGCGGCGCCGGAGCGCTCGGCGGCGGCCGTCAACTGCGAGGGCGGACAGTAGGGAACGCCCTTGAGCTTGGCGGTCGCGCCAGGGGGCAGGGTGATGTCGACGCCCTTCAGCTCCTGCTGCGCCGTCGGTACGGGAGATCCGCATCGAGAACGGGGTGAAGGTCCGCGCCAGGGTGCTGTTCGGGCCCGCCGCGAAGCCCGGCGCGAAGGGCCGCTCGGCCATCGTCTTGGCGCAGGCGCCGCCGCCCGGAGCGCTGCTGAGGGTGAAGCCTTTGTCTTGCGGCCCGCTGTCCGGCGTCCCCGACCAGGCGGTCATCGCGTGGCTGGTCGAGTTGGGGCCGCAGGTCGGCGGGCTGCTGAGGGTCGCCCGCGGGCCGCCGTCGAGCTTGACCCGCACCTGGCTGAACGGCACCTGGGGAGCATTCGAGGACCACTCCCGTCAGCTGACCCGTCCGGGGATCGGCGATGACGTTCGCGACCAGCCGCACGGAGAGCCCTTGGCTTGCCGACTCGGCATCGAGGAAGATCCGGTACTCCTCGCCCGAGGTCGGGTCGCGGCTCAGCTGCTGGCCGAGGTAGACGCGGCCCGCTCAGGGTGCCGGCCGGGAGCGGCGGGGTCTCGATCGAGACGGTCCCGATCCTCGAGCCGGCGGGGCAGGAGATCGGCTTCCTGCTCCCCTTGCCGAACTGGTCGTTGGTGCACACCTGCAGCGTCTCGGCCGCCGAGGGGTTGATGCCGAGGCCGCGCGGAAGCGTCACCCGGGCCTCTTTGACGTTGGACTGGTAGATCGGCGCCGTCGGGTCGAACGGCACGTTGACGTCGACGGTGATACCGGCGGGGGAGTCGGTCTGAGCCGTGCCGGGGTCGGCCGAGGTCGACGGCTGGAACGGCACTTTGTCGCAGCCGGTCGGTTTGATCCCTTTCGGCTGCGGCGCCTGGACTTCCTCCGAGCCGGCCACGAAAGTGGCTGGCGGCGGGGCCGGGGCGGCGAGGTCGTAACCGTTGTCGGGAGCTTCTTCCTCGAAGGAATCGGCGTGGAGGAAGGTCGTGTACTGGCGCTTGAACGGTTCGACGTCGGAGTTCTCGCAGGTGCTCGGCGTGGTCAGGAAGGCGCCGCCGCCGGGCGGCATTTCGACGTCTGGCCGTCGAACGACAAGGCGATTTTTGAGGATCCGCGCCAGTTCGAGCCGGGGCCCAGTTTGAGCGCCGTGGCGTGGATCGTGAAGTACTCGTGGTAGTCGCTCTCCCAGGCCACGCCGGCGTTGAGGAAGATGTCGCTGCCGAGGACGCTGAAGCCGAAGCGGGCGGGTTCCCCCGGCCGCGGAGCGACGTTGTAGACGGGGGCGGAGAGCGTGAGCCCGGCGCTGGTGGTGGGATTCACAGCCATCAGGGTGCTGTCTCCCACTTTTGAGGTGAGCGGGCAGGTGGAGGGACTGGCGCCGGGGGCGAGCACGCACTGGACGGTCGCCTGCGGATTGACGCTGAGCCCGGGCGGCAGGTCGACCAGCACGGTCTTCAGGTTGCCCACCGGCACTTCGCTTCCCGGCAGGATCCCCGGCGCGTGCTTGATGATGATCTGGGTGAAGCCTTTGAGCGGATGCCCGGCGGCCTGGGTGAAGAGCAGCCCCGGCGTCTCGGCCGAGCAGGGGTCGGCGCTGCAGGTCCCCGCCTGCCAGCCGGCGGCGTCGGTTTCGGCTTCGCCCCCGGGCTCCTGGCTTTCGATGATGTCCACGGCGTGAGCAGCGGGAGCCATCGCGAGAACGAGCACGAAGGCAGCCACTGCCGAAACGATCGCGCCCAACAGCCCTGCCCGGTTCCTCATCGTTCTCCTCTTCGTTGGTTCCCTGACCCCCCATCCCGGGGGTGGCCCTGCAGGGGCAATACCCGTTTCTCGATTCGCTTAACCGGGTTGGCGGCTCTCCGTCGTGCCCTTGCCGCAGGACGGCACCCTGAGGAGCAGGCGCTTCCTGCGCAGCTTCTTGCCGTTCTGGGCTTTGAAGTTCATGAACGAAAAAGAGGGCTTGGCGCAGAGATCGCGCGAGTTGACCAAGAGGCCGCGCTTGCCGCCTTTCATCGTCAGCACGAACTCGCTGACCGGGACATCGGGGACGGGATTGAAGACGGTCTTGATCCGCGCCTTGGAAGCGCTGATGATGCCGCGCAGGCGCACGTTCACCTGTCCCCTGAGGTCGACGAGCAGGTCCGGCAGTTCGTGGCTGGAGGAGGTCAGGTAGACCGGCCCGGCAAGCTCGTCGTCGAGCAGCGGCGTCTGCGCCCGCGCGTATCCGTAGATGGCCGCTTTCGGGCAGTCGTCGGCGGCCAGCTGGACCCGGGTGCAGATCGTGCGGATGTGGGACTGGTCGAGGAACTGGGAGTGCGGCAGAGTGAGCGCGGCGCGGCCGATGTTGGCGTCGCCGGCACGGGCGACGAGGACGGCGCGGAATTTCGGGTGCTGGGCCCGCTTGGTCTTCTCCTTGCCGCCGAACAGCCGCGTGGACAGCTTCGGCCTGAAGCCGAGCCCGTCGCAGCCGCTGGTCTGGAATGGCGTGCTGACCGGGAAGGCGCTGAAGGCCGCCGGACTGGCCGGGTCGGCGCCGCCGCCAGCGAGGATCCCGGCGCTGGCCAGCGGGGCGCAGCTGGTCGGGTTGAGCGTGAAGTTCCTGCGAT
This sequence comes from uncultured Solirubrobacterales bacterium, assembly GCA_963766755.1. Classification (GTDB taxonomy): domain Bacteria; phylum Actinomycetota; class Thermoleophilia; order Solirubrobacterales; family 70-9; genus VAYN01. The sequence continues at coordinate 436,277 of CAVYBI010000001.1, read as the reverse complement.
CGACGTCGAGGTCGATCGAGCGGATGCTGAGCTGGGCGCCGCCGAAGACGCTGGGGATCGGGTCCGAGACGGGCCGGACCCGCACCGTCTCCGGGTCGACGAACAGCGCCACCCTCACCACGACCGTACCCAGATCAAAGGGCCCGGCCGTGGCGGGGGTGACGACTGCCAGGGAGAGAGGAGCCCCGTGGTAGGGGCCTGAGAGGAAGACCTTGCCGGATATGTGGAGTGGAGCGGGGCCGGTGCCGGCGGTGACCGCGGCGGTGCCGACGAGGCTCTGGCCGGGACAGCTCGAGCGAGCCCGCTCCGCCGCGCCGCCGTTGGCGGCCGCCGCGGCGAGCGCCGGCTCCGGGCAGTAGGGAATGCCGGCCAGCTTGCCGCTCATCCCCGGCGCCAGGGTGACGTCGACGCCTTTGAGCTCCTGCTGCCCGTCGCGGCCGGCGATGTGGAGCGAGACGGGGCTGAAGGCGCCGGCTTTGGTGCCCTGCGGCTTCAGCTCGAAGCCCGGCGCAAACGGTCGCTCGGCCAGCGTTTTCGCGCAGGCGCCGCCACCGGGGGCGCGGTGAGGACGATCGGGTCCGAGGGGGTCGCCGGCGGGTTGCCCGACCACGGCGTCATCTCAGTCGTGGCGGCGTTGGGGCCGCAGGTCGGCGGGCTGCTCAGCACCGCCCTTGGACCGTCGTCGAAGTCGAGCTCGAAGGAGGTGAACGGCACCTGCGGGTTTTCGGCGAAGGTCGTGGTCAGCTGGCCGGTCCGCGGGTCGGCGCTGACGTTGCCGACGAGGCGCACGTCGACGCCGTAGCGGGGAGCCTCGGCCCGAACGAAGATCCGGTAGAGCCGGCCGGAGGCGGGGTCGCGGCTCTGCTGCGTGCCGACGTAGACGTTGCCGCTCAGGGGGCCGTCGGGGAGCGGCGGCGACTCGATCGTCACCGTGCCGATCTTCGAGGCGGCGGGGCAGGAGACGGCGTTCCGGGTGCCCTTGCCGAACTGCTCGTCGGTGCAGGCCTGCAGGCCGTTGGCGGCCGAGGGGTTGAGGCCCATCCCGACCGGCAGCGAGACCTTGGCGGTCCTGGTGTTGGAGCTGTCCTGCGTGCCCTCGCCGAGGATGTGGGGGACGTCGACGTCGACCGTGGCGCCGGCGGGAGAGTCGGTGGCGGCGGTTCCGGGATCGACGTCGAGCGCCGGGGCGTAGGGAATCGTCTCGCATTCCTTGGGCGAGGTCCCCGGCGGGATCGGCGACTCCAGTGGGGGCATGGCGCTTTGCGGGAAGGCATAGCCGGGCGTGCTCGCTTCCTCGTAGGAACCCGCCAGCAGGTAGGTCGAGTAGACGTGCCCGGAGGGTCCCGGGAAGGCTTCCCCCAGGCAGGTGCTGGGCGTGGTCATGAAGGTGCCGTCGCCGGCGGTTCCGTCGAAGACCAGGCGGTTCTTTTTGATCGCGCCGCCAAGGCCCGCGGGCAGAGTCTCGGGAACGTCGATCGTGAAGCCCTCGTGGTAGTCGCCGTCCCAGGCGACGTCGCCGCGCAGGAAGATTTCGTTGCCGACCAGTTCAAGGCCGAACCGAGCCGCCTCCCCCGGGACGGGCTCGACGTTGTAGACGGGAGCCTCGAGCGGGGGAAGCTCGGTGCCGAGGACCGGGAGCGCCGCGGTGACGATGCTGACCCCGACCTCCGAGTCGGCTGGGCAGCCGGTGGGATTCGCCTGGAAGGTAGGCAGCGGGCACTGGTCGGTCGCCCCGGGGTTGACGCTGAGGCCGACCGGAAGGTCGACCCGAACCGTCTTGAGTTCGCCGACCGGCGCCGGGTCGTGCCTGACGATGAACTGGGTGAATCCCCAGGGCGGGTGACCGGCGGCTCGTTCGAAGAACTGCCCTTTCGTCGCGACCGAGCAGAAGTCATCGCTTTCGGGTGGTTCTTCGCCGCAGGTGCCCGCCTGCCAGCCCGAGTCGACCTGCGGATTCAGTGGATCGCTGGGGGCGATGATCTCGTCGGTGCCGGCCTGCGCCGCGGGCGCGGAGAGCGCCAGAGCTGCGGCGGCGATGAGCACGATCGCCCTCGCCAGGCCTCCCATGACTCTCCTTGTTTCCCGATTCATCCAAGCCCAGGCTACCCGATTTTGATGACATGAATCAATATTTTTTGGTATCGTCGCCGCCATGCAAAGGCGCAACGGTCACTCAGCCAACGGCCACGACGGGATCCGCGCCAACGGCAACGGGAAACCTTCTCTCGCGGTCGATTGGGAGCACCTGGCGCGGTCGACCGCGCACCCGCTGCGGATCTCGATCCTGGAAATCCTCGGCATGGACGGAGGACGCACCCTCTCCCCCAGCGAGCTCTGCAAAGAGCTGCAGATCCCCCTCAGCAACACCAATTACCACGTCACCGAGCTGGCCAAAGCAGGCCTGATCGAGCTCGTCCGCCGGCGCCAGGTGCGCGGCGCCACCGAGCACTTCTACAGGATCCCATCCGGGCAGAAGGCAAGGCCGAGGAAGCGGTCGAAGCGGACGACGGGTCTCGAACCCGCGACCTCGAGCTTGGGAAGCTCGCGCTCTACCAACTGAGCTACGTCCGCGTGGGGTAATTCCCATTCCAGAGCCATTTAGAGGCATCTGGAATGCCCCCTAGAGCGGGAGCCGACCCCACTCTATCGGCTCGAGACGACTACCGAGTGGGAAGATATTTCCCATCAGCAAGCCATTTGCGACGTGATTGCAAGCGCTTCGCGCGACCTTTCCTCTGGTACCCGCCAGTGGGTACACTCCATCCCATAGCCACGCAGCGTAAACAGCGCAACGACCGAGTACAGGTTCCCCGCGACCCGGCCTTGGATCGCGCGATCAAGCGCGCCCGCACCGCGATGGGCTCCTCGACGCCTACCTCTAAGGTCGTGCGGGAGTTGGCGCTGCGGGGCGCCGAGGCCTTCGAGGGCGACGAGGCCTCCGAGAGGAAAGCCATGGACTTCGCGCTCAGCGTCGCCGACGGCACTTCCGGTCTCGACCTCGAGCGCTTGCGGAGCGCCCGCGAGCGCGCCTGGGGCCGGTGAGCTGGCCCAAGGGCCCCTGGGTGGCCGACACTTCTGCCTGGGCGCGCGCCGACGCCAGGGAGGTCGCGCCGCAATGGCGCGAGGTGGTGAAGGCAGGTGAGCTGGTCGCCTGCGCGCCGGTGACGATGGAGATGATCTTCGACGCACCCGACCGCGACGCCGTCGAGCGCGTCGCGGTGGCGATGGCGGGCTTTCGCCAGGCGCCGATCAGCCGCTCAGTTACCGATGCCGCGACCTGGGCGATGCGCGAGCTGGCCCAACGCGGCACCGCCGGTGCCCATCGGGTCAGGGTTCCTGACGCCCTCATCGCCGCCGCAGCAGCAGAGCGGGGATTCGGGGTGCTGCATTACGACCGCCACTTCGACACCCTCGCGACGGTGCTCGCCTTCACCAGCCAGTGGGTCTCCCCAGCCGGCTCGATCGACTGATCTCCGCTGAGGCGTTCTTCCGATGAGGGGGTTTGGGGCATTTGAACTGGGATCCCGAGCTTGGCCTCCCGGTTGTGTGTGTCAGCCACTCCCTGCTTCAGCAAGGGCATTCGCTGCCGCCAAAACCCTTACCGGATCCTGAAGAACCACATCGAGGGGTCGATCATTCTCAAGCACGCCGCCCTGGCGACTTCGGAGCCATTGCGCGGCATCGCCCCCGGTGATACCCGCCTCGCCTAGCAGGACCACGACTCGACGAAGGTCATCGACGGCGCGCACCCCGGCCCGTCGCGGCGAGGCGCTGCCCTCCGCCCAGTTGCGGATCGTGGTCGGGGACTTGACGCCGAGCGCGTCGGCGAGCTCCTCGGCTTCGAGGCCGAGCTCGAGCAGGGCCCTGACCCTGGTCGGGGTCGCCGATATCTCGCTGGGCGCCGGGTCGAGGCCTGGGTCTGTCGGATTGGTGTTTTGCGGCTGCGTGAGGCTGGGGTTGGTCATCGAAGTTCTCCTAAACGGGTCATCCGCTGCCGGGATCGTTCCCGATTTGTGGTCGGTGATTGCCGGTGGATTTCAAGTTGTGAACTGCTTCTATAACGGAGAGAGTGCCAATTTGACTTCCTTCTCTCATCTTATTTACCGCTGTTTGCAAACTTTTTGGCATCAAAACTAGCCCATTAGCTCTTCAATTCAGGCTATCCTCTGCTCCCGACAGCAAAAAGGAGGACGCGTGGATACGGCAACTACATCGGGATTTCAGGGCGAACCAAACCTCGAGATCCTCGACCGAAGGTTGTTCCGACAGTGGGAGCTCGGGGCCGATCGGCGGAGTGCCGTCGCCACGGCACGCGAAATCTCCGGTCGCCTCGCCCTGGGTAGCTTCACCATCGACCTCGAGGCCGATTTCTGGCGCGTCTCCCACGCCGCCGAGGTTCTCTGGGATAGCGACCTCGTGGAGGAGGCGCGCCAGCTCGTCGCCCACTGGCGGCGGCTGGTCACCAAGATCTGCGACGAGCGGGAGATCGACCCGACCGTGCCGCGCATCTGGGCTTCGATCCTCTCGGCTCGGGTCGAGCACCGCGCCCGCGACTTCGGCGGCGCCGTCGAATACGCTCGGTTCGCGATCGCCGAGACCCGCCGTGTCTTCGGGGCCGAGAAGCTCGCTGAACAGCTCCGCCTCGGGGCGGTGACGCTGGGGACCGAGCTCTACTGCGCAGCGCTCGCCATAGCGATCCCGGCCGGACGCTTGCGCTTCGGCAAGGTACCCACCCTCCGCGCCCAGATCCTCGACAGCTGGGTCGCCGACGCCCAACTGGTCCTCGCAGCCGACGCGCCTCCGAAGCTACACCGCGCCCACGCCCTGGTAATCCAGACCTTCTTTGCCCTTGCCGAGCGCGAGTGGAGTGAGGAAACCGAAGCCTGGTTGCGACGCCTCGTCCGCTTCGACGACCTGCTCCGGCCCCGCAACAGCCGCGGGCAGCAGACCAAGCCCCTGCGCGACGAGGCCCTCGCCCGCTTCCGCGGCGAAGATGAGGAGGCCAACCGCCTGCGCGAGGAGGCGACGCTCTCGCTCACCTCCCTGCCTCGCCACCTGCTGGCATTGAGGCTGAACGGCTGGTAGCCGCTGCCCCCAGCTTCGACGGCAAGGGATGGCGGCTAATCGAACGACTGTTTCGCGATCGCTCGATCCGCCGTCCGCGCTGCCGGCTGATTCTATGACCGGCGGGCCGTTGCCGGAGGCGAGCGGGTTCTAGAGGCTTGATGCGGGTTAGGCGCGTGCGCGGGGGCGACACAGGCCGAGCTGGGCGCCGCGCGCGGGCGAAGCGGGTAGTGGTTACTACCCGCGAGACCGAGGGTGGCGATCCAGCGACGGCCTGGGGCGTCATCCGTGTGCGTGGATAACCCGCATCAAGCCTCTAGTCTTGGGCGTTCTTGAGCGCCCGCGCCGCCATAGCCGTCCTCGCCGTGCTGGCCGTCGTCGGCCTGCTCACCTTCGGCCTGCTCAGCAAGGGCTCCTCCGGGATCGCCCTCGGCGAGGTCGCGCCCACCTCCCCCCTGCCCCGTCTCGAGGGCGGCGGCAGCGGCTCCCTCGCCGACTACCGGGGGCGCTGGGTGCTGGTCAACTTCTGGGCCTCCTGGTGCATCCCCTGCCGCGAGGAGGCGCCGGCGCTGGAGAGCTTCCAGAAGCGGCACGGCGATGCCGGCTTCACCGTGCTCGGCATCGACAGCCGCGACCTCAGCGGCGACGGCCGCGCCTTCGTGCGCCGCTTCGGGCTCACCTATCCGCAGCTGCGGGACGGCAACGGGGACTACGCCCACGACTACGGGACGACCGGGGTGCCGGAGAACTACCTCGTCGACCCCCAGGGCAAGGTGCGGGTGCTGGTCCGCGGCCCGGTCAGCGAGGAGTACCTCGACCGCTACGTGGTGCCGCTGCTGCCGGGCGGCAAGTCGTGAAGGCAGGCGCGCTCGCGGCGCTGCTGACGGCGGCGCTGCTGGCGCCGGCGCCGGGTGGCGCTGCGGCCGCGACGCCGCAGACCTCCCTCGGCGAGATCTCCTCGGAAGTGATGTGCCCCGTCTGCGGCACCCTGCTGGAGCTGGCCGAATCGCCGCAGGCACTGCGCCAGAAAGCCTTCATCTCGCGGCTGGTCGCCGAAGGGCGGAGCAAGGAGCAGATCAAGGACGCGCTGGTGGCCGAGTACGGGACCGAGGTCCTGGCGCTGCCCCAGGGCTCCGGCTTCGACCTCTCCGCCTACCTGGTGCCGGTGATCGCCTTCGTCGCTGCCGTGATCGCGCTGGCCCTCGGCGTGCTGCGGTGGCGCCGTGCCGGCGAGCAGGGGGACCGAGAGCAGCCGGCCGGGGCCCGCGACGGCCCCAGCGCCGAGGACGCCGAGCGGCTCGACGCCGACCTCGCCCGCTACGACCTCTGAGCCGGCTTAGGTCTTAATCCGCGCCGACGACGATCGCGCCGCGAACGTCGACCGGCAGCCTGCGCAGCCCCGTCCGCAGATCGCGGCCGGAGCGCCCCGCAACCGCGGCCGGGGAGACCGCGGCGAGGAGCGCGTCCGCCCGCGCCGCGATCGCCTCCAGCGAGCCGTCGCCGGGAGCGAGCGCCGGGCCGGCGAGGACGGTGAGGTCGTAGGCGCTGCGCAGCTTGGCGAGGGCGTGGCGGAAGCTCTCGAGGCCGGTCAGCGTCGCCGCGTCGGGCGCCGGCCGCCCGGCGGCGACGCAGATCAGCGGCTGCGTCACCCCCTTTGCCGCGGGGCCGGCCAGGGCCAGCGGCTGCAGGATCTCGGCTGCCGTCGCCTCCCAGCGCAGGTACTCGTGCAGGCCTGGCGCCGGCGCCAGGCCGAGGTCGGCCGCCAGCCGGGGGCGCGCCAGGTCGCACTCGAGCAGCGCCGTGCGACGCCCGGCGGCACTGGCCGCCCCGGCCAGCGCCAGCGCCGCGGCCAGCCCCTCCTCGCCGGCGACGAGCACGACCAGGTGTTCCCTCAGCGTTCCCTGCAGCTCGGCGAGCGCCTCGAGGTCGGCGCGGCGCAGCGCCCAGGCCCGCGCCTCGCCGGGCGCCGGGCCGGAGATCTCGGCCAGGACGGGCAGCTTGCGGCGCCCGCCGCGCATCACATCCGCTCGGGGGCGGAGATCCCGAGCAGCCCCAGCGCCCCGGCAATCGTCCGCTTGGTGGCGAGACAGAGGGCCAGCCGCGATTGCTCCACGCCCTCGCCCTCGGCGCCGAGGACCTGGCAGTCGCGGTAGAAGGCGTGGAAGTCGGCGGCGACGGCGGTCGAGTAGGCGCAGATCCGGTGCGGCGCCCGGCGCGCGGCCGACTCGCGGACCTCCTCCGGGAACTCCAGCAGGCGCTTGATCAGCGCCCGCTCGCTCGGCTCGACCGCCGCCGCGGTCCCGTCCAGGTCGAGCCCGGCCGCGGCCTGCTCGGCGGCGGAGCCGGCTTTGCGGAGGATGCTGGCGATCCGGGCGTGCGCGTACTGGACGTAGTAGACGGGGTTCTCGCTGGACTGGCTGCGGGCCAGCTCGAGGTCGAGGTCGACGGTGGTCTCGTGGCTGCGCCAGAGCATGAACCAGCGGCTGGCGTCGACCCCGATGTCGTCGAGCAGCTCGTCGAGCGAGACGAAGTCGCCGCTGCGCTTCGACATCTGCGCCCGCTCGCCCTCTTCGACGATGTGGACGAGATTCATGATCAGCGCCTCGAAAGCCCCGGGGTCGGCGCCGAGCCCCTCGATCGCCGCCCGGATCCGCGGCACGTAGCCGTGGTGGTCGGCGCCGAGCACGTCGATCAGGCGGCCGAAGCCACGCTGGAGCTTGTCCCAGTGGTAGGCGACGTCGGCGGCGAGGTAGGTCGGCTCGCCGTTGGAGCGGATCAGGACCCGGTCCTTGTCGTCGCCGAAGTCGGTCGTGCGCAGCCAGAGCGCGTCCTCATGGCGGTAGGTATGGCCACGCTGGTCGAGATCCGACAGGGCCGACTCGACCTCGCCGCGCCGGTAGAGGTCGCGCTCGGAGAACCAGGTGTCGAAGCGGACGCCGAAGCGCTCGAGCGTGCCTCGCACCTCCTCCAGCATCAGCTCGATCCCGCGCCGCCCCAGCGCCTCGCGATCGGCCGGGTCGGCGCCCTCGGCGCCGATCCGCTCGGCCAGCTCGATCACGTACTCGCCGCCGTAGCCGCCCTCGGGCGGCTCGGTGCCCGCCATCCGGGCGGCGATCGAGTCGGCGAACTGGCCGACCTGGCCGCCGGCGTCGTTGACGTAGTACTCGCGCTCGACCTCGTGGCCGACCGCCTCCAGCAGCCGGACCAGGGCGTCGCCGTAGGCGGCGTGGCGCCCGCCGCCGACGTGCAGCGGGCCGGTCGGGTTGGCGGAGACGAACTCGACCAGGATCCGCTCGGGGCTCGCGGTCGGGGCCGGGCCGAGATCGTCGCCGGCCGCGACCAGGGCCGCCAGCGCGCGCCGGTACCAGCCGTCGGAGAGGAAGAGGTTGACGAAGCCGGGGCCGGCGACCTCGACCCGGTCGAGGCTGCCGGAGGCGCCCAGCTGACGCTCCAGCTCCTCCCGCAGGCGCTCGGCGACGGCGCGCGGGTTCTCGCCCAGCGGCCCGGCCAGCAGCATCGCCGCGTTGGAGCTGTAGTCGCCCAGCTCCGGCTTCGGCGGGCGATCGAGGGCGGGCGCCGGCTCGGTGCGCTCGCCGTCGCGCAGCGCCCTCGCCGCGCCCTCCACGGCGCCGCGCAGCTCGGCGATCGAATCGGTGGCGGTCACGGGCCAATCGTATGGACCGCAGCTTGCCCAGGGTACGCTGGCCGCTTGCGCGTAGCCGTCCTCAGCGATGTCCACTCCAACCAGCCCGCCCTCGAAGCCGTCCTCGCCGCCGCCGAGGAGGCCGGTGTCGACGAGCTCTGGTGCCTCGGCGACGTGGTCGGCTACGGCGCCCAGCCCGATGCCTGCGCCGAGCTGATCCGCGAGCGCTGCGACCTCTGCCTGATCGGCAACCACGACCTGGCGGTGCTGGGCGAGCTCGACATCTCCTCCTTCTCGGAGACCGCCGCGGTCGCCGTCGAGTGGACGCGGGAAAACGCCGGCGCGGCGACGCTCGACTTCCTGCGCGAGCTGGCGCCGGCGGGCTCGCGCGAGGGCGTCGGGCTCTTCCACGCCTCCCCCCGCGACCCGATCTGGGAGTACGTGCTCTCCTTCGACCAGGCGCAGGAGGGTTTGGACGCCATGGAGCAGCGGATCGGGCTGATCGGCCACTCGCACGTCTCGCTCTTCTTCTCGCGGCCGCAGCAGGGGCGAGCCGGCGACATCCAGGGTGCGCAGGCGGGCGACGGAGCGGTGCTCGGCCTCGAGAGCGGCAGCTGGCTGCTCAACCCCGGCAGCGTCGGCCAGCCCCGCGACGGCGACCCGCGCGCCGCCTGGCTGGAGCTCGACACGGCGGACTGGACGGCGCGCTTCCATCGCGTCCCCTACGACATCGTCACCGCGGCGGAGACGATCCTCGCGGCCGGCCTGCCGAGCCAGCTGGCGGAGCGACTCGGAGCTGGTCGCTGATGCCTGATTGCAGGGGAAATACGGCTCTCCGATCGTTGTCTAGACTCGATTCATGGGCCGTCTGAGCGCATCTCTGCTTGCCCTCGCCCTCGGCGCCGTCGCGGCGCTGGGCCTGGTTGCCTGCGGCAGCGGCGACAGCGCCGACCTGCTGCCGGGCAGCACCGCCAGCGAGATCACCGCCAACCTGGATCGGGTCGAGCAGCTGGCGAACGAAGAGGACTGCAGCGGCGCCGCCGAAGCCGCCGAATCGGTCAGCGTCCAGATCGAAGAGCTCGGCGGAGTCGACGAGGAGCTGAAGCAGGCGCTGCGCGAAGGCGCGACCAGGCTCAGCGAAGTGGTCGCCGGCTGCGAAGAAACGACCGTGGAAGAAACGACGCCGGCGATCGCGCCGGCCGAAGAGCCCGAAGAAGTGGAGAAGCCGGAGAAGGCGGCCAAGCCCGAGAAGCCGAAGAAGGAAGCGGAGGAGGCGCCGGAAGAAACGACCCCGGCGCTGCCGCCTCAAGCCGAAGGCAAAGCCAAAGGGCACGAAAAGCAGGAAGAAGAAGCCGCGCCGGTCGAAAGCGACGGCGGGACGCCCTCGGGCGGCGTCGGCCCCGGCGAGCCGGCGGGGGGCGAATGATGGAGGCGGGCAGCCTCTCCGGCCGCTACCAGACCGGTGAGCGGCTCGGCTCCGGCGGCATGTCGAACGTCTACAAGGCGACCGACCTGATCCTCGAGCGCACCGTCGCCGTGAAGATCCTCGCCGAGCACCTCTCCGACGACGAGCGCTTCGTCGCCCGCTTCCGCCGCGAGGCGCTGGCGGTGGCCAAGCTGATCCACCCCAACATCGTCCAGGTCTACGACACCGGCGTCGACGAGGGCCGCCACTACATCGTCATGGAGTACGTCGAGGGCCGCTCCGGGGCGCAGATCCTGCAGCGGCACGGCCCGGTCGGCCCGCAGATCGCCGCCGAGATCGGGATCCAGGCCTGCGCCGGCCTCGACTACGCGCACCGGCGCGGGATCATCCACCGCGACGTCAAGCCCGGCAACCTGATGATCTTCGGCGGCCCGGTCGGCGGCGGCGAGATGACCGTCAAGCTGACCGACTTCGGCATCGCCCGGGCGCTCGAGCAGACCCGGATCACCCAGGTCGGCTCGGTCGTCGGCACCGCCGCCTACCTCGCCCCCGAGCAGGTGCGCGGCGAGGAGGCGACGCCGGCGACCGACGTCTACGCGCTCGGCGTCGTCCTCTACCAGTTCCTCACCGGCCGGCTGCCCTACGAGGGCTCCTCGCTGGCCGAGCTGGCGGTGCGCCAGCAGAACGAGAAGCCGCTGCCGCCGAGCACCTACAACGACGAGGTCCCGGAGACGCTCGGCGGTGCCGTCCTGCGGGCGCTGGAGAGCGACCCCAACCGGCGCTACGCCAGCGCCGACGAGCTCGCCGGCGGCCTGCGGCTGGGCCTCGAAGGCGAGGACGTGACGCTGCCGCTGGAAGAGGGCACGGCGGCGACCGGCGTGCTGGGCGGCGACACCGCCGCCACCCGCCACCTCGACCGCACCGCGCAGACCGAGTACCGGCCGGCGCAGTCGCAGACCCGGCGCCCCGAACCGCGCGTCGCCCCTCCCCCGCCGGTCCAGCCACGGCGGCCGGCCCCGCCGGCCAAGGCCCGCGGCCGCTCGGGCTTCTCCCGCTTCGTCAGGTTCGTCCTGGCGCTCGTCGCGCTGGTCCTGGTCGCCGCCGCGGTGGCCGCCGCCGTGATCTTCGCCACCGACCAGGCCGCCGGCGTCAAGGTCAAGCAGGTGGCGGGCGACTCGGTCGACAAAGTGGTCGAAGAAGTCAAGGACCTGGTCAAAAAGAACACCGAATAGGGGCGGTGCGTGGAGGGGTCGAGTGCCCCTCGCCCTCACAACAGCGGGGAGGTTCGGCTGAGGGGTGCCCGACCCCTCTGCCCGGCCACTTCGGCGGTCTACGCGTCCCAGGGGGTGGAACCGGCGAGGATGGCTTGGCGGTACTGCTCGAAGCTGCCCGCTTCGATCGCGGCGCGGGCGTGGGTGGTGAGCTCGTGCATGTAGGTGAGGTTGTGGAGTGACGAGCAGGCGGACCGCGGTCAGCTCCTCGGCTCGCGACAGGTAGCTGACGTAGTCGCGGTCGTGGTGGCGGCAGGCCGGGCAGGGGCAGCCGTCGACGAGCGGTTCGCGGTTGCCCACCCAGCGCGCCCTTGCGCAGGTCGAGGCGGAAGCGGTTCTCGGGATCGGGGGCGAGGGCGACGCCGTGGCGGGCGAGGCGGGTCGGGACGGCGCAGTCGAAGACGTCGAGGCCGAGGGCGATGCCGCCGAGCAGGTCGTCGACCTCGCCGATGCCGAGCAGGTGCTTGGGGGCCTCGACCGGCAGCAGCGGCGCCGTCATCGCCAGCACCTCGTGCATCTCCTCCTTGTCGCGGCCGAGGGTGCCGCCGATCGCGAGCCCGTCGACGCCGGCGGCCGACACCGCCTCGGCGGATTCGCGCCGCAGGTCCTCGTGGACGCCGCCCTGGACGATCCCGAAGACCGCCTGGCGCGGCGGCCCCTCGCGCTCGTGCCACTCGAGGCAGCGGTCGAGCCAGCGGTGGGTGCGCTCGGTCGAGCGGGCGGTGTAGTCGCGGTCGGCGTGGAAGGGCGTGCACTCGTCGAAGACGAGGGCGATATCGGAGCCGAGCGCCGCCTGCACCTGCATCGAGACCTCGGGCGAGATGAACAGCTCCGAGCCGTCGCGGTAGGAGCGGAAGCGCGCGCCCTCCTCGCTGATATCGACCCTGGAGCCGTGCTCTCCGCCCGGAGCGGCCGCTGCCCTTGACCTCGTTGGCGACGCCGCCGTGGGCGAGCGAGAAGACCTGGAAGCCGCCGGAGTCGGTGATCAGCGCCCGCTCCCAGCCCATGAACCCGTGCAGGCCGCCGGCGGCGGCGATCCGCTCCGGCCCCGGCGAGACGAACAGGTGGTAGGTGTTGCCGAGGATCAGCTGGTAGCCGAGCTCGGCCACCTCCCGCGATTCCAGCCCCCGCACCGTCCCCTTCGTCGCCAGCGGGATGAACGCCGGCGTCTCGATCGGCCCGTGGGCGGTGTGGATCATGCCGGCGCGCGCCGCCCCGTCCCGCGCTTCGATCTCGAACCTGAGCCTGTTCTCGTCCGTTCTCATCGCATCGATTGGTGGGTTAGGTGGCCTATAGACCCCCTAAGTCACCACTCGTCAAACGACCAGGGATTTGCCCGTCATCGGCTCGGGCTGGGGGATGCCGAGCAGATCGAGGGCCGTGGGGGCGACGTCGGCGAGGATGCCGCCGTCGCGCAGCCGCAGGCCCTCGGCGGTGACGATCAGCGGCACCGGGTTGAGCGAGTGGGCGGTGTTGGGCGAGCCGTCGGGCTCGAGCATGTGGTCGCAGTTGCCGTGGTCGGCGGTGACGATGCAGGCGCCGCCCCGCGCCTCGACCGCGGCGACGACCTCGCCGAGGCAGGCGTCGACCGCCTCGACCGCGGCCACCGCGGCCGGGATCACCCCGGTGTGGCCGACCATGTCGGGGTTGGCGAAGTTGATGATCCCGAAGCGGTACTCGCCGCTCGCCCCAGTGCTCGACGAAGGCGTCGGCGGCGGCCCGGGCGCTCATCTCCGGCTTGTGGTCGTAGGTCGGCACGTCGCGCGGGGACTCGACCAGGCAGTGCTCCTCCCCCTCCAGCTCCTGCTCGCGGCCGCCGTTGAAGAAGTAGGTGACGTGGGCGTACTTCTCGGTCTCGGCGACGTGCAGCTGGCGGCCGCCCGCCTTGGAGATCGTCTCGGCCAGGGTCGTCTTCGGCCGCTGCTCCGGGAAGGCGACCGGATAGGGCCAGCCCTTGCGGTAGGAGGTCATCGTCGTCAGGTCGAGCGCCGGCCCGCCGGTCCGCGAGAACTCGTCGAAGCCGGGCTCGGCCAGTGCCCGGGTCAGCTGCCGGGCCCGGTCGGGACGGAAGTTGACGAAGATCGCGACGTCGCCGGCCGCGACGCCGTCGTAGTCGCCGATCACCGTCGGCTTGACGAACTCGTCGGTCTCCCCGCGCTCGTAGGCGCCCTCGATCGCCTCGGCGGCGCTCGCGGCCGCGCAGGCCGCGAGCGTGGACGATCGCGTCGTAGGCGAGCTTGGTCCGCTCCCAGCGGGTGTCGCGGTCCATCGCGTAGTAGCGGCCGCTGACGGTGGCGACGCGGCCGGCCTGGCGCAGCCAGCGCTCCAGCTCGGCCAGGTAGCCGCGGCCGCCGTGGGGCAGCGTGTCGCGGCCGTCGGTGAAGGCGTGGAAGACGACGTCGGGCACGCCCTCCTGGGAGGCCAGCTCGATGCAGGCCTCGATGTGCTCCCAGCCGGAGTGGACGCCGCCGTCGGAGACGAGCCCGAGCAGGTGCAGGCGGCCGCGGGGGCTGCTGCGGGCACGCTCGCAGGCGGCCAGCAGCGCCTCGTTCTCGAAGAAGCTGCCGTCGGCGATCGGCGTCGTCGATCCGGGCCAGGTCCTGCTTGACGATCGCGCCGGCGCCGAGGTTGAGGTGGCCGACCTCGGAGTTGCCCATCTGCCCGTCGGGCAGGCCGACGTCGCGGCCCTGGGCGGAGAGCTGGGTGTGCGGGATAGCGCTCCCAGAGCCGGTCGAAGACCGGCGTCTCGGCGAGCGAGATCGCGTTGCCGGGGCCCGGCTCGGCCAGCCCCCAGCCGTCGAGGATGACCAGCGCGAGGCGACGGGCAGCCGGGAGCGCGGACCACGGGAGCGCGGGTCGGCGACGCCGGCGCAGCCCGCCTGGCCTGCGCACGATCGCGGCGAAGTCGGCCGGGTCGAGGCTGGCGCCGCCGACCAGGCGCGCCGTCGACGTCCGGCTTGGACGAGCAGCTCGGCGGCGTTGGCGGGCTTCACCGAGCCGCCGTAGAGAATCCGCACCTCGTCGGCGGCGGCGCCGCGCATGCGCAGCACGTCGCGGATGAAGGCGCACGCCTCCTGGGCCTGCTCGGGGGTCGCGGTGCGGCCGGTGCCGATCGCCCAGATCGGCTCGTAGGCGATCACGACCCGCGCCAGGTCGGCCGGACTCGACGTCGGCGAGGTCGGCCTGCAGCTGGCGCTCGAGGACCGCCTCGGTCTCGCCGCCGTCGCGCGCCTCCTCGCTCTCGCCGACGCAGAGGATCGGCTCGAGGCCGGCGGCGAGGGCGGCCGGGACCTTGCGCGCCAGCGCCTCGTCGCTCTCGCCGAAGTACTGGCGGCGCTCGGAGTGGCCGAGGACGACCGCCTCGACGTCGAGCTCGACCAGCATCGGGGCCGAGACCTCGCCGGTGAAGGCGCCCGAGCTCCTCCTCGTGCATGTTCTGGGCGGCGACCCTGACCGCGGTGCCGTAGCGGCGCTCGACCACCGCGCTCAGCGCCGTGAACGGCGGGCAGATGACGACGTCGCACTGGGTCGCGGCGATCCGCGGCAGCAGCGCGTCGACGAACTCGGCCGCCTCGGCGACCGTCTTGTTCATCTTCCAGTTGGCGGCGATGTACGGCGTGCGCTCAGGCATCGGTGCGCTCCTCGATCGGGATCGTCTTGTCCAGCAGGGCCTCGACCCCGGGCAGCTTCTTTCCCTCCAGCAGCTCCAACGACGCTCCTCCTCCGGTCGAGAGCCAGTCGACCTCCTGGTCGAGGCCGAACTTGCGCAGCGCCGCGACCGAGTCGCCGCCGCCGACCACGGTCGTCCCCGGCGCCGCGGCGACCGCCTCGGCGACGGTGCGGGTGCCGGCCGCGAAGGGCTCCAGCTCGAAGGCGCCCATCGGGCCGTTCCAGAGCACCGTGCCGGCCGCCGGCGATCGCCTCGGCGTAGCGGGCGGCGGTGCGCGGGCCGACGTCGAGCCCCATCCAGCCGTCGGGCACCTCGACGCCGTCGCTCTCGCGGCGCTCGGTCTCGGCGTCGAAGCTCCTGCCGAGGACGAGGTCGACCGGCAGCATCAGCTCGCAGTCGGAGCTCCTCGGCCCGCTCCAGCGCCTCCGCCGCCAGCTCGACGCCCTCCTCCTCGACCAGCGAGTCGCCGGTCGCGATCCCCTGGGCGCGGAAGAAGCTGAAGCACATCGCGCCGCCGATCAGGATCTGGTCGGCGATCTCGAGGAAGCGGTCGATGACGCCGACCTTGTCGGAGACCTTGGCGCCGCCGAGGACGACGACCAGCGGCCGCTCCGGCGACTCGACCACGGCGGTCAGCTCGGTCCACCTCGCGCTCGCAGCAGCAGGCCGGCGTAGCCCGGCAGGTGGTGGGCGACGCCCTCGGTGCTGGCGTGGGCGCGGTGGGCGGCGCCGAAGGCGTCGTTGACGTAGAGGTCGGCGAGCTCGGCCAGCGCCTCGGCCAGCTTCGGGTCGTTCTCGGTCTCCCCCGGCTCGAAGCGGGTGTTCTCGAGCAGCAGCACGTCGCCGGGGCCGAGCGCCGCCGGCCAGCAGCTCGACGTCGCCGCCGACCACGGCCGGGGCCTGCTGGACCTCGATCCCCAGCAGCTCGCCGAGGCGCCTCGCCCACCGGCGCCATCGAGAGCGCCGGGTCGGGCTTGCCCTCGGGCCGCCCCAGGTGCGAGGCGAGGACCAGCGCCGCGCCGCGCTCGCGCAGCAGCTCGATCGTCGGCAGCGCCGCCCGGATCCGCATGTCGTCGGCGACGCTCGCCGTCCGTCCAGCGGCACGTTGAAGTCGACCCGGACCAGCACCCGCCGGCCGGCGACCTCGGCGTCGCGGACGCTTGCCTTGGCGAAGCTCACGCGAGCCGTCCCGGCGGGGCTCAGGAGCCCGCCAGGACCTTGCCGGCCAGCTCGACGCAGCGGTTCGAGTAGCCCCACTCGTTGTCGTACCAGCTGACCGCCTTGACCATGCGGCCGTCGCCGATCGCCATCGTCTGGCCGGCGTCGAAGATCGAGGAGTGCGGGTCGCCGACGATGTCGGTGGAGACGATCGGGTCCTCGGTGTAGGAGAGGATCCCCTTCAGCGGGCCCTCGGCCGCGGCCTTGACCGCGGCGTTGACCTGGTCCGGCGTCGACCGGCTCCGGGGTGCTGAAGACGAGGTCGACGACCGAGCCGGTCGCCACCGGCGCCCGCATCGCGAAGCCGTTCAACTTGCCGTTCAGCTCCGGCAGGACGAGGCCGACGGCCTTGGCGGCGCCGGTCGTGGTCGGGATCAGGTTGAGCGCCGCGGCGCGCGCCCGGCGCAGGTCCTTGTGCGGCATGTCCTGCAGGCGCTGGTCGGCGGTGTAGGCGTGGATCGTCGTCATCAGCCCCTGCTCGATCCCGAACGAGTCGTTCAGCACCTTGGCCAGCGGCGCCAGGCAGTTGGTCGTGCAGGAGGCGTTGGAGATGATGTGGTGGCTGTCCGGGTCGTAGTCGCTGTCGAAGTTGACGCCGAGGGCGACGGTCACGTCGGGCTCCTTGGCCGGAGCCGAGATGATCACCTTCTTGGCGCCCGCCTCGAGGTGCTTGGCGGCGTCGTCGCGGGCGGTGAAGAAGCCGGTCGACTCGATCACGACGTCGACGCCGAGGTCGCCCCAGGGCAGCGCCGCCGGGTCGCGCTCGGAGAGCACCTTCAGCGCGCTTGCCGTCGACCGAGATCGTGTCGCCGTCGACCCCGACCTCAGCCGGGAAGCGCCCGAGGATCGAGTCGTACTTGAGCAGGTGGGCGAGCGTGCCCGGGTCCGTGAGGTCGTTGACCGCGACGAACTCGATGTCCGCCCCCGCCGCGTGCGCGGCGCGGAAGACGTTGCGCCCGATGCGTCCGAAACCGTTGATGCCGACCTTCACAGCCATGAAGTCAAGCCTCCTGAATTCGTTTGGTGGAGCCGATCCTAAGGAATCGGCGTTAGTCGGACCCGATGGTGATCTCGATCTCGTACCCGTCCGGGTCCTTGAGGAACGCCGAGTAGGAGCCCGACCCGTGCGAGCGCTGCTCGCCGGGGTCGCTGACGTTGACGCCGCCGGCCCGCATCCCGCCCTCCCAGGCGGCCTTGACGGCGACGATGCCGAGGCCGGAGAAGCTGAGCAGCCCGAAGCCGGGCTTGGGCTCGTGATGGGCGGCGACGAAGAAGACCGGCTTGGCGATGCCCCAGCCGATCGTCTCGTCCTCCTCGAAATGGCGCCGCCAGCCGAGTGGGGCGAGCAGCGAGTCGTAGAAGGCTGCGGCGCGGTCGAGGTCGGAGACCTCCAGGAGGACGTGGTGGAGCATCGGAGCGGGAGGCTATACACGGGTCTCGCCGGAAAGTCGTCCGCCCCGGCGCTCAACCGCCGCGCGGGGTCCAGCGGAAGAAGCGGATCGGCGAGCAGGAGCCCGGCGACGCCCCAGATCGCGACGACGGCGAGGTTGCCCCAGTCGAGGCCGGACTGGCCGCCGGGCAGGTAGGCGGTGAAGAAAGCCTGGAAGAAGTCGCGGATCGGGAAGTGGTCGGCGAAGTCGATGACGCCCTGCGGGCAGCTCGTCGTCGGGGATGAAGATGCCGGAGAGGAAGTAGAGCGGCAGCAGCAGGGCGTTGACGATCGGGGCGGCGGCGTCCTGGGAGGGGATCGCCGCGGTCAGGGCGATGCCGAGGCAGCTGAAGGAGGCGGCGCCGACCACCAGGGTGACGAGGATCGCCGGCAGCTTCGCTCCAGGGGATCGCCACCCCGTAGAGGAGGCGGCCGAGCGCGGCGATCAGCGCCAGCATCAGCAGCGCGACCACGATCGAGTTGCCGATCCGGCCGGCGATGAAGACCCAGGCCGGCATCGGCGTGCCGCGGCCGCGCTTGAGGCGGCCGTCCTCGCGGGCGATCACCAGCGACATCGCCAGGTTCTGCATCGTCGCCGAGATCACCGCGAGGGTGATGATCGCCGGCACGTAGTAGGCGGTGATCTCGATCCCGCCGTCGATCTCGATCGTCTTGCCGCCGAAGACGGTGGCGAAGATCAGCAGCAGGACGACCGGGAACATCACCGTGAAGAAGACCGCCGCCGGGTTGCGCCAGAAGGCCTTCTGGTCGTAGCGGAACTGGTGGAGGACGCAGGCTCACTCCGGCCGCCTCCCGGCTCGGTCAGCTCCAGGTAGACGTCCTCGAGCGTCGGCCGCCTCACTTCCAGCCCCTCCAGCTCGAAGCCCTCGGCCAGCGCCCGCCGGTCAGCTCGTTCAGCGTCTGGACCGGCGTCGTCGTGCTGAGCGAGACGTCGCCCTCGGGGCCGCGGTAGCTGATCGTGGTCGGCTGGCTGTCGCGGTCGCCGAGGTCCTCGGGCGTGCCGCGGGCGACGATCTCGCCGCCGGCGATGATCGCCACCCGGTCGGCCAGGCGCTGCGCCTCGTCCATGTAATGGGTGGTGAGGAAGACCGTCTTGCCGAGCTCGCGCAGGCCGGCGATCGCCTCCCAGGCCTGGCGCCGGGCCGCGGGGTCGAAGCCGGTCGTCGGCTCGTCGAGGAAGAGCAGCTCGGGGTCGCCGACCAGCGCCATGCCGACGTCGAGGCGGCGCTGCTGGCCGCCGGAGAGCTTGCCGGTGCGCTCGCCCGCCTTGCCGCCGAGGCCGACCAGCTCGACCACCTCGTCGACCGGCCGCGGGCTGGCGTAGTAGCCGGCGTAGAGCTCGAGCGACTCGCGCACGGTCAGGTAGGGGTCGAGCCGGCAGCTCTGCAGGACGATCCCGATCCGCTCGCGCCAGCCGCGCCGCGCCCGCTGCGGGGTCCTCGCCCAGCACCGTCGACCTCTCCCCCGTCGCGCTTGCGGTAGCCCTCGAGGATCTCGACCGTGGTCGTCTTGCCGGCGCCGTTGGGCCCGAGGAAGGCGAAGACCTCCCCGGCACGGACCTCGAGGTCGATGCCGCGCACGGCTTCGATGTCCCCGTAGCTCTTGCGCAGGCCACGGATGGAGATGACGGGTTCGGCCAAAGCCGGGCGATTCTATGGACGCGCCGGTCAGTCGAGCTCTACGTCGCGGTGCTTGACGCGGACGATCACGTCCTCGCGGGCCGCCAGGTCGCGGCGGATGCGGTCGGCGACGGTGACCGAGCGGTGGCGGCCGCCGGTGCAGCCGACGGCGATCGTCAGGTGGCTCTTGCCCTCGGCGACGTAGGCGGGGACGAGGAACTCGAGCAGCGGCAGCAGGCGGCCGTAGAACTCGCCCGCCTGGGTCCCCGACTCGACGTAGGCGCGGACCTGCTCGTCGATGCCCGGTCAGCGGCCGCAGCTCGTCGACGTAGTGGGGATTGGGCAGGAAGCGGACGTCGAGGGTGAGGTCGGCGTCGCGCGGCGGCCCGTTCTTGAAGCCGAAGGTGAGCAGGGTCAGGGCCAGCTCGCCCCCGTCCTCGCCGCCCAGCATCTCCTCGGCGATCCGCCGCCGCAGCTCGGCCCCGGTCAGGTCGCTGGTGTCCATCACCATGTCGGCGCGCTCGCGCAGCGGCGCCAGCAGCTCGCGCTCGGCCCGGATCCCCTCGACGATCCGCCCTTCCGGCGCCAGCGGGTGGCGGCGGCGGGTCTCCTTGTAGCGGTCGAGCAGGGTCTCCTCGTCGGCCTCGAGGAAGAGGACCTGCGGCTTGAGCCCGTCGCGCTCGAGGTCCTCGAGCACCTGGAGCAGGTCGTCGAAGTACTCGCCGCCGCGCACGTCGGAGACGACCGCGGCGCGCTCGACGCCGCTGCCCTCGTGGCGGAAGAGCTCGCCGAGGCTGTCGATCATCCGCGGCGGCAGGTTGTCGACGCAGAAGTAGCCGCCGTCCTCGAAGGCGGCGATCGCCTCCGACTTGCCGGCCCCGGAGTGGCCGGTGATGACCACCAGGCTCACCGCGCCGTCGGCCATCAGCTGGTCCTGTTGAGCTGCTCGTGGATCTCGCGGCCTACTTTGCCAGGCAGACCGGGCACCGCCTCGAGCTCCTCCCGGGTCGCGGCCAGGAACCGCTCTGGAGAGCCGAAATGCTGGAGCAGGGCGCGCTTGCGGGCGGGGCCGATGCCCTTCAGCTCGTCGAGCACCGAGCCGGTCATCGCCCGGTCGCGGCGGCCGCGGTGGTGTTCGATCGCGAAGCGGTGGGCCTCGTCGCGGACCCGCTGCAGCAGCTTCGAGGCCTCCGAGTCGGCGGCCAGGTCGAGCGGACCGGAGCGGCCGGGGACGTAGACCTCCTCCAGCCTCTTGGCCAGGCTGACCACGGTGACGCCGCGCTCGACGAACGGCGCCAGCGCCTTCATCCCGGCGCTCAGCTGTCCCTTGCCGCCGTCGATCATCGACCAGCGAGGGCAGCGAGGCGAAGCTCTCGTCGCGCTTGCCGTCGTGCGGGGAGAGGTCGACCTGTTCGAGGTAGCGGGCGACCCGCCGCGCCAGCACCTCCTCCATCGAGGCGAAGTCGTCGGGGCCGCCGTTGCCGCCGGCGTCCCGCGCGTCCCCGCGCACTTTGAAGCGCCGGTAGTCGGCCTTCTTGGTCGCACCCCCCTCGAACACGACCATCGAGGCGACGGTGTGCTCGCCGCCGATGTTGGAGATGTCGAAGCCCTCGATCCGCACCGGCAGCTCCTCCATCCCCAGCGCCTCGCTGAGCGAGGCCAGCGACTCGACCCGGCGGGCGCGGCGGTGCTCGCGGCGCAAGCGGTCCTGGTCGAGGGCGAGGCGGGCGTTGCGCTCGGCCAGCTCGCGCAGGCGGCGCTTGTCGCCGCGCTCGGCGCCCGCACCTCGACCGGCGAGCCGCGGCGCTCGCTCAGCGCCTCGGCGAGCACGTCGGCCCGCTCGCGCAGGTAGGGGCCGACGACGATCGTCTTCGGCATCGCCGGCGAGGCCGAGTAGTACTGGCCGATGAACTCCTCGGCGACCTCGGCCGGCTCGCGCTCGGCCTGGTTCTCGAGGTAGAAGCTCTGGCGCTCGGCGAGGATGCCGTCGCGGACCTGGAAGACCTGGGCGTTGGCGTCGGCGCCCTCGACCGCGACCCCGATCAGGTCGGCGGTGCCGACCGAGCCGCCGGCGACGCGCTGGCGCTCGAACAGCGAGCGGATCGCCTTCAGGCGGTCGCGGTGCAGGGCGGCGCGCTCGAATTCCTCGGCTGCGGCCGCCGCCTCCATCTTCGCCTGCTCCTCGGCCTCGACCTGGCGGTAGCGACCGGAGAGGAAGTCGACGATCGCGTCGATGTTGCGGCGGTACTCCTCCTGGCTGACGTAGCCGACGCAGGGCGCCCCGCAGCGCTTGATGTAGTAGTCGAGGCAGGGGCTGCCGGAGCGCCGGCCCGGCTCGGCCCCCTCGCAGGTGCGGAACTGGAAGAGCTTGCCGAGCAGGTCGAGCGTCTCCCGCACCCGCTTGGCGCTGGAGAAGGGGCCGAAGTAGGCGCGGTGGGGGCGGTGCTTCTCGCGGGTGAAGTAGACCCGCGGGTACTCCTCGTCGAGGCTGACGCAGACGTAGGGGTAGGACTTGTCGTCGCGCAGGCGGATGTTGAAGTGCGGCCGGTGGCGCTTGATGAAGCTCTGCTCGGCCAGCAGCGCCTCCGCCTCGTTGGCGGTGACGAGGATGTCGATGCGGTCGACCCGCGCGGTGAGGCGGGTGTCGCCGCCGGAGAAGTGCGAGGCGACCCGTTTGCGGATCGAGCGCGCCTTGCCGACGTAGAGCAGCTCGCCGTCGCTGCCGTAGAAGAGGTAGACGCCGGGCGAGTCGGGCAGCGCGCGGCGCTGCTCGGCGATCCGCTCGGCCCGCGAAGGGCCGCCGTTTTCCCCTGCTGTCGCTCATCGCCCTAAGGGTAGGCTCCTGGCCACCCGGCCAAACGGATGCCTATGACGGAGAGTGAGATGACCACCCAGACCCTGAGCCCCCCGCAGCTGAACACGCTGAGGATCGAGATCGACGGGGAGATCGGCACCCTCACCCTCGACCGGCCCGACGCCTTCAACGCGATGAGCCCGGAGATGATCGGCGAGCTGACCACGGCCTTCGCCTGGCTCGCCGACCGGGCGCCGCTGCGGGCGCTGATCGTGACCGGCGCCGGCAAGGCCTTCTGCGCCGGCGGCGACGTCAACTGGTTCCAGAAAGGGGTCGAGTCGGATGAGATCGACCTGCCCTCGGACGTGCGGCGCGGCGCCGAGGCACTGCACGCGGCGATCGTCGACCTGCGGCGGATCCCCTATCCGGTGATCGCCGCGATCAACGGCCCCGCGGCCGGCGCCGGCTTCTCGCTGGCGCTCGCCTGCGACATCCGGATCGCCTCCGAGGCGGCCTTCCTCGCCTGCGCCTACGGCCGCATCGGCGCCTCCCCGGACGGCGGCATGACCTACTTCCTGCCCCGCGTCGTCGGCCCCAGCCGGGCGCTGGAGCTGCTGCTCGAAGACCCCAACCTGAGCGCCGCCGAAGCGCTCGAGGAGGGCCTGGTCCGCGAGGTCGTCGCCCCCGACGAGCTGATGGACGCGGCGCGGGCGAAGGCGGAGAAGCTGGCCGCCAAGGCCCCCTACTACGTGCGGATGGCGAAGCGGCTCTGCGGCGTCAGCATCGAGAACAGCCTCACCGAGCACCTGCAGCTGGAGCGCCACGGGATCGCCGACAGCATGGCGACCGAGGACCTGCGCGCCGGAGTCGAGGCCTTCTTCGGCGGCGAGAAGCCGGTCTTCGAGGGTCGCTGAACTAAAGCTGCGGCCCGGCCGTATCCGGGCTACAGTCAGAGGAAGTCAGCCCAGTCCCCCGCGGGAAAGGACCGCCATGAAGAAGCTTCTAGTCGCATTCGTCCTCGTCCTCGCCTCGCTCGCGCTCGTCGCCTGCGGCAGTGACTCATCCGACGACACCACCACCAACGGCGGCGCCGAAACCACCTCCGAAAGCGGCGCCGCGGCCGGCGGCGGCAACGAAGCCGAAGGCAAATCGGCCGGCAGCGCCGCCGTCCTCGACTTCGAAGCCGACCCCGGCGGCGGCCTCGCCTACACCAGCGACAGCGCCACCGCCCAGGCCGGCAAAGTGACGGTCGACTTCACCAACCCGCAGCCGCTCACCCATGACGTCGCGATCGAAGACTCCAGCGGCGAAACGATCGGCAAGACCGAACTGATCGCCGAAGGCTCCGACTCCACCGCGGTCGACCTCAAATCCGGCGAATACACCTTCTACTGCACCGTCCCCGGGCACCGCGAAGCGGGCATGGAAGGCACGCTGACCGTCAAGTAGCACGAGCAGTGAAAAGGGCGACCGTGCCCACGACCTCGACCTCGTAGTCCGAGAAGGGGGTGGCGAGAGCGGCCTCGAGGCCCTCGCGGTCGTCGTCGAGGTTGGAGAGGACGCCGAGGCGGTTGGCGATCGCGACCGTCCCCCGCGCCGGCAGCGAGAGCTCGACCCCCCTGCCGAGGATCGTTGCCCCGAACAGGATCCCGCCAGGAGCCAGCGCCTCGCGCGCATGCCCGAAGGCGACCGCGGCCTTCTGCGGCAGCGCCCCCGGCAGGCAGTGCAGCAGGTGGCACATCGCCACCGAGTCGAAGCTGGCGCGCGGCAGGCCCCAGGGCTCGAGCACATTGGCCCGGTGGGTGCGCGGCGCGTAGCGGCCGACGCGGTTGGCCGCAGCCGCCAGGGAGTTCGGGTTGAGATCCATCAGGGTGAGCTCAGGCGTGGGCGCCGGGAAGCTGGATTCGTCCAGCACGAGCCCGGCGCCGACCCCGATGTCGAGGTGGCGAGCGGAGAGATTGGCGTCGTAGAGGGCGACCAGGCGAGACCTGGGACAGCGCCAGAAGAAGCGGCTGTTGATGTCGTAGGCGACGAAGTCGTGCACCTTGAGGAAGGCGCGACTGTAGATCGCCTGCCCCGCGTACGCCGGGTCTGCCCTGTTCAGAGAGGACGCCACTGGCGTCGCCAATCTACCCGCCGCGACGCGTTCGACACGATCCCGTGCCTGGGATAGCTGCCGCGACTGCAACAATGTCCAAGTCATGAAGGCCCGCGCGCAATCGAGCCCCGCAGGGAAGGCAGCCTCGAAACGGGGGCTGAAATCCGGCCTGCCTGGGACCCCAGAGGAGCAGCGCCGGGAGCTTCGCGAGGCGATGAAGAAGCACGACGAGACCCTTCGCCGCCTGGCCAAGTAGCCACAAGCGCATCTTGGTCCACTACCTCGAACTCGGCGACTACTGCCGAATTGCGGGAGAAGTTCTCGACCTCGACCCTGTGCAGGTTGCCGACTTTCCCAACATCGGCCTGGCCGACTCAGCTTTAGCCGTTCCGCGCGCCGCATTCGGCGACCACGAGGCATTCCCAACACTCGTCGACAAGGCCGCCATCCTCGTCGAGCGACTGGCGCGCAACCATCCGTTGCCCGACGGCAATAAGCGCTGCGCCTTTCTTGCGCTGGAGCGTTTCCTGGCCGCCAACAACCGCACGATCATCGATGCCGATCCGAATACCGACGTGCCGATGATGGAGCGCATCGCGGCAGGTGATTCCAGTCAAGACGAAATCGCCAGCTGGATAGAGCAACGATCCGCCGCCGCTGACTAGAGAAACCGGGTTGCCCCCACAGAGCTCCGGCGTCCGATTGGTGAATAGACGTCAGCCGGTCAGCCGGCGGGCGCCATCACACGCGTCACCGAGTCACCCACGAAGCAGGGCTTCTCGTTGCCCTCGACCTCGAGGGTGAAGCGGGTGACAACCTGCACGCCGTTTAGGTCATCAGGCTTGCGCTGTCCGGACAAAAGCCGTACATTGCTGCCTATGGAGCCGGCAGCAAGTGCCAAGACCCGCCGGATAGAGATCCGGATGACCGACGAGGAGCGTGACCTGGAGCAGGCTGCCGCAGCCGCCCAAGGCCAGACGCTCAGCGAGTTCGTCCGCCAGGCGGCGCGCCGCGAGGCCGAGCAGATTCTGGCTGAGCGAACGAGGATTGCGCTCAATCCAGAAGAGGCCGACCGCTTTCTCGCGGCGTTGGATAATCCCTCTTCCTTTGAGGCCGGCCTTGGCGCCTTGACCGAGCGCCCCAGCGTTCTCGGCGGTTGAGCCCTCGCTTCGGAGCGGTCGAACCGCTCGGATCGCGGCACCAAGTCGATCGCTTCGAGTGCGGCCGTGAGCAGCTGGACCGCTGGTTGCGCGCCTATGCGGGGCAAGGTCACCGCCGAGGCACCGCCCGGACCTTCGTGGTCTGTCGGCAGGGAGAGACCGACGTTGTCGGCTACTACACGCTGGTCGCCTCGCAGGTCTCGCAGAGAGATGCAACAGGCGAAGTCCAGCGCGGAACCTCCAAGCACTTCCCCATCCCCGTCTGCCTGATCGCCCGCCTCGCCGTCGATCGCTCCGAGCAGGCTGCTGGCCTAGGTCGAAGCCTTCTCCTCGACGCCCTACGGCGCATCGAGCGCGCCTCCCGCTCAGTCGCCATGCGAGCCGTCCTCGTCCACACCCTCGACGAGGAAGCCGCCGCCTTTTATGCGCGTTTCGGGTTCAAACCAGCGAGCGCAGAGCCGTTGACGTTGATGGTCCCCCTTGAGGCGGTGCGTAGGACTCTCAGCTGAGATAGCTCAGCTTGAATGGAGTGCGCTGACGATCGAACGAGGGAGCGAGAATCCCTCAGCTACCTGGCGCCATCACACGCGTCACCGAGTCACCCACGAAGCAGGGCTTCTCGTTGCCCTCGACCTCGAGGGTGAAGCGGGTGGCGACCTGGTACCAGCCGCCGCCCTTCTCGTCGACCGAGACGACCTCGGCGCGGGCGCGGACCCTGGAGTCGACCGGCACCGGGGCGGGGAAGCGGATCTTGTCCCAGCCGTAGTTGACGCCGAGGGCGAAGCCGGTCGAGGAGATCAGTTCATCGCGGAAGCCGTCGACCAGGGAGAGGGTGAGGTTGCCGTGGGCGATCGTGGTGCCGAAGGGGCTCTCGGTCTTGGCCCGCTCGACGTCGACGTGGATCCACTGGTGGTCGCCGGAGAGGCCGGCGAAAGTGTTGATGTCCTCCTGGGTGACGGTGCGCCACTCGCTCGGGCCGATCTCCTGCCCCAGCAGCGCCTGCATTCCCTCGACCCCGTTTACCTCGACCGATGCCATCGGCGCTGAGTTTATGCGATCGGATGGGGACCGTTGCCAGGCACGCGGGGAGAGCACTACGCTCTGGCGGTGGCCGCTGAGATCGAGCGCAAGTTCCTTCTCGCCGAACTGCCGGACCAGCTGCGGGACTGTGCCCACGCCCGGATCGAGCAGGGCTACGTAGCGCTCGCCGACGGAGTCGAGGTGAGGCTGCGCAAGGCCGACGATCGCCGCCTGCTGACGGTCAAGCGCGGCGACGGCGAGGTCCGCGAGGAGGTCGAGGTCGGCCTCGGCGACGACCAGTTCGAGGCGCTCTGGCCGCTGACCGAGTCTCAGCGGCTGCGCAAGACCCGCTACCTGATCCCGCTCGGGGATGGACTCGTCGCCGAGGTCGACGTCTACGAGGACGACCTGCAGGGTCTGGTGACCGCCGAGGTCGAGTTCGACTCCGAGCAGCGGAGCCGGGGCTTCCAGCCTCCTCGATGGCTGGGCGAAGAGGTCACCGGCGACCGCCGTTACTCGAACCGGAGCCTCGCCCTGGAGGGTCTGCGGCTGTTTAGCTCTGGTGAGAACGGCAAGCATCGGGACATGGCCTCTCGCTCATACCGGCTGAAGTCGCGGGAGGATCCCGCAGAGGGAATGCGCCGGATCGCTCTCGGCCGGACCGAGAAGGCGCTGGAGCGGCTCGAGGGCGCCGACGACGAAGGGCTTGCGGCGGCGATCCACGGCGCCCGCAAAGACCTGAAGAAGCTGCGCGGCGTGCTGCGGCTGGTGCGCGACGAGCTCGGCAAGAAGACCTTCGGGGCCGAAAATCGCCGCTACCGGGATGCCGGCCGCCTGCTCGCCGGCAGCCGCGACGCCGAGGTCAGGCTGGAGACGCTGCTGCAACTGCACCACCGGGTAGGCGACCTCCCCGGAGACGCGGTGAGGCAGTGGGAGGGAATGCTGGAGACCGAGCGGGACGAGCTTGCCGCTGCCATCCGCGAGGAGACCGACGGGCGGATCGAGCGGGCGACCGCGGCGATCGAAGCCGGCCGCGGGGAGATCCGCCGCTGGTCGTTTGACACCGACTCCTGGGCGCTGGTGGAACCGGGGCTGACGCGGAGCTACCGGGATGGACGACGGGCGATGAAGCGGGTGCTGGCGGATCCCTCCACCGAGAACGTCCACCAATGGCGCAAACGCGCCAAGGACCTCTGGTACCAGCTGCGGATCGTGCGGTGCGCCTGGCCCGAGCTGCTGGGTGAGACGGAGGAGCAGGCCCACCTGCTCGCCGAACTCCTCGGCGAGCATCACGATCTGGCGCTGCTGGCCGAGGACCTTCGCTCCCGACCGGATCTCGGCGGGCCCGACCCCTTCGAAGCCGCGATCGAGCGCCGGCAGAACGAGCTCCTCAACCCAGCGCTGGCAATCGGGCGCCGGCTCTACGCCGAGAAGCCGAAGGCATTCAGGCGGCGAATCAAGGCTTACTGGTTGGCCTGGCGCGAGGCCTGACCAGCCTCAGTCGCTCCACCAGCCCGGGATGATCTCGCCGTCGCCGTCGTGGCGGGAGCCGACCGCGAGGACTTCGATGCCGCCGGGGCCGGCCTCGAAGGCACGCGTCACACCGGGCGCCACACGAATCGCGTCCAGGGCCGCAACCTCGATGATCTCGTCGTCGAGCTTGAGCCGGCCATCGCCGCCGAGCACGACGTAGACCTCCTCGGCCTGCTCGTGCCGGTGCCCGAAGGGCTGCCGCTTCCCCGGCTTCAGCCGGTGGTGGCTGACCCCAGTGGCCTCCGCATTGAGGTCGTCCTTGGCGAAGCGGGCCTCCTGGTCGTTGCCGAACCCGAATTCGGGGGCGGAGTCCTTGACGTCGGTGAGTCTCTTCTGCGTGTACGGCGCGGGCATGCTGCCTCCTCGACTTTTTGACGGCTCTGTCTATTGCCGTACCCGGAAAAGGCTCGGAAACCACGCTATCCGTGCCGTCCGGCGAGGCCAATCGGAGGGCCGAGCCGATGGATCTATCGACGCGGTGGCGCGCTTAATCCAAGAGCCGGCCGGGCGGCAACTCGACGGCTGCGGCAAGTTTTTCCAGCGTCGAGACCTGCGGGTCGCGCTTCCCGTGCTCGATCCTGCTGATCTCGCCCGCCTGGACGCCGCAGCGCTCGGCGACTTGTTCTTGGGTCAGGTCGAGTTTCTTACGAGCGGCCCGTAAGTTCTTGCCGAGATTGCCCACGCAGTGGATCGTCCACTCTGCGGAGTCTGAACGCCATGCAAAACTTTACATTTTCATGATAAACTCATGACTCTTCCCAATTGCTTGAAAGGCAAAGGGACCGATCCCAGATCCCTCGCTTATGAGTCGAGACCGGCCCCATTACATGCCTTAGGCGTGCTTGGTCACGCGCACCATCGACATGACATGCGCTACTTGAGCGATCTTCATCGGCTCTCACCTCCCTCCTTCGATCAGCCCGGCGCGGAGCCGCCAGGAGGGTGTCGGGGGTCTCGTCCAAGCCCTTGTTGCGGGATTTTATTGGGAGGGTTTTGTTTGGGAGAGTAGATTTGAGTAATCCTCCTCGCGGGCGCCATCGAAGCGGTCGTGCCGCCTCTGTCTTGCGCCCATCTGGCAAGAAGCGAGAGGAGGTGAGACTCAATGAACATCGCCAAGACCGACCATGTCGTTCCGACTCTGAGCATCAAGAAGCTGGGTTGAACAGGCTGCGGGGGCTGGCTTTTGAGTCTCGTTTTTCTGGGCCGGGGCTGGCCCCCCGGCCCCCCGACGCCTTCCCTGGAGATGATAGGTTGATATATCAAGAGATTTTATTCAAAATAGAGGTTTAACTAGCAGGCTCTCCAAATAAGCAAGGATCGTCGGCGCAATGGAATCTCCCGAACAATTCGATTGGGATGTGCTCGTCCCTCACTTCGTCCACCCTCTGGTAGTGGCGGTCATCGAGGCGCTGCTGTGGGTCAAGGAGCCGCTGTCGGCACCGGACTTCGCGAAACTTTTCAACGCACAATTCAACCGCCCCACCATCTCCTACCACTTGGACAAGCTCGTCGAGATTGATGCCCTTGTGATGACCAGGGAGCAACGGACGCGGGGCCTGCCCGAGAAGCTCTACTTCTTCCCGCCCGCCAAGTAGCCGGCCTTCGCCCCGGGCCAGCGGTCAGTAGTGCTGACCCAGCCGCTTCGAGACCTGCGGGTCGCGTTTCCGTGCTCGATCCTGCTGACCTCACCCGCTTGGACACCGCAACTCACACGGCGCCCTCCTACGTCTTGTCAGGTGAACGGAACTGAAGGATCTCGACCTTGACCGGGAAGGTCTTCGTCTCTTTTTCGGCACCGCGTGATGCAACTGCCTCTTGGACTTTGAATATCCCCTCTACGGCCTCATCCAAGACGGCAATGACTTCCTTCCAGCCCGCCTCGTCCACGTTTATCGGATGACGGCTGAGGTGGTTGTCGTCAGGGTCACAGATGGTTCCGTGGAGCATCGCTTGGTTGAAATCCTCAGAGACAAGGCGCATAAAGGTTGCTACGAAGCCCAGCTTCTCGGAATCATTGAGTTGGTCCCAGGCGTCTTCGTCCAAATAAGCCTTTTGGGTCGCTCTATAGAGATGCTGCCCGACTCGTCCGCCGTGGACCTGATCGGTGCGGACGATTTCGACGCAGCCCAGACCTATAAGCACCTTGATGTGATGCGTGACGTTGTTGACGGGCAGCCCTATGTCCTTCGCAACTTCCTTGGCGGTGCCCGGTCGCTCGGCCAGGAAGGTCAAGCAGTGGAGGCGCGTCGGATGCGACATCGCCGAGACAAGGACGGAGCTAACCAATCGCGGGGGAGCCTGAGACAAAAGATTCTCCAAATACTTTGGGTTAATTGAGGTTAAGACATTTAATCGAACTCTGAGCCTCCCTTCGCCCTTATTCCGATCTTTTTCTTCAGAGGGTATGAATGAGAGATATATCTTGAGCAATTCTTTGGGCTGGTCCTAAGGGGACTGAGAACCGCCCGAAGTCGAGCCGCATCGCCTCTCGGTCCTCCTGACGCAGCGGGAGGAGGTGAGGCGCATGAACATCGACCGGAATGAGCACGTGATCCCGTCCATTCACATCAAGAAGACCGCTTAGGGCGGGGTAAAGCCGGCTGGTCCATGCGGCCGGCCGGCTTCAAAATAATTTGTTCATTCACTCATTCTGCAGATAAAAAGTTGCTCAATCAGGGAGGGTTACCGACCGTCAGAGCTATTCAAGATCGAAGCATTGAGGAACTGTGTCTGAGCCCCAAGAAACAGATCGCATCGACCAAAGCGTGCCTTCACCAACTTGTCAGGAGGTAGAGCCCCCGAGGTGCGGGCAGGGGCCTGACGAGAGCCGGATCGTTGGGGGCGCCCTGAGATCTCAGGGCGCCCCCAACGTGGCTTTCTTGCGATTCGCGACAGCGAACGGAAGGCGGTTCGCCTAATGGTTGACTCGGGGAAGGGAGATGTGCCATTCGATTGGCATGTACTTCTCCCTCACTTCATCCATCCGCTGGTTGTGGCGTGCATCGAAGCGATGCAGTGGGTTGATGAGCCGCTGTCGTCGCCGGACCTAATGAAGCTTTTCGGTGACGGATCAAGTACTGGCACGCTTTCCTACCACCTAAACAGGCTCGCCGAGGCAGGCATTCTTGAGGTGACCAGAAGACCCTCGGAACGTGTGGGTGCGCCCGAGAAATCCTATTTCTTCTCGCCCGCCAAGTAGGACCTTCGCCCCCAGCATGGCCCTCACGATCACCAAGGCGCAGGGCGACGCGCTGTCTGACCAGCTCCTCGACCGGGCTCAGCGGCCAGCGGTCGGTAGTGCTGGCCCAGCCGCTCGATGAGTCCCTTTCCTCGCCTTCGCCGGGACTGACCCGAGGGTCGGCACCGAGAATTTCTCACGCGACCAGACGCACCTCGAAGCTCGGCAGGGCCAGCGCCCCGGCGCCACCGAGCAGGGCGAGGATGCGGGTGACGTAAGCCTGGGTCTCGGGGTAGGACGGGATGCAGTCGCAGGCTTCGACGGCTCCGGGTCCGGCGTTGTAGCCGGCGAGGGCGAGTTCGGGGGAGCCGAGCTGGCGGATCAGGTCCGACATCAGGTGAGCCTGGGCGTCGATCGCGGCGACCGGGTCGAAGGGGTCGTGAAGGCCGTAGGCGGCGGCCGTGCCGGGCATGAACTGGGCGATGCCCTGCGCCCCGGCGGGAGAGATCGCGAACGGGTCGAAGTTGGACTCCGCCAGCAGTTGCGCGGCGAGCAGAGCGGCGGCGACGTTCCAGCGCGAGGCGGCGTTCAGGAGCGGCTCGCGGAAGCGAGACGGCACGAAGGCGGGCAGCGCCGTCCCGGTCGCGATCGGGCTCCCTCCCCCGGCCTCACTCACCGCGTTGCCGGCATCCGAGCAGGGGGCCGGACCGGCGTCGAACCCGTAATGCCAGGCCTCCCAGGAGTAGCGCTGGACGAAGCCGAAGCGGCCGGCGTTGGCCGCCAGCCAGCCGTAGGCGGCGTCGGGGCCGAGGTCCAGCTCGGTCGCGCAGCGGTGCAGCGAGTGGCCCGGTGGCGCCACCCAGCGCGGGTCCGGGTGGGCCGCGAAGAGCGCTGCCTGTTCGGCGTCGGAGCGGAAGCCGGAGACGACCACGAGCGAGAGGCCCGCCGCCCTCGCGGCACTCGCCATCTCGTCGAAGGCGGCGCCGACGTCGGGTCGCATCCCCTTGCCGTCGCGGTAGACGAGCGGGCCGCTGTAACCGCCGCCGCTGGCCATCTCCGTCCCACCGGCGGCGGCACCGGCGGGCGCGGCGGCTTCAGCGACCGCCGATGCCTCGACCCGGTCGCCGCCCTCCCCCACTTCGAGCCTGGCGACGACGACCGCCCTGGCCCGCACCGGTGCGAACGAGCTCTCGTCCGGGAAGGAGATGCGAAGCCGGTCGGGATCGACGCCGTTGGCCTCACCCGCCTCGAGCGCGGCCGTCCGCGCCGCCGCCAGGTAGGTGGGCTTGTCGATGTGGACAGGGTTGGGCAGGCCATTTGCCAGGGTCGGTGGCGAGAGCAGGCGCGGCAGGTCGTCGCGCATCGAGCGGGCGGCCGAGATCGCCGCCAGGTCCGCCGCCCGCTGCACCCTCCCCTTGCCGGTCACCGCGCCGGCGATCGCGACCAGCGCCAGCGCCCCCGCCAGCAGCGCCAGCGCACCCCCCAGCGCCAGGATCAGCGCCTGGCCCGACTCCTCTCGCAACCGCATGCGAGGACCCTGGCGGCAGCGAGCGCACCCGTGGTGCGCCCAAGCAAACAATTGCCGCGCCGAAGCGCAGCGGAATCGCGACTAGCTGAGATCGACGATCTCGATCAGGTCGTCGAGGCCCTTCAGATCCGACGCATTGAGGGTGTAGAGCGGCACACCGTGAGCCAGAGCCGTTGCCGCGATCATCAAATCGAGAGTGCGGGATCCCCGTGGCTTGCGCCCCGCATCCGCGACGGCGGCATAGATGCGAGCGTAGGCACGGGCGCAACGGGGATCGAAAGAGAGCGCTTCGAAGGTCGCCTCGGCTCTCTGCACGGTTTCCTGCCTACGCGCGCGCTCTCTGGGTTCTTTCGCCGACACTGGGCCGCTCGCCAGCTCGGCGAGAGTCAGAGTCGATACCGCACTTTCGCGAGGAAGCCGCGCCACGTCGATCGTGCCAAGCGCGATCACCACCGAGGTGTCGATCAGACCGCGATCAGGACTCACGCCAGAAGCGAGGGGTCGGATCCTGGTCGAGGATCGCATCGACGTCTTCTCGAAACTTCTTGGGGTCGATATAGGGAGCGCCGGCAAATGCCTTGGCGATCTCGTCGCGGGAAACGAAATGCCGGCGGCCGACGGGCCGCAGCTCCCCGACCGGAACGCCGTTGCGAGTGACGATGAACTCTTCACCGCGGTCCAGTTCTCGCATGATCTCTCCGCTCTGGTTGCGCAGCTCCCGTTGGCTGATCTCGCGCGCCATGGCGCTCAATGTAGCACTCGTGCGACAGCAGTCTTCCGAGTAGGCCCGGGGGCAGGCCCCCAGACGCATCCGGCGTCAGGGCGCCGAAAAGGGCGCGGCGCTCGGCGACCCAGTTGAGGCGCCGCTTCAGCACCGCGACGGTGAGGCCACGGTCGATCAAGTCACGGGCGAGGAGAGCCAGCAGTGCCCGATCGGCCGCGACGTCGGCACGGAGCAGGACGCCGGAGAGTCTCGGGCCGATCCGTTCGCCCAGGACCGGCTGCAGCAGCGCCGGCGGCAGATGGAGCACGGCAAGTGCCCCGCGGGCAACGGTGACCGCCGCGGAGGCGACTTCGAGCCCCTCCGGCTCGGCCGCGACCGCCAGGTGGCAGACCTGGCCGCGGGCGGCCACACGCGCCTCGGGCAGGTGCGCGGCGAGTCGCTCCTCCAGGCGCTGGGCCGCGGCCGAGGCCAGCAGCGTCGGCCGCGGCGCCCTGCCGCCGACGTCGACCAGCAGCGTCGCCCGGTCGACGTCGGCGCCGGCGCAGGCGAGGGCAGCGGCCGCGCCGCGCGAGCCCTCGGCCGCGCCGACGGCGGTGACCAGGACGGTCGGCGCGTCCGCCGTCGGATCGGCGCTCATGGCGCCGGCCTCGCACTCGCAGAGCTGGTGACGGCGAGGCGATCGGCGAGCGAGCTCAGGGGCGAGGGCGGCGCAGGCGCACGGTGACCCTGCCGCCCTGCACGGAGACCGCGACGTCCTCCTCGGCCCAGCCCGGCAGGGCAGCGCGCGCGGCCTCCGCCGCCGATCCACCCGAGGCGAGCGCCAGCGCCCCCGCCTCGGCGGCGCCGTCGGCGAGCGTCAGCGCGTAGCCGGCGGCGAGCAGCTGCAGGGCGACGAGCGCCGCCAGCAGCAGCGCCGGCAGCGCCGCGACCAGCTCGACCGCCGCCTGGCCCCGCTCCTCACCCATCTCCTGGCCCCAGTCCGCCCTCGCCCCCACCATCACCCGCGGCAGGCCGGGGAACAGGCGCGGCACCGGCACCCGCACCGAGACCTCGCCGGAGACGGTCGACCTCGCGCCTCTCTCGCAGCGACGGCGGCAGCGCCCGCCGCGCCGCCGCCGTCGCCTCCTCTCCGACCAGTGCCGCCCGCGCCCCAGCCCGGGCGGCCACGCTCGCCGACCACAGCGCGTGGCCGGCGAGGGCGATCTGGACGGCCACCAGGACCGCCAGCAGCAGGAACGGGACCACGGCGACCAGCTCGACCGACGCGGTCCCTCCCTCCCTGTGGCCTGCGCTGCTGACGGTCCTTGGCGGCACCGGCGCACCGTCCCAGGCAAACGCGCACGCGTGGCGCGCACCGAGCTCACAATTCGCGTCAGGGCCTGCCTCACCTCAGTAGGTATTGGCCTCGATCCAGACCCGCCAGATCGCGGCCACCGAGGCGACCGAGGAGGAGGATCCAGATGAGGGTGCCGCCGCCGCTCGAGAACAGCTTGTCGGTGCCGGCGACCAGCAGCGCGATCATCCCGAAGCCGCCGTAGAAGATCGCCCGCCGGCCGTCGCTCAGCGTCGCCAGCGTCAGCTGGTTCTGGCGGCTGAGCGTGTAGAGCATCCAGGCGATCCCGGCCAGGAAGCCCATCGTCAGGGCGGTGAAGATCGCGTCGACGGCGTTGCCGCCGGCAGGGGCGAAGGCGACGACGAGCGCCAGGACCATGACGATGGCGACGTTGCGGGCGGTGCGCACGGATCCAGTCTACGACGGGCTACTTGCTGGTCATCACGAGGATCCCGACGACGACGCACGGCCGCGGTGGCGAGCAGGGCCAGGGCGGCGACGGCGCGGCGGCGCCGGCCGCCAGCGGCCGTTCGCTGCGGCTGAGGTCGGCGAAGCGGGCCACGCCCCAGATCGCGATCGAGAAGACGAAGGTGACGCCGACGCCGGCGACCACCGAGGCGACCACCGTCTCCAGCAGCGCCTTGCTCTCGACGATGGTCGCGGTCATCCGCTCGAGGCCGGGACCGGCGCGCCGCGCTCGGCCCGCCGCGCGAACAGGGCGACGATCAGCGAGAGCGACGCCAGGGTGACCACCACCGGCCCCAGCGCGCCGGTGCCGAAGATCCGCGTCAGCCCGTAGGCGAGCGCGCCGATCGCCGCCGCCGCCGGCAGGGTCAGCACCCAGGCGGTGACGATGTTGCCCGCCACCCCCCAGCGCACCGCCGAGAGCCGCTTCGCCGCGCCGGCGCCCATGACGCCGCCGTTGATCACGTGGGTGGTCGAGAGCGGGAAGCCGAAGTGAGTCGAGGCGAGGATCACCGCCGAGCCGGCGCCCTGCGAGGAGAAGCCCTGGGCCGCGTCCATCTTGATGATCCGGGTGCCGGTCGTCTTGATGATCCGCCAGCCGCCGCTGTAGGTGCCGAGCGCGATCGCCGTCGCCGCCGAGGCGATCACCCAGAACGGCGGGTCGGCGCCGGCGCCGAGGCTGCCGTTGGCGATCAGCGCCAGGGTGATGACGCCCATCGTCTTCTGGGCGTCGTTGGTGCCGTGCGCCAGCGCCAGCAGCCCGCCGGAGACGATCTGGCCGTATTGGAAGCCGCGGGTCACGGTGCCCGGGCCGCTGCCTGCCGACGATCCGGTAGATCAGCCCGATCGAGATGCCGGCGACGACGAAGGCGAGCACCGGAGCGACGATCGCCGGGATCAGGACCTTGCCGACCAGGCCGTCGGCGATGACGGCGTCGAAGCCGACCGCGGCGACGGCGGAGCCGACGACGCCGCCGATCAGCGCGTGCGAGGAGCTGGACGGCAGGCCGAAGTACCAGGTGATCAGGTTCCAGGCGATCGCCCCGATCAGGCCGGCGAAGACGATCGTCGGCGTGATCACCTCGGCGTCGACGACGTCGTTGGCGACCGTGGCGGCGACCGAGATCGAGATGAAGGCGCCGGCGAAGTTGAGCAGCGCCGCCATCCCGATCGCCACCTGCGGCCGCGCCGCCCCGGTCGAGATCGAGGTGGCGACGACGTTGGCCGTGTCGTGGAAGCCGTTGGTGAAGTCGAAGGCGAGCGCCGTGCCGACGACGATGACGAGGATGATGTTCGGCAACCTCACATTGCGGTGACGAGCCTCTGACGTCGCCAGACAAGGACGCAGGGAGCGTGGCGTGCTCCGCACGCGAGCGACCGAGGACGCCGCATGGCGACGTCAGAGGCCGTCACGAGTTCTTGATGACTATGCCCTCGAGGATCTGCGCGGCGGTCTCGGTCGCGTCGATCGCGTTCTCGAGCACCGCGAACATGTCCTTCCAGCGGATCACGACCATCGGGTCGATCCCGTTGGAGAAGAGCGAGGCGACGGCGTCGCGGGAGATCCGGTCGCCCTCGTTCTCGAGCCGGTGGATCTCGATCCAGTACTTGTCGAGGTCCTTGAAGTCGCGCAGGTTCTCCAGCCCCATCGGCCAGCTGCTCGCAGGACGCGACCAGCACCTTGGTCAGCGCCCTGGCCTGCTCCATCGGCGCCTCGATCTTGTAGAGGCCGAGGAAGTCGGCCGCCTCCTCGGTGAAGTCGACGATGTCGTCCATCTGGGTCGCCAGGCCGTAGATGTCCTCGCGGTCGATCGGCGTGACGAAGGTCGAGTTGAGGCGCTTGATGATGTCGTGGGTGATCCGGTCGCCCTCCTGCTCGGCCTTGAGGATCTCCGCGGGAGAGCCCGCTCTCCTCGGGCCACTTGTTCATCATCTGGTCGAGCAGCCGGGCCGCGTGCACGGTGTTCTGCCCGGCCTCGATGAAGAGGTCGAAGAAGGTGCGGTCGCGAGGCAGGAGCGAGAAGCGCGCCACGCGGCGCATCCTAGTGGCGCGCGGAGGCGGCCGGGTCGCCTCAGCCGGTCGCGGCGGCGAGCTGCTCGGCGGCCCGCGCCGCATGGCGCCCGCGCAGCTCCTCCTGGACGCTGCGGCGCTCGTCCTCGGGCGGCCTCGGCCCGGGTCCAGCGGCCCTCGGCGTCGAGCTCCCAGGCGTTGGCGTTGTCGGCGAAGCAGCGCTCCAGCACGTCGAGCATCTCCGCCCGCAGCTCCGGGTCCTCGACCGGCGCCACCAGCTCGACGCGGCTGTCGAGGTTGCGCGGCATCAGGTCGGCCGAGCCCATCAGCACCCGCGTCTCGTCGCCGCGCTGGAAGGCGTAGACGCGCGAGTGCTCGAGGAAGCGGCCGACGATCGAGACGACGCGGATGTTCTCCGAGACCCCCGGCACCCCCGGCCGCAGGCAGCAGATGCCGCGCACGTTGAGGTCGACCCGCACCCCCGCCTGCGAGGCCTCGTACAGCGCCTGGATGCAGCCGGCGTCGACCAGCGAGTTCATCTTCAGGGCGATCCGCGCCTCTTCGCCGGCCTCGTGGGCGGCGACGGTGCGCTCGATCTCCTCGACGATCCGCTCCCGCATCGTCGTCGGCGAGACCAGCACCTTGCGGTACTCGGCCGGCCGGCCGTAGCCGGTGAGGAAGTTGAACATCTCGGCGACGTCGGCGCCGATGTCGGGGTCGGCGGTGAAGAGGCCGAAGTCGGTGTAGAGGCGGGCCGTCTTCGGGTGGTAGTTGCCGGTGCCGATGTGGACGTACTCGCGCACCCGGTCGCCCTCGCGGCGGGCGACCAGGATCGCCTTGACGTGGGTCTTCAGGCCCGGGATGCCGTAGACGACGTGGACGCCGGCCTCCTCCAGCGACTTCGCCCAGTGGATGTTGGCCTCCTCGTCGAAGCGCGCTTTCAGCTCGACCATGCAGACCGCCTGCTTGCCGCGTTCGGAGGCGCGGATCAGCGACGGCACCAGCGGCGAGTCGTCGCTGGTGCGGTAGACGGTCTGCTTGATCGCCAGCACGTCGGGGTCGGCGACCGCCTGCTCGACGAAGCGCTCGACCGAGGTGGCGAAGGAGTCGTAGGGGTGGTGGACGAGCATGTCGCCCTGGCGGATCGCCGCGAACATGTCGCACGGCTCGTCGTCCTCCCCCTGCAGGCGCGGCTGGGTGACCGGCGACCAGGGCGCGTAGCGCAGCTCGGCGTGGCCGGGGACGTCGGCGATGTCGTTGAGGTCGCCGAGGTCGATCAGGCCGTCGACGTCGTAGACCTCGCGGTCTTCCAGCCGCAGGGCGTCGATCAGCTGCTCGCGCAGCTTCGGGTTCATCCCGGCGGCGACCTCCAGCCGCACGACCTCGCCGAAGCGGCGGCGGCGGATCTCGTCCTGGACCGCCTGCAGCAGGTCGTCGGCCTCGTCGGAGACCGTGAAGTCGGCGTCGCGGGTGACCCGGAAGTAGCCGTGGTCGATCACCTCGGTGCCGGGGAAGAGCAGGTCGAGGTTGGCGGCGATCGCCTCCTCCAGCGGCACGAAGGACTTGCCGTCCTCGCCGAGCGGCAGGAAGCGGCCGAGCAGCTCCTTCGGGACCTTGACCCGGGCGATGATCTCCGCCCCGCTCTCCGGGTCGCGCAGCAGCACGCCGAGGCTGAGCGAGAGGTTGGAGATGTAGGGGAAGGGCCGGCCGAGGCCGATCACCAGCGGCGTCAGCGCCGGAAAGACCTGCTCGTGGAAGCGGGCGTCGATTTCCCGCCGCTCCTCCTCGCTGGCGGTATCGAGGGTGACGATGCGGATCCCCTCCTCCTCCAGCGCCGGCCGCAGGATGCCGCCGAAGCAGGAGTGCAGGCGGCGGTCCAGCTCGAGCACCCGCGCCTTGGATCGCGTCGATCTGCTCGCTCGGGGCGAGGCCGTCGGGGCCGCGGGCGTCGATCCCGGCGTCGAGCTGGTCGAAGAGGCCGGCGACCCGGACCATGAAGAACTCGTCGAGGTTGGAGGCGTAGATCCCGCAGAAGCGGAGCCGCTCCAGCAGCGGCACCTCGGTGTCCTCGGCCAGTTCGAGCACCCGCTGGTTGAAGTCGAGCCAGGAGAGCTCGCGGTTGAAGTAGAGGGCGGGATCGTCGATCGATCCATCGTACTCGACGCACAGACCGGCGTCAGGCCACCAGCGCAAGCGGGCGCGGACGGGTCGTCCAGGGCACGCCGGTAGCCGGCCGCGAGCTGACCCAGGGCCCGCTCCCAGGAGCGCCCGCCGGCGGCGTGCGACCGCGGCGGCGCCGAGCCGGTGGCGCAGCAGCGGCGAGGAGGCGAGCTGGAGCAGCGCGCCGGCCAGGTGGTCGGGGTCGGGGCGGCAGAGCAGGCCGGTGTGGCGGTTCTCGACCAGCGCCGCCGGGCCGCCCTCGGCGACGGCGACCACCGGCAGGCCGCTGGCCGCCGCCTCGAGGATCACCTGGCCGTAGGTGTCGGTGCTGCTGGCGAAGAGGAAGACGTCGGCGCTGGCGTAGGCGCCGGCCAGCTCCTCGCCGTCGAGCCAGCCGAGGAAGGTCGCGTGC
Source organism: uncultured Solirubrobacterales bacterium (assembly GCA_963766755.1). GTDB lineage: Bacteria > Actinomycetota > Thermoleophilia > Solirubrobacterales > 70-9 > VAYN01. The sequence goes on along the minus strand of CAVYBI010000001.1, from coordinate 396,500 downwards.
TCGCCGAGGCGAGCACGCAGCTCCCCCTCCTCGGGGCCGCCGCCGGCCAGCAGCAGATGCAGGCGGGGGTCGGCCCGCCGCGCCCGCAGGAAGCTCTCGGCCAGCAGGTCGACGCCCTTCTCGCGGGTCAGCCGGCCGGCGTAGAGGACCTTGATCTCGCCGGGGAAGGCATCGCGGTCGGCCTTCGCCGGATCGAAGCGGGCGGTGTCGACGCCGCGCTCCCAGCGCCCGATCCGGGCCGGCTCGGCGCCGAGCCCGACCAGCGAGGCGTCGGCCGCCGGGCTCGGCGAGAGGACGACCCCGGGGGCGCCGTAGAAGGCCCCGAGAGCGGCGCGGGCGATCGCCTCGATGCCGCCGTCGTCGCTGCGCAGGCCGGCGTAGGCGGCGAGCTCGGTGTGGTAGCTGGCCAGCAGCGGCACACCGGTGATCCGGCTCAGCAGCGTCGCGGCGACCCCGGCCGGCCCCGGAGCGGTGACGTGGACGAGGTCGTAGCCGCCCTCGGCCAGCGCCTCGACCAGGTCCGGCAGGCCCGGCACCCCGAGCGTCATCCCCTCGTAGAAGGGCATCTCCAGCTCGGCCGCCGCGGGCAGCCGCCGGTCGACGCCGGCGTCGGTGCCGATCACGTCGACCTCGAAGCCCGGCACGCCGCGCTCGCGGATCTGCTCGATCGTGTGGGTGACGCCGTGCATCGAGCCGATCCCGTCGGCGATCAGCGCCACCCGGCCCCGGCTTCCCTCGCGGCTGGAGAGCTTCGCCTTCTCGGCGCCGAGGAACACGGTCGAGGGCGCGTAGGGCACGGCCGGAACCAGCGCCTCGAAGAGGCCGTTGATCGCGCCCGGGAGGTTCCCGGCAGCGACCGCCGCGGTCCCGCCCTCGACCGCGGCGCGCAGGCGCCGGTCGTGGATGCGGCGGGCGCGGCGGTAGAGGTCGGCGTGGGAGAAGCCGTCGGACTGCAGGTAGGCGATCAGCGCCCGGCCGCGCAGGTCGAGTCCCATCCCCGCAAGCCAGGCCTCGAGCAGGCAGCGGGCATCGTCGGGGCCGACGTCGGTGGCGACCTTGCCCTCGCGGGCGGCCCCCTCGCGGATCACCCGTTCGGCCATCTTCAGCACCGCCGCCGGGTCGACCGCGCCGTCCTCCCCCGCCTCGCGGCCGTCGGCGAGCACCAGCGCCCGCGTCGCCAGCGCCATCGCCGCGTGCGTCCACTTGGCGGCGCTGCCCTGCTCGCCGCCGGCTTCGGCGTCGCCGCGGCGCAGGTGGGCCAGAAACTCTTCCGGCGACTCGAGCCGGCCGGCACCTCGGTGAAGGTGCGGCCGATGTCGACGCCGGCGTGGTCGTCGGAGCCGCCGATGCCGGTGCCGCCGTGGGTCTCGACGTAGACGGCGGCGGGCATGTTCAGCTCCGCGGCCCGCGACCCGTTGCGGACCTCCCAGACCGGGAACAGCTCCGCGAGTCGCCGGCGGTGGCGCCGTGTCAGCGGCGCGGCGACGTTGAAGAAGGGGTGCGCCAGAGCGCAGGCGATCCCGTTCTCGTGCAGGTAGGCGGCGCAGGCCTCGACGTCGCCGGAATGCGCCTGCAGCCACTCGTGGTCTCCGGGGGTGATCCCGTAACAGAGGACGTGAACCGCCTGGGGCTCGCCGGCGAAGCGGGCGGTCAGCTCCTCGGAGACGAAGCAGTCGGGACGGTCGTCCAGCTCGAGGCAGCCGTCGATCGTGTCGTGGTCGGTGATCGTGACGAAGTCCATCCCCCGCCGCTTGGCCAGCTCGTAGACCTCCTCCGGCGGCGTCGCGCACTCGGGCAGCCCGAGCGAGCGCTGCACCCCGAGCCGGGAAAGCTGCGAAGCGGTGGAATGGCAATGCATGTCGACTCGGGAAGTCATCGGTGTCTCCCTCTCTAGATCCTCTGGTCACCCACAGAATTCGCCATGAGCAGGGAAAACTTGTGAACAGGCGGCAAACGCGCTGTGAACTTCCCGTGATCGCTACGCCGCGAGCTTGGCCGGCGAGGAGCCGTTGGCGCTGCCGTTGAGGAGGTCGAGGATGACCCCCTCGCGCAGGCCGCCCTTGCCGATCTGCAGCGGCTGGCCGAGCAGCTCGGAGACCTTCTCCAGCAGCAGCACGCCGGTGGCGAGGATGCGGACCCGGACCGGGTCGAGCTCGAAGCGGCGCGCGACGTCGGCGGCGGGATCGCCGCAGAGCACGCGGATCCCCCGCTCCAGCGTCTCGTACTCGAGCACGGCGCCGACCAGCCGGCGCAGCGAGGTGGCGCTGCCGCCGACCGCGACCGCCTGCGCCGGATGCTCGATCTCGACTCCCTCGAAGATGTCGTCGATGCGGTCGCGGACCTTGCGGATCTCCGCCGCCGAGGGCGGGTCGGAGGCGATCAGCTCGTCGGCCAGGACGCCGGAGCCGACCCGCCAGGAGCGCACCTTCTCGACCCCGCCGGAGACGGTGCCGAGGATCACCTCGGTCGAGCCGCCGCCGACGTCGACGACGCCGATCTTGCCCTCGACCGGGTGGCCCAGCGTCTTGGTCGCGCCGATGAAGGAGAGCCGGCCCTCCTCCTCGTCGCTGAGGATGTCGACCGGGACCCCGGCAGCCTCGGCGATCGCCTGCGCCGCCTCCTCGCCGTTGGTCGCCTCGCGAACCGCCGCGGTCGCGACCGCGCGAATCGTCTCCGCGCCCAGCTCCCGCGCCAGCCGCACCTGAGTGGCGACGACCTCGGCGACCTCGGCGACCTTCGTCCGGGCAGATCGCCCCGTCCTCGTCGAGCGCCTTGTTGATCCGCGTGTAGGCCCGCTGCTCCATCACCTTCTTCAACTGCCCGTCGACCGGCTCCGCGACGAGCACGCGGGTCGTGTTGGAGCCGATATCTATGGCGGCGCAGAGCATCACGGGGTGTCCTTGATGTTCCCAGACGACCCGGATCTCAACCGCCGGGACGCCGGGGCCGCTACTGCGCTCGGATGCGAGGCGTCCTCGAACTCCCGGAACAGCCCGGTGACGACGAAGGCGACCTGCTCGCCGATGTCGACCGCGTTGTCGCCGATCCGCTCGATCGCCCGCGCGGCGAGCAGCATCGTCATCGCCCACTCGCGCTTGTCGGCGTCGTCGCCGATCTCCAGCGCGAGGCGGAAGCACTCGCGGTTGAGGTTGTCGACGACGTCGTCCTGGCGGACCAGGTCGCGCGCCATCTCGACGTCGCGTTCGTCGAAGGCGCGCTTGGCCTGGCTGATCAGCGTCCGCGCCTGCCGGCCCATGCGTGAGGATCAGCTTCACCATCTCCTCGTCGGCCGGCGGCTCGTTGCCGGACAGCGGGATCAGCTTGCAGATGTTCACGCACTGGTCGCCCATCCGCTCGATGTTCTTCAGCACGTGCAGCAGGGCCGAGATCAGGCGCAGGTCGGTCGCCACCGGCGACTGCGTCGCCAGCAGCGTGATCAGGCTCTGGTGGACCTCCAGGTAGCGGCCGTCGATGCGGTCGTCGTCGGCGATCACGATCTGCGCCAGCTCGACGTCCTGGTGCTCGACCGCCTCCAGGGTCCGCTCGAGCGCGGCGCTGACCAGGTCGAGCCCGCCGAGCGCGCTCGCCTCGAGCTGCTCCAGCTCCTCCTGGTAGTGGACGCGGACGCCGTCTCGGGCATCAGCCGACCTTCCCGGAGACGTAGTCCTCGGTGCGCTTGTCGGCCGGGTTGGTGAAGATCTTCTCGGTCTCGTCGTACTCGACCAGGCGGCCCCAGCGGTTCTGCTCGTCGGCGTCGAGCTCGACCATCAGGAAGGCGGTGCGGTCGGAGACCCGCGCCGCCTGCTGCATGTTGTGGGTGACGATGACGATCGAGAACTCCTCTTTCAGCTCGATCATCAGGTCCTCGATTTTGCCGGTCGAGATCGGGTCGAGCGCCGAGCAGGGCTCGTCCATCAGGATCACGTCGGGCTGCGACGGCGATGCAGCGGGCGATGCAGAGGCGCTGCTGCTGGCCGCCGGAGAGGCCGAAGGCGTTGTCCGTCGAGGCGGTCCTTGACCTCGTCCCAGAGCGCCGCGCCGCGCAGCGCCTTCTCGACCGTCGCGTCGAGGTCGTCCTTCTCGCCGAGGATGCGCGGGCCGAAGGCGACGTTGTCGTAGATCGACTTCGGGAACGGGTTCGGTTTCTGGAAGACCATCCCGATCAGCTTGCGGACCTGGACCGGGTCGACGGTCGGCCCGTAGAGGTCCTCGCCGTGGTAGAGCAGCTCGCCCTCGACTTCCGCCGTCGGGATCAGGTCGTTCATCCGGTTGAGGCAGCGCAGCAGCGTGCTCTTGCCGCAGCCGGAGGGGCCGATCAGGGCGGTGACGTCGTTGCGGTGGATGTCCATCGAGATCCCCTTGACGGCGGCGACGCCGCCGTAGAGGACGTCGACGCCCGTTCAGCTCGAAGACCTTTTCCCGCTTGTCGCCCGAAGCGCTGCTGCTGGAACTCGTCCGGGCGCACGGCGATCGCCGGCCCGCCCCGCGGCCGCCTCGCGCGCGTCCCTCCCGGCCTGGGCTCTATCTCGTCCTGCGCCATCTGCTCGCTCACAGTAGATCACCTACCACCTTTGCTCGTAACGATTTCGTAGCCAGATCGCGAAGGAGTTCATCGCCAGCAGGACGACCAGCATCACGATGATCCCCGCCGCCGCCAGCGCCTGGAACTCCTCCTGGGGCCGCAGCGCGTAGTTGAAGATCTGCACCGGCATCGCCGAGTAGCCGTCGGGCGAGAACGGCGTCGGGTCGAAGGTGACGAAGACCGTCGCCCCGACCAGCAGCAGCGGCGCCGTCTCGCCCGAGCGCCCGGGAGACGGCGAGGATCACCCCGGTCGCGATGCCCGGGATCGAGGCCGGCAGGACCTGGGTGCGGATCGTCTGCCACTTGGTCGCCCCGAGCGCCAGCGAGCCCTGGCGGATCGAGTCCGGCACGGCCCGGATCGCCTCGCGGGCGGCGATGATCACCATCGGCAGCACCAGCAGCGCCAGGGTCAGCGAGCCGGCGGCGAGGATGAAGCCGAGGTCGAGCGGGCCGCGGACGATGAAGGCGAGGCCGAGGATGCCGTAGATGATCGACGGCACCGCGGCGAGGTTCTGGATGTTGACCTCGATCAGCCGTGTTCCACCAGCGGCTCCTGTCGGCGTACTCCTCGAGGTAGAGCGCGGCCCCGATGCCGACCGGGACGACGAAGAGGATCACGCCGGCGATCAGCTGCAGCGAGCCGATGATCGCCGGCCGGTAGCCGGCTTTCTCCGGGAAGGCGGTCGAGGGCGGGTTGGTGATCAGGTCGAGGCTGAGCGCCGAGGACGCCTTTGGCGAAGGCCTGGATCAGCAGGGCGAGCAGCCCGGCCAGGGCGATCACGACCGCCAGCAGCAGCAGCCCGGCGAAGACCGCGTTGCGGATCACGTCGCCGCGCGGCTGGTCGCGCAGCATCGCCTGCGTCGTCGCGCGGGCGCCGGCGACGGCGAGGCGGTTGCGCGGGACGCTGGCGTCGCCGCGTCGCTCACTCGTAGACCTCGCGGTACTTGCGGACCAGCCTGATGCTGATCACGTTCATGACCAGGGTCATCACGAAGAGCACGGTGCCGACCGCGAAGACCGATTTGTAGTCGACCGAGCCGGTCGAGATGTCGCCGGTGGCGGTGGTCGCGATGTAGGAGGTCATCGCCTGGATCGCTTCGACCGGGTTGAAGGTGAGCTTGGGGGTCGAGCCGGCGGCGAGGACGACGATCATCGTCTCGCCCACCGCGCGCGAGATCGCCAGCACGATCGAGGCGACGATCCCCGAGAGCGCGGCCGGGAAGACGACCCGGATCGCCACCTTGGCCTTGGTCGCGCCGAGCGCGTAGGCGCCTTCGCGCAGGCCGCGCGGCACCGCCGACATCGCGTCCTCGGAGATCGAGGCGATGATCGGGACGATCATCAGGCCGATGCCGAGGCCCGCGGCGAGCGCCATGAACGGCTTGCCGACGGCGCCGCCGAGGAGGCTCGTCCGGCCAGAGCGGCTGGATGATCTCCGGCAGGATGAAGCTGACCGCGAAGAAGCCGATCGCGACGGTCGGGATGCCGGCGAGGATCTCGAGCACCGGCTTGACGCGTCTTGCGCACCCGCGGCGACGCGTACTCGCTGAGGTAGATCGCCGAGCCGAGCCCGATCGGGATCGCGAACAGCATCCCCCAGAGGGTGACGTTGAGGGTGCCGACGACGATCGCCAGCACGCCGAAGCTGGGCGGCTCGAACTGCGGCGTCCAGTCGGTCCCGAAGAGGAAGTCGCCGACCGGGACGATCTCGAAGAACCCGATCGTCGGCCCGATCAGCGAGATCACGATCGCGGTGGTGGTGAGGACCGAGAGGATGCCGCAGAGCGCGAGCAGCCCCTGGATGACCTTCTCGCCGTAGCGCTTGCTCGGCGCCTGGAGCCGGCGGGGAGGTCCCCCCGCCGGCTCCGTCGTGCTCGTCGGTCACCGAACTCATCGAGCGCTGGCCGGTCGCTAGGCGCCGATCTTCGCGGCGGCCGCTTCGGATTCCTGCGAGCTGCTCGTCGGTCAGCGGCACGAAGCCGAGCGATTCGGCCACCGAGTTGACGTTTTCGAGGTAGTAGGCGATGAACGCCTTGACCTCGGGCTTCTTCAGCGCCTGCTCGCTCGGGTACATGAACAGCGGCCGGCTGAGCGGGGCGTAGTTCGCCGTCCTGGGCCGTTTCGACCGACGGCGGCGACGCAGCCCTTGCCGTTGTCGACTTCGAGCGCTTTCAGCTGTCTTCGTTCTCCTGGTAGAAGGAGAAGCCGGCGTAGCCCATGCCGCCGGGCGAGCCCTCGACGCCTTTGACGGTGGCGTTGTCGTCCTCGCCGACGTTGTTGTAGTCCTTGCGGGTCGCGCCCTCCTCACCGTTGATCGATTCGGTGAAGTAGTCGAAGGTGCCCGAGTCGGTGCCCGGCCCGAAGAGCGCGAGCTCCTCGTCGAAGTCCTCTTTCAGGCCTGGGATTTCGCTCCAGTTGGAGATCTTCGAGTCGGGGCCCCAGACGGCGCCCAGCTGATCGACGGTGAGGCAGGTGACCGGGTTCTCGGTGTTGATCATCACGGTCAGCGCGTCGGTGGCGACGTGGACCTCCTCGTAGCCGACCCCGCCCTTCTTGCAGAGCGTCTTCCTCTTCGGGCTCGATCGCCCGCGAGGCGTCGCTGATGTCGGTCTCGCCGGCGCAGAATTTTTCGAAGCCGCCGCCGGTGCCGGAGGTCCCGACCGTCACCCTGACGCCGGAGTTCTCGGCCTGGAATTCCTCGGCGATCGCTTCGGTCAGCGGGGCCACGGTGCTCGACCCGTCGATGCGGATCGAGCCCGAGAGGTCGCCGCCGCCACCGCTGGCCGAATCGTCGTCGCTGCTGCCACACGCCGCCACCCCTACCACCAGGACGGCTGCGGAGGCGATGACCGCAAGCCACTTAGAGCTAGTCACTCTGTCTCCTTCTCGTTTGTTCACTCAGATAGCCGGCCCAGGGGCCGAGTCGCGGGACACTCGCAGCGGCCCTCCGAGAGCTTGTTACCTGGCTGTATCGAGGATGTGAAAAAGATGTAAAAGCCCTCGGCGGCGGTCGAGCGGGATCAGCCTTCGGGCGAGAAGCGGTAGCCGATGCCGTTGTGGGTGTGGATCAGCTGCGCCTCCGGCAGCGCCTCGCCGAGCTTGGCCCGCAGGCGGCTGACGTAGACGTCGACCGAGCGGTCGTCGCGGCGCGGGCGGCCTCCCCAGACCTCGGTGAACAGCTCCTCGCGGGTCATGATCCGCTGCGGGTGCGAGGCGAGCGTGACGAGCAGCTGCAGCTCCCGCATCGTCAGGCTGAGCGGGCGGCCGTCGACCAGCGCGGCGTGCTCCTCGGGACGGATCTCCAAGCGGCCGTCGAGCCGCTGCGGCGGTATGCCCGGTTCCGATCGCCATGATCGCCGAGCTTGGCGATCGCCGGAGCTCGGCGGTTATCCCGCCGTGAAGCTGCTGTGAACGACTTGTGAAGGAGGCTCGGCGTCCGGCGCCGGCACTCGGGCTCCGAGCGGGCTCGGGGAGCGGCGGCGGCGCGACGACGCCGCCGACCGGCTCGGGATCGAAGCGGTAGCCGACGCCGAAGTGGGTGTGGATGTAGCCCAGCCCGGGGAGCGCTTCTCCAGCTTCTGGCGCAGCTTGCGGATGAAGACGTCGACCGAGCGATCGCCGTGGGCCATCGCGTAGCCCCAGACCCGCTGGTAGATCGCCTCCCGCTCGAGAACCTGGCCCTTGGCCTCGGCCAGCAGCTGCAGGAGCTCGAACTCGCGCCGGGTCAGGTCGAGGCTGGCGCCGCCGATGACGAAGGCCTGGAACTGGTCGGCCCGGATCTCCAGCTCGCCGGCGACGACGGGCCGGCCTCCGCCTCGGAGCGGCCGCGGCGGCGGCGGCGGAGGACGGCTTCGACCCGGGCCATCGCCTCCTCGGGATGGCAGGGCTTGGTGATCCAGTCGTCGACGCCGAGGCGCAGGCCGCGGACCCGCTGGGCGACGGTGGAGCGCCCGGTGCAGACGACGATGCCGAGGTCGGGCAGCATCCCGCAGACGCGCTCCAGGTAGGCCCAGGCCCTCCGTCGCCGAGCAGCGAGGGGTCGAGCAGCAGCGCGTTCAGCTTCATCGCCACCAGCTCCTCCGGCGGGATCGCGCTGGAAGCCACGCGCAGCTGCCAGCCGGCCGCGTCGGCGCGCTTGGCGAGGACGGTGACGAAGCCGCTGTCGTTGTCGATGACCGCGAGGCGGACGATGGAGCGATTGTATGCACCCCGGACGCCGGAACTACCTGCGTTCACAGGATTTTCACAGCTCGGTCACCACCAAATTGCGGCATTAGCTGATCGCGCCGCGTCGCCGCCAGCGCCAGCACCAGCACGCCGAGGGCGATCCGGTAGACGACGAAGACCCCCAGCGTGTGGGTGCCGAGGTAGCGGAGCAGCCAGGCGATCGCCACGTAGCCGGAGACGAAGGCGGCGAGCGTGGCGATCGCCGTCGCCGCCGGCCGAGGGGCTGCCGTCTTCGCCGACCTTGCGCAGCTCGAAGAGGCCGCTCAGGACCACGGCCGGGCACCGAGAGCAGGAACGAGTAGCGGGCGGCGGCGACCCGGTCGAAGTCCGCGCAGCAGGCCGGCGGAGATCGTCGCCCCCGAGCGCGAGACGCCGGGGATCAGCGCCAGCGCCTGGGCCAAGCCGACGAAGAGGCCGTCGCGGCCGTTCATCTCGGTCAGGGCCCGCTGCCGGGTGCCGACCCGCTCGGCGAGCATCATCACGAAGGAGAAGAGGATCAGCGCCGAGCCGATCAGGTAGAGGCTGCGGGCGCCCGACTCGATCTGGTCGCTGAAGGCGAAGCCGAAGATCGAGATCGGGATCGTGCCGAGGACGATGAACCAGCCCAGCCTCGCGTCCTGGCTGCTCTGGCGGATCGGCACCCGCAGCTCGCGCAGCCAGGCGACGGCGATGCGCCAGAGGTCGGCGCGGAAGTAGATCAGGACCGCCGCCATCGTCCCCAGCTGGATCACGGCGGTGAAGCCGGCGCCGGGATCCTGCCAGCCCAGCAGCGCCGGCACGATGCGCAGGTGCCCGCTGGAGGAGATCGGCAGGAACTCGGTCAGCCCCTGGACGAGGCCGAGGACGATGGCCTCCAGGGTGCTCATGGCGGCGCATCCTATGGAGGTGCCTGAAGCGAGGATGAAGCGAGCGGCCGGCCGCCGCCTCGACGCCGCCGCCGGTGCGCTAGATTCTCGCCCGTGAAGCGGACCGCGGCAACCCTCGTCTCGATCCTGGCGACGATGCTCGTCCTCGCGCCGGTGGCGATGGCCGAGAACGGCGTCGGCCTGGCCGGCCCGACGACCGACAAGACGGTCACCTTCTTCTGCTTCGGCGTGATCGCCTTCTTCGCGCTGCTGCCGATCGTGATGTCGCTGATCCAGGGCAAGCTGGAGAAGCGCAAGGAACGCCGCATCCGACGCTCTCCTAGCCCGGGCGGCGTCCTCGTCGCTCACGTGCAGAGCACGCTCGCTCCTTGCCCAGACTGCACCGGCTCTAGCGCTTCAGGACAGCCGGAAGCCGCTCAGCAGGCGTTTCTCGGTCTCTCCCTCGATCTTCGCCACCACTTCGACCCGGCCCTCCAGCGGGGTGCCGCGGATCTTCGTCGCCAGCAGGTCGTCGACCTGGAAGATGCCGGCCGAGTTGTTGAGCTCGATCTCGATCCGCACCGGCCGCTCCTCCCCCGCCTCGATCCGCACCTCGTCGATCGCCGCGGCGGAGATCGAGTGGATCCCCTCGTGCCCGGCCTCGATCGGGATCCGGGTGCGCCCCTGGGCCATGTCGAGCGCGTCGGCGACGCGGACGACGCCGGCCTCGAGCGTGTAGGGCTCGCCGCGGCGGCGGTGGCCGATGATCGCGTGGAGGATCTCGGAGGCGACGATCGTGCGCTCCGGCTCCCGGTAGGAGCCGGCGAGCAGCCGCTCGAGGGCGCCGTTGGCGAGGAACAGCGAGTAGGCCTCGTGGTCGGCGCGGTGGATCGACATGCCGACGTCGTGCAGCAGGGCGCCGCCGGCGACGACCACCTCGGCGTCCCGGTCGCGCATCCCGTGGTCGCTGACCATCGCCGGCTCGACCCCGGCCTTGACCAGCAGGCGCAGCAGCCGCAGGGCGATGTTGAGGACGATCTGCATGTGGACCCAGGAGTGGTCGGACATCCCCAGCCGCTCGGACTGGACCTGGGCCATGTACCACCAGGCCCGCACCTGCTCGTCGCCGTTGACGGCCTCGAAGAAGCCCTCCAGCTTGCGGTTGCCCCGGCTGGGCGCCCGCACCTTCGCCTCGGCTATCGCCTCCTTGGGCGGCTTGCGGCTGGGGCCGCTCGGATCAGGGGTTGGAACGCGTCCGCTCATCGGCCGCGATCGTAGGCAAGGGGTCGGGCCCCTGCCAACGCTAGCCGCAGACGGGCCAGGGGCTGGAGCCGGACTGCGAATACAGGAGCGCCGCTCGGTAGTCCTGCTCCTGCTCGGGAGCGGCAGCCGGGTCGCCGGAGCCGCCGACCGATTCCCAGGTGCCGTAGTCGAACTGGTATTTGCCGCGGTAGCTGCCGTCGGAGGAGACGATGGTCGGGTCGCCGCCGGACTCGCAGGAGGCGATCGATTCGAGGGTCTCGATGGTGACGCCGCCGGGGAGGGTGGCGAAGGCTTCGCGGCGCTGCTTGCGCAGGGCGGCGCGGCGTTCGGCGCGGATCTGCGTGGTGACGCTGTCGATGACGCGGTGGAAGCGGTCGATCGGCCGCTGCAGCGGAGCGAGCTCGGCGACCGTCGCGTCGCCGACGGCCGACCTTGGCCGGTCGTCGTCGCTGGAGCCGGCGCGGCGAGGGCGGTCGCTGGAAGGGCCAGGGCGAGGAACAGGGCAGGGAAGATATGTGTGCGTTTTGTAAGCAAGCGCGGGACCGTGGCGGTCTTTGCCGGCCTCGCTTGGTGATCGCGATCACACAACGAGGGTCCAAAAGTGCCGATCCGCACCAGCTCAGGCACGAACCAGGGGCTGGGGATTTCGCTCGGTGCAGGCGGTCTTGCGACATGATCCGCGGATCGCCGAGAGCCAGACAACCCGTTTGCTGCTCGCCTGCCCGGACCGGCCGGGCCTGATCGCGCGGGTCAGCGGCTTCCTCGCCGACGCCGGGCTCAACATCGTCGACGCCGACCAGCACTCGACCGCCGAGGGCCGCTTCTTCATGCGGATGGTCTTCGACCCGGTGCCGGCGGGGGAGCGCGAGGAGCTGCAGCGGCGCTTCCAGGAGGAGGTCGCCGGGCCCTTCGAGATGGAGCACCACTTCGCCGAGTCGAGCCGGCGCAAGCGGGTGGCGATCATGGTCTCGCGCGAAGACCACTGCCTCTCCGACCTGCTCTGGCGCTGGCGCAGCGGCGAGCTCGGCGGCGAGCTGGTGGCGGTCCTCTCCAACCATCCCGACCACGCCGACCAGGTCACCTCGCTCGGGCTCCCCTTCCACCACGTCCCGGTCGACCCCGCCTCCCGCGCGGCGGCGGAGCGGCAGGCGCTCGACCTGCTCGAGGGCGTCGACCTGCTCGTCCTCGCCCGCTACATGCAGATCCTCTCGAGCGAGTTCCTCGCCGAGCTGGCGGCGCCGGCGATCAACATCCACCACAGCTTCCTGCCCGCCTTCGTCGGCGCCGACCCCTACCGCCGGGCGCACGAGCGCGGCGTCAAGCTGATCGGCGCCACCGCTCACTACGTCACCGCCGACCTCGACGCCGGCCCGATCATCGACCAGGACGTGACCCGGGTCAGCCACAGCGACGAGGTCGCGGACCTGGTCCGGATCGGCCGCGACATCGAGCGGCTGGTGCTCTCCCGCGCGGTCATCGCCCACCTCGACGATCGCGTCCTGCTCGACGGCGAGCGCACGATCGTCTTCTGAGCGGCAGCCTCTAGCTGGCTGTGGCGCCGGCTCGGACTCGGCTGTCGCCTGCGCCCGCTCCCACTGCTCCAGCAGCCCCTCGACCGCCTTCTTCGCTTTGCGGTGGCTCTCCTCGGCGCGCTCGGCGCGGCTCGGGGCTCGACCAGGCGGCGGGGTCGGCAAGCTCCTCCTCGACCTCGCGCAGCTTCGCTTCGGCGCGCTCGATCTTCTGCTCCAGCCGGGCCGCCTTCTTCGCCGCTTTCTGCGTCTCCTTGGTGGCGCTGTACTTGCTGCCCCCGCCTGACGGCGCCGGCTTGGCGGCGGATACGACAGCCGCTTCGCGCTCGTCGCGGCGGCGCTGGTACTCGGCCCAGCCGCTGTCGTGGCTGGTCAGCTGCCGTCCTCGCAGACGATCGTGCGGCTGCCGACCGCCTCGAGCAGGGCGCGGTCGTGGGAGATCAGGACGACGGCCCCCTCGTACTCCATCAGCGCGTCCTCGAGCGCCTCGCGGCTCTCGATGTCGAGGTGGTTGGTGGGCTCGTCGAGGATCAGGACGTTGGCTCCGGAGGCGACCAGGATCGCCAGCGAGAGCCGCCGCTGCTCGCCGCCGGAGATGTCGCTGAGCTGCTTCTCGGCGTCCTCGCCGGAGAAGAGGAAGCCGCCGAGCAGGGCCCGCGCCTTCGGCCCGGTCAAGACCGGTCTCGCGCTGGGCGGCGTCGAGCACGGTGCCCTCCCCCGCCGCCGTGTCGGCGTGCTGGGAGAGGTAGCCGAGCTTGACGTTGTGGCCGTTGCGGACGCTGCCCGAGGCCGGCTCGCGGCGACCCGCCAGGGTCTCGATCAGGGTCGTCTTGCCGCTGCCGTTGGCGCCGACCAGGACGACGTGCTCGCCGCGCTCGATTTCGAGCTGGGCGTCGGAGAGCAGCGTCCGCCCCGGCACCTCGATCCTGCCGTTGACGAGTTTCAGCACCACCCGCCCGGGCCGCTCCGGCGGTTTGAAGGAGAAGCGCAGCTTGCGCGTGTCGCTGCGTTCGGCCTGCGGCCCGTCTTTCTTCTTCCTGTCGATCTGCTTGATCCGCGACTGCGCCTGTTTGGCCTTGGTCGCCTTGTAGCGGAAGCGCTCGACGAAGCGCTCCATCCGCTCGATCTCGGCCTGCTGGCGGTCGATCGCCTTGCCGAGGGCGATCTGCGCGCGCCGCCTGCTCCTGGCGCCAGGCGTGCCAGGGACCGGCGAAGAAGCGGGCGCGCTGGGCCTCGATCTCCAGCACCGAGGTGCCGACCGCCTCGAGGAACCAGCGGTCGTGGGCGACCAGGACCACGGCCGCGTCGAGGTCGACGAGGTAGGACTCCAGCCACTCCAAGCGAGGGGATGTCGAGGTGGTTGGTGGGCTCGTCGAGCAGCAGCAGGTCGGGCTTGGCCGCCAGCGCCCGGGCCAGCGAGGCGCGGGTCAGCTCGCCGCCGGAGAAGGTCGAGAGCGCCCGCTCGGAGTGCTCGGGCTCGAAGCCGAGGCCGCGCAGCACTTCCAGCACCCGGTCGCGCCAGCGGTAACCGCCGCCGGCTTCGAGCCGGTGCTGGGCCGCGGCGTAGGCGGCCATCGTCTCCTCGCCGGCGCCCTGCGACATCTCCCCCTCCAGCCGCTCCAGCTCGGCCTCGGTCTCGAGCATGTCGCTGCGGCCGGAGAAGACGTACTCGCCCAGGGTGGCGCTGGAGTCGCGCGGCGGGCGCTGGTCGTGCAGCGCCACGCGGGCGCCGCGGTGGATCGTCAGCGAGCCCGAGTCGGGGGTCAGCTCGCCCGACAGCACCCGCAGCAGGGTCGACTTGCCGGCGCCGTTGCGGCCGGAGAGGGTCATCCGTTCCCGCGGCTCGAGCTTGAAGGAGACGTCGGCGAACAGCAGCTTGCCGCCGACGTGGACGTCGAGTGAGGTTGCGGTCGCGATCGCCATCGGGACGAACCAACTTAGATGACGCCGGGCAGCGGCAGCGCCGCCTAGCCGGAGCAGTGCTTGGCGGCGATCTGGTCGATCGTGCCCATGGTCCTCATCGTCCCCCTGCCGAGAGCGGCATCGATCGTCTTGAGGTCGAGATCGGAGTCGATCGTGCCGCCGCTTGGCAGCCAGTACAGCTCCCGCCCCTCGATCGCCAGTCGATCCTCCTCGCTGGCCAGGGCCAGCACCATCCTGCGGGCTGCCGCGGCCGGCTTCTTCAGCAGCAGCAGGACCTGGAGCTTCCCCTTCGAGCCCGCGACCGCCCTGGCCTCGAAGGGCGCCCTGGCGGCGATCGCCGCCACCTCGGGGCAACTGCGCAGAAACACCGCCACCTCATAGCCGAGAGCGTCGCCGAGCCCCGCTTCGATCTCCTCGGCCAAGTCGCCCTCACTCTTGCCGTCAGCGGAATCGAAGATCACGTTGCCGCTGGCCCGGAAGGTGGCGACGTCGGCGAAGCCCAGCGCCTCGAACTCAGCCCGCAGCTCCTCGTTCTTGATGCGGCGATTGCCGAGGTTCATCCCGCGCAGGAAGGCCACGTAGCGCTCCATCGACGCAGCCTACGCTCTGACCGTGGCAGTCATTTCCTCCGCATAGCGGGAGAAAGTGCGACCGCACCGCAACATGCGGAAGGCCTACTCGGCGTTCTCTCGTTCCCGCGGATCCTCTGGACCTATGGGGAACTGCATCATCACGACGCGGGCGACCATCAGCGCCTCACCGCTGGCCCGGGCACGTTCTTTGCTCCGGGCATGGGCCTCCAAGATGCACTCCAACGCCTTCTTCAGTATTTCCACCACTTCCGCCCATCCATCCGTGTCCAGTTCGATCGGGGATCGGCTCAAGTGTCTGTCGGGAAGCTCACTGAACCGACCTTCTGCCGCGGCCCGCCCCGTATCGTCAGAAATCTGCCGGAGAATCGTCGCGACCAGCGGCTCGCGCAGTTTCGGGTCCACCGCCAGCCATTCCTCCAAGCTGAAGTACTGCCGTTTGGTCGCGCGATAGATGTGTTCCTTGCGGCCACCGTGCCGCTTGATCCGTACCAACTCGATCAGCCCGACGCCGAGCAGAACCTTGACGTGATGACAGCAAAGGCTGAGGCTCACGTTCTCCATTCGTCGCTGCATCCGCCCAGGGCTGTTCGGGCCCTCAGACAGGATGTTGAGGATGTGGGCGCGGATCGGATGCGACTGCGCCTTGAGGATGCGGGGGTCGATCAGGGTTGGGGCGGTGGCCTGGGTGGTCACGATGTCCTCCGGGGAGTGCGATTTACAACAGGCAACTATTCCAGGTTCCTTGTTCTAATTGCCGCTTAGTTTCCCTTAGCGGGATCGGCCGCACGTTGCGGAGATTCTGCTAGGCCCTGCATTGATTACTTGAAGCACGTTCACTAAACGTAGGCATAAGGGCTCAGGGACCGCTCGTGGGTAACGGGTGCGTCGCCGTCGTGCCCGCTACGACGGCGCCTGTCCTTGCCCGCGATCGCGTCTCCTGAGCCAAACCGACTACGGCAAAGGAGGTGATGGTCGTGAAGATGACCGAGGTTGACGCGTCATTCCCGGCTGCTTCGATCACGAAGGGCGGCTGAAATCCCCGGGGCCGTCTCGGGAACGTCCAGTACCGAGACGGCCCCCACCTTATCCCACTAAGTGAGTTTTGGCTAGCGGGCTTGCGGCTACGTCGTAAAGATAGCTGAGCAGTCCAGCGAACCCCCGCAATCATCGAATCGAGGTCAACGAATGCAGCCAAGGCGACGACACACCGTGCAGCGCTCCAACGACGAGGCCAACCAGCCGCTCCCGGCGCAGCTGGCCCAAGACCTCGAGCCGAGAGCCCGGCGCGCGCTTATGCATGGGATGCGCCGCCGCATCCTGCGGGTATTAGGCGATGCGACTCCTCGAACCGCCAAAGACCTCCTGACGACATTCCCCGGCGTCAGCCTCGGCACAATCACCTACCACGCCCTCGTGCTGGGCGAATGCGGAAGCGTTACGGCCTCCCCCCTCCAGCCGGCCCAGGGAAACTGCGCTCGGTCGTTCGTCTCGAACGTCGCCGGAAATGCGCAGTATGTCGTGGTCCTAGGGGCAACCGAGCAGTTGGACGATGTTCATTGACGGGCGTGCCCGTCAGCGTCAAGGCCGCCGAGGCAATCGCGCGGCTGGCGAGCCTGTTGAGCCACCCCCTACGGGTTCGCCTGATGACCGCCCTAGCCACAGACGGGCCGGGCAGCGCAACGTCGTTCTCAGATCACTTCGGTGACGTATCAGTTGGCGACTGCCATTACCACCTCACGACGCTTAAGAATGGAGGTGTCATCGAGCTCGTCCATTCCCGCCAGGTCCGAGGAGCCACGGAACGGATCTACCGGTTACGCCCCCGGTCCCGTTGGCGCGGTGCCAAGCACTTTCGGCCTTTCATCGATGTGCTGCTACCGAAAGTTAGGACCGGACGATCTGCGAGACCCGCTGATGACTGATCGCCAACACGTCGGCAATGCCCGACATCGGCAGACCGTCTTTGTACGCCTGGCGAATCGCTTTGTCGCGGTCGTCTCGCAATCCCTGAGCTGCTCGCTCTAGCTCAGCCTCACGGCGGGCATGCTCAGCCGCGAACGCGACGAGCGCGGCGCGCGCTTCCGGTGCTTTGCGTTTGGGACGAGGAATACAGGAGATCGTCAACCGTATTCCTGCAAATGAGTTTGCACAAACTTTCTGCGACCCAGTGTCTCGAAATAATGTCCCCGAGCAAGGCTCGAACCCCGGTTGACCGGGGTTCGAGCTTCTAGTGGAGGCGCCGAGATTCGAACTCGGATCCGCGGCCGCGGCGCGAAGGCGTCTACAGGTATAGCCGGCGCTTTGATCTCGTCTCCCGGGGTCCGCGCCGGCGGGCACTACGGGAGACACAGCCCTCTGAAATTTCCCCTGGAAGACGGGGCGATCCGCCGGGGTGAGCCCGCATTCTGAAGCCGGCTGCCCTACCTGCGGGCGAGGTAGGACCGACTCTCACAGCGCTTAGTTTCTAGCTAAGCGGCGAGGGCGAACTCATGGTCCGCACGTATTGGTTGGTGCCGGGGTTTAACGAGGCCTCCGGCAACCTCGACCTGCAACCTTTCGCACGAGTCGACCACGTCGAAGCCTGTCGCCCCCGTGCACTGCGCTTTGAATTGTACGGGCTCGGGGTACGGTGTCGGGGATGGTGACCCTGTGAGCGAGCGTGCATACGACGCGATCGTGGTCGGGGCGGGCCCGTCCGGTGAGGTCTGCGCCGGCCGCCTGGCCGACGGGGGGATGAAGGTGGCGATCGTCGAGCAGCACCTGATCGGCGGCGAATGCTCCTACTACGCCTGCATGCCCTCGAAGGCGCTGCTGCGACCCGCCGACGTGCTGGGCGAGGCGAGGCGCCTCCCGGGAGTAGCAGAGGCGGTGACGGGCGGCCTCGACGCGCAAGCGATCCTCGACCGCCGCGACGAGGTCATCCACGACCTCGACGACTCCGGCCAGCTGCCCTGGCTCGAGGAACGCCAGATCGACCTCTACCGCGGCGCGGCGCGGCTCGACGGCGAGCGACGGGTCCTGGTCGGCGACGACCTGCTGACCGCCGGCACCGCCGTGATCGTCGCCACCGGCAGCGGCGCGGCGATGCCGCCGATCGACGGGCTCGACACGGTCGAGCCCTGGAACAACCGCCAGGGAACCACCGCCAAGCGGGTGCCCGAGAGCATGATCGTGCTCGGCGGCGGGCCGGTCGGCAGCGAGCTCTCCCAGGCCTGGTCCTCGCTCGGAACCAAGGTGACGCTGGTCGAGGGCAACGGGCACCTGCTGGCGCGCGAGGAGGCCTTTGCCGGCGAGGAAGTCGCCGCCTCGCTGCGCGAGCGCTTCGGCGTCGACGTCCACACCGGCGTCCAGGCCGAGAGGATCGAGGCCGGTGGTGCCGGCGTCATCGCTCGGCTCAGCGACGGCAGCCGGGTCGAGGGAGCGGAGATCCTGATCGCGGTGGGCCGCGTCCCCCACACTCGCGAGCTGGACCTCGAGTCGGCCGGCGTCGAAGCCCGGCGAGCACGGCTTCCTCGAGACCGACGACCGGCTGCGGGTCGGCGGTCGCGACTGGCTCTACGCGATCGGCGACGTCAACGGCCGCGCCCTCTTCACCCATATGGGCAAGTACCAGGCCTGGGTCGCCGCCGAGAACCTGCTCGGCCGCCCGGTCGAGGCGGTGGCCGAGGGCATCGGCTCGCCACGCGTCACCTTCACCGACCCGCAGGTGGCGGCGGCGGGCAAGACGCTCGACCAGGCTCGCGAAGCGGGAATCGACGCGATCGCGGTCGAGGCGCCGACCGACGGCTCCGCCGGGGCCAGCTTTCAGGGCAAGGACACCGGCGGCACCTCGCGGATCGTCGTCGACCGGACGCGCGGCACGATCGTCGGCGCCACCTTCACCGGCTTCGAGACCGCCGACTTCCTGCAGGCGGCCACGGTCGCGATCGTCGGCGCAGTGCCGCTGTCCCGCCTCCGCCACGCGATCGCCCCCTACCCGTCCCGCAGCGAGGTCTGGCTGAAGCTGCTGGAGAAGTACGAAGAGGGCCGCTAGACGGTCGAGCGGCTCTTGAGGTCGGCCAAGCAGGTCCCCGGGGAAGCCCGCCACCTGGTCGAGGTCGTCGACCGACTGGAAGCCGCCGAGGCGCTCGCGATGGGCGAGCAGGCGGGTGGCCTGGGTGACCGAGAGGTTCTGCTCGCGCAGCTGCTCGAAGGTGACGCTGTTGAGATCGATCGCGCCGGCCGGCGGCGCCTCGGCGTTGACGGCGGCCGGCGGAGGCGGGCTCCAGGCGGCCGGCGGAGGCGAGGGGGTCTGGGGCGGCGGCGCGGCGGGCTGCGGGGGTGGCGTCGCTGCCGCCGGAGGGGTGCCGCGGGGGCCGGCGGCACCGGCGGCCGGCGGCGGCGGATCGGGGGCTGAGCGGCGGGTGGAGGCGGGTCCGGCGCAGGCGGCTGGGCCGGACGCCGGCGCCTGGGGGGCCTGGCGGCTGGAACTGCGCCTGGCGGCTGCGACTGGCCCTGCACCGAGCGAACCACCGCCTGCTCGGCCTCGACTGCCCGCCGCTCCGCCTCGCGGGCGCGCTCTTCGGCCTCGGCGACGCTCTGCTGCATCTCCCGCAGGCGCTGCTGGCGGTCTTCGTCCTCCGACCTCAGGGCTTCCAGCCGCTTCGCCTCGGCGGCGCGCTCTTCGGCGGCTTTGGTTCGCTCCTCGATCTGGCGCAGACGCGCCTCGGCCTCTGCCATCGAGCGTTCCTGCGCCTCGCGCTCCTCGCGCAGGCTCTGCTCGGCGCTGCGCAGATCCGGGATCGGCGGCGGCGGGCGGACTGCATCGCCCTGCCTCCCCAAGCCGGCGATCGGCCTCGGCCCGGATCCGCTGCTCCTCCTGGCGAACCTCCTCGACCTTGTCGCGCACCCGCTGTTCGGCGGCGACCGGGTCGTACTCGGCAGGAGCCGGGGTAACCGCCCCGCCGACCGGCGGCGGCACCGTCGACAATGGCGGCATCTGGGCAGGGGGTGCGGGAGCAGGTGCGACCGGGGGCACTGCCTGGACCGGAGGGGCCTGTCCGGGCGCAGGCGGAAGCGGCATCTGCTCGGTCGCCGGCGCGGCACCGCTGTGAGCCAGTTCGCGTTCGCGAGCGGCGCGCGCCGCAGCGAGCCGCTGCTCGGCCAGTGCCGCTTCGCGCTTCTGCTTGCCACCGCCGTACTTGATCCCGAAAAAGCTCTTCTGCTTGGGCTCTGGCGTCGGCGCGGCGGCTGCCGGCTGCCCGGGAACGGCCGGTGGCAGCGGCGCGGCGGCGGGCTGCGGCCGCGCGCTGCGCCCGCGCTTGGCGGCTCGCTCTTCCTTGCGGCGTTTGATCTCCTCGCGGCGTTTGAGGCGCGCTTCGTTGCGCTTGGCGCGCTGTTCCTCCCGCACACGACGGCGTCGGTCCTTGGAATTCTCAGACCCAGCTCCCGGCGGTGGTGGCGGCACGGCAGCCGGGACCGCCGGGGGTGGCCCGGGCGGAGGCACGGCTGCCATCTCGGTGGTCGGCGCCGCGGCTGGAGCGGGTGGCGGGCCGCCGAAGGACGCGGGCGGCGGCGGAGCCGATCCCGGCGCCGGAGGCATCGCGGCACCCGGAGCGGGTGGAGCCGGGGGGCCTGCACCGGGCCCGGGGGCCTTCGCCTCGTTCTTGGCGCGGCGCCGGCTGGCGTTGATCACGAGCAGAAGCAGGAGGATCGCCAGGAGCAGTGCCGCGACGAAGTAGCCGGTGTGGTCGCTCACGTAGTCGCTGGCCTTATCCGGAAACGACTCCGCACCGGCGGTGGCAGGTGCGAGCGCCGCCAGGGAAACGAGCCCGACGAAGCACGACGAGAAGAGCAGGCGAGTCCGCATTCCCCTGCATCCTTGCATGTGCGGCGGCCGATGCAACCCCGGCCGGCACCGTGCAACGGACCGACGTTCGAGGTACCTGGACGCGCTCACCGCATTCGGCCCTTGAACTCCCGCTCGACCTCGCGGCGCACGTCCCGGTCGGCGATCTCACGGCGCCGGTCGCGGCCCTCCTTGCCCCGCGCCAGCGCCAGCTCGACCTTGGCCCGCGGTCCTTTGAAGTAGATGCGGGTGGGGATCAGGGTCAGCCCTTTCTGGGCGGTTTTGCCGATCAGCCGCTCGATTTCGACCCGGTGCAGCAGCAGCTTGCGCGGCCGCTCGGGATCGTGGGCGTCGACGCTGGAGAACTCATAGGGCGGAATGTGGAGCTTGCGCAGCCAGACCTCGCCGTCCTCGACGACGGCGTAGGAGTCGGTCATCTGCGCTTTGCCGCTGCGCAGCGACTTCACCTCGGAGCCGCGCAGGACGATGCCGGCCTCCATCTTCTCCTCCCATTCGAACTTGTGACGGGCGCGGCGGTTGGTGACGACGTCGCCCGAGGCGGGCAGGCGCGGCTTCTTCGCCTTCTTAGCCATCGGCCGGCTCCAGTTCCGCCCGGCCACGCGGCGCGTCGACGCCGGCGACGCGAACCTTGACCGGGTCGCCGAGCCGCAGCGAAGCCTTCGAGCCGCGGTTGACCAGCGCGACCTCGGCGCGGTCGAGCTCGTAGCGACCGCCGGGCAGGCGCCGGGCGGGCAGCATGCCCTCGTAGACGTCGCCAAGCTCGCCGCCGAAGGAGATGAAGGCGCCGGCCCGGATCACGCCTGAGACCTCGCCCTCGAACTCGGCGTCGAGCCCGCGCTCGCCGAGCTCGCGTTCGAGCAGGTAGGCGGCGCAGACGTCGTCGGCGGCGCGCTCGATCTTCGCCGACTCGCGCTCGCGGGCGGAGCAGTCGGCGGCGACCTCACGGGCCTCGGCCAGGCGCGGCGCCTCCTCCCCCTCGCCCAGCACCGCCAGCAGCGCCCGGTGCGCGACCAGGTCGGGGTAGCGCCGGATCGGCGAGGTGAAGTGCGTGTAGGCGGAGCTGCCGAGGCCGGCGTGGCCGCTGTTGCGCTCGCTGTAGGAGGCTTGCTTGAGGGACCGGAGCACGAGGGAGGTATACGCCTCGCGGCCATGTCCGCGTCGCTCGGCCTCGCGCAGGGCGAGCCGGCTGGCCTCGGCGGCAACCCGGCCCGCCTCCTGCGCCGAGAGCCCCTGGCCGCAGCGGCGGCGTCGGGATCCCCAGCGCCGCCAGCTGCTCGACCAGGCGCTCGATCCGGGTCGGGTCGGGCAGGGCGTGGACGCGGTAGATCGCCGGCACCCGCTCGCGCTGGAGCCGCTCGGCGACCTGCTCGTTGGTGAGGATCATCAGCCGCTCGATCAGGCGGTGGGCCTCGGTCTGGGCGACGCCGTGGGCGGCGACGACGTTGCCGGCGCGGTCGAAGCGGAACTCGGGCTCGAAGGACTCGACGTCGAGGCTGGTGGCGCCGCGGTGCTCGCCGAGGCCGGCGGCGACCTCGCGGGCGGCGGCAAGCGGTTCGGCGACCTCCTGCGGTGGCCGGGCCCGACCGGCGAAGATCGCGTCGAGCTGGTCGTAGTCGAGGCGGGCGTCGGAGCGGATGCGGCTGCGGTAGAAGCGCGTCTGCACCGGGACCATGCCCGGCCCCAGCTCGATCTCCGCCGTCACCGCCAGTCGCTCGACCCCGGGCGCGAGGCTGCAGGCCTCGCTGCTGAGCGCGTGCGGCAGCATCGGCTCGACCGCGCCGGGAACGTAGGTGCTGTTGGCGCGGCGGCGGGCCTCGACGTCGAGCGGCGAGCCCGGCCGCACGTGCGCGGCGACGTCGGCGATGTGGATCCAGACCCTGGCGCCGGCGCCCTCGCGCTGAGCGGAGACGGCGTCGTCGAAGTCGCGGGCGCTGGCCGGGTCGACGGTGAAGGTCGAGAGCGCGGTGAGGTCGCGCCTGGGGCCGGAATCGCGCTCCGCCGCCGCTGCGGCCGCGGCGGCTTCGAGCTCGAGCGCGGCGCGGAAGCCGCGGAAGCCGAGCTGCTCGCGCAGCAGCGCCTCGACCGCGTCGCGGGCCCTGGGGGCCCGCTCGCGGCGGTCGGGCCGCGGCCGCGCCTGCCGGCGCCGGCTCAACCCGCGACCTGACCGGCCAGCGCGCCGAGCGCCCGCTCTTTCCCCTCGTCCACCGGGGTTTCCGGGTCGTCGCTGACCTTGACGTCGGGATGGATGCCGTGGCTGCGCGCCAGGTTGACTCCGTCAGGGGTGAAGTACTCGCCGACCGTCAGCTTCAGCGCGCCCCCGTTGGAGAGCCCTTTCTCCTCCTGGAAGACGCCCTTGCCGTAGGAGCGGGTGCCGACCACGGTGGCGCCGGCGTCGTCGGCCAGGGCCGCGGTGAGGATCTCCGCCGCGGAAGCGGTGCCGCGGTCGATCAAGACGGTGAGCGGACGCCGGGGCAGGGTGCCGCCGACGGTCCGGTGGACGCTGCTGCCCTGGGTGCGGGACTCGGTGGTGACGACGACGCGGTCCTCGGGCAGGAAGAGGCTGGCGCTGAGCACCGCCTCGTCGAGCAGGCCGCCGGGGTTGCCGCGCAGGTCGAGCACGACTCCCTCCGCGCCTTCGCGCTGCACCTTGCGCACGGCGTTGGCGAGCAGGGCGTGGACCCCTTCGCTGAAGCTGAGCATGCGGACGTAGCCGAGCTTGCGCCCCTCCACCCTCACCAGCCTGCTGCTGACGTTCGGCAGTGCCACCTCGGCCCGGGTCAGCCGCAGGCGGCGGACCTCGTCGCGCTTGGGGTCGAGCACGCCGACGGTCACCTCGGTCCCTTCCGGCCCCTTGATCCTGCTGGTCGCCTCGCTGCTGCTCTCGCCGGCGATCGAGTCGCCGTCGACCGAGACGATCGTCTCGCCGGGCACGATCCCGGCCTCGTCGGCGGGCGAGCGAGGGAAGACCTGGACCGCCCGCAATCCCCGTTTGACCGGCACGACGGACAGCCCGACGCCGGAGAAGCGGCCTTCGATCGCCTGGTTGAAGCTTTCGCGGCTCTCGGGAGAGAAGTATTCGGTGAAGCGATCGCCGTGGCGCTGGCGCAGCTCCCGCACCATGCCCTGGAGCGAGGCGTTGCTCGAGCTCCTCCGCGCCGACCGGGCGGTAGTAGTTGTCCTCGAGCAGTTCCGAGGCTTCGGCGGTGAGGCCCGACGGCGAGCCGACGAACGGCTCGCGGATGAGCTCCGGCAGCTTGGCCGGGTGCCCGCCGAGCCAGAGGCCGGCGCAGAGGAAGGCGAGCGAGCCCCACGGCGTAGGCCACCGCCCCGCGCGCTCTCACGCCGGCCTCAGACCTTGAGGAAGCGACGCAGGGTGATGCCGGACCCGATCGTCGAGACCAGGACCGCGGCGGCGAAGAGGATCGCGACCAGGGCCGGGAACGACAGCGTGCTGTTGTTCTGCGCCGCCAGGAAGTTGAAGGAGTCGCTGAGGGGGTCGACGACCGTGAGCTTGCCGAGCCACAGGATCAGTATGGCCACCAGGCCGCCGACGAAGCCGACCACGACCCCCTCGATCATGAACGGCCAGCGGATGAACCAGCGGGTGGCGCCGACCAGGCGCATCACCTCGACCTCACGGCGGCGGGTGTAGATCGAGAGCCGGATCGTGTTGCCGACCAGC
This sequence comes from uncultured Solirubrobacterales bacterium, assembly GCA_963766755.1. Taxonomy (GTDB): domain Bacteria; phylum Actinomycetota; class Thermoleophilia; order Solirubrobacterales; family 70-9; genus VAYN01. The sequence goes on along the minus strand of CAVYBI010000001.1, from coordinate 372,007 downwards.
ATCAGCGAGGCGGCGATCAGCAATGCCGTCATCACCGTGAGCACGATCTTCAGGGCGCTGGTCACCTCCTCGATCTGCTGGGAAGCCTGCTGGCGGTCGAAGATGTTGCTGACGATCGGCGAGATCGGCTGCGGCTTGCCGTCGGGGCCGGTGGGCATGATCGCCTCGCGGATCCCGGGCAGGTTGGCGGCGTCGTCGGCCTTGATCTCGAAGCTCGCCGGCAGCGGGTTGGTGTTGAGCTGCTCGACGATCGATTTGTCCTTGAGTTCGCTGCGCAGCGTCGCCAGCGCCTCGGACTTGCTGATGAAGGTGACCGAGACGACGTGCGGAGATGCCTTCCAGCTCCGTCTTCAGGGCGGCGATTTCGGCCGGCGTGGCGTCGTCGAAGAGCCCGGCCTGGATGTTGAGCTCGCTGCGAATCTGCTCGCTCTTGGCCTGGGTGGTCTGGAAGATCGGGATCAGGACGCCGAGCAGGATCACGGTGACGACCGTGGTGACGACCGCGGCGAGGCTCGGGGCGGCGTTGCGGCGCAGGGCGCGAAGGGCCTCCTGGAGGAAGAAGATCAGGCGCGACATCAGAGCAGCGACTCGTGGTCGTGGCCGTTGGTCTGGGTCTGGCCCTCGGGCCCGACGCCCATCTCGGCCCGCATCCGCAGGCCGAACTCGGTCGTCGACTCCTCGGTGTAGCCGCCGCTGACCTCGTCGCGGACGATCGCGGCCCTCGTAGAGCTCGACCACGCGGCGGCGCATGTTGTCGACCATCTCGCGGTCGTGGGTGACGACGAGGACGGTGGTGCCGGTCTTGTTGATCCGGTAGAGCAGCTGCATGATCCCGATCGAGGTGACCGGGTCGAGGTTGCCGCTGGGCTCGTCGGCCAGCAGCAGCGGCGGGTGGTTGACGAAGGCGCGGGCGACCGAGACGCGCTGCTGCTCGCCGCCGGAGAGCTGGTCGGGATAGCTGTTGAGCTTGGTCGAGAGGCCGACCAGGCGCAGCGTCTGCGGCACCTGCTCGCGGATTTCGGCGCGGCTGGCGCCGATCACCTGCAGCGCGTAGGCGACGTTGTCGTAGACGGTGCGGTTGGGCAGCAGCTTGAAGTCCTGGAAGACGGTGCCGATGTTGCGCCGCAGCTGCGGGATCTTCTTCTCCGACAGGGCGCCGATGTCGCGGCCGGCGATCTTCACCGTGCCCTCGGTGGCCGCGAGCTCGCGGATCAGCATCTTGATCAGGGTCGACTTGCCGCAGCCGGTCGGGCCGACGAGGAAGACGAACTCGCCGCGGCCGATCGCCAGCGAGACCCGGTCGAGCGCCATGTGGCCGCCCGGGTAGACCTTGGTGACGTCGCTGAGCTCGATGATCGGCGCCCGGCGGCCGCTGGGGCGCCGCGGCTCCTCGTCACGCGTCTGTCTCTTCTTCGATCTGGCCATGCGGAGGGGGGCTTCTGCGAACACAGGGTGACTCCTCCGCCCCTCCGGCCGCGCAAGACCGCGCCCAAGCAAGGCTTCGCCCAGAGGCGAGCTAGCCGATCGCGACCATGCGCTCGATCGGGATCCGCGCCCGCTCGGCGACCTCGGCCGGGACGCTGACCTCGAACTTCATCTCGCGCAGCGAGTCGCGCAGCTTCGGCAGCGTGATCATCTTCATGTACTTGCAGAAGGCCATCCGGTTGGCCTCGATCAGGTTGGCCCGCGGCGCCGCCTGCTGCAGCGGGTAGAGCATCCCGTTCTCGGTGGCGACGATGAAGCTGCCCTCGGGGTGGGCTTCGACGTGCTGCAGCATGCCCGAGGTCGAGAGCATGTGGACGCCCTCGGGCTCGATGTCGCCGGAGGCGACGTACTCCATCGCCTGGGTCGAGCAGCCGCACTCGGGGTGGATCAGGAACTCGGCCTCGGGGTGCTCGGCGCGGGTGCGGGTGATGTCGTCGGGGCGGATGCCGGCGTGGACGTGGCACTCGCCGTCCCAGATGTGGAAGCGGGCGCGGCGCTCCGGGTCCTCGGCCAGGCCGGTCTCACGCTCGACGAAGGCGCCCAGCCACATGTCGGGGCCGAAGAGGATCTCGGTCTCGGGGCCGTGCTCGGCCCAGATCTGCTCGACGACCTTGACCGCGTTGGAGGAGGTGCAGCAGTAGTCGGTCTCGGCCTTGACCTCGGCCGAGGTGTTGACGTACATCACGACCAGCGCGCCGGGGTGCTCGGCCTTCCAGGCGCGCAGCTGGTCGGCGTCGATCGAGTCGGCGAGCGAGCAGCCGGCGTCGAGGTCGGGGATCAGCACCGTCTTCTCGGGCGAGAGGATCGAGGCCGTCTCGGCCATGAAGTGGACGCCGCAGAAGGCGATCGCCTCGGCGTCGGTGGCCGCCGCCTGGCGCGAGAGCCCGAGCGAGTCGCCGAGGTAGTTGGCGACGTCCTGGACCTCGGGCAGCTGGTAGTTGTGGGCGAGGATGACGGCGTCGCGCTCGGCCGCGAGCGCGCGAACCTCATCGCTGAGCTCAGCGATCTGCTCCGGAGTGAGCTCCGGTGCGAAACGTGGGTTGGATCGTCGGGAGCTCCTGCATGAGCCCTTCCTTTCCTGATGTTCGCTGGCCCGGCGTGCTGCCTAGAACCAGTCGAATGAACGTCCCTCAAGTCTAGCCTGTGGAGCGATGCCGGAGCTGCCGGAGGTGGAGATCGTCGCGCGCAGGCTCAACGCCGCCCTGGCGGGAGCTTCGGTGGAATCGGCGCTGGCGCCGGGGATGAACGTGATGAAGACCTTCGACCCGCCGCTGGAAGCGCTGGCGGGGCGCGAGATCACCGGCGTCAGGCGGGTCGGCAAGATGCCGGTGGTCGAGTTCGGGGACCTGGCGCTGCTGATCCACCTGATGTCGGCGGGGCGGCTGAAGGCGTTCGACAAGCGGGCCTCGCCCAAAGACCGCGCCTCGCGGGTCCTGGTGCGGCTGGAGGACGGGCGCGAGCTGCGGCTGCGCGAGTTCGGGACCAAGCAGCGGGCCTGGGCGAAGCTGCTGGCGACGGACGCGGTCGCCGGGGACGAGATGGTCGCGAGCCTCGGCCCGGAAGCGTGGCCCCCGCCCCCGCTCGAGGAGTTCGCGGCGGCGGTCGACCAGCCCCGCCATCTGCACCCGCTGCTGCGCCACCAGAGAGACATCGCCGGCATCGGCCGCTCCTGGGTCGACGAGATCCTCTGGGAGGCGCGGCTCTCCCCCTTCAAGAAAGGGCTCCGAGCTGGCCCCCGAGGAGGTCGAGCGCCTGCACGCCGCCCTCCACGTCCTCGGCGACGCGATCGACCACTACGAGGCGACGATCGGCGAGCAGGTCCCCGACAAGGTGCCGATGCCGCTCCAGGTCCACAAGCGCGAGGGCCAGCCCTGCCCCCGCTGCGGCACCACGATCGAGGCCGTCTTCTTCTCCGAGCACCAGACCAACTACTGCCCCAAGGAGCAGACCGGCGGCCGCGTCCTCAAGGACCGGCGGCTTTCGAAACTGCTCAAGTAGGACAGCGGATTTAGGAAGGTTCGAGCAGCAGGCTGAAGTCGAGGCGTGGGGGCCGAGTGGGTGAGGGCGCCGATGGAGATGAAGTCGACGCCGGTCTCGGCGATCGGCGCGCACCGTCTCGAGGTCGACGCCGCCGGAGGCCTCCAGCGCCGGGCCCTCCCCCGTCTCCGGAGTTCTCGTCGCGCAGCTTCACCGCGCCACGCAGCGTCTCCAGGTCCATGTTGTCGAGCAGCAGCCGGTCGGCGCCGGTGCCGAGCGCGTAGGCGGCCTCGTCGAGGTTGCGGCACTCGATCTCGATCGGCAGGCTCCGGGTTGGCGCTTGCGCGCGCGCGTGGACCGCCTTCGCGAGGCTGCCGGCGAGGGCGATGTGGTTCTCCTTGATCAGGATCGCGTCGTAGAGGCCCATGCGGTGGTTGCGCCCGCCGCCGGCCGCGACCGCCGCCTTCTCCAGGCCCCGCAGCCCCGGCGTCGTCTTGCGCGTGTCGAGGATCCGGGCGCCGGTGCCGGCGACCGCCTCGACGAAGCGGGCGGTCAGCGTCGCGACCCCGGAGAGGTGGCCGAGGAAGTTGAGCGCGGTCCGCTCGGCGGCCAGCAGCGCCGCCGCCGGCCCGCTCGCCAGCAGGACCTCGGCCGGCACTCCCGTCCCGCCACTGCCCCTCGACGACGAGCCTGTCGACGTGCTCGACCCCGCACTGGCGCATCGCCTCCTCGACCGCGTCGAAGCCGAAGGCGACGCCCGGCTGCTTCTGCACGATCCGGGCCCGGGCGCGGGCGTCCGCCGGCACCGTCGCCTCCGTCGTCACGTCGCCGCCGCCGACGTCCTCGGCCAGGGCGCGGGCGACCATCTCGCTTCAGCGGCTCACCGGGCTCGGGCATCGCGCCAGCCTAGATCACGGACGAGAAGTGCATTTGGCACGCATGCGGTGTCAAATGCACTCCTCGTCATCTCACGTTCGGCCCCATGGCAGCGTTTAATCCCTGAGGTGACTGACCTGCCACCGTTCCAGACCCTGATCGACGAGCACGCCGGCGACGTGATGGCGGTCCTGCGCGGCGCCGTCGGCAGGACCGACGCCGAGGACTGCTTCCAGGAGACCTTCCTCTCCGCCCTGCGGGCCTACCCGAAGCTGAAGGACGGCGGCAACCTGCGCGGCTGGCTGATCACGATCGCCCACCGCAAGGCGATCGACCACCATCGCGCCAGGGGGCGGCGGCCGGTGCCGGTGGCCGAAGTGGCCGAGGTCGCGGTCACCGACCCGGAGCCCGGCGACGGCATCTGGGCCGCCGTCGGCGCCCTGCCGCCGAAGCAGCGGGCGGCGGTGACCCTGCGCTACGCCAGCGACCTCCCCCATGCCGAGATCGCCGCCGCGCTGGGCTGCTCGCCCGCGGCGGCCCGCCGCAGCCTGCACGAGGGAATCAAGCGACTGAGGAAGGAGCTGGCATGAAGGACTCGCTGAACCGGCTCGCCGAGCGCGCCTCCGAGGAGGGCCTGCTCGACGTCGCCTACACGACCACCGACTCGCCCTTCGGCACCCTGCTGCTCGCCGCCACCCCGCGCGGCCTGGTCCGCATCGGCCTGCCGAATCAGGACGCCGACGAGCTGCTCGTCGATCTCGCGGCGCGGGTCTCCCCGCGCGTGCTCGAGGCCGCCGCCCCGTTCGACCCCGCCCGCCGCGAGCTCGAGCTCTACTTCGAGGGCAAGCTGACCGACTTCGACCTGCCGCTCGACTGGCAGCTGAGCCAGGACTTCCGCCGTCGGGTGCTGCGGGGAATCGCCCGCATCCCCTACGGCCAGACCCGCACCTACACGCAGATGGCGACCAGCGCCGGCAACGAGCGCGCGGTCCGTGCCGCGGGCACGGCCTGCGGCTCCAACCCGCTGCCGCTGGTCGTCCCCTGCCATCGGGTCCTGCGCACCGGCGGCGCCCTCGGCGGCTATGGCGGCGGACTGCCGATGAAGGAGGGGCTCCTGCGCCTCGAGGGCGTGCTCGACCGATGACCCCGGTTTGAGACCTTGACTAAAGGGCTGGGCGGTCGGTTCCGATCTATGGGCCATGCGACGGAAGCCCAGCCCGACGGCCGATCACGAAACCGACCTCGCCAGGTTCGCCTGGTGGGTCTCGTTCTTCGTCACCCTGACCTCGGTCGTGACCCTCGGCCTCGCTCACTCGGCGCAGGCGCGGACCGTCCCCGCAGCCCTTCTCCCCGCAAGCGCGGCGGTGCTGCCCGCAGTCGACGGCGAAGACTTCGAAGACGAAGCCGAAAGCAGGAAGACGAAGACTTCGAAGGCTACGAATGCGACGAAGAGATAGAGGAGTGCGAAGAAGCCGACGAGGACCCGGGAGCCGGCCCCGAAGCGCCGGCCGAGTGCGTGCTGAGCAGCGCCCAGGCGACCGCCTTCGCCGCCGCCAACCACGACCGGGTCCGGCTCGCAGATCCGCTACACGGCCACCGCACCCACCGCCGTCACCGTCGACTACGGACTGCACGGCAGCAAGGGCGCCCTCTTCCTCGGCAGTGAGAAGAAGCGCTTTGGCAGGAAGGGCGTCCTGCGGCTGACGAAGAGCCTGACCAAACCCCAGATGGCCAAGGCGATGGCCGCGAAGGAGTTCACGGTCCGCCTGCGCATGCCCGAGGCGCCGCGCTACTGCGCCTCGCTCTTCGAGCGCCAGCTCGACGTCCGCCAGGCCACCCCGAGTGGGTTGGCCTGGGGCAGTCCGAATAGCTCAGGACGCCAGCGTCTCGCCCACCCACGCGGTCGCGTCCGCCAAGTGCGAGGGATCGATCTGGTGGCCGACGTCCGACTCCCGGTAGGTGACCTCGAGCCCACCGGCCTCGAGCAGGTCGCGGGCCCGCCGGCCGAAGCCGACCTCGATGATCGGGTCGCGGCGGCCATGGGCGATGAAGGCCCGAGTCGCCTGCCGATCGCCCAGCGCCGGCTCCCAGTCGCTCGACCGTCGGCACGAAGCCGCTGAAGGCGAGGATTCCCGCCGGCCGCCGGGCGATCGGCGCTCAGGCCCATCGCGTAGCTCATCACCGCGCCCATCGAGAAGCCGCCGAGCACGGTCCGCTCCGGGCCGACGCCGGTCTCCTGCCCAGAGTCGGTCATGCAGCTCGGCGAGCGCGGCGCGGGCGACGTGGAAGGTCTCGTGGTCCGGATAGCCGACCCGCGGCACCAGGTACCAGTGGTAGCCGGGCGAGCCCGGCAGGCTCAGCGGCGCCCGCGGCGCCACCACCCGCAGCCGCCGCCCGGGGTCGAGCGCGTCGGCCAGCCCGAGCAGGTCGCCGGCGTCGGTGCCGCGGCCGTGATGGAGCACCAGCAGCCCCTCGGGCTCGGGCTCGGCGGGGCGCTCGAGGTAGGCCAGCGGCGCCATCTAGCACGCCGAGGCGGCCGCGGTCTTGTTCAGGTAGTCGCGGACGAACTCGTCGAGGTCGCCGTCGAGCACCCGCTGCACGTCGCCCGACCTCGTGCTCGGTGCGGTGGTCCTTGACCATCGTGTAGGGGTGCAGGACGTAGCTGCGGATCTGCGAGCCCCAGGCGACGTCTTTGACCTCGCCCCGCGCCTTGCGCCAGCTCCTCGGCCCGTTTGCGCTCCTCCAGCTCGATCAGCTTCGAGCGCAGGAGCTGCATCGCCACCGCCTTGTTCTGCGTCTGCGAGCGCTCGTTCTGGCACTGGACGACGACGCCGGTCGGCAGGTGGGTGATCCGCACCGCCGAGTCGGTCTTGTTGACGTGCTGGCCGCCGGCGCCGGAGGCGCGGTAGGTGTCGACGCGGAGCTCGGCGTCGTCGATCTCGACCTCGAGCCCGGCGTCGACCAGCGGGCCGACGTCGACCTGGGCGAAGCTGGTGTGGCGGCGCGAGGAGGAGTCGAAGGGGGAGATCCGGACCAGGCGGTGGACGCCGCGCTCGGCGGCGAAGAGGCCGTAGGCGTTCTCGCCGCGGGCGATGAAGGTCGCCGACTTGAGGCCCGCCTCCTCTCCCGGCGAGGCCTCCTTCATCTCGACCTCGAAGCCGCGCCGCTCGGCCCAGCGCAGGTACATCCGCAGGAGGATCTCGGCCCAGTCCTGGGAGTCGGTCCCCCCCGCCCCGGCGTGGACGGTGACCACGGCGTCGCCGGCGTCGTACTCGCCGCTGAACAGGCGCGCCTCCTCGAGCTCGGCCAGGCGCCGCTCGACCGAGGCCAGCTGCGTCGCCAGCTCCGCCGCCATCTCCTCGTCCTCGGCCGCCATCTCGGCCAGCTCGCCGAGGTCGGCGACGTCGGACTCGAGCTCGCGGAAGGTCTTCAGCCGCGCTGGGCGCGGGCGTGGGCCGCCGAGGTGCGGGCCGCCGCCTCCTGGTCGTCCCAGAAGCCGGGCCGCCCCATCTCCGCCTCGAGGCGCTCTGCCTCGGCCCCCAGCGCAGCCGGGTCAAAGGTAGTCCGAGAGCAGGGACAGCTGCTCGCGGACGGCGGCCAGCCGCGGCGCGATCGATTCGGTGGGCGCGGCGTCGGCCATGGGCTGCAGCTTATCCGGCGCGACGCCTGCTCGAAGCCGCCGGCAGCAGCGCCTCGGCGCGATCCTCGTATGGCCGCCAGCTGCGGATGCGGCGGTCACCAGCTCGAAGACCCAGGCCATCTCGTCCTCGCCGGCCGCCGAGCCGTCCTCGTCCCAGTGCCAGCGCCGGCGGATCAGCGCCACCGCGCGCCTCCGCCGCCCTCAGCTCCTCGTAGAGCTGCTCGAGATCGATCGTCTGCTGCACCCCGCCGGGCTCCCGCGTCGCCCACAGCCGCGCCGCCTCCCTCCCCTTCCGCAGCCCCCGGCCGGAATGCAGTTCGACCGTCGGGGTGCAGAGCTCCCGACGAACGCCTCGAGGTCCCGCTCGTTGAAGGCGCGGATGAACTCCCGGACGGGGTCTAGGCCCCGTGGCACTTCTTGTACTTTTTGCCGCTGACCGCACCAGCAGGGATCGTTGCGACCGATTTTGTCGTGCTCGTCTTTGACCACGGTCTCGACCACGTCGCCACCCACCGACTGCGAGGCGGCGGCGTCGACGGCACCGGCTCCGCCGCCGGCAACCGCAACCTGTTCGAGCGCCGAAGGCTGCGCCTCGGCGGTGCCGCCGGAGTAGTCCAGGGCGGTCGGCTCGTTGGCGCCGTTGCCGGCAGCCGTTGCCCTGCGAGGGGTCGATTTCGATCTCGGCGCGGAAGACCAGCTTGCTGAACTCGTCCCAGATCGAGTGCATCAGCTCCTCGAACATCGAGTAGCCCTCGTTTTTGTAGGCGACCAGCGGGTCGATCTGGGCGAACCCGCGCAGGTGGATGCCTTCGCGCAGGTAGTCCATGTCGAAGAGGTGTTCGCGCCAGCGGTTGTCGATCACCTGCAGCAGGATCGAGCGCTCGAGGTAGCGCATCAGCTCCTCGCCGAGCTGCTGCTCGCGCTCGTCGTAGGCGTTCATCGCGTCCTCGTCGAGGGCGTCTTTGAGCTTTTCGCGGTCGACCGTCTCCGGCGCCAGGGCGGCGACGTCGACGCCGACCGGCCAGATCTGCCGCAGCTGCGTCTCCAGCTCGCCGCAGGTCCCATTCCTCGAGCAGCGTCGCCGGCCGTGTACTCGTCGACCAGGCGCTCGATCACGCCCTCGAGTCTCGTCGCGGGCGGTTTCGGAGATGTCGCGGCCTTCGAGGATCTCGCGGCGGTATTTGTAGACGACGCGGCGCTGCTCGTTCATCACGTCGTCGTACTCGAGCACCCGTTTGCGGATCAGGAAGTTCTGCTCCTCGACCTTCTTCTGGGCGTTCTCGACGGTTTTGGTCAGCATCTTCGCCTCGAGCGGCATTTCGGTGCCGTCCTCGTCGACCGGGCCCAGGCGGTCGAGGATTTTGTAGATGCGGTCGCCGGCGAAGAGCCGGATCACGTCGTCTTCGGCGGAGAGGAAGAAGCGCGACTCGCCGGGGTCGCCCTGGCGGCCGGAGCGGCCGCGCAGCTGGTTGTCGATCCGCCGCGACTCGTGGCGCTCGGTGCCGCAGATGAAGAGGCCGCCGAGCTCGCGCACCTCCTCGGCCTCGGCCTTGCACTGCGGCTCCAGCTCGGCGGCCTTCGCCGCCAGCGCCTCCTCGTAGCCCTCGCTCTCGTGGGTGATGCCCTTCTTCTTCAGCTCGTGGATCGCGAGGTGCTCGGGGTCGCCGCCGAGCTTGATGTCGACGCCGCGGCCGGCCATGTTGGTGGCGATCATCACCTCGCCCTTGCGCCCGGCGTTGGGCGATCAGCTCGCCCTCTCGTTCGGCGTGCTCGGGCTTGGCGTTGAGCACCGCGTGCTTGATCCCGTCGCGCTTCAGCGCCTCGGAGATCATCTCCGAGACCTCGACCGAGACGGTCCCGACCAGGATCGGCTGCCCCTTTTCGTGGCGGCTGACGATTTCGTCGAGGACCGCCTTCCACTTGCCGTCTTTGGTCTTGAAGATCTGGTCGTTGTGGTCGGCCCGGACCATCGGCTGGTTGGTCGGGACCTCGACCACCGGCACTTTGTAGATCTTCATGAACTCGGTCGCCTCGGTCAGCGCGGTTCCGGTCATCCCCGAGAGCTTGTCGTAGAGGCGGAAGTAGTTCTGCAGGGTGATCGTCGCCAGGGTCTGGTTCTCCTCGCGGATCGCCACGCCCTCCTTCGCCTCGACCGCCTGGTGCAGGCCCTCCGACCAGCGCCGGCCCTCGAGGATGCGGCCGGTGAACTCGTCGATGATCATCACCTCGCCGTCGATCACCGCGTAGTCCTTGTCCTTCTTGTAGAGCGACTCGGCCTTCAGCGACTGGACCAGGTGGTTGACGAGGCTGCCGTGCTCGCCGAGGTAGAGGTTGTCGACGCCGATGAACTGCTCGGCCTTCTTCACCCCGCGCTCGGTCGGGGCGACGGTCTTGTGTTTCTCGTCGAACTCGTAGTCGTAGTCGACCTCGGAGGTGTCCTTGGACTCGCCGAGCGATTTCAGTTTCTGTTTGGCCGGCACCCCGGTCAGCTGCTTGGCCAGGCGGGCGAAGGTGTAGTAGGTCTGGGCCGCCTGTTCGGGCTGGCCGGAGATGATCAGCGGCGTCCGCGCCTCGTCGATGAGGATGTTGTCGACCTCGTCCACGATCGCGAAGTTGTGGCCGCGCTGGACGCAGTGCTCGAGCGTCGCCGACATGTTGTCGCGCAGATAGTCGAAGCCGAACTCGGAGTTGGTCCCGTAGGTGACGTCGCCGGCGTATTTGCGCTGCCGGGTCGCGTGGTCGTCGGCGTCCTGGACGGCGGAGACGCTGACCCCGAGCGCGTCGTAGATCGGCTTCATCCATTCGGCGTCGCGGCGGGCCAGGTAGTCGTTGACGGTGACCAGGTGGACGCTGCCGCCGGCCAGGGTGTTGAGGAAGACCGGCAGGGTCGCGGTCAGGGTCTTGCCCTCGCCGGTGCGCATCTCGGCGATCGCGCCGTCGTGGAGGACCATGCCGCCGATCAGCTGCACGTCGTAGTGGCGCTGGCCGATGCTGCGGCGCGAGGCCTCACGGGTCAGCGCGAAGGCCTCCGGCAGCAGATCGTCGAGCGACTCGCCGTTGCGGGCGCGCTCGCGCAGGGCGTCGGCCTCGGTCGCGCAGCTTCGTCGTCGGAGAGCGCTTCCATCTCCGGCTCGAAGCGGTTGATCGCCTCTGCGCGCTTCTGGTAGGCCTTGAACTTGCGCCCCTCCCCAGCGCGCAAGCGCCTTGGTCACGAGGTCCATTGCGGGCATCGGTCAAGGGTAGCGGTGTGGAGCATGGATCCTGTCCGTTGCCCCTTGCCTCCAGCGGGTAGCAGGCGTACGATCGGAGCGAAACCACAAGGAGGCGCTCATGCGGATTGAGATTCGGGGCCGGAACGTCGAGATGACGGATGACCTGCGTGAGATGGTGCGAAAGCGATTCCAGCGGCTTGGCAGGCAGGTTTCGGCCCTGGCGACGCTCGAAGTGGTGCTCTCGGAGGAGCGCAACCCCTCGATCGCCGACAGCCAGGTCGCGGAGGCGACCTTCTACCTCAAGGGCGTGACCCTGCACGCGCGCGAGACCTCGCCGGAGATGACGCACACCGTGCGCGAGCTGGCCGAGGACCTGCGGCGCCAGGTCAAGAAGCACCGGGAGCTGCGGCGCAAGCGCAGCAAGACGCGGCATCTGGTCGACCAGATGCGCGGCCGACCGGCGGAGCTTCACCCTTAACGAGCTAGGCTCTACAGGCGCCGGGCGAAAGTCACGGCGACCACGCGGGCGGCCCCGGCCGCCCGCAGGGCCTGCGCGCAAGCGCTCATCGTCGCCCCGGTGGTGAGCACGTCGTCGACCAGGAGGACGCTGCGCGGCGCGGTTGCGGTGGCGTGGATCCGCGGCGGCTGACCGAGCCGCTCGGCGCGGCGGCGGCCGACCTGCCGCCGCCCGCCGCGCCGCGCCAGGCAGGCCTCCAGCGGCGAGTCCAAGCGCTCGGCGAGGGCGGCCGCCAGCTCGCCGGCGGGATCGAAGCCGCGCCGCCGCAGCCGCGCCGGAGCCGGCGGCACCGGCACGATCGCCCCGCTCAGCATGTGGGCCGGAGCCAGCCACTGGATCCGGTCCGCCATCAGATCGGCGACCGGCAGCAGGCGCCGGAACTTCAGCGCCGCGACCAGATTGCGGGCGACGCCCTCGTGCGGAGCCGAGGACCAAGCGCGATCGAGCCCCGGCGGCCCCTTCCCGAGCAGCGGCTCCGCGCCCGCCAGCCGCCGCCCGCAGCGAGTGCAGACGATCGCCTCCGGCCGACAGGAGCGCCCACAGGCGGCGCAGAGCGGCGGCACGATCCCGGCGGCGACGGCATGCAGGATCTCCATCCGCCGATCCTCGGCGCCGCGAGCGCACGCGTGGCGCGCGCAGTGCCAAATCTTTGGAGCGTCTTTGCAGGGCAAGCTTCGCGGGCGGAGACCGCCTCACGGCCAGGCAGATGCCGATGGATGGCGAGGGGTCAGCCGCGGCGACCGGCGACTGGCGCCGATCAGGACCGAGCCGGCCGGGATCTCGGCGCCCGGCAGGGCGATCACTTCGCGCAGGCGGCTGCTGGCCCCGATCCTGGCGCCGTCGCCGATCACCGAGGGCCCGTCGATGCGGACGTCGTCGCCGATCTCGCAGCCGGCGCCGAGCAGGACCGGGCCCACCAGGGGCCCCTCGTCGTCAAGCGGACGTGCCGCTGCGGAAGCCCGTCGACCACCTCGCCCTCGAGCTCGACCTCAACCGCGCCGCTGAGCGCGTCGAGGCTGCCCTGGCGCAGCTCCTCGAGATTGCCGATGTCGTTCCAGTAGGCGTCGATCTCGTGCGAGTAGAACGGCACGTCGCCCTCCAGCAGGCGCGGGAAGACGTCCATCGCCCAGTCGGCGAAGCCCGGCTGGGTCGCCCGGGCCGGCCGCCTTGCTGGCGCCCGGCTCGGGGAAGAAGTCGAAGATCTCCGAGCGGAACATGTAGATGCCGCAGTTGGCGAGGTCCGAGAGCGCTTCGGCCGGCTCGGGCTTCTCCTGGAAGCCCTGGATGCGACCGTCGGCGCCGGTGATCGCCACCCCGAACTGGCTGGTGTCCTCGACCCGCTTGGTCGCCAGCGTGGCGATCCCGTCGTGGGACTCGTGGAAGTCGCGCATCGCCCCCAGGTCGATGTCGGTGAGGGCGTCGCCGGAGATGACGAGGAAGGAGTCGCCGAGGAAGCCGGCGGCGTTGCGGACGCCGCCCGAGGTGCCCAGCAGCTGCTCCTCGCGGCTGTAGGTCAGCTCGACCCCGAGCTCAGAGCCGTCGCCGAAATGGGCTTCGATCAGGTCCGGGAACCAGTGCAGGTTGGCGATCGTCTGCTGAAAGCCGTGGCGGGCGAGCAGGCGGACGATGTGCTCCATCACCGGCCGGTTCAGGACCGGCACCATCGGCTTCGGCATCTCGTAGGTGATCGGACGCAGGCGAGTGCCGAGCCCGGCGGCGAGAACCATCGCTCTCATGCCTGTCCCATCGCCTCCTTGAAGCGCTCGATCGCCTCGATCGGGAGCGGGTCCACGCCGCGTGCCTGGCCAGCTCCAGGGAGACCAGGTCGCCCAGCATCGTCGCCCAGAGCAGGCGCGCGACCCGGGTCTCGCCCGCGGTCTCGACCCTGACCGCGGTCGCTCCGTCGGCGGCGACCGCCGCCGCGGTCAGCTCGAAGCGGCGGCGCACGCGGGGGTGCTGGTCGCGGTCCTCGAGGAAGATCGCCGGCCAGCTGCGGATTCCGGGCGCGTCCCAGCCGCAGAGCTCGTTGTGGTCGGCCTCGGGCAGCTCGGAGTGGAAGGCGGGGATCTTCGCGTTCTCGTTCATCTGGCTCTTCCAGCGGCGGCGCCACCGGCGCCGTCAGGTCGGCGCCGTAGACGACCGGCATCGTCCCCTCGAGCTGAGCGGCGATCTCGGCGGCGCGGGGCTGCAGCCCCTCCGACTCGCTCTCGAGGAAGGCGGCGGCGGCGTCGATCTCGGTGTGGACCCGAGGCGCGGCCCCGGCCAGCGCCGCCACCTCGGCGGCGACGACGAGCATGTAGGCGACGGCGGCGCGGGGCTGGAAGATGCCCGGCAGGCCGACGACCGGCACGCCGGCCGCGCGCGCTCCGTCGACCAGGGGGCCGCCGGTGCTGGCGACGATGCGGCGGGCGCCGAGCGCCTCGGCGGCGGCGAAGCAGGCCAGCGTCTCCTCGGTGTGGCCGGAGTAGCTGGAGCAGAGCACCGTCCACTCCGGCGTGGCCCAGCTCGGCAGCCCGTAGCCACGGACGACGATCAGCGGCCGGGTCAGGCGGTCGCCGAGAGCGCCGCACCGCGAGATCGGCGCCGATCGCCGAACCGCCCATCCCGCAGACCATCACCCCCGCCGCCTCGGCGGGATCCAGGCGCGCGGACTCGATCCGCCAGAGGGCGTCGCGGAGCTGGTCGGGGATGCCGAGGACGTCGTCGATCATGGTGATTGGGCAGGGACTCTTTCATTCTCGGCCGACGATCGCGCCGTCGACCTCTGCCCCTGCCTCAACCGTAACGCCCGGCCGCGAGCACCGAGCCGCTGACCCTGGCGCCCTCGCCGAGGCTGCAGCCGTCGAGCAGAACCGATTCGCGCACCTCCGCCCCGGCGGCGAGGCGGCAACCGGCGGCGACGACCGCGCGCGGGCCGACGCTGGCGCCGCTGTCGATCTCGGCGCCGGCTGCCGACCAGCAGGCCCGGCGCCGTCGGGCGCACCCGCGTCGCCACCCGGCCCTCGAGGATGTCCCAGCTCGCCTGCAGGTAGCGCTCCGGCGTGCCGATGTCCATCCAGTAGCCGTCGAGGCGGAGGGCGCCGAGACCATCGCCGACCAGGCGCGGGAAGACCTCGCGCTCGATCGAGACCTCGCGCTCGGGCGGGATCAGGTCCAGCACCGAGCGCTCGAGGAAATAGGCGCCGGCATTGATCTCGCCCGGCACCGCCTCGCCGGTCTTCTCGACGAACGCCGTCACCTCGTCCGGCGCCGTCGACGCTGACCAGCCCGTAGGCGGCCGAGTCCTCGACCGGGTGGAGCGCGATCGTCGCCCGGGCCTGCGCGCTCGCCGTGGGCGCGAACCAGCGCGCTGAGGTCGAGGTCGGCGAGGACGTCGCCGTTGAGGGCGAGGAAGCGGTCGTCGAGGCCGCTCGCCGAGGGCTTCGGCGGCGAAGCGGATCGCCCCGGCGGTGCCGCGCCGCTCGGGCTCGGCCACGTAGGTGAGCCGGACCCCGGCGTGCTCGCCGTCGCCGAGCGCCTCGCGCAGGACGTCGGGCAGGAAGCCGCAGGCCAGCACCGCCTCGGTCACCCCGTGGGCGGCCAGCCACTCGATCATGTAGGCGAGGAAGGGCCGGTCCACCAGCGTCAGCGCCGGCTTCGGCACGTCGTTGGTCAGCGGCCGCAGCCGCGTCCCCTCACCACCGACGAGAACTATCGCCTGCATTCCTAGTCGCTTGAGCGGCTGCGGCGCTCAGCGGCGCGGAGGAGCACGGATCGCTTCCCGATGCCCTCGTATTCGAAGCCCGCCGCGCGCATGGCGTCGGGGTCGAGGAAGTTGCGGCCGTCGACGATCAGCGGCCTCGCCATCCGCCCGGCCGCCTCGGCCCAGTCGAGCTCGGCGAACTCGCCCACTCGGTAACCAGCACGGCGGCATCGGCGCCGTCGAGGGCCTCCTGCGCGGAGCCGGCCATCTCCACCGAGCCGAGCAGTTCGCTCGCTCGCCGGCTGGCCACCGGGTCGTAGGCGACCACCTCGGCCCCCTCGCCCTGCAGCCGCGCCGCCAGCACCAGGCTCGAGGCCTCGCGCATGTCGTCGGTGTCGGGCTTGAAGGCGAGGCCGAGCAGCGCCACCCGCTTGCCCAGCAGCGAGCCGAGGTGGGCCCCCAGCTTGCCGACCACGCGCCGCTTCTGCAGCTCGTTGACCTCGATCACCGAGTTCAGCAGCTGGAAGTGATACCCGGAGTTGCCGGCGAGCATCTTCAGGGCGGTGACGTCCTTCGGGAAGCAGCTGCCGCCATAGCCGATGCCGGCGCGCAGGAACGAGGAGCCGATCCGCTCGTCGAGGCCCATCCCGCGGGCGACCTCGCCGACGTCGGCGCCGACCTCCTCGCAGACGTTGGCGATCTCGTTGATGAAGGAGATCTTGGTCGCCAGGAAGGCGTTGGAGGCGAGCTTGATCATCTCGGCGCTGGCGACGTCGGTGTGGAGGATCTCGCCGCCCAGCGGCCGTAGAGGCCGTCGACCGCGGCGGCAGCCCCCTCGTCGCCGGGATCGGAGCCGATCACGACCCGATCCGGATCCTGGAAGTCGGCGACCGCGGTGCCCTCCTTGAGGAACTCCGGGCAGGAGACATAGGAGAGGCCCGGCATGTCGCGGCGGATCGACTCGCCGGTGCCGGCGGGGACGGTGCTCTTCATGATCAGCACGTGGTCGCTGTCGGCCGGCAGCTCCTCGACGACCGCACGGACACGGGAGAGGTCGGCGTCGCCGGAGTAGGTCGGGGGCGTGTCGACGCAGACGAACAGCAGTCGCGCCGACTCCAGCAGCTCCGACATGTCGGTGGTGAAGGTGAGGCGCTCGGCGTTGCGGCGCACCAGCTCCGCCAGCTCGGGCTCGTGGATCGTCACCTCGCCGCGCGAGAGCGAGTCGACCTTCTCCTGGAGGATGTCGCGGGCGATGACCGGGTGGCCCAGCTCGGCGAAGCAGGCCGCCGTCACCAGGCCCACCCAGCCGACTCCGATCACCCCTACCGGCTCACGCTGCTCCGCTCATTCCGTGCTCCTCCCCTGCTTCGGCTTTTTCCTCGGCACGATCACGTCGGCGGACCGCGCCATCCCGACCATCTGGTCGTTGGTCAGGGTCTGCAACAGGTCGTTGGCGATCCAGTAGCTGTTTTCGCCACGGTGCCAGGCGATCAGCTTGACCCGGTCGCCGTCGACGTAGATGTCGTACTCGCGGCCGTTGATCGTCTTGGTCAGGCTCGGGTTGTTGAGGATCGGCGGGTCCTCCCAGCCACGGATCCCCTGCACGCCGAAGTAGTGGGCGCCGTCGGGGCAGTTCCGCCACCAGCGACCATCCGGTAGGCCTCGTGGCGGTCGCCGTCCTCGTCCTTGAGGTGGTAGACGCGCGGATCCTGGATGTGCTCGTAGCGGATTGCTTTCGACGTAGTAGGCGCCGACGGGAAGCCGGGTCGGGTAGAAGATCGGGAAGCGGCCGCTGACCCGGCGGGCCGCGATCTTCGCCTCCGCTTCGCCCGCTTCGCGCGCCGGCACCAGCCCGTCGCTGCCGGGCGGCTTCGGCTTGGCGATCTGCGGCTTCCTCGGCTTCGTTCGCTTCTTCTTGCCGCCCTTCTTGCTCTTCTCGCTGCTGCTTCGTCTTTGGCTTCGCCGTCTTCGAGCGAGCCGCGGCGGCCGCCGCTGGCTTCGATCCCGAGGAAGTGGTTGACCGCTTCGTGGATCGCCTGCGGGCGTCGCGTAGACGTAGCTCGGGCCGAGTTCGGCCGGGAAATGGACCTCCTTGATCGAGGCGTTGCGCGAGGCGAGGAAGAGCTTCATCACCTGCAGCATCGTTTCCTTGTCGTTGATGTCGGAGGTGGTGTATTTGGTGAAGATGTCGATCAGGCCGCTCTGGTCGAAGACGAGGTCCTGGACCGAGATC
Organism: uncultured Solirubrobacterales bacterium; assembly: GCA_963766755.1. Lineage (GTDB taxonomy): Bacteria > Actinomycetota > Thermoleophilia > Solirubrobacterales > 70-9 > VAYN01. The sequence continues at coordinate 354,385 of CAVYBI010000001.1, read as the reverse complement.
CGCTGCCGGGCGGCGCTGATGAAGTCCTGCTGGCGGGCCGAGCGGACCAGGTCGGTGTCGGTGTGGCGGTAGCGCACGTACTGCAGCGCTTTCTTGCCGCAGAGCAGCTGGTAGCCGGGCTGGACGTTGATTTCCGCGTACTGTTCGGAGGCCGGCACGCCGACGTTGGAGTGGTAGTAGCGGCGGTCGACGTCGATGTAGACGCAGCCGATCGCGTAGACGGCGCGGACGAAGCCGAGGAAGTCGACGTTGACGACGTGGTTGATCGGCAGCCCGGTCAGCTGCTTGACCGTCTGCAGCGTCAGTTTGGGGCCGCCGTAGGCGTAGGCTTCGGCGAACTTGCGCGGTCCCGACGCCGGGAATTTCGACCTTCAGGTCGCGCGGGATCGAGAAGACCGCGATCGCGTTGCGGTCGGGGTCGAGGCGGATCAGCATCGTCGTGTCCGAGCGCCCGGGGTCTTCCTCCAGATTGGCGCGCTTGTCGGAGCCGAGGATGAGGATGTTCTGCGCCTCGCCCCCGTCGACCGTCGGCAGATAGCGCTTGCAACTTGTTGCTGTAGACGTTGTTGTGCGAGAGCGCGTGGGCGATGCTGTCGAGGTAGAGGAGGACGCTGGTCGCCGTCGCCGCGGCGGAGACCGAGACGATCAGGATCGCGGCCAGGGTGAAGCGCCACCAGTAGCGCTTCGGCTTCGGCGGCGGCTCGGGGTCGCCCGACGGCGGCGGCTTCTTCGGGGCCCAGCCCGGGCCCTGCGACGTCAGTCATCGAGGCCGACCCGGGATCGCCCGCAGGAACGAGTCGAGCGCCTGCCGGTAGGTCTCCAGCGATGAGACCGAGACCCACTCCTCGGGGCCGTGGTGACCGGCGCCGACCGGTCCGAACTCGACCGCCGGCACCCCCACCCGCAGGAAGGAGACCGCGTCGGAGGCGCCGTCGCGGCCGACGCTCATCGGCTCGCCGTCGTGGTGGGCAGCCGCCGAATCGCGCAGCGCCCCGCACGAAGGGCGAGTCGCGGTCGACCGTCGCCGGCGGCCGTGTGAACAGCGAGGTCGCCTCGATCCCGGGCAGGCCGCGCACTTCCTCCAGCATCGGCGGCCGGGTCCTGTTCGGGCAGGTAGCGGATGTCGACGTCGATCACGCATCGGTCGGGCACCTTGTTCAGCGCGTCGCCGCCCCAGATCCGGCCCAGGTTGATCGAGGGGCGATCGAACAGCTCCGAGCTGTGCCGGGCAAACGGTAGCGACTCGATACTGCGGAAAACATCGATCGCGTTGAGCACGGCGTTCTCGCCCAGCCACGGCGTCGCCCCGTGGGCGGCCGTGCCCCCCACCTCCAGGCGCAGCGCCAGCACGCCCTTGGCCTCGATCCCGATGTGCAGATCGGTCGGCTCGCCGGTGATCGCGAAGTCGCCGATGAAGCCGCTGTCGACCAGGTGATCGGAGCCGCGCTCGGCCTCCTCCTCGGACTCCTCGTCGCCGACGATCCCGAGCCGGACCCGGACCCCGTCCTGGTCGCGCATCTCGGCGACGCACGACCAGCATCGCCGCCAGCGCACCCTTCATGTCGTAGGCGCCGCGGCCGTAGAGCCGATCTCCCTCGATCCGCGGATCGAACTGCCCGGCCAGCCCCGGGACCACATCGAGATGACCATGGAGGACAACCGTCGGCGCCCCCTCCGGCCCGACCTCGGCCTTGATCACCGGCAACCCCCGAACCTCGTCCCGCTCGGCCTCGATCCCGCGCGCCTCCAGCCAGCCCCTGACGAACCCCGCCGCCTCGGAGATCGTCTCCGGCTCGACGGTCTCGTACCCGATCAACTGCTCGGCGAGCGCTACAAGCTCATCGCTCATCCTCCCCTTGCACTTTCAGTCGCCCTCAGGGCGAATAAATGCAATATGCGCGCGGGGTCCGAGGCGGCGATCTCGCAGGGGAGCACGGCTCCCCTCGCTCATCCCTCGGCGATAGCGAGAAAGCCTCAGCCCGATCGCGATCTTTCTGCGCCCGCGCATAATCGGCGCTCCCCTGCTCGTGCTCGGAGCAGCGCTGCTCGGCATCGGCAAGCTGCTCTTTCAGCGTCCCCGCGTCGAGATCCTCCGGCGCGATCGCCTCCTCGACGCAGCAGCCGCGCGCGGTTGCCGAACATCTGCAGCCAGCCGTGGGCCTGGGCGTAGCGCTTGGTCTCCGAGTCGGAGACGTGGAGCCGCAGCTCCGCCGGCTGCAGCGCCGCCAGCAGCGGCGCATGGTTGGCGAGGATGCCGATCTCACCGACCTCGGTCCGGGTCGAGACCTGCTGCACTTCGCCGCTCGAAGACCTCTCCCTCCGGGGTCAGGACTTCGACATCGAGCTTGTGCTCCGTCGCCACGTCGGTCCCTATGCCGCCGCTGCTGCGCTGGCGTTCTCGGTGACCTGGTCGATCGAGCCCTGCATGTAGAAGGCGCCCTCGGAGAGGTCGTCGTGCTCGCCGTCGAGGATCTCGCGGAAGCCGCGCACGGTCTCGGCGACCGGCACGTACTCGCCGGTGCGGCCGGTGAACTGCTCGGCGACGAAGAACGGCTGCGAGAGGAAGCGCTCGATCTTGCGGGCGCGGGAGACCGTCTGGCGGTCCTCGTCGGAGAGCTCGTCGATGCCGAGGATGGCGATGATGTCCTGGAGCTCCTTGTAGCGCTGCAGCACCTGCTGAACCTCGGTCGCGGTGCGGTAATGCTCCTCGCCGACGACATCGGGCTTGAGGATCGTCGAGGTCGAGTCGAGCGGGTCGACCGCCGGGTAGATGCCTTTCTCGGAGATCGACCGCGAGAGCGCCGTGGTCGCGTTGAGGTGGGCGAACACCGAGGCCGGAGCCGGGTCGGTGAAGTCGTCAGCGGGGACGTAGACCGCCTGGATCGAGGTGACGGAGCCACGCTCGGTCGAGGTGATCCGCTCCTGCAGACCGCCCATCTCCGTCTCCAGGGTCGGCTGGTAGCCGACCGCGGAGGGCATCCGGCCCAGCAGGGCCGAGACCTCGGAGCCCGCCTGGACGAAGCGGAAGATGTTGTCGATGAAGAGCAGCACGTCCTGGCCGCCCTGCTCGCGGTAGTACTCGGCCATGGTCAGGCCGGAGAGGGCGACGCGCAGGCGCGCGCCCGGGCGGCTCGTTCATCTGACCGAAGACGAGCATCGTCTTGTCGATCACGCCCGACTCTTTCATCTCGAGCCAGAGGTCGTTGCCCTCGCGCGAGCGCTCGCCGACGCCGCAGAAGGCGGACAGGCCCTCGTGCTCCTCGGCGATGTTGCGGATCAGCTCCTGGATCAGCACGGTCTTGCCGACGCCGGCGCCGCCGAACAGCCCGACCTTGCCGCCTTTGGCGTAGGGGGCGAGCAGGTCGATGACCTTGATCCCGGTCTCGAGGATCTCCTGGGTCGGGGTCAGGTCGGAGGCCTTCGGGGCCGGGCGGTGGATCGGCCAGCGCTCGCCGTCGGCGGCGATCTCCTCGCCGTTGTCGATCGGCTCGCCGAGCAGGTTGAAGATCCGGCCGAGGGTGGCGTCGCCGACCGGGACCGTGATCGGGCCGCCGGTGTCGACGACCTTGTCGCCGCGCTGCAGCCCGTCGGTCGCGTCCATCGCGACGGTGCGGACGCGATCGTCGCCGAGGTGCTGCTGCACCTCGCAGACCAGCTCCGTCGGTTCGTTGTCGCCGTCGCCCGACATCTCGATCTTCACGGCCGCGTAGATCTCCGGCAGCTGGTCGGGGAAGACCGCGTCGACGACCACTCCCGTGACCTGCTCGACGCGTCCTACGTTGGTTCCGTTGTTGCTCTCAGCCATGGGTTCCTTTGCTCGTTTTGGGTCCTAGCCCAGCGCCTCGGCGCCGGCCGACGACCTCCAAGATCTCCTGGGTGATTTCCGCCTGCCGGACCCGGTTCATCTCCAGGGTCAGGTCTTCCATCATCGTCTCCGCGTTCTCGGCGGCGTTGCGCATCGCGGTCATGCGGGCGCCCAGCTCCGAAGCGGCGGACTCGAGCAGGGCGCGGTAGACGGAAATCGTCACGTACTCGGGAATCAGCCGGGCCAGCAGCTCCTCGGGCTCGGGCTCGTATTCCCACTGCGATTTGGCCTGGGCGCGCTCGGCCTCGGTCGGCTCGGAGTCGGCGCCGTCCTCCTCGGCCCCCTCGCCGATCACGTCGGCCTGCTGCAGCGGCAGCAGGGTCTGGCGCCAGACGTGCTGGGTCAGCGGCGAGACGTAGCGGTTGTAGACCAGCTCGACCCGGTCGAGGTCGCCCTCGACGTAGCGCGCGACCAGCTCCTCGCCGATCTCGCGGGCGTTGGCGAAGCCGGGACGGTCGGTGAAGCCGACGTAGGAGGTGCGGACGTCGAGCTTGCGGAAGGTCAGGGCCGAGACGCCCTTGCGGCCGACCACCGAGAACGAGGCCTCGGCGCCCTCGCCGCGGACCCGGTCGCGGACGCGCACGCCTTCGCGGATGACGTTGGTGTTGAAGGCGCCGGCGAGGCCGCGGTCCCCGGTGATCAGGACCACGCCGACCCGGTCGACGCTCTCGTGCTCGTCGAGCACCGGCACCCGCGGCAGGCCACCGGCCTGCTCGGCGGCGAGGCGGGTCAGCTTGCGCATCCCCTCCGCGAAGGGGCGCAGGGCGTCGATCCGCTGCTCGGAGCGGCGCAGCCGCGCGGCCGCGACCATCTCCATCGCCCGCGTGATCTTGTTGATGTTCTTGATCGACGCGATGCGACCTCGGACTTCCTTCTGGTTGGCCATGACGGAGCGCCGGGCGAACTAGGCCGGCGTCGCCTCCTTGGCGTCCTCGGAGGAATCCCCGGCGGTGCGGGCCGGGGCCTCGCGCTCCTCCTCTGACTTGACCCGGTCGGACTCGCCGGCCTCGATCGGGTCGCCGTTCTCGTCGAAGTCGGCGCCGAAGTCGTCGACGAAGTCCTTGATCGCCGCGCCCAGCTCCTCCTCGTCCTCGTCGGAGAGCTTGCCGGTGTCCTCGATCCGCTTCAGCAGCTCGGACTTCTCGGAGTGCAGGCGGACCCGCAGGTCGGCGAGGAACTCGCCGACGCGCTCGACTTTGATGCGGTCGAGGAAGCCGCCGGTGCCGGAGTAGATCGAGGCGACCTGGTCGCCGACGCTGAGCGGTTCGCGCTCTTTCTGTTTGAGCAGCTCGACCAGCCGTTCGCCGCGGGTCAGCGCTTTCTGGGTCTCGGCGTCGAGCTCGGAGCCGAACTGGGCGAAGGCCTCGAGGTCGCGGTACTGGGAGAGGTCGAGGCGCAGTTTTCCGGCGACCTTCTTCATCGCCTTGGTCTGCGCGTTGCCGCCCACCCGCGAGACCGAGATGCCGACGTTGATCGCCGGCCGCACGCCGGAGAAGAAGAGGTCGGACTCGAGGAAGATCTGACCGTCGGTGATCGAGATCACGTTGGTCGGGATGTAGGCGGAGACGTCGGAGGCCTGGGTCTCGATGATCGGCAGCGCCGTCAGCGAGCCGCCGCCGAGGTCGTCGTTGAGCTTGACCGCGCGCTCCAGCAGGCGGGAGTGCAGGTAGAAGACGTCACCGGGGTAAGCCTCGCGGCCCGGCGGGCGCCGCAGCAGCAGCGACATCTGGCGGTAGGCGGAGGCGTGTTTGGTGAGGTCGTCGTAGACGACAGAGCGCGGCCTTGCCGTTGTAGAGGAAGTGCTCGCCCATCGCCGTGCCGGCGTAGGGGGCGATGTACTTGATCGGCGCCGCCTCGTCGGCGGGGGCGGCGACGATGATGGTGTTCTCCATCGCGCCGTTCTCCTCGAGCACCTCTTTGAGCTGGACGACGGTCGACATCCGCTGGCCGATCGCCACGTAGATGCAGACCATGTCCTTGTCGCGGGCGTTGATGATCGTGTCGATCGCGATCGCCGTCTTGCCGGTCTGGCGGTCGCCGATGATCAGCTCTCGCTGGCCGCGGCCGATCGGGATCATCCCGTCGATCGACATCAGGCCGGTCTGGACAGGCTCGGTGACAGGCTGACGTTCGACCACGCCGGGAGCTTTGAACTCGGCCGGGCGGGTCTCGGTGGTGGCGATCTCGCCGCGATCGTCGAGTGGGCGGCCGAGCGGGTCGACCATGCGGCCGAGCAGCTCGTCGCCGACGGGGATCCGCAGCAGGTGGCCGGTGCGCTTGACGGTGTCGCCCTCGACGATCTTTTCCCACTCGCCGAACAGCACGACGCCGACGTTGTCGGACTCGAGGTTCAGGGCCAGCCCGGTGACTCCGTGCGGCAGGTCCAGCATCTCCAGCGCCATGCAGTTGTCGAGGCCGTGGACGCGGGCGATGCCGTCGGCCACGGACAGGATGGTGCCCACCTCAGAGAGGTCGGCGGAATCCGCCTCCAACCCCTCGATGCGCTCGCGCAGAATGCTTGCGATCTCGTCCGGCTTGATCTCCATCTGGTGCTCTCTGCCTCCTTACGCCGCGGTGGCGACGCTCTTTCGAAGTTTCTCCAGGCGACTGCGGATGCTCGCGTCGAGGACCATGTTTCCTACCTGCAGGACGACGCCACCGAGGATGTCCTCGTCGACGCGGCTGGCCAGCTCGACCTCCTGGCCGGTCTGGCGCTGAATCTCCTCGCCGATCTTGCTCACCACTGCCGGGTCCAGCTCGACGGCGCTGGTCACGGTCACGTCGATGCGGCGGTTCTCCTGCTTCCACAGCTCCTCGAACTGGCGGCGGATGCGAAAGACCTCTGGCATCCGCTGCTTGTCGATCAGCAGCTCGAGGAAGTTGACGAACTCGGGCTCGGCGCCGGCGATCGCCCGCTTCGCCCCGTCGATCTTCTCCGCCGAGGAGAAGTAGGGGCTGAAGAAGAAGACCTGCAGGTCGCGGTTGCTGTCGAGGGCGTCGGCAAACTGGCCAAGCTGATCGCGCAGCGCGTCGAGCTTGCCCTTCTCCTTGCCGACCTCGAAGAGAGCGTTGGCGTAGGCGTGTGCGACGTCCTGCATCGGTTAGTTCTCCGACCCCGAGAGCCGTGAGAAGTCGACCTCGCTGAGCGCCTCCTCGACGAGGCGACGCTGGTCCTCGGCGTTGAGGCTTTTGCGGGTGACCTTCTCGGTCGCCAGCACCGTGAGGTCGGCGACCTCGCGGCGGATCTGGTCCAGCGAGCGCCGGGTCTCGGCCTCGATGTCGCGCTTGGCCGCGTTGACCAGGTCCTCGCGCTTCTCTTTGCCGGCAACCGCGGCCTCGGCCTCGAACGTCTCGGCCGATTTGCGGGCGCGGGCCATGATGTCGTCGGCCTGCTCCCGTGCCTCGGCGAGCCGGGCGCGGTACTCGGCCAGCAGCTCGTCGGATTCCTTGCGCTGGCGCTCGGCCGCGTCAAGCGACTCGGCGATCGTTTTCGCCCGCCGGTCCAGTGCCTCCTGGATTTTTGGAAAAGCGAGCTTGCTGAGGACCCACATCGTGAACAGGAAGAGGATCAGGGTCCAGATCATCAGACCCAGACCCGGCGAGACCAGGAAGCTGCCACCGCCTTCCTCGCCTGCCGCCTCTGCCGCCAGCGGGAGCGCGCCTATGTAGCCGAGCAACTCCATGCGCCTAGAGGAAGAACGCGATCAGGCCGAAGATGAACGTGTAGAAGGCCACGGCCTCGGTCAGGGCGAAGCCGAGCCAGCGGATGCTCTGGAGCTCGTCTTTCATCTCCGGCTGACGGGCGACCGACTCGATCTCCTTGCCGAAGATGAAGCCGATGCCGATGCCGGCACCGATTGAGCCCAGGCCAGCACCAACGCCGAGGGCGATGGCCTTGCCGGCGGCTTCCACGCCTTCGTCTGAGACGGCGGCGATTACGGGGGACAGATCCATGAAAAGCGCTCCTTTTCTAATGACTGGCGGAGGTGGCTCCGCCGAGATAGATGGCAGTGAGAGTCGAGAAGATAAATGCCTGCAGCGTTGCGATCAGCCCGACCTCGAGGATGAAGAAGAAGAAGGCGAGCGGGAAAGTCAGGGCTCCGAGCGCGGCGATCCCGAGCAGCACCGCCAGCCCGCCGCCCATGAAGAGCAGCAGCAGGTGGCCGGCGAGGATATTGGCGAAAAGCCGGACGGAGAGCGAGATCAAGCGGGCGAAGTGGGAAATCGCCTCGATGATGAAGATGAATCCCTTGGCGGCCGGATTCATGTCCTCGAGACCCGGCGGCAGCCAGCTGGCCAGGTACTTGAAGAGGCCCTTGGCCCGGATCCCTTCGACGTGGTAGGAGACCCAGACGACCAGGGTCAGGACCAGCGGGATCGAGAGGTTGGCGGTGGCGGCGTAGATCGCGAAGGAGGGAATTTCGGCGCCGAAGACGTTGACGGTGTGCTCGGTGTTGGTCGGCAGCGGGATGAAGCCGATCATGTTCGAGAACCAGATCCAGAAGAAGAGCGCGGCGAGGAAGGGGAACCAGCGGCTGGCCATCTTCGGCTCCAGATTGCCGCCCGTAATCGTGTTCTTGGTCATGTCGTAGGCGACCTCCATCGCGGTCTGCACCCGGTTCGGCTTCTGGTGCATGCGGCGGGAGATCCAGAGCATCGTGCCGATCGTCAGAGCGCTGGCGAGGAAGAGGTAGAGGACGGCCTTGTTGATGCTCATGTCGATGCCGGCGATGTCGATCGAGATCCAGGGTTCGAGCTTGAACTCGTTCTGGGGCTGGAAGTGTTCGTTTTTGCCGGAGCTGCCGAAGATCAGCACCATCAGGATCGCGATCCCGAGGTAGACGCCGAGGCCGATGAAGACCTTGGCTTTGGTGCTGAGCCCGGACTTGGCCGAAGCCCCGGCGGCGGTCGCCTCGTCGCTCATGCCACTCCCTGCCCCTCGGGCTCTTCGCCGAAGAGATGGGAGAAGCCCTGGGCGGCGAAGGAGACGGTGAAGAGGACCAGGACCAGGACCGCGGCCGAGAGGCCGGCTTCGCGCTCCGCCAGGCCGACAAGCAGCACCGCGGTCGCCATCAGCCAGACCCGGCCGAGCGTGGTCGCGGCGACGATCCCCATCGCCTTCTGGCGGTTGCCGGCCTTGAGCTCCGCCTGAGAGCGCCTGGCGGCGACCATCTGGATGGCCCGCTGGGCGAGCCAGGCGATGGCGCCGACGACGTAGCCGAGCAAGGGCAGCCCGCTCAGCAGGAAGACTGCTAGAGCGACGGCCAGCAGCAGTAGGTCGACGTACTTGGGAGGAGACATAAAATCCGCCCTCCCCAGGGGGGTCAGGCGGATAAGCGACTATATCCGAAGGGCCGGATAATTGGCTTTCTGATGCGGATTCGTGAGGTTTGTCACAACCTGTTACTAGCGTCGTCCGGTCCGATCGCCTCGAACTCCCCCGTTTCGGGGTCGACCGCCGGGAAGGTGCCGGTCTCCAGCTCCTCGGCGACGGCGCGGTCGATCTCCTGGGCCGCCGGGGCCGACCCGCCCACACGGCGACGCACGCTGCCGAGCTGGCGCCGGCGCATCTGGCGCAGCTGCAGGATCTCCAGCACGTCGACGAGGTAGACGCTGGCGGCCAGGGCGAGCAGGCCGAAGACGGCGATCACCGCGGTCCAGGCCGGGTCGAAGTGGCCGTGGTCGTCGCTGTAGGGAACGAACCGGAGCGCCAGGGCGAGCGCCGCCATCACCAGGGTCCAGCCGTAGAGGTAGAGCAGGGTGCGGCGCTGTGAGAAGCCGATGTCGGCCATCCGGTGGTGGAAGTGCCAGCGGTCGGCGCGGTAGATCGGGCGGCGGTATTTGAGCCGCTTGGCGACGACGAAACCGGTGTCGAGGATCGGCACCGTGAGGATGATCAGCGGCAGGAAGAGGGCAACGACCGCATTCGTCTTCAGCGCCCCCTGCACGGCGATCACCCCCAGCAGGTAGCCGAGCAGGTTCGAGCCGGTGTCGCCCATGAAGGTGCTGGCCGGCGGGAAGCCGTGGCGGAGGAAGCCGAGCGAGGCGCCCGCCGTGAGCGCGGCGAGGACGCCGGCGGCGGTGCGGTCAAGCGAGAGGGCGACGATTGCCAGCGTCACCGCCGAGATCACGCAGACGCCGGCGGCGAGCCCGTCGACGCCGTCGATCAGGTTGATCACGTTGATCACGGCGACGATCCCGAGCACGGTGAGAACGTCGCCGAGATGGACCACTCCCCCCCACGGCAGCGTCAGCAGGTCGACGCTGCCGGGGGTCAGCCGGCCGAAGAAGGGAACCGTGAAGTTGTCGATCGTCACCCCGGCCGAGACCGGGACGATCACCGCCGCCGCCTGACCGAGCAGCTTCACGGCCGGGTTGAGGTCGAAGACGTCGTCGGCGACACCGACCAGCGCGATCGCCACGGCGCCGATCAGGATCGCGTGGCTTTCGGAGTCCGCCGGCAGCCAGATCAGGCCGGCGGCGAGAACGCCAGCGAGAATCGCCAGGCCGCCGAGCTTGGGGGTCGGCACGCCGTGCAGGGAGCGCTCGTTCGGCTTGTCGATGGCGCCGACGCGGGCGGCGAGGCGAATCGTCAGCGGGGTCAGGAGCAGGGCCAGCAGGCCCGCGAGAAGGAAGGCGAAAAGCGCGTCCAGCGAGTTCGGCGTCTGCTCCATTCGGCTCCGGGTGCTGCCTGAGCAGACTAGACCGCGTAACGGTCAAACCAGAGGGTGAAGGACATCAACCCCCACAACTGGCGGCTCAGGTCTTCGCGCCCCGAGCAGTGCCGGTCGAGCAGCGGCGCCACCGTGGCGGGGTCGAGGCAGCCCTGGCGCTCGAGCGTCGCCGCCGAGAGGGCGTCGCGCGCGAACGGCTCCAGCGGCCCGCGCAGCCAGGCCGCGAGCGGGATCGAGAAGCCCTGCTTGCGGCCGCGCACGACCTGCTTCGGCAGCAGCGGCGCCAGGGACTGGCGCAGCAGCCGCTTCTTGGCGAGCCCGCGCACCTTGAGCGCGGTCGGCAGCGCCAGCGCGAACTCGGCGACCCGCTGGTCGAGGAAGGGAACCCGCAGCTCCAGCGAGTGGGCCATGCTGAGGCGGTCGGTCTTGACCAGCAGGTCGTCGACCAGGTAGATGCCGAGGTCGACGTCCTGCAGCCGCGCCAGCGGTTCGGCGCCGGCGGTCTCGGCGTAGCGCCGGCGGTAGAGGTCGAGGGGGTCCCAGCCCGGGTCGCGGGCGCCGAGCAGCGAACCGCGAAGCTCGGCCGAGAAGATCTCCTTCCAGCCGTGATGGCGCTCCAGAGGCGGCAGGGCCGCGGCGCGGGCAAAGCGCTTGGCTTTGTAGTCGAAGCCGACCCTGGCGTCGGAGCTGGGCAGGGCCTCGATCAGCGGTGAGGCGAGCGTCGCCAGGCGACCGAGACGGGGGGCAAGCAGGTCGGCGACATAGGTGTAGTAGCCGCCGAAGAGCTCGTCTCCCCCTCCCCCGACAGCGCCACCTTCACCGCCCCGGAAGCCAGCTCGGAGACGAGGTAGGTCGGCAGCGCCGAGGAGTCGCCGAAGGGCTCGTCGAAGGATTCGACCAGCTTCGGAAGCAGCTCGACGGCATCGGGGCGGACGATCAGCTCGTGGTGGTCGGTGGCGAAGCGCTCGGCGACCAACCGCGCCCGCGAGAGCTCGTCGAAGCCGCTCTCCTCGAAGCCGATCGAGAAGGTCTTCAGCGCCGCCGCGGACTCGGCCGCCGCCAGGGCGGTGATCCCACCGGAGTCGATGCCGCCGGAGAGCAGGACCCCGACCGGGACGTCGGCGACGAGGTGGGCGCGGACGGAATCCCGCAGGACCTCGCGCAGCTCCTCCGCCAAGGCGTCGGCGGAGCCTTTCCGCACCAGCTCGGCGTCGACTGGGGTGGGGCGGGCATAGCGGCTCAGCTCGATCTCGCCGCGGCGCCAGGAGAGCAGGTGGCCGGGGGGCAGCTTGCGGGCCTCGGCGAAGATCGTCATCGGCGCCGGGATCGAGTTGAAGGCGAGATAGGCGGCCATCGCCCTGGGGTCGATCGCACGCGAGAACCCGGGCAGCTCGAGCATCGCCTTCAGCTCCGAGGCGAAGGAGAGACTGCCCTCGTGCAGGCGGTAGTAGAGCGGCTTGATCCCGAAGCGGTCCCGAGCCAGCAGCAGCCGGCCCTCGCGCTCGTCCCAGATGGCAACCGCGAACATCCCCCGCAGGCGCTCGGCGAAGGCGTCGCCGTGCTGCTCGTAGAGGTGGACCAGGACCTCGGTGTCGCAATCGGTCCGGAAGCGATGGCCGCTGCCTTCGAGCTCCCGTTTGAGCTCGCGGTAGTTGTAGATCTCGCCGTTCTGGACGACGACGACGCTGCCGTCCTCGTTGGCGATCGGCTGATGGCCGTGGTCGAGGTCGATGATCGAGAGTCGCCGCGCCGCGAGAGCCACCGGACCGCGAGCAAAGAGCCCATCGTCGTCCGGCCCGCGGTGGACGAGCCGAGCGCTCATCCGCCCCACCGCCTCCAGATCCGGCGCCCCGTCGGAGCTCGCGATTCCAGCTATCCCACACACGGCGGGCAGTCTCGCAGGGGCGATGCGGGAGAGGAGTTGGGGTGCCCTCTACCTTCGCTGGGATTTTCGCCTGGAGAGAAGTGCGGCCGTCCGAGGTCGAGCGCTCGGACGAAAATCAGGACGCCGCTCGTACGAGGACACCCCAGCTCCTCTCCCACGAGCCGCAGCGTCGGCCCGCTTGATCCACGCGTCTGCAGTTACGCGTCTATAACAAGCCTAAGAGCAGACGCGCGAAGCTCGAACCGGAATCAGTCTTTAGTCGGAGCAGCCGGGCCGCGGCCGAGCACCTTGGACACGGTCGCCAGGAGGACGCTGAAGTAGAGGCCGACCGAACGGTCGGCGATGTACTCCATGTCGTGGGCGAGCTTGTTGGCCCAGGATTCCTCGCGGGTGACGCGCGTCTGGGCGAAGCCGGTGACGCCGGGGCGGACCACCAGCCGCTGCCAGTACTGGGGGATCTCCCGGCAGAGCTCGGCGAAGAAGGCGGGCCGGATCGGGCGGGGGCCGACGATCGCCATGTCGCCGCGGAGGACGTTCCAAAGCTGCGGGACCTCGTCCAGGTGGGTGGCGCGGAGGGCGCCGCCGATCCAGGTCCGCTCTTCCTCGGTGCGGCGGGTCAGCTCCTCGCCGTAATAGGGGCCGAGCCGGTCTTCGGCATCCGGCTTCAGGGTGCGGAACTTGTACATCCAGAACAGCTTGCCGGCGCGTCCGATGCGGGCGCCGCGGTAGAGCACCGGCCGACCCGAGCCGAGTGCGATCGCCATCGCGACCAGCGCCAGCAGCGGTGCCAGCACGAGCAGGATCGAAGCGGAGATGAGGATGTCCAGCCCCCGCAGCACAGCGTCGACCGGACGGTGCTCGCTCTCGGCGGCGAGCGCAACCAGCTCTTCAAAGCTGGTCTCGGCCTCGACCTCCTCTAAGAGGGCGTCACTGGGTGGGGCTCGCCGCGCAATGGTGAAGCTCCGACGGTACCGAGAATGGTCTCGAGGAGAGCGGCGGGGTCGCGCTTGATCGCGGTCGCCTCGCCGCCGCGCTTCTCCAGGACGACGGCCCGTGGATCGGTCAGCGGCCGCAGCCGTCCAGAACGAATCAGGGCTTCGTCGACACCGCCGAGCCGGCCGCCGTAGGTGGTGTAGACGGGCGTGCCGAGAGCCGCCGCCTCGCGGTTCATGGTGCCGCCGGCGGAGACGACGAGGTCGGCGAGGGCGACCAGGCTCTGTGCCTCGACCGCGCCCGCGGGGACGATCAGCGAGGGCAGGCCGAGGCCGGTGATGAACTCGCGCTGGGCCTGGGTCCGCGGCAGGACCACGGCATGGACGCCCTCGTCACGGCCGAGCCGGTCGAGCACCTTCGGGAAGAGCGGGTTGGACTTGCGGTGATAGAGCGAGACGTCCGGGGGCGGGCGCACGATCACGACCACGCGCTCGATCTCAACCCCAAGGCGGATCAGGGCTTCCGGATCGGGCTCGAAGTCGTAGAGGTAGTACTCCTCCTTCAGCCCCGGGTAGGGGAAGAGCTTGTCGGGGCCGACGCCGAAACGGCGCAGGCGCTCGGGCGGGACCGAGTCCGGGAACATCACCCGGCGAGCCAGGCGGCAGCCGATCCGGTGCTGGGTGACGGCGTACTCGTAGTCGTGCATGTTGGCCTCGGGAACGCTGAGTGCGCGGGCGGCAAGGGCGAGGTCGTTGGAGCCATGGGCGAGCGCGAGGTCGAAGCCTCGACCGCGGCCATAGCGCAGCATCCCCGCGGTGCGGGCCCCGAGCCGGTAGGCCTTCTGCACCCGCGAAGCGCCGCCGTGCTGGCCAATCGGGGTGTGCGCCATCCCGTGCAGCTCGAGCAGAGCCTGAGTCTGGGCGTAATCGCGCGAGGTGATCTCGACCTCGTGGCCTTCGGCGCGCAGCCGCTCGATGATCGGGCGCAGGACCAGCACGTGGGCCGGCGCGCTCATGTCGACCCAGACCTTCAAACGGCTCAGACGGCTGCCAGCTCTGCGTAGAGCGGGTGGCGGTCCATCAACGCGGCGGTGCGGGCCGCGAGCCCGTCCTTCTCGGCCTCGAAGTCGCCGCCGAGCGCGGTCGCGATGACGGCGGCGATCTCCGTCATCTCCTCCTCACCCAGGCCGCGGGTGGTGAGGGCGGGGGTGCCGATGCGCAGCCCCGAGGGGTTCATCGGCGGCCGCGGGTCGAAGGGGATCGCGTTGCGGTTGACGGTGATCCCCACCTCCTCGAGGCGATCCTCGGCGGTCTGGCCGTCGAGCCCGGTCGGGGTCAGGTCGACCAGGACCAGATGGACGTCGGTGCCGCCGGTCAGGACCGGGATGCCGTCGGCTTCCAGGCCGGCGGCGAAGGCCTGCGCGTTGGCGATCGTCTGCCGCTGGCGCGCCGCGAACTGCTCGCCGGCGGCGATCTTCAGCGCCACCGCCTTGGCGGCGATCGTGTGCATCAGCGGCCCGCCCTGCTGGCCCGGGAAGATCGCTTTGTCGACCGCTTTCGCGTGCTCCTCGCGGCAGAGGATCATGCCGCTGCGAGGGCCGCAGAGGGTCTTGTGGATCGTCGTCGTGACGATGTCGGCGTGCGGCACTGGATTGGGGTGCTCGCCGGCGGCGACGAGGCCGGCGAAGTGGGCCATGTCGACCATCAGCTTGGCCCCGACCGAGTCGGCGATCTCACGGAAGGCGGCGAAGTCGAGCTGGCGCGGGTAGGCGGACCAGCCGGCGACGATCAGGGCCGGCTTGTGCTCCGCGGCAAGCTGCGCCACCTCGTCCATGTCGACCCGCAAGTCCTCGCGGCGGACGTGGTACGGCACCGGGTTGTAGAGCTTGCCGGAGACGTTGATCTTCATCCCGTGACTGAGATGGCCACCGTGGTCGAGCGCCATCCCGAGGAAGGTGTCTCCCGGTTCGATCAGAGCCATGTAGGCGGCGTTGTTGGCCTGGGCGCCGGCGTGGGCCTGGACGTTGGCGTGCTCGGCGCCGAACAGCTCCTTGGCCCGGGAGATCGCCAGCTCCTCGGCGACGTCGACCTCCTCGCAACCGCCGTAGTAGCGGCGGCCGGGATAGCCCTCGGCGTACTTGTTGGTCAGCACCGAGCCGACCGCTTCGAGCACCGCCTGCGGCACGAAGTTCTCCGAGGCGATCATCTCCAGAGTGCGCTGCTGGCGCCGCAGCTCGCCGTCGAGGACGGCGGCGATCTCGGCGTCGACCTCGGCCAGCGGGGCGGTTTGGAAGTTCTCGGGCAGCTCACTCACGGTGCGAGCGACCATAGCAACGGGTCGGGATATTCTGGCCGGCGTGAGAGTGCGAATCCCGGTCGCCACCGCCCTCCTCGGCGTCTCGCTGCTCCTCGCCGGCCCGGCCCATGCCCAGACCCTGGTCGAGAATCCGTGCGCCGGACCGCAGGCGCGGCAGCTGCTCTGCCCCGATCTGCGCGTCGGGCCCGCCGAGGACCTCTTCCTCGCGCGCCAGGGTGGCGGCTATGGCTACGGGGGCGGCGCCCTCCTCCATGCCGGAAACGACATCCGCTCGCGGGGCCGGGGCCCGATGGAGTTGCGCGGCCAGCGCTACAAGCGCAACTGGATGCGGGCGAACCAGGCGATCTACCGTGCCGGTGGCGGTGTCGAGGTCTTCCGCACCGACGCCCAGCTCCACTTCTATTCCGTCGGCTATGAGTACGGCGGCTCCTACTGGAAGGTCCACAATCCGCTCAGCATGGAGATCTGGTCGCTCGACCGACAACGCCGGCCGCTGGCGCGGGTACGCAAGGGGCCCAAGGTCTTCTACTGCTTCCGCGACCTCGTGCGGACCCGGGCGATGACGCGCTCCCCGCACCACCGCGTCTACCCGGCCTGCAGCCAGGACCCGGGGCGCCAGCGGGTGCGGCTGGGGACCTCGGTCGGCTGGTCGGACATCTACCCCTCCACCTACGATCGCCAGTGGGTCAACGTCAGCGGCCTGCGCGGCTGCTTTGCCTTCGTCATGCGGGTGGACCCGCAGAACCTCCTCTACGAGGAACACGAGAACAACAACCGCTCGGTCCGGATCGTCCGCCTTCCCTACCGGGACGGCCCACAGCACTGCTGAGCCGGGCGCCTAGCCGAGACCGACTGAAGCCAAAGAGCTGGCCAGGTCGCCGGGCGAGAGGGCGCCCGGGCGCACCACCTCCCAACCGCCGTCCTCCTCGATCGAGGAGATGTCGACGACGGTCGAGGGGATGCCCGGCAGGTGCCGTCGTCGATCACCAGGTCGACGCCCTCGACGATCGCCGGCGGCACCTGATCGAGGCTGGCCGGAGCGAACCTGCCGCTGATGTTGGCCGAGGTCTGGAAGACCGGGCACATCGCCCCCGCCAGCGGCCCGGCGATCAGCCGGATGCCGAGACGATCGACGTCTTCGCGACAGGCCAGCGGGTAGCGATGGCCGTGGTTGGCGACGATCAGGGTCACCGGCCCCGGCAGCAGGGCGCTGATCGCCGCCGCCGTGCGCGGCCCGAGGCCGGCGAGCAGCTCCCGCATCGCCAGCGGCGAGAAGTACATGACCGCCGAGGACTTGCCCTCGTCGCGACCCTTGAGGCGGTGGATCCGGGCGATCGCGATGGCGTCGAGGGGATCGCAGGCGAGGCCGTAGAGCCCGTCGGAAGGAAACACGGCGATGCCGCCGTTGCCGATGCAGCCCTCCAGCGCCTTGCGGGCGACGGCGGCGGCGCCGGCCTCGACCGAGACGATCTTCGGCCCACTCATCGCTCCCCCAGCACCACGCGCTCGATCCCGGCCAGGTCGCGGCGGGTCTCGATCGCGCCGAAACCGGCGCCGCGCAGCAGCTCCGCCACCGCCGGCGCCTGCCCCTCCCCCACCTCCAGCGCGACCGCGGTAGAGGTTTGCCGCGGATAGCGAGAGAAAGCTCTACCGCACTCCTCCAGAAGGATCCGGATGGCATCGAGCCCGTCGGCGCCGGCGAGCAGCGCCTCGCGCGGCTCCCATTGCGTCACCTCGGGCTGCAGCGAGGGCCAGTCGGGCTCAGCGACATAGGGAAGGTTGGCGAGGATCAGGTCGAACGTCCCGTCCCCGGGGATCGTGCCGACCGCGAAGCGGACACGCTCGGACAGGCCGAGGCGGGCGGCGTTCCCGCGCGCCACCTCCAGCGCGCCGGGAGAGGTGTCGGTGGCGGTCACCTCGCACCCGGGCAGCTCGTCGGCGAGCGCGAGCGCGATCGCGCCGGAGCCGGTGCCGACGTCGAGCAGCGTCGCCGGCGCTCGCTCCAGCGCGACTTCGACCAGCAGCTCGGTCTCCGGTCGCGGCACCAGCACCCGCCGGTCGACCGCCAGCTCGAGATTGCGGAAGCCCTTGCGACCGACGACGTAGGCGACCGGCTCGCGCCGCAGCCGCCGCCGCACCATCTCCCCGAACAGCCGCGCCGCAGCCGGCGGGATCTCCGCCTGCGAATCCGCAACCAACGCCGCCCGATCCCTACCGGAGGCTTCAGCGAGGAGCACTTCGGCGTCAAGACGCGGGTCTTCGATCCCCACAGCGCGCAGGGCATCCGTGGCGGCATCCAAAGCCTGTCTTATGGAACTGGCGGGTGTGACCAAGGAGATCAAGGACGCAGGGAGCGTGGCGTGCTCTGCACGCGAGCGACCGAGGACGCCGATATCCGCCGGTCACACACGTCAGCCAACGGTCGCAGCCTCCAAGCGCTGGCGCTTCTCCTCCGCCGCCAAGGCATCGGTGAACTCCGAGAGGTCGCCGCCGAGGACGCCGTCGAGGTTGTGGGAGGTGTGCTTGATCCGGTGGTCGGTGACCCGGCCCTGGGGGAAGTTGTAGGTGCGGACCTTCTCGGAGCGCTCGCCGCTGCCGACCTGGGCCTTGCGCTCGGAGGCGATCTTCGCCTGCTGCTCGGCCAGCTCGCGCTCGTACAGCCGCGCCCGCAGCACCCGCATCGCCCGCTCCTTGTTCTGCAGCTGGGACTTCTCGTCCTGCATCGAGACCACGATTCCGGTCGGCTTGTGGGTGATCCGCACCGCCGAGTCGGTCGTGTTGACCGACTGCCCGCCGGGGCCGGAGGAGCGGAAGACGTCGATCTGAAGGTCGTTCTGGTCGACCTCGACCTCGACCTCCTCGACCTCCGGCAGCACCGCGATCGTCGCCGTCGAGGTGTGGATCCGGCCCTGGGACTCGGTCTCGGGCACCCGCTGCACGCGGTGGGTGCCGCCCTCGAACTTGAAGACCGAGTAGGCACCGTCGCCCTTGACCGCGAAGGTGACCTCCTTGAAGCCGCCCATCTCCGAGGCCGACTGCGAGAGCACCTCGGTCGAGAAGCCGCGCTCCTCGGCGTAGCGAGTGAGCATTTTGTAAAGGTCGCCGGCGAACAGCGCCGCCTCGTCTCCCCCGGTGCCGCCGCGGATCTCGACCAGCACGTTCTTGTCGTCGTTGGGGTCGCGCTCGACCATCGCCAGCCGGATCTCCTCTTCCAGCTCCGCCAGCCGCGCCGGCGCCTCCTCGACGAGCTTCCGCATTTCGGCGTCCTCGCCCTCCTCCAACAGCTCCCGCGCCCCCTCGAGGTCGTCCTTCAGGGTCGCGTACTCGACCGCCAGCTCCCGCGCCGGCTGCAGGTCGCGGTACTCGCGACCAACCTCGGCATAGCGCTCGCGATCGCCGATCACCGCGGGGTCAGACATCTGCCCCTCGAGCTCGGCGAAGCGCGCCTGAATCTGCTCGACCAGCTGCTCAATCATCCGAGACAACCCTAGACGGCGAAAACCAAGCAGGTCGGGGGACGCAGGGAAGTGAGGTGAGGGGGAGCGCACTCCAGTGCGTGACCCGAGCCGAACGACCGAGGACCCCGAGATGCGCCGGTTTGCAGCCGTCTAGGCCACTATCTCGATGTGCTGCTGCTTCGCGGCCTCCTCGGGATTCTCCCGAGCGAGGACCGCGTTCAGCGAGGCGATCGCGACCGCCAGCTGTTCTTCGTCGGGCTCGCGCGTGGTCAGGTTCTGCAGCATCAGCCCCGGCCACATCACCGCCCGCACCCAGCGTTTGCGGCGGTTCTTGCCCGCCCACTTGATCACCTCGTAGGAGAGGCCGGCGATCAGCGGGATGCCGAGGATCCGCGAGAGCAGCAGCCAGTACCAGGCCGGCAGCCCGATCGGGGCGAAGACGAAGATCGCCAGGACCATCACGATCAGCAGGAAGCTGGTCCCGCAGCGGGGATGCAGTCGCGAGTAGAGCTTGGCCCGCGAGGGCACCAGCTCGTCTTCGGCCTCGTAGCAGGAGATCGTCTTGTGCTCGGCCCCGTGGTACTCGAAGACGCGCCGCAGGTCGGGCATTTTGCTGATCGCGAGGATGTAGCCGATGAAGATCGCGGTCCGCAGGACCCCCTCGACCAGCCAGAAGAGGAAGGGTGAGCCGAGCTGGTCCTTGATCAGGCTGGTCAGCCCGACCGGGACGACGAAGAAGAGCCCGACCGAGAGCGCCAGCGAGAGGACGATCGTCAGGCCCCAGACCCAGCCGCCGATCTCTTCCTTCTTGCCCTCGTCGTCCTCCTCGTCAAGCTGCGCGTTGGCCGAGATCGCCAGCGCCTTGAAGCCGATCTTCATCGACTCGCCGAGGGCGACGACGCCGCGGATGATCGGCAGCCGCCAGAGCCGGTGGCGCTGAGCCCAGGGAACGAGCGGCTCGGACTCGATCTCGATCTCGCCATCGGGCGTGCGCACGGCGACGGCCCAGACCGAGACGCCGCGCATCATCACGCCCTCCAGGACCGCCTGGCCGCCGACGGGCGCATCGCGTTTTGCGACCAGGGCGCCGTCGGGCATGCGCAGCGGGTCGCCACCGTTCCCGGAGGAGGCAGGGGGTGCTTGTGCCGAGCCCACTGGCGGGCTCACGGGTTACTTCCCGGCCCGGTGCTTGGCGGCGCGGCGCTGGAAGCGCTCGACGCGGCCACCGGTGTCGACGAGCTTCTGCTTGCCGGTGTAAAAGGGGTGGCACTCGGAGCAGAGCTCGACATGCAGGTCGTCCTTGGTCGACCGCGTGTAGAACTGGTTGCCGCACGAGCAATGCACGTTGGCAAGCGTGTAATCGGGGTGAATCCCTGCCTTCATTCCCTCTCAGTCTAGAGAACTGGCCAAGCCGTGCCGATACCCCTTTTGTGGACACCGCGAGCACGGCACCGAAATCCCTTCTGGGCAGCGCCCTGCGCATGCTCATCGGGGTCGTGCTGTTCGGCGGCGCTCTGCTGGTAACGCTCCACGACTGGGTCGGGATTGGTGGAGCAGGCGTCGGCGACTTCCTCAATGGACCTCTGTACGACGCGGTCGTGGTCAGCGCCGGGTTCGCCTGCCTGATCAAAGCCGAGGGCGCCGGGCGCGAGCGCAGCGCCTGGCTGGCGATAGCGGCCGCCGTGCTCTGCTGGGGCGCCTCGGAGATCTACTGGACCGCGTTCCTCCTCGACGACCCCTCGCCGCCCTACCCCTCGCCGGCGGACATCGGCTACCTGGCCTTCTATCCACTGGCGGCGACCGGCGTCTATCTCCTGGTTCGCTCCCGGGCCCAGGAGCTTGACTGGCGCCTGTGGATGGATGGCCTGATCGCCGCGCTCGGCACCGCCGCCCTCGGAGCGGCCCTGGTATTCGAGTTCGTCGCCGACCACGCCAGCGGCACGACGATCGAAGTCGCCACCACCCTCGCCTATCCGCTCGGGGACATCCTGCTGCTGGCGCTCGTCGTCGGGGTCGTCGCCCTGACCCGCTGGCGACCGGGCCGGACCTGGTCGCTGCTGCTCACCGGCCTGGCGGCGCTCGTCGTCGCCGATGTCGCCTACACGCTGCAGACGACCGACGCCAGCCTGCCCGGGGGCAACTGGATCGAACCGATCTACCTGCTCGCCGCCCTCTGCCTCGGCGCCGAGGCCTGGCAGAGCCGGGCCGACGCGATCCAGCCCGTGGCCCGCTTCGACGGCTGGCGCGAGCTGATGATCCCGGCCTTCTTCGCGGCGGTGATGATCGGCCTCTTCGCAATGCAGTACTTCAGCCGGGCGGGGGGACTGACCAGCGTGCTCTGGGCGGCCACCATGGTCGCCGTGATCGCTCGACTGGGAATCAGCGTGCGGGAGAACAAGCGACTCCTGGAGCTGGTGCGAACAGATCAGCTCACCGGCCTGGGCAACCAGGGGCGGATGCAGGTCGATCTGGCGACGCTGTGCGGCCGGGCCAAGGATGAGCCGGCGACACTGCTGCTGCTCGACCTCAACGGCTTCAAGCGCTTCAACGACACCTTCGGGCACCCAGCCGGCGACTCGATGCTGGCCCGACTGGGGACCCAGCTGAGCGATGCCGTCGGGACCGACGGCTCCGCCTACCGGATCGGCGGCGACGAGTTCGCGGTCCTCATCACCGGCGAGGGGGGGCGTGGCGAGGAGGTCGCCAAGCGCGCCGCCGAAGCGCTGACCGCCCGCGGCAAGGGCTTCGAGCTCAACGCCGCCTGGGGCGCGGTGACGATCCCCGCCGAGGCCGACGCCCCGGCCGCCGCGATGCAGCTGGCCGACGTGCGGATGTACGCCCAGAAGGAGTCGCGGCGGGTCGCCCACCATGACGACGCGATCGAGATCGACGGCGGTGAGGTCTCGGTGCAGCTACGGAGCTCGCACGACCGCGAAACTCTCGAGCACGGTCAGTAGGACCCTCGTCACCTCGGCCCGGCTCGCCGGGTCGTCGGAGCGGGCGACCAGCATCGCCGCCTCGTCGAGCGCCCCCAGCAGGAGATGGGCCATCGGCTTCACCGGCAGCTCGCGGATCTCCCCCGCCTCGATCGCTGCCGCCAGGCTTGCCTCGATCAGGCCGAGGCCGTTGGCGGCACCGATCTCCCGCCAGCGCTCCCAGCCGAGCACCGCGGGCGCGTCGTGGAGGGCGATCTGTCGCAGCTCGGGCTCGGCGCACTCGTCGAGAAAGGCCTCGATCCCCGCCTTCATGGCCTCCAGCGGGCTCTCCAGCTCAGAGCCGAGGACGATCCTCGCCACGCGCTCGGTCGACTCCGCCTCGAGTTGCTCGTAGGCGGCGTCGAGCAGCTGCGGCTTGCCGCCGAAGTGGTGGTAGAGGGCGCCGCGGGTGACGCCGGCAGCGCAGACGATCTCCTCGGTGCCGACGTCGTCGTAACCGCGTTCGGCGAAGAGGCGGCGGGCGGCGGCGAGCAGCGCCCCGCGCGTGGCCTCGGCACGCGCGGCTTGGGTGCGGCGTTCTGGACTTACATCCATACTGTATGTATGTTATCCGACAATCGACATACGGACCAGATCCCGGCATCAGATCATGCGCCGGGAGAGGCCAATTCTTCCAGGAGGACAGATGAACGCAGAGATCACCCAGCGCAAGGAGATTGACCTTCCCGCGGGACGGGTCCGCTACCGGGAGGCCGGCAGCGGCAAGCCGATCGTCTTCGTCCACGGCTACCTGGTCGACGGCCGGCTCTGGGACGGCGTCGTCGACCGGCTCGGCGATCGCTACCGCTGCCTCGCCCCCGACTGGCCGATCGGCGCCCAGCAAATCGCGATGAAGCCAGATGCGGACCTCTCCCCTCCCGGGATCGCCGCGACGATCGCCGCCTTCCTCGACGCGCTCGACCTCGAGGACGTGACGATCGTCGGCAACGACTCCGGCGGCGCCATGTCGCAGGTGCTCGTCACCCGTCACCCCGAGCGGATCGGCCGCCTCGTCCTCACCAACTGCGACACCCACGAGAACTTTCCTCCGGGTGTGTTCAAGCACCTGCCGAAGCTCGCCGCCCTGCCCGGCGGCATGACCCTGCTCTCCCTCCCCTTCGGCATCCCCGCTGTCGCCCGCCGCGCCTTCAAGCCCTTCTCCAGGGCCGGCATCCCCGACGATCTGATCGCCTCCTGGATGGAGCCCTCCCTCACCGACCCCAGCGTCAAGCGCGACCTCAGGAAGGTCACCGTCGGGATGAACAGTCGCTACACGCTCGAGGCGGCGGAGAAACTCCGCAGCTCCGACCTGCCGATCCTCCTCACCTGGGCCCCCGGCGACAAGTTCTTCCCGATCTCCTACGCCGAACGGCTGGCCGGCGAAGCCGGTAACTCCGGCATCGTGCGGATCCCGGACTCGAGGACCTTCGTGCCGCTCGACCAGCCGCAGCGCCTGTCGGAGGAGATCGCGAAGTTCGTCGGCGCCGGGGGGTAAAGCGAACAGGCGTTCCCAGAAATTCGCAAAGTGCAGGTTTTTCGTCCGACCGGGCAGGGAATCTTCCTCGACCCCTATCAGGACGGAGAGCTAGTGGCCAAGCGGATCTTCGACCAGGCACGACCCAGGAGCACGATGGCGCAGCGACTCGACGAAGCCTTTGCCGGCTGCGACCAGTGGACCCTCGCGCCGCCGGTTCAGCGGCGCAGCAGCATCGACTTCAGCCCCCGGCCCTCGAGCTCCTCGAGGATGATCGGCAGGGCGGCGGCGGTGCGAGCCCAGGAGCCCGGCGCGCTGTAGTAGTCGGCGTCGTGGAGGAGCAGGATGTCGCCGGCCCGCGCGGAGGCGGTCGATTTGCGTGCGATCGAAGCTGGGGTTGCCCGCCGCGTCCAGTCCCTCCCCCACCGCGACCACAGCAGCGGCCGCCAGCCGCGACCGCGCACCGCTCGTAGCCCGGCGGCGCTGAAGATCCCGTAGGGAGGCCGGTAGTCGCGGATGGCCTGGCCGCTCGCGTCCTCGATCGCGGCCCGCGCCCGGTCGGCGTCCTCCAGCAGCCGGCGAGCCCCGAGGCGCAGCTGGTTGCGGTGGCGGTGGCAGTGCAGCTCGACCCGGTGGCCGGCGGCGACGATCTCGGCCACCAGCGCCGGGCGCCGCTCGACCTGCTCGCCGGCGAGGAAGAAGGTCGCCAGGGCGCCCTTCTCGCGCAGCACCTCCAGGACGGCCGGGGTGCCCTGGGGGTGCGGGCCGTCATCGAAGGTGATCGCGACCCCCTCGAGGTCGTCCTGGCGCAGCACCACCGGGAGCGCGTTCCCGACCGCCGGCAGCACCGGCGCCAGCGCCGGGCCGGCGTGGACGACCGCGGCGGCGCCGGCTCCGGCCGCGACCGCGGCGGCGATCAAGGGACGACGGCCGCCGCGGATTCCTGGGCGGGCGCCGACGACGATGCCTTGCCGGCAGCGGTCGTCTGGGCCGCGGGCCGGGCGGCGGCACTCGGCTCGTTCTCTTTGCCGAGGTGGATGCGGCTGGTGACCGGCTTGGCGACGCTCCAGGGGCTCTCCCAGTGGAGGACCGAGAGCATCAGGACGATCGCCAGCGCAGCGAGGGAGACCGCGGTGGCAACGCGCTCGGAGCGCACGCGCCAGACCGGTTGCGGGCGCACCCGGGGCCGTACGCTGAGGGCCCGCGAGGCGATCGAGGGCAGCGAGGCGAAGGACGAGTCCGGCGACTGGCGCTCGCGGGTGACGTGGCGAAGGACCGACTCCAGCTCGTGGTCGGAGCGGGCGACCTCGGCCAGGCCGAAGCGCTCGAAGGCGGCGTTGTTGGCCCGCAGGTGACCGGCGGAGAAGCCGTAGGAGACGACCGGGCAACCGCGGATGTGGGCCTCGAGCACGGTCAGGCCGGCGGTCGCGTGGATCATCGCGTCGGCCGCCGCCATCCAGTCGCTCATCTGCTCGGTGAAGCCGAGGATGCGGACCTGCTCGTTGTCGCCGAAGCCGCGCTCCAGCTTCTCGCGGGCGCCGTCGTTGCGCCCGGTGATGCAGACCACGAGGGTGTCGTCACCGGAGAGCGCCGAGCGAATCGCGCCCTCGAGGTCGCCGATGCCCCAGCCGCCGCCGGAGACGAGCACGACCCTGGCGTGCGCGGGCACGTCGAGCGCCTCGCGGGCGTCGCGGCGGGTCCGCGGCATCAGGAAGTCGGGGGAGATCGGCGGGCGCACCCACTCGACCGTGCCGGGGCCGACCAGCTTCTCGACCTCCTCGATCGACTCCGGGTGGGTGACGTAGTGGAGATCGACGCCGGGGTGAGCCCAGTAGCGCAGCCCGGCCAAATCGGTGATCGCCGACTGCACCGGGATCTCCAGGCGGCGGTTCTCCCGCAGCATCCCCAGCACCGCGGTCACCCCGGGGTAGGTGGAGATGACGGCGTCGGGATCGTGCGCGGCGATCAGCTTCATCAGGCCGCGACCGCCGACCCAGTAGCCGAGGTGGTGGAAGAGCCAGCGCGTCGGCGCGAACTTGGTGATCAGCCAGTACTGGACGTCGAACAGCCACGGCATCCAGCGGAAGGTGACCTTGGAGCCGTTGCGCAGGATCGCGGCGCAGATCCTCCCCATCGCGTTGAGGCCGTTGGCGATCTCGACCTCGACCCCGGGGACCTCCTGCTCGAGGTCGGCCTTGATGATCCGCGCCGGCAGGTCATGGCCCTCGCCGATGTCGGCGCTCAGCACCAGCACCCGGGGCGAGCGCTCCTCGGCCCGAGCGGCGCCCGCGAGCAGGGCGCCGGCGGCGTGTTCGTTGCCGTTCAGGGACGGCTGCTTGCCCGGGATCGGGTCGGGCGGGCGGGTGGTGCCGCGCACCCATTCGACGTACTTCTTGACCCCTTCGCGGAAGCTGGTCTCGGCTTTCCAGCCGAGCTCCTCCAGCGCCCGCTCGTTGGAGATCGCCTTGCCGGGGAAGTCTCCCGGCCGCGGCGGCGTGTGGACGATCTCGCAGTTGTCGGTGTTTTCCTGCACCCGCTCGGCGATTTCGAGGATCGTCACGACCTCCTCGCCCGAGAGGTTGTAGGTGCGGCCCGCGGCCTCGGGGGCAAGCGCGGCGACGATGCCGTCGGCGAGGTCCTCGACGTAGATGAAGCTGCGGGTCGTGCTGCCGTCGCCGGCGATCGTCAGCGCCTTGCCTTCGAAGGCGAGGTCGGTGAACTTGGCGACGACGCCGGCCGCGCGGGCGCGGGGGCCGTAGGGAATGCCGAAGCGCAGGACGGTGCTCTCGAGGTCGTAGAGCTCGGCGTAGCCGGCGCAGTAGGTCTCGCCCGCGAGCTTGGTCGCCGTGTAGATATGGCGGGGCGCGGGGATCGGCGTTTCCTCGTCGACGTCCTGCTCGACGCAGTCGCTGTAGACCCAGGTGGTCGAGCCGTAGACGACGCGGCCGACCTTGGCGCCGGCGGCCGCCTCGAGCACGTTGAGGGTGCCGCGGGTGTTGACCTCCTCGGCCAGGACCGGGTCGGCGAGGACGTGGCCGACGTCGGCGACCGCGGCGAGGTGGATGACGGCGTCGCAGTCGCGCATCGCCAGGTCGAGGTTGGCCGGGTCGGTGATCGAGCCGGTGAAGGTCTCGACCTCCAGCGGCGAGTGATACGGCGAGGCGCTGAGGTCGAAGATCCGCGGCGTGATCCCGCGCTCGAGCAGGCGGTCGACCACGTGAGAGCCGATGAAGCCGCCGCCCCCGGTTACCAGGACCCTCATGAAGCCGCCTTCAGTGCCGCCGCGCGGCTCTCGGGGCGGTAGTAGAGCGGCACGCACCAGTGGTTATCGGCCACCCAGTCGGTGTTGGGCAGCGCGTCCGAGCGGCCCATGATGCGGTGGCAGGGCTGGTCATAGACGCGGCCGGTGGACTTCTCGATCTGCTCGAAGACGATGTACTTGTAGTAGCCGGAGGTCATCCCCTCGGGCAGCTCGAGCCGCGCCGGGTGGACGGGGTCGAGGTGCTCGCGGGCGTACTCGTTCTTCCAGGCGACGATCTCCTCCATCCGCTCCGCCTGGACCAGGGCCAGGGCGGCGGTGAACTCGCTCATGCGGAAGTTGAGCCCGTCGACCTCGTGCTCGAACTTGCCGTAGTTGCGGAACTTGGCGGCGAACTCGATCAGCTCCTGGTTGGCGGAGACCAGCACGCCGCCCTCGCCGCTGGAGACCGTCTTGGTCGCGTAGAGCGAGTAGACGCCGGCATCGCCGAAGCCGCCCGGCCTGCTGCCGTTCCAGTCGGCGCCGTGGGCGTGGGCGCAGTCCTCGAGCAGGAAGATCCCGTTTTCGCGGCAGTAGGCGGCGATCCGCTCGGCGTCGAAGGCGATGTGGCCGCCGATGTGGACCAGGATCGCGGCGCGCGGCTTGTGTCGCTCGGCCTTGCGCTCGAAGTCCTCGAAGGACATGCAGAGGTCGCTGCGGTTGCAGTCGACGAACTCGACCTCGGCGCCGGCGCCGATCGCCGCCAGCGGCGTCGCCATGAAGGTGTTGGACGGGCAGAGCACTGTCTCCCCCCTGACGCCGGCAAACTCGAGCGCGGCCAGCGCCCCGCCGGCCCAGCTGGAGAGGCCGAGGCTGGGCAGCCCGTTCCACTCGGCCCAGCGCTGCTCGAAGGCGGCCAGCTTGGCGCCCTCCGACCACTGCTCGGAGTCCAGCACCTCGGTCCAGAGCTCGAACAGCCTGGCGCGGTCACGATGATCGAACCCGATCGCGAACTTCTCTGCGACCGCGCCGACTGGGGAATCTAGAGGCGGCAAGGCGGGCGTGAGGCTACCAGCGAAGGCGGATCAGTCGTCTTTGTGCGCCGCGGCAATGACGGCGCCGACAGTGCGGGAACCGGCCAGGAGGACGGTGCCGGCGAGGGCTATGGCCATGAAGGCGACCAGGGCCACACCTCCAAGCGGAGTGTCGGCCCAGGACTCGCCGAAGATCAGCGGCGCCAGGATCACCGGGATCAGCACCTGGACCGCAAACATCACCGGGGCGACGCGGGTCGCGGGGCGGTGCTGCAGGGCGCTCATCTCACTCAGCAGCGCCAGCGCCTCCGAGGCCACCGCCGTGATCAGCCAGGCGCCGGCGACCAGCAGCGCCCCCGCCGCCAGCTCGTCGGTCAGCAGCTTGCTGGAGATCGCCGTCCAGGCGTAGCCGAAGCCGGCGCTGAGCACGACGACGAAGCCGGCCGCGGAGGCCCGCCCCCGCATCAGGTAAGGAGCCGCGATCGGGATCGCCACCAGGCCGAGGGCCAGCGCGATCGCCGCGGTGCCGGCGTGGTCGGTGGTGCGCTCCGGCGCCGCCCAGGCAACTCCCGCGACCCCGCCCACGATCGCCGCCACGGCGATGAACTCGCGCCTCCCGGGAGCCTCCCCCAGCTTCGTCGCCCCCAGCCACAGCAGCACGATCAGCCCGCTGACCAGGCAGGGCTGGACCACGGTCAGCGGCGCCAGCAGCAGCGCCACGATCTCCAGCGGCCACCCCACCAGCCCCAGCGCCGTCGCCCCCAGCCACCTGCGGTTGCGCACCAGCTTGCCGATCAGCGAGACCCGCAGCGAGTGCTCGTGCGGCACGTCTCGCACCTCCAGCGCCTGCAGCGCAATCGAGGTGTTGTAGAGGACGGAGGCTCCGACAGCCGCGGCTATCCCAAGGGCCAGCACGGCGCGACCATACCCGCCGCCTGCGGCGCTCCCGGCCCGGTAGCACCTAAGACCGGTAGTGGACGACGACCTGAGACACGGCGTGGGCGCCGCCGCAGAGGAGCAGCATGTAGGCCAATACACGCACCTCCGGGCTGGCGCGCAACAGACCGAGCGCAAGCAGCGAAACCGCCGTAATGGCCATTACGGCGGTGAAAGCGACGATGAGTGCGGTGCGTTCAGACATGGACATCTCCAGTGTCGCAGACAAAACATTACCTCGCAAATGCGGCGCGATCACCGCCAAGGGCGGCAGCCATGAACCCGGTTCCAAAGGCGGCATCGCCAACGATCGAGCCGATTGCGAGCATCGGCAAACCGTAGGTCCCCGCGCTGCGCGGAGGCTGCGCAGATCTCGCCGGTTGTGGAGTTTCTTTCCTACGTCTCCTGGTAGAGCGGCCCGTCGCCGCCCTCGGGCAGGGTCAGGCGGCCGCCCTTGGCGGTGATCGCGCCGCACTGGACGCAGTTGGAGGCGGTGACGTGGACGTCGACCTCGGCGCTGCCGGCTCTCCAGCTGGTCGTCGGGGATCTCGTAGACCTGGGCCGGGCACATCGAGACCCAGGTCTGGGCGATCTCGCGCGGCACCCGGGTCTGGATGCGGACGTGGTTGGGGGCGTCGTCGCGGGTCGCGTTGCCGGAGAGGAAGACCGAGTCGAGCTTGTTGAAGGTCAGCTCGTTGTCGGCCTTGACGTACATGTCGCCGGCCTTGCCGATCTCCATCTCGTTCTCGGCATCGTGCTCCTGGCTCCAGTGGCCGCCGGGGAAATTCCCTTTGGTGACCGTCATCGCCGAGGCGAAGGCGCCGCCGAGGAAGAAGCCTTTGGAGAAGGGCTGGCGCATGTTGCGCGATTCGTAGAGGTCCTTCTCGATCGTCGAGTTGTGGATCTTCTCGTCGTAGGCCTCGAAGTTGACCGAGTCGATGTCCTGCTTGAGCGCGTCGACGATCGCTTCCGCCGCGTACATGCCGGCGTGCATCGCGTAGTGGACGCCCTTGAGGGTCGGGATGTTGACCATGCTGGCCGCGTCGCCGGCGACGACCATGCCGGGCACGGCGAGGCGCTTGGGCATCGCGAAGTAGCCGCCCGAGGGGATCGTCTTCGCCCCCCAGGCGACCCGCTTGCCACCCTCGATCATCTTCTTGATGAAGGGGTGGGTCTTGAACAGCTGCAGGGCGTCGTGGACGGAGAAGGTGGCGTCGGTGTAGTCGAGGCCGGCGACGAGGCCGATGCAGATCTTGTCCTCGCCCATCGGGTAGATGAAGCTGCCGCCGAACTCGTTGTATTTGGCGACCTTGCGCAGCGGCCAGCCCATCGTGTGGATCACCCGGTCGAGCGGCTCCTTGACCTCCCAGACCTCTTTGACCCCGAGCTCCCAGCGCATCGGATCGGCGCCGTGCATGTCGAAGTAGTCGTAGGCGGCGTAGGTGAGGTGGCCGACCGTGCCCTCGGCCAGGACGGTCGCCTTGGCGACGACGTCGGAGCCGGGCTCGAAGTTGCCCAGCTCTTCGCCGTCCTTGCCGCGGCCGCGGTCGCCCGAGCGCACGCCCTTGACGACCCGGTCCTCCACCAGCAGCTTGGTCGCGGCGGTCTCGGAGAGGATGTAGACGCCGGCCTCCTCGGCTTTCTCGGCGAGGAAGCGGCCCAGCTTGGAGACCGAGGTGACGTAGTTGCCGTGGTTGCGGAAGTTCGGGCGGCGGCGGCTTCAGCGGAATCGCTTTCTTCGGGGTCAGGAGGTAGACCGCGTCCTTGGTGACCTCCTGGTAGACCGGCCACTCCGCCTTGGCGAGGTCGGGGAACAGCTCTTCCATCGCCGAGGGCTCCATGTTGGCCCCGGAGAGCAGGTGCGCGCCGGCGACTTTGCCCTTCTCGATCACCGCGACCGGGACTTCGCCCAGCTTCTCGGTCAGCTCCGGCTCGTTCTCGAGCAGCTGCATGAGCTTGTTGGCGCAGGCGAGGCCGGCGGGGCCACCGCCGACGATCGCCACGCCAACCTCGATCCGCTCGTCCGCCGGCTCCGTCGGCGGGCCGATCACGTCGGCCGAGTCGAACGGCGGCGGGAACTCGCTGGGTGCTACGGCCGGCATTTGCTCAGCCGCCCTTCTTCGCCTTGATCGCCTCGGTCAGCTTGGGGACGATCTTGTGCAGGTCGCCGACCACGCCGAGGTCGGAGAACTCGAAGATCGGCGCGTTCGGGTCCTTGTTGATCGCGAGGATGTTCTCCGAGTTCTGCATCCCCACCTTGTGCTGGATCGCCCCGGAGACACCGGCCGCCAGGTAGAGCTTCGGCGCGACCGTCTTGCCGGTCTGGCCGATCTGGGCCGCGTAGGGGTACCAGCCGGCGTCGACGACCGCGCGGGTCGCGGCGACGGCGCCGCCCATCGACTCGGCCAGTTCCTCGGCGAGCTTGAAGCCCTCGGCCGCGCCGAGGCCGCGGCCACCGCCGACGAGGATGTCGGCGTCCTCGATGTTGACGTCGGCGCCGCGCTGCTCGCCGCGCTGCACCATCTTCGCCTTGGTCGACCAGGCCGAGAGCTCGACGTCGACGTCGACGACCTCAGCCGTGCCACCGCTCTCCTTCGCGTCGAAGGCGTTGAGGCGGCTGATGATGATCCCCGGCTCGCTGACGTAGCCGACGTCGGCGATCTCGGAGTCCTGCAGGATCGGGCGCTCGGCGACGAGCTTGCCGTCCTGCACCTTGACCTCGGTGACCTCCATCGTCACGCCGGCGTTGAGGCGGGCGGTGAGGCCGGCGCCGATCTCGAAGCCGAGCAGTCCGCCGCCGAAGAGGGCGTAGGAGATGCCGTTCTCGGTGATGACCTTGGCCATCGCGTCGACGATCGGCTGGGCCAGGCCCTCGGGGACGCTCTTGGCCCGGTAGACCTTGGCCGCGCCCCAGTTGCCGAGCGAGGCGCAGGCGTCGTCGGCGATCTCGCCGACGACCAGCGCGGCGGCCTCGCCGCCGATCTCGCCGGCCAGCTTGGCCGCCTCGGAGATCGCCCCGAGTGAGTTTTTGTTGAAGTTGCCCTCGTCGTCGTGGAGGGCGTAAACCAGGATGCCTGCCATCTAGATCAGCTTCCTCTCGTCGAGCCAGGCGACGATCTTTTCGACCGTCTCGTTGGTGTCCTCGTCCTCGATGATCTCTCCCGCTTCCTTTGCCGGCGGCGGGTTGAGCGCGAGGACCGCGGTCTTGGAACCGGCCTCGCCGACCATGCCGCCGTCGATTCCGACGTCGCCGGTGGCCTTGGTGTCGAGCGGTTTTTTCTTCGCCCCCATGATCGCCTTGAGGCTGGGGTAGCGGGGCTCGTTGATCGCGTCGCCGACGCTGATCACGGCGGGCAGCTCGACCTCGACGGTGTCGTAGCCGTACTCGGCCTGGCGCTCGCAGCGCAGCTTGCCGTCGCTGACGTCGATCTTGATCACCTGGGTCAGCGAGGGCATCTGCAGGTGGTCGGCGACGACGGCGCCGATCGTGTAGCACTCGCCGTCATCGGACTGCTGGCCCAGCAGGACCAGGTCGGGGCTCTCGGACTCGAGCACCTTGGCCAGCGAGTAGCCGGTGGCGCAGACGTCGGAGCCCTGCAGGGCGTCGTCGGAGAGGTGCACGGAGCGGTCGGCGCCGAGGGCGACGGCCTTGTGCAGAGCGCGGACGGCGGAGCCGGGGCCCATGGTCACGGCCACGACCTCCTCGACCGGGATCGCTCCACCCTCCTTGATCTGCATCGCCGCCTCGAGGGCGTGGGTATCGAAGGGATTGAGGTTTTTCTCGCCGCCACGGTCCAGCCGCATCGTGTTGGGATCGATGCGCTTCTGAACTGCGGCGTCCGGAACCTCCTTGACCAGGACGCAGATCTTCAAGTGAAGCCTCCTTGGGGACGATTCTCAGGTGGTCGCGGGCTGCTAGATGCGCCTCGCGGGCCCGTTGCGGGCGGGCATGTTATCGGTTGCGAACGACTGGTTGATTGACCAGTCAATCGGGAGATGATGATACCCGCTGGCGTCGGAAGTTATTCGCCGCGCTCGTGGCGCTCGGTGGCGCCGGCGCGGATGAAGTCGACGATCTCGTCGGTGCCGGACCCCGGCGTGAAGACCTCGGCCACCCCGAGCTTCTTCAGCTCCGGGATGTCGTCGGCGGGAATCGTGCCGCCGACCGTGACCAGGACGTCGTCGACGCCCTGCTCGGCGAGCAGCGCGACCACCCGCGGCACCAGCGTCATGTGGGCGCCGGAGAGGATCGAGAGGCCGACCGCGTCGGCGTCCTCCTGGATCACCGTCTCGGCGATCTGCTCGGGCGTCTGGTGCAGGCCGGTGTAGATGACCTCCATGCCGGCGTCGCGCAGGGCGCGGGCGATGATCTTGGCGCCGCGATCGTGGCCGTCCAGGCCGGGCTTGGCGACGACGACGCGGATCTTGCGGGCGGTGGCGGTCTCCATCGGCGGCGGAAGCGTAGCGCTGCTAGAACACGGGCGCTCGGTGTAGGTCCCGAAGACCTCCTGCATCGCGGCGATCATCTCGCCCTCGGTGGCGCGGACCCGGGCGGCGGCGATGATCGGCGGCATCAGGTTGCCCTCGCCCGCGGCGGCCCGCTTCAGCTCGGCCAGGGCGCCTCGACGGCGGCGCCGTCGCGGCGGGCGCGGGTCGCCGCCAGGCGGTCGATCTGCTTGCGTTCGAGCCCCGGGTCGATGCTCAGGATCGGGGTCGGCGTCTTCGTCCTCCTGGACGAAGTCGTTGACGCCGACGACGATCCGCTTGCGCTCGTTCAGCTCCTGCTGGTAGGTGAAGGAGGCGTCGGCGATCTCGCGCTGCGGGAAGTTGCGGCGGATCGCCTCGACCATCCCCCCCAGCTCGTCGATGCGGGCGAAGTAGCCGTAGGCGGCGGCCTCCATCTCGTCGGTCAGCTTCTCGACGAACCAGGAGCCGCCGAGCGGGTCGGCGGTGTTGGTGACGCCGGACTCGGTGGCGATGATCTGCTGCGTGCGCAGCGCGACCCGCACCGCCTCCTCGGTCGGCAGCGCCAGCGCCTCGTCGTAGGAGTTGGTGTGCAGCGACTGGGTGCCGCCGAGCACCGCCGCCAGCGCCTCCATCGAGGTGCGGACGATGTTGTTGAGCGGCTGCTGCGCGGTCAGCGAGACGCCGGCGGTCTGGGTGTGGAAGCGCAGCCGCATCGACTCCTCGCGCTTGGCGCCGTAGGTGTCGCGCATCTCCCGGGCCCAGATCCGGCGCGCCGCCCGGTACTTGGCGATCTCCTCGAAGAAGTCGACGTGGGCGTTGAAGAAGAAGGAGAGGCGGGGGGCGAAGTCGTCGACGTCGAGGCCGCGCTCGAGCGCCCGCTCGACGTAGGTGAAGCCGTCCTTGAGCGTGAAGGCGAGCTCCTGCTGGGCGGTCGAACCCGCCTCGCGGATGTGGTAGCCGGAGATCGAGACCGGGTGCCAGCGCGGCATCGTCTCCGTGCACCACTCGATCATGTCGGTGACCAGGCGCATCGCCGGCTCGATCGGGAAGCACCACTCTTTCTGGGCGATGTACTCCTTGAGGATGTCGGTCTGGATCGTCCCCCCCAGCTTCTCCGGCGCCACCCCCTGCTCTCGCCGACCAGCACGTAGTAGGCGAGCAGGATCGCCGCCGGGGCGTTGATCGTCATCGAGGTGGTGACGCCGCCCAGCGGGATGCCGGCGAAGAGCTGTTCCATGTCGTCGAGGCTGTCGACGGCGACGCCCTCGCGGCCGACCTCGCCGAGGCTGCGCTCGTGGTCGGAGTCGTAGCCCATCAGGGTCGGCATGTCGAAGGCGGTCGAGAGCCCGGTCTGGCCGTGGTCGAGCAGGTAGTGGAAGCGCTCGTTGGTCTCCTCGACCGTGCCGAAGCCGGCGAACTGGCGCATCGTCCAGAGCCGCCCGCGGTACATCGAGGGGTAGGGCCCGCGGGTGAACGGGTACTCGCCGGGCTCGCCGACGCGCTCCTCGAGGCCGGGGTCGAGGTCGTCCTCGTGGTAGAGCGGCTCGATCGCCTTGCCGGAGATGGTCGAGAACTCGGCGTCGCGCTGCTTGAACTCGGGCTTGGCTCGCGGCTCGGTTGCCATGCGAGCAGTCTAGATCGTAGCGAGGCGGCAGCCCAGGGGTGACAAGCGCCTCACCGCGCTAGCGGCGACGGAAGCGGCGGGGCGGCGGCTTGCGGCGGGCGGCGACGCGCGAGGCGCCGAAGCCGGCGACCGTCGCCAGCAGCGTCACCGTCACCGCGACCAGGCGGCGGCCGAGGCGCTCGAAGCGCATCGTCTGCCAGCCCTCCTGCTTGGCGATCTCGGCCAGCGGCGGGTCGGGGTTGACGGCGACCGGGTGGCCGACCGCGCGCAGCATCGGCAGGTCCGAGAGCGAGTCCGAGTAGGCGTAGGAGGCGGCGAGGTCGATGTCGTGGCGCTCGGCGAAGGCCTGCATCGCCTCGACCTTGCCGGGCCCGTAGACGAAGGGGCCCTCGAAGCGGCCGGTGAAGCTGCCCTCGGCGTCGACCTCGTAGCGGGTGCCGATGCCGCCCTCCATGCCCAGCACCCGCGCCAGCGACTCGACCACGTCGTTGCCGGCGGCGCTGACGATGAAGGCCGGCCGGCCGGCGTCCTGGTGGGCGTGGACCTCGTCCAGCATCTGCGGGAAGACGCGCGGCAGGATCGCCGCCATCACCTCCGGCCCCATCCGGTCGACGGTCTTCGCCGGGACGCCGCGGATCAGCTCGCGAGCGACCCGCAGCACCTCCCCGGTGCGCTCGTCGGTGGTCCCGCGCAGGCGGTAGCGCAGGTGCTCGAAGCCCCAGCTGCCGAGCTGGCGGCGGCTGACGATCCCGTGCCGGGCCGCGACGCGGGCGAACTGCATCCCCGAAGACCCCGCCATCAGGGTCTTGTCCAGATCGAAGAAGGCGCGCTGCACCTCGCTGCTGGTCGCCCTTGCACGCCTCAGTGCGCTGCGCGTCGCGCCAGCTCGGTCGCGGGTGACTCTCGATCACGATCGCGTCGCCCTGGCCGCCGCCGGAGCAGATCGCGGCGACGCCGAGGCCGCCGCCGCGGCGGCCGCAGCTCGTGAACCAGGGCGCCGACGATGCGGGCGCCGGAGGCGCCGATCGGGTGGCCGAGGGCGATCGCGCCGCCGTTGACGTTGACCTTGTCCTCGTCGACGCCGAGCATCCGCACCGAGTTGAGGGCGACCGAGGCGAAGGCCTCGTTGATCTCCCAGAGGTCGACGTCCTCGGGGCTCTTGCCGATCTTCTCCAGCGCCTGCTTGGCGGCGTTGGCGGGGGTCTTCGCCAGGTAGGGGAAGTCGTCGGCGACGGTGCCGTAGGAGAGCACGCGGGCCAGCGGGGTGCGGCCTTCGCGCTCCGCCCACTCCTCGGAGGCGACGACGATCGCGCCGGCGCCGTCGTTGACGCCGGGCGCGTTGCCGGCGGTGTGGGTGGCGTCCTCGCCGCCGATCGCCTGCAGCTTCGCCAGCGTCTCCAGGGTGGTGTCGGGGCGGATCGCCTCGTCGGCCTCGACCGTGCTCTCGCCCTTGCGCGACTTGACGGTGACGCCGACGATCTCGTCGGCGAGGCGGCCGGCGTCGGTCGCCTCGGCGGCGAGCCGGTGCGAGCGCTCGGCGAAGCGGTCCATGTCGACGCGGGTGATCTCCAGCTCGTTGGAGACCTCGCTGGCCTCGTTGATCATCTGCTTTTCGGTGAAGGGGTTGGTGAGCCCGTCGTGGGTCATCGCGTCGATCGCGCTGACGTCGCCCATGCGGAAGCCGAAGCGGGCGCCGGGCAGCAGGTAGGGCGCCTGGCTCATCGACTCCATGCCGCCGGTGACGGCGACCTCGGTGTCGCCGGCGCGGATCGCCATGTCGGCGAGGCCGAGCGAGCGCATGCCGGAGGCACAGACCTTGTTGATCGTCTCCGAGGGGACCTCCTTGGGGATGCCGCCCTTGATCTGGGCCTGGCGCGAGGGGATCTGCCCCTGGCCGGCCTGCAGGACCTGGCCGAAGACGACCTGCTGGACCTGCTCGGGGTCGACGCCGGAGCGCTCCAGCGCCGCCTCGATCACCTGGCCGCCGAGGTCGGTGGCTTCGAGCGAGGAGAGGCTGCCGCCCATCTTTCCGAAGGGGGTGCGCGCGGTTCCGAGGATGACTGAGCTGGGCATCTACTGCCTTTCTTCTGCGGGTCGTGCGGTCTCGGGTCGGAGACGGCGACATGGCGCCGGTCGGGACGATCCCAGCGAGTAGCACGGATACGGGACGACCTGGGCCAGTGCATAGACTCGCGCCCGATGAAGGTCGAGGTCGACCAGAGCGACCTGCTCGAAGCCGAGGCCGACCTGCGTCGCCGTCGGCCTCTACGAGGGCGAGTCGCTCCCGGCCGACGCTTGCCGACGCGCCGGGCGCCGAGAGACGCCAAGGGGGGCTTCAAGAAGCTGCCTGCTGCTGCACCCCGAGCGAGCCGGCCGGGCGCTGGTCGGTCGGCCTCGGCAAGCGCGAGGAGGCCGACGCCGAGCGGCCTGCGGGTCGCCGCCGCGCTGGCGGCCAAGAGGCCGGCGCGGCTGGAGGCGAGCTCGCTCGCCTGGGCGCTGCCGCGAGCGACCGACGACGGCGCCGCGGCGGAGGCACTGGTCACCGGCACGATCCTCGGCGCCTACCGCTTCGACCGCTTCAAGGGCGCGAACCCCGACGAGCCGCCCGCCCCGGATCGAGTCGCTGACGCTGCTGGGGCCGGCGAGCTCGCCGCGGCGGCCGAGACGGCGCGCGTCTACGCCGAGGCGCAGAACCGCGCCCGCGACCTGCAGAGCCTGCCGGCGAACGTCGCCACCCCGTCCTATCTGGGCCGACGGGCGCGGAGATCGCCGCCGCACACGAGGCGGTCAGCGCCGAGGTGCTGGGCCGCGAGGAGATCGCGGCGAAGGGCATGGGCGGCCTGGTCGCGGTCAGCCAGGGCAGCGAGGAGGAGCCGAAGCTGATCGTCCTGCGCTACGCCGGCGGCGGCGCGGGGCCGACCCTGGGCCTGGTCGGCAAGGGGGTCACCTTCGACACCGGCGGCATCTCGCTCAAGGCCGGGGCCGGCATGCACGAGATGAAGTACGACATGTCCGGCGCCGCGGCGGTGCTGGAGGCGGTGGCGGCGATCGCCGAGCTGGGCCTGGCCGTCGACCTCCTCGCCGTCGTGCCCTCGACCGAGAACATGCCCTCCGGGACGGCGATCAAGCCCGGCGACGTCATCACCCAGTACAACGGCAAGACGGTCGAGGTCAACAACACCGACGCCGAGGGCCGGCTGATCCTCGCCGACGCCCTCGCCTACGCGGTCGAGCTGGGCGCCGAGCGGATCGTCGACCTCGCCACCCTGACCGGCGCCGTCACGATCGCCCTCGGCTCCACCTACGCGGCGGTGATCGCCAACGACGACGAGCTCGCGGCCGCGGTCGCGCGGGCCGGCGAGGAGAGCGGCGAGCTGGCCTGGCGCCTTCCCCTCCACCCCGAGTACAAGGCGCTGATGAAGGGCACGGTCGCCGACCTCTCCAACCTCGCCTCCAAGCGCAAGGCCGGCACGATCACCGCCGCCTCCTTCCTCGAGGAGTTCGTCGGCGAGACCCCCTGGGCGCACGTCGACATCGCCGGCACCGCCTGGGACGTCGGCCGCGAGTACACCGGCAAGGACGCCAGCGGCTTCGGCGTCCGCCTCCTGGTCGAGCTGGCCCGGCACCACGCCACCGCCTAGGACCCGCCGAGGATCATGCAGGTGGCGACGTGCCGTGGGCGAGCAGCTTGCCGCTGTCGGCCGCCGTCAGCTTCGCCTCGCAGGTCGCCTGCTTGCGGCCGCGGTAGAGGACGTTGGCCTCGCAGAGCACCCGGCCGGTGTCGCGGGTGATCGGCCGCACGTACTTGGCCTCGAGGCCGAGCGAGGTGTAGCCGACGCCCGCCGGCAGGGTCGTGTGGACGGCGCAACCGAGAGCCGAGTCGAGCAGGGTCGCGGCGTAACCGCCGTGGACGACGCCGATCGGGTTGTAGTGCTCCTCCCCGGGTTCGCCCTCGAAGACGACGCGCCCCTCCTCCAGCTCGATCGGCCGCAGCCGCATCGTCACCGCGATCGGCGGCGGCGGCATCGCCCCGGTGACGACGGCGCTCATGTACTCCATGCCGGTCATCGTCGCCCCGGCCGCCGCGGTCGGCACCGGGTCCTGCCAGACCAGCGTGCGGCTGCGCGAGCTCTCCGGGTTCGCGGCGGCGAACGCCTCGGCCACGTCGACCGCGGTCGCGTCGTCGGCGAAGACCAGCCCGTCGCCGCTCATCGACCCCCGCCCCGCCTGGCGGCGCCCGCCTGCCGGGACGGGCGCGAACCCGCCGGGTAGTTGAGATCGGCGGTGATCTCCGCCTGGCTTATCGCGATCCGCGGAGTCTTCGCGCGGTGGTTGTGCCTATGTCTGGGGATCAGCCTCATCTCAGCGCCTCCAATCGGCTTGAGCTACTTGGTTTCGTCAAGCAACTGATGCTGCGCGGCAGCCTACCGCAGATAGTTGCTTGATGCAACCAAGTGTGCGAAGATCACGTCGTGCTCGCGCCACGACTATCCAGGCCAGATCTGCTCGATCGCCAAGTCGCTGGAGGTGATCGGCGAGCGCTGGTCGCTGCTGATCGTCCGCGACGTGATGAACGGCAACCGCCGCTTCGGCGAGCTGCAGCGCTCGCTGGGGATCGCCCGCAACGTCCTCTCCGCCCGCCTGCAGCGGCTGATCGACGAGGGCATCCTCGAGCGCCGCGCCTACCAGGAATCCCCCCCTCGCCACGAGTACTTCCTGACCGAGAAGGGCCTCGACCTCTGGCCCGCTCTGATCGCCCTGCTCGGCTGGGGCGACCGCCACTCGCCCGGCGCCGAGGGCCCGCCGATGCTGATCGTCCACAAGGGGTGCGGCGGCCGCGTCAGCGACCGCGGCATCTGCGAGGAGTGCGGCCAGGTGCTCCACGCCCGCGACGCCGCCCAGGTCCCTGGCCCGGGCTTTGCCGCCGCGCTCGCCGCCGTTGGCGCAGCCGAGCCCGTCTAGCCCTCTGAGCGCTTCTTCCGCTCGTCGGCGATGACGATGTACTCCTCGAGCATCAGCTTGTCCTTGGTTCGATTCGCCGCGCGCTTCATCGAGATCAGGTGACCGATCGAGGCAACCCGAATCGGCAGCCCCTCCACCTCCTGAACGATCGCGTCGCGGCGAAGATCCCCATAGGAGCGAATCCCGGCGAGGTCTCCGAGAATGTCGAACATCCCGAACTCAGTCATGAAGGTGAAGTTGACTCCATTCGCCAACGAGCGCGCATCGGCGAGAAAGGGGAGGTCTGCCGCCTCGCCCTGCACCCGTAGGGAGACGCGAAGTTCCGCCAGTGCCCGCGCGAGACGCTCCAAGTTGGCCTCGTCGCGAGCGTAGGCGACGTCGATGTCGTAGGTCGGATAGGACGAGCCCAGGGCAATGCCGGCCATCCCACCGACGAGGACGAAATCGACGCCATGCTCGACCAGGGCCTTCAGTAGGGAGTGTGCTTGCAGAGGCGGCGGTCCGTCCACATGGCCCCAAGTCTCCAGGTCACTTGATCTCTCCCCCCTGTTGCGACGAACGAAATCGGCGAGCGCAAGACCACGCTGCACACGCTGGCCAGGAGAAGAGGTGAGATTTGCCCGATTGAGCGTGACATCGATCCCCGAGTCGCGCGCCTGGGCTGACAGCTCGAGATCCTCGCCCAAGAGGTAGAGCAGTTCCCAAAGCGTGTCGACCGACGGCGAGACGCGATCGGACTCGATGCGTGAAATGGCCGACTGCGTGGTGCCGGCCCTGGCTGCCAGCAGTTGCTGACTGACACCGTGGAGGCGGCGTACCTCCCTCAGAAGCTGCCCCGGGGTGGGGCCGACTCGCCGCTCCTGCGGATCAAGCGTGGCCACCACATAAATATAGCTAATATGTGCTTATAGCTTATTCGCTATAGGAACTGTTCCCGCCCAGTCGCTAGCGTTGGCTGAACAGCCAATCGGAGTGAGCGAGCGTTGAGGAGGAAGGGCATGGCGACTGCGGCGGAGCTTCAGGTGCGGGACGAGGTCTTCATCGGCGGCGAGTGGGTGGCGCCGGCGGGGAGCGAGCCGATCGAGGTGGTCAACTCGACCACCGAGGAGGTGATGGGCACGGTTCCGGCCTGCTCCCCCGAGGACGCCGACCGCGCCGTCGCCGCCGCCCGCGGGGCCTTCGACTCCTGGTCGCAGACCTCGCGCGAGGAGCGGGCCGGGTACATGTCGGCGATCGCCGCCGGGCTGGGCGAGCGCAGCGAGGAGATCGCGGCGACGATCTCCCAGGAGCTGGGGATGCCGCTGAAGCTGAGCCAGATGATCCAGGTCGGCCTGCCGACCGCCCAGTTCGCGGCGATGCCGAGGCTGATGGAGGAAATCGCCTGGGAGGAGGAGATCGGCAACTCGCGGGTGCTGCGCGAGCCGGTCGGCGTGCTCGGCGCGATCACCCCCTGGAACTACCCCCTGAACCAGATCGCCAACAAGGTCGCCCCCGCCCTCGCGGTCGGCTGCACCGTCGTCCTCAAGCCCAGCGAGGTGACCCCGCTCAACGCCTTCCTGCTGGCCGAGGTGATCGAGGCCGCCGGCCTCCCCGCCGGCGTCTTCAACCTGGTCACCGGCACCGGACCGGTGGTCGGCGAGGCGATCGCCGCCCACCCCGGCGTCGACATGGTCTCCTTCACCGGCTCGACCCGGGCCGGCAAACGGGTCAGCGAGCTGGCCTCGGCGACGGTGAAGCCGGTGGCGATGGAGCTCGGCGGCAAGTCGCCGAACGTGATCCTCGACGACGCCGACCTCGCCCAGGCGGTCCCCGACGGCGTCGCCAAGTGCTTCCTCAACTCCGGCCAGACCTGCAGCGCCCTGACCCGGATGCTGGTTCCCCGCGACAAGCTCGCCGAAGCCGAGCAGATCGCCGCCGCGAGCGCCGAGGCCTTCACGCCCGGCGATCCGTTCGAGGCCTCGACCCGGCTCGGCCCGCTCGTCTCCGACGTCCAGCGCCAGCGCGTCCGCGGCTACATCGAGAAGGGCGAGGCGGAGGGCGCGAAGCTCGTCACCGGGGGCGCCGAGGCGCCGGAGGGGCTCGATCGCGGCTACTTCGTCCGCCCCACCGTCTTCTCCGAGGTGACGCCGGAGATGACGATCGCCCAGGAGGAGATCTTCGGCCCGGTGCTGGCGATCCAGCCCTACGACGGCGAGGACGACGCGGTGCGGATCGCCAACGACAGCCCTTACGGCCTGGCCGGCGGCGTCTGGTCCGGCGACCGGGAGCGGGCGATCGCGGTCGCCAAGCGGATCCGCAGCGGCCAGATCGAGATCAACGGCGGCGCCTTCAATCCGCTGGCGCCCTTCGGCGGCTACGGCCAGTCGGGCCACGGGCGGGAGAACGGCCGCTACGGGCTCGAGGAGCTGCTGCAGGTGAAGTCCCTGCAGCTGTAGGGCTCCGGCGCGAGAAGCGCAATAGGCTGCCGCGCATGAACTTCGAACTGAGTGACGAGCAGAGGCTGCTCCGGGACACGGTCCGCGACTTCGCTCGCAACGAGGTGCGGCCGGTGGCGGAGGAGCTGGACCGGACCAAGGCCTTCCCCTACGAGATCGTCGAGAAGCTCGGCGCCCTCGGCCTGATGGGGATCCCGTTCCCGCAGGAGTACGGGGGCGGCGGCGCCGACACGCTCTCCTACGTGCTGGCGGTCGAAGAGCTGGCCCGGATCGACTCCTCGGTCTGCATCACGATGGCCGCCCACACCTCGCTGGGGACGATGCCGATCTACCTCTGGGGCAGCGACGAGCAGAAGGACGAATGGCTGCCGCAGCTGTGCAGCGGCAAGCGCCTCGCCTCCTTCGGCCTGACCGAGCCCGAGGCGGGCTCC
Organism: uncultured Solirubrobacterales bacterium; assembly: GCA_963766755.1. Lineage (GTDB taxonomy): Bacteria > Actinomycetota > Thermoleophilia > Solirubrobacterales > 70-9 > VAYN01. Next base: position 311,678 of record CAVYBI010000001.1, on the reverse strand, counting down.
GATGCCGGCAACGTCCGCACCACCGCCAAGCTCGCCGACGGCGAGTGGACGGTCAACGGCGCCAAGCAGTTCATCACCAACTCCGGCACCGAGATCTCCGGCTGCGTCTCGATCACCGCGGTCACCGGCGAAACCGACGGACGCAAGGAGATCTCCAACCTGATCGTCCCCAACGGCACCCCCGGCTACGAGGTCGGCGAGGCCTACCGCAAGATGGGCTGGAACGCCTCCGACACCCGGCCGCTCTCCTTCGAGGACTGCCGGCTGCCGGAGTCGAGCCTGCTCGGCCGCCGCGGCGAGGGCTTCAAGAACTTCCTCCACATCTTCGATGGAGGCCGGATCGGCGTCGCCGCGATGGGAGTCGGCCTCGCCCAGGGCGCCCTCGACGAGGCGATCTCCTACGCCAAGGAGCGCCAGGCCTTCGGCCAGGCGATCTCCAGGTTCCAGTCGATCCAGGCCAAGATCGCCGACCTCTCGGCCCAGATCGAGGCGGCCCGGCTGCTGACCTGGCGGGCGGCGCTGGAGAAGGACGCCGGCCAGTCGTTCACCCTCACCGCCGCCCAGGCGAAGCTGATCACCGGCCGCCTCGCGGTCAAAGCCACCGAGGAGGCGGTCCAGATCCACGGCGGCTACGGCTTCATCGAGGAGTACCCGGTCTGCCGCTTCTACCGCGACGCCAAGATCCTCACGATCGGCGAGGGGACCGACGAGGTGCAGCAGATGGTGATCGCGCGGCAGCTGGGCTGCTGACGTTCGAAGCCGTTCAGAGGGGTCGGGTGCCCCCTACGCCGACTTCAAAGTGAAGTGCACCCGGGTCCCGGGCCTGCCGTCCTCCAGCCAGATCCTGCCGCCGTGGGCTTCGACGATCGCGCGGGAGATCGCCAGGCCGAGGCCGGCGCCGTCCTCGCCGCGGGCGGCGTCGCCGCGGTAGAAGGCCTCGAAGACGCGCTCGCCGTCGCCGGCCGGGACGCCCTCGCCGTCGTCGGCGACCTCGACCTCGACGCCGTCGCCGCTCGTGCGTGCCCGCACGGTGACGCTGCCGTCGGCCGGGGTATGGCGGATCGCGTTCTGGATCAGGTTGAAGAGGACCCGCTGCACCTTCTCGGCGTTGGCCTCGGCTACGACCTCTCCCGGCGGCAGGTCGGCGGCGAGGCTGACGCCGCGCTCCTCGGCCGGAACCCGCATCGCGGCCACGGTGTCGCCGATCAGGTCTCCCAGCTCGACCTGGCGCATCGTCCAGGAGATGTCGCCGGCCTCGATCCGCGAGAGCTCGAAGAGGTCGTCGACGAGGTCGCTGAGCACGGCGACGTGGGTGCGGATCTCGGCCAGGTAGCGGTCGCGGGTCTCCCCCGTCGCGACCCCGTCGTCGATCGACTCGACCAGCAGCCGCAGCGAGGCCAGCGGCGTGCGCAGGTCGTGCGAGGCGGCGGCGACCAGATGCCGGCGCGCCTCCTCGATCTCACCGCGGGAGCGCTCCTCCGTCGCCAGGCGGACCGCGAGCGCCGCCGCCAGCGCGGCGCCGGCGGCGGCGAGCACGACCAGGAGAACCTGGGCGGCCCCCATCCGGTCGGGGACGGCAACCGCGGCGGCGCCGGCGAGAAAGGCCGCAACCGCGATTACGGCGGCGCGCTTCACGCTCGCAGCCTGTAGCCGACGCCCCAGACCGTCTCGATCAAGCGCGGCTGGGCCGGATCGTCGCCGAGCTTGGCGCGGAGGCGGCGGACGTGGACGGTGACGGTGCTGGTGTCGGTGAAGAGCGGCTCGCCCCAGACAGCTTCCATCAGCTGGTCGCGGGAGTAGACCCGCCCCGGATGGGCGGCGAAGTGGGCGAGCAGGTCGAACTCCCGTTGGGTCAGCGCCAGCTCCTCGCCGTCGAGAAAGACGCTCCGCGTGGCCGGCTCGATTCGCAGCGGTCCATGCTCGATCGGCGGCGCCTCGTCGTCAGGCGGTGAGACCCGGCGCAGCACGGCGCCGACCCGGGCCACCAGCTCGGCCGGCGAGAACGGCTTGACGACGTAGTCGTCGGCGCCCTGGCGCAGGCCGACGAGGCGGTCGGACTCCTCGCCGTGGGCGGTCAGCAGGATCACCGCGATCCGCGGCCCGGGCCGCTCGTGCAGCCGGCGCATCACCTCGATCCCGTCGACCCCGGGCAGCATCAGGTCGAGCACGACCAGATCGGGGCGGTGCTCCTCCGCCAGCCGCAGCGCCTCGGGGCCGTCGGCAGCGCGATGGGTCTCGTAGCCGGCCCGCTCCATGTAGCGGCCGACGACGTCGAGGATCGTCGGCTTGTCGTCGACGACCAGCACGGTGCCCTGAGAGGAATCGGCCATCGCCGCGATTGTCGCGCCTGGGCGGGCCGACGCCCGGCTAGCCGAAGGTGAAGGCATAGCCCTCCACCCCCGCTTCCGGTTCCAGCGTGAGGACGTGACGGCCGACCCGCGGCAGGTCGACGAGGCTGTAGAGACGGTGCCCGGTCACGGTGACGGCGCCGCTCCGGACGTCGGAGCCGGCGTCGGCGCTGGAGATCGGCTGGCCATCCAGCATCACTCGCACCTGGCGGCTGTGTCCCGGCGAGCCGAGCACCAGATAGACCCGCCGCGCCCCGAAGTCGAGGTCGAGCGACGATCCAGACGCGGCCGTCGCCGAGTCGAGCCCGATCCTCCAGCTGCCGCGGTAGGCGAATTCGTTCGGCGACAGTGCCTCCGGCGCGCTGAAGTCGTGCAGGCCGGGCGAGAGCGTCGCGTTGGCGAAGCGTTCGGCGCGGGCGGCGCCGAGGTAGGTCTCCGGAGTGGCGACCGTAGGCGACGGCGCGATCGCCTGGATGCGGCTCTCCCGGCCGGGGACCCGGCGGCCCGCTGCGGCCAACAGCTCACGAATCACCTGCTCCTTCTCCTCGTATTCGCCCTCGCCGAAGTGCACGTAACGAACCCGGCCCTGAGCGTCGATGAAGTACTCGGCCGGCCAGTACTGGTTGCCGTAGGCGCTCCAGGTCGCCTGGTCGTTGTCCTGGGCGACCGGATAGCGGATCTCGTTTTCCCCAATCGCCGCCTCGACGTTGCCCGCGTCGCGCTCGAAGGGGAACTCGGGCGTGTGGACGCCGACGATCGTCAGCCCGTCCTTGCGGTAGCGCTGGTCCCATGCCTTCAGGTAGGGAAAGGTGCGGATGCAGTTGATGCAGCTGTAGGTCCAGAAGTCGACGAGCACGACCCGCCCCTGCAGCGAGCGCAGGGTCAGCGGGCGATCGCCGGGGGTGTTGAACCAGCGCTGATTGCCGACGAATTCCGGCGCCTCCCCGAGCACCGGCAATTGCGGCTCGCCGTCGGCGCCGATCTGTGGCGCCAGCGAGGTCGCCGCCGCGCCGACGCCGTGATTGCCACCGCGCAGGTCGACGAGAGCGCTCTGTGCCGCGGCGGTGTCCTCCAGGGCTTCGCTCGGGTTGACGAGGAAGGCTGGGAGGTCGCTGGCGATCGCGTTCTGGAAACGGACGTCGTAGTTGCGCAGCATCGCCAGCGCCACCACCACCATCACCGCCCCCATCGCGATCTGCAGCCCGACGCCGCGCCGGGCGAGGGGCGCGACCACGCGGCGCCCGCCGAGCATCAGGAAGTAGAGCACGACCGCCGAGCCGATCCCATAGCTCAGGGCCACCGCCAACCGGCCGGCGCTGAACGACTGGGAGGCGGAGACGGTGATGACCCCGGCCAGGATCGGCCCGGCGCAGGGCGCGTAGACGAGGCCGAGGCTGGCCCCGATCGCGGTCCCGGACCAGAAGCCGTCGCCCTCGCGGCGGGCGACGCCGGCCCGGCTCGCGAACCGGCTCATCCAAGCCTCGACCCGGGCGGCCAGCGGCGGGATCGTCAGCACTATCCCGAAGCCGAGCAGGACGACGATCGCCAGCTTGCGGAGGAAGTCTCCGGGCAGGCCGAGAGCGGCGATCGCGTAGACCAGCGCCACAGCGGCGAAGGTGAACGAGAGGGCGAGCCCGACGACGATGCCCAGGGGCCGCCGCCGGCCGCCGGTGGCGCCGGCCGAGAGGGCGATCGGGAGCACCGGCAGCACGCACGGCGAGAGCGCCGTCGCGGCGCCGGCGACGAACCCGAAGAGGATCAGCAGCGCCATCCGGTCATTCCATACGGTCGCCGCCGGAGCCCGGATCCGCCGTCGCGCTCCCCTGCTTGGCGCTACCCTCGCCACTCATGGCGCGGTCATCCCTCACCTTGTCCTGGGCCGACTGGGCCGGCTCGGCCTTCCCGTCGGACATCATCAAAGGACCGTCACAGCCGCCGGCGGTCACCGCCATCGCCGCCAGAGCTGCCGCCATCGCCGTCTTTCCAAACCTCATCGCGCTCTCCCCTCGTGTGGTCGACTCGTGACGCCACGCTAAGGCGAAAATGTGACGCGGAAAGAAACTCCCATGCGCAAGGCATCTTTGACCGCATTTCTCGTGGTGGTCGCTTTCCTCTGCGCCGGGATCGCGAGCGCGGCTGGGCCGAGCGCGACGGTTCGATCCGGGAACCTGGAAATGACCTTTGGCGAGAGCTTCGTGCCGCAGGCGCTATCGAGCACCGTTCCGACTCCGATCGAGCTTCGCCTCTGGAGTCGGATCGAGTCAATCGACGGGTCCCGTCCCACCACCGTCAGCGAATTCGTCTTCGATAACGAGGAGAGCATCGCGATCGACGCGACGGGACTCCCGATCTGCTCGGGTGGACGCCGAGGCAGCCGGGAACCGAACCCGATCAAAGGCTGCGAGGACGCAATCGTGGGCACAGGCGCAGCCAGTATCGATCTGCGCTTTCCCGACCTTCCACCGATACCCCTGAGAGCCAAATCGTACGTCTACAACGGCGGCACCGAGGCCGGCGTGACCACCCTCTACTCCGCGACCTACTTCCTGATACCCGCCCCCACCATGCTGGTCATGACGATCCGAACCGAGAGGATCCAGGAGGGTCGGTTCGCGAGCCGGACGACCATCACCGTGCCGAAGATCGCCGGCGGCTCCGGCTCACTGACCTCCTTCAACGTAAAGATCGGGAGAGACCTCGTCAGGAAGGGAAAGAGGGTCAGCCTCCTGACCGCGAAATGCCCCAGCGGCAGGATCCACGCCCGCGCGCAGGCGAATTTCGTCGATGGGACCAGCATCCGGTCTCGGCTCGCACGCAACTGCGGTCCGAGCGACTGAAACGTTCGCGGCTCGGTAATAGCGCGGCCGCGGGGCTCAGCCGCCGGGCGGCGAAGCGGTGACCGCGCCCTCGGGACGGCCCGCAACCTCGGCGGCGCGGCCGACGGCCTCGCCGATGCCGAAGTGAGCGCAGATCGTCAGCTCGTGCTCGCGGCGCAGGGGTCGGGTCGGGTCGACCACGGGAGCCGTCTGCAGCGCCTCGCCCTCCTGCGCGACCCAGACGCCGAAGGCGGCGCCGGCGCAGTCGCGCAGCGGCACCGCGACCAGCTTGGCGCCGCGGCGGCGGCCGACCCGGGCGATCAGCCAGGCCGGGTCGCCGCCGGCGGCGTCGACGAAGAGGCCGTGGACCTCGCCGACCTTGGCGCCGTCGATCTCCCTGACCTCGGCGCCGACCCAGCCCGATCGCCTCCGCCAGCGATGGCATCGCCGCCGCCTCAGGCATCGGCCTGGCGCTCCAGCAGCTCGGCGGCGGCGCTGGCCGGGTCGAGCTCACGCCGCACCACCCGCTCCAGCAGCTCGGCGGTGCGGGGGTCTTCGGCCGCGGTCGCCTCGAGCCGGCGGCGCATCCGCGCGGTGGCGATGCCGAGCACCTCGCTGCGCAGGTTGCGGGCGCGGCGCTCCTCCAGCGTCCCCGCCTGCTCGATGAAGGCGCGGTGCTCGTCGATCGCCGCCGCCAGCTCCTCGACGCCCTCGCCGCGGGCCGCCTCGGTGCGCAGGATCGGCACCTTCCAGCTCTCCGGCTCGTGGGAGAGCGCCAGCACGCTGCGCACCTCGCGCACCATCGTGTCGGTCATCGGGTGGTCGGCCTTGTTGACGACGATCACGTCGGGGATCTCCATCACCCCGGCCTTGAGCGCCTGGATCGAGTCGCCCGATCCCGGCATCAGCGCCAGCACGATCGTGTCGGCGTGGTCGACGATGTCGATCTCGGCCTGGCCGACGCCGACGGTCTCGATCAGGACGTCGTCCTTGCCGGCCGCGTCCATCACCAGGGCCACCTGCAGAGCCGCCTCGGAGAGACCGCCGAGCGCTCCCCGCGAGGCCATCGAGCGGATGAAGACGCCGGGGTCGAGGAAGTGGTCGGAGAGGCGGATGCGGTCGCCGAGCAGGGCGCCGCGGGTGAAGGGGCTGGAGGGATCGATCGAGAGCACCGCGACCTCGCGCTCGCTCTTGCGCAGCTCCGCGGTCAGGGCCCCGATCAGGGTGCTCTTGCCGACCCCGGGCGGGCCGGTGAAGCCGACGATGCGGGCCTTGCCGGTGCGCGGGTAGACCTCGCGGACGAGATCCCAGCCGGCCGGGTCGTCGGACTCGATCAGCGTTATCGCCCGCGCCAGCGCCCGCTTGTCGCCGGCGACGAGGCGCTCGGCGAGCGGGGCGGCTTTGGCGGCGTCGGGCACGGGCGGGTCAGTCTACGAGCTGTGCGCAGACTCTAAAGTCCCCGCCGCCGTGATTCGCTCGATCCGCTTCCTCGCCCGCCAACGGGATGCTCAACCGCCGCTACGGGCGCCTGCTGTGGCGGTACCTGTGGCGGCGCCTGCTGACCGGCGCCGGGCGCCGCTGGCGCACCGACGGCCTCGTCTTCTTCGGCCGCCGCCTGGAAATCCAGATCGGCCGCGAGGCCGAGGTCCGCTTCGGCCGTTTCGTCTGGATCGGCGACGGCTCGAAGATCCGCTGCCACGAGGGCGAGGTCGAGATCGGGGCGAAGACGGTGATGGGCCAGGAGTGCACGATCTCCGCCTACCGGCGGGTGCGGATCGGCGAGCAGTGCGTGATCGCCGACCGGGCGATGTTCATCGACTTCGACCACGGCGTCGTCGAGGTCGAGCGCCCGATCCGCGTCCAGGGCATCTACATGCGCGACGTCGAGGTCGGCTCCAACGTCTGGATCGGCTACGGCGCCTGCATCCTGCGCGGCGTCCGGGTCGGCGACAACGCGATCGTCGGCACCAACTCGGTGGTGACCAAGGACGTGCCGGCGAACGCCGTCGTCGCCGGCATCCCGGCCCGGATCATCCGCATGCGCGAGGCGCCGCAGCAGCTGCGCTGGCCGCGCCCGGTCGAACCGGACCCGGCCGCGCACACGACCCTGCAGCCGCCGCGGTAGCTCAGGTGAGGGCCGGGGTCGAAGAGAACGGCGAGGACTGCAGAGCTATCGAGGATCAATATCCCTCCGGTCCGATCCCGAGGATCTCCTCGATTTCCTCCTTCGTCTTCGGTGGGCGACCTTTCAGCTCCTCCGGGATCTGCGGCCAGATCTCGGTTTCGAGCCACTGCTGCATCCCGCGGTACGGCTTCTCCCCGGGCCCTATGCCGGCGCCTTCCAATCGCAGGCGGTCGCGCCGTTCGCGCAAGGCCTGGCGGACCGCGCCGGTCTTCGTGTCATCGCTGAGCTCCGCGACTTCCGTGGCCAACTGCTCCGTCTCCAGATCCTTGATGTTGAGTGCCATGGTGGAATTGTAGGCTGCTTCCACCGTAAGCTTCTGTCTGCAAGAATCCTAACAGAGATGAAGACAGTTGTCCGACGGACAGTGCGTTGCGGCTCCCAGGTTGGGCGCGTGCGAGGCCCAGAGCGCAAGACGCGAGCCGAAGAAGTGGCGATCAAGTTCGGCGAGAACCTGGTCCGCTGCAGGCGCCGGGAGGACCTCTCGCAGGAGGAGCTCGGGGTGCGCGCCTCGTTGCACCGGACCGAGATCGGCCTGCTCGAGAACGGGCGGCGGGTGGCGCGGGTCGACACACTCATCCAGCTCGCCGGCGCGATGTCGATCCGGCCCGAAGAGCTGCTCGAGGGGATCCACTGGAACCCCGGCGACGCCGTCACCGGCCGCTTCGCGATCTCGCGCCCGCCGCAACCGCCGCGGCGGCGCGGGCGCGAATAGCGCTAGGCCGGGCCGAGCTGGGCGCCGACGAGGTCGGCGTAGACGACGGCGGTCTGCTCGGCGACGTCGCCCCAGTCGAAGCGGCGCACGTGCTCGTAGGCTTCGGCGACGAGGCGCCGGCCAAGCTCGTCGTCGGAGAGGACGCGAATCGCCACCTCGGCGAGCGCCTCGGGATCGTGGGCGCGGAAGCGCAGGCCGGCCTCCTCGTGGGGGACGACCTCGCGCAGGCCGCCGGTGTCGGCGACGATGCAGGGACAGCCCGAGGCCATCGCCTCCAGCGCCACCAGCCCGAACGGCTCGTAGATCGAGGGAACCACGGTGAGGTCGGCGATCCGGTAGAGCGAGTGGAGGACGTCGTCGCCGATCCAGCCGAGGAAGGTGCCGTGCTCCATCAGGCCCAGCTCCTCGGCCTGGCGGTGCAGCTCGGCCTCGTGGGTGCCGGAGCCGGCGACCAGGAAGCGCGTCCCGGGCGCCTCCTCCAGCACCCGCGGCATCGCCTCCAGCGCCAGCTGGAAGCCCTTCTCGTAGACCAGCCGGCCGATCAGCAGGACCAGCTTCTGGTCCGGCGCCGCGAACTCGGACCGCAGCCGCTCCAGCTCGGCCGGGTCCTGGGCGGGCAGGTCCTCGGGGTCGATCCCGTTGGGGATGACGCTGACCCGCTTCTCGGCGACGCCGAAGATGTCGACGATCTGCTCGCGCATGTAGTGGGAGCAGGCGATCACCCGCTGCGAGCGGTTGGTGATCCAGCGCTCGACCCCGTCGATGTAGGTCTGGGGGTGCTTGTCCACCCAGCCCTGGTGGCGGCCGTACTCGGTGGCGTGGATCGTCGTCACCAGCGGCGCTGCGAAGCGCTTGGCGAGGTGGTCGCAGGCGTTGGCGACCAGCCAGTCGTGGCCGTGGACGAGATCGAAGTCGTAGCGATCCCCGAGTTCGACCCCGGCCGCGAGCATGTCGGAGTTCATCCGCTCGACCCAGGCGACGAACTCGCCGAGGTCGGTCGGGCGTTTCGGCTCGCGGATGCGATGGACGAGGACACCGTTGGCCCGCTCCTCCGCCGGCGACTCCTCACCGCCCCTGGTCAGCACGTGGACCTCGACGTCGCGCTCGACCAGGGCCTCGGAGAGCTTGCGCACGTGCCGGGCAAGGCCACCCTCGATCAGCGGCGGGTACTCCCAGGAGAGGATCAGAACGCGGGTCATCGACGGGGCGCTAGGGCTCCAGGAGCGGAGCGAGGCTGAGGTCCGGGGCGAGAGAACGCATACGCGGATCGGTGGCGCCGCCGCAGTCTATGGCCTCCAACATCGCCCCGGCGTGGTCGGTCGCCCGCTGGAAGGCGTAGTCGCCGGCCTCCCCGCGCTTGTCGAGGAAGGCCCAGTCGCTGGCCTGGGCCGCCAGCAGCTCGCGGGCCGCCCGCGCGGCGGCGTCGCCACGAAGCCCCTCCGAGAGCGCCCGCAGCAGGCGCAGCTCCAGCCGCCGGGCCCCCCAGGCGAGGTCGGCGATCGGCGGCGAGTCCCAGGTTGTGAAGTCCTTGCGCTCGCCCCAGGTCGACGCCTGCAGCTCGCGCTCGACCGGCTCGTGCTCGGCCAGCGCCTGCGGCACCGTGACCGTCCGCACCCCCGCTGCCCCGGGCGCCCTCCAGCACCGCCCGCAGCCAGAGCGGGCCCTCCGACCACCAGTGGCCGAGCAGCTCGGTGTCGATCGCGAAGACGAGCAGGCCGCGGCGGCCGCTGGTGGCGGCGTAGCGGCGCAGGCGCGCGGCGATCGCGGCGAGGAACTCGGTGGCCTGGCGCTCCGCCGCGGCCGCGGCCGCGGCCGGGTCGTACGCCCCGCCTCCCACCTTCCACAGCCGCACCCCGCGCATCGACTTGCCGGCGAACTGGGCATAGGCGGGGTCGGAGGGATAGCCGTCGAGCGACCAGAGCCAGCCGATCGCCTCCCAATCGATCGGCAGCGCAACCGGGCCGGCCGGCGTCCGCACCGGCGCCAGCGCGTCGAGCGGCCGCTCTTGGGCGCTCTGGTCGACGCAGAACCAGTCCACCCCGGCCTCCGCCAGATGCCACTCGAGGCCCGGCGCGTAGGCGCACTCCGGCAGCCAGAAGCCTCCCTCCCAGCCGAAGCGGCGCCGGTGCGAGCGGACGCCCGCCTCGAGCTGCAGCCGCAATCCCTGCCTGGTCGCCAGGAGTGGGAGCACCGCATGGGTGGCGGCCGACGCCGCCAGGGCCACCCGCCCCGCGGTCGCCGCTCGCTGGAACGGGCGCAGCGGGTCGCCGCCGGCCTCTTCGAGCAGCTCCAGGGCCCGCCGGTAGCGGGCCAGCTCGGCTTCGCAGGCGGGCCGGCAATCCGCCAGGGACTTCGGCGAGGTCCGCTTCGGCGGCCCCGATTCGCCACTCGATCAGGAACTCCCGCAATCGCTCCCGCACCCCCGCGTCCTCGAGCTGGTCCGCCAGCACCGGCGTCACGGTCATCGTCAGCCGCTCCGCCACCTCCAGCACCGGCAGGTAAGAACGGATCACCGCGTCGAACAGCCACTCCTCGCCGAAGGGGTAGGTCCCGAACCCCTCCACATAGGGCATGTGACTGTGCAGGACGATCGCCAGGTCGCCGGCGGTCTGGTCAGACATGACAGACGGCGAGAAAGTCCAGTGCCGCGTCGAGGTTCCCCTTCCTGAGGGTGAAGTCGGAGGCTGCGATGGCCGGCGTGAAGCGGTCGTAGAAGGGCTTGGTCAGGCCCAGGCGCTTGTGGACGCGGTCCCAGCCGAGCCCGAGCGCCAGCTCGTGCAGGCGCAGCTTGCGGGCGTGGAAGAGGCCGAACAGCTCGACCTCGCCGAAGTGGTCCTCGCAGAGCCGCCGGAACTCCTCCGCCCGGTACTCGTGCACGTGCCAGGGGTTGTCGGACTTGTCCGCCCCCGGCGGCGCCAGCGTCAGCAGATTGGGAGTGGAGACGAAGGCGGTGCCGGAATCCCCCAGCATCGACTTGAAGTGCTCGAGGATCGCTCCGGGGTCGGCGACGTGCTCGATCGTCTGCAGGAAGACGACGGCGTCGCAGGGCTCGGCAAAGCTCTCGACCAGGTCGCGCTCGAAGCGCAGGTTGGGCCGCACGTAGCGCAGCCGCGCGTGCTCGTGCGCCTCCGGGTTGGCGTCGACGCCGACCACCGCGGCGGCGGAGCGGGCGAGGACGTCGGAGCCGTAGCCCTCGCCGCAGGCCATGTCGACGACCCGCAGGCCGCCGGCCCGAGTCGCGATCCACTCGTAGACGAGGAGGTGGCGGCGGTACCAGTAGTTCTCCTCCGGCACGTCGGGCAGCGTTCGCTCCCCGGTCAGCGGCAACGGCGGCACCCCTGGGGGCTGGTTCAGCTGTAGGTACTCCGGCTCCACGGCCCCGCACCGTATTGGAGCGATCGCCCTGGGCGTGGTTGTCATTTCATCCGCTATCCGGATGAAATGACTACCGCGCCCTGCTGCCGCTTCGTACATTGCGCCGTTCCGCGTAGAGTTCCGCGCCGATGCCGGCCTCCCCGACCGCCACTGCGGAGCACATCAAGGACGTCAACACGCGCTACCACGACGCCGCCGCTCACGAATACGACGCCAAGTGGGGCATCGACTTCGGCGCCACCGGCCAGGAGCAGGTGCGGCTGAAGCTGGTCAAGGCGCTGGGCGGGCGCGGCGGCCAGTCCTTCGGCGACGCCCTCGAGATCGGCTCCGGCACCGGCTACTTCTCGCTCAACCTGGTCCAGCTCGGGGTGATCGAGCGGCTCACCGCGACCGACATCTCGCCCGGGATGCTGGCTCGCCTCAGCGCCACCGCCGCGGAGCTCGGCGTGTCCGGCGTGACCACGGTCGCCACCGAGGCGGAGACGCTGCCCTTCCCGGACGAAAGCTTCGACCTCGTATTCGGCCACGCCGTCCTCCACCACATCCCCGACCTCGACCGTGCCTTCGCCGAGTTCCGCCGGGTGCTGCGGCCCGGTGGCGCGATCGCCTTCGCCGGCGAGCCCTCGCGCTACGGCGACCGCCTGGCGGCGTTGCCGAAGCGGGCCGGGCTGCTGGCCGCACCGGCCTGGCGGCGCCTGACCGGGGCGAAGCGGCGGGCCGTGGCCGAGGCCGATCTCTCCAACGGCCACGCACTCGAGAGCGAGGTCGACGTCCACGCCTTCGCTCCCGCCGACCTGCGGCGGCTGCTGCGCGAGGGCGGCTACGAGGACCGCCACGTCGGCGGCGAGGAGCTGCTCTCCAACGCCTGGGGCTGGGGCCTGCGCACGGTCGAGTCCAGCGCCGAGCCCGACTCGGTCCCCCACCGCTGGCGCCGCTTCGCCTTCCGCAGCTACATCGCCCTGCAGAAGGTCGACACCCGCCTGCTCGAGCCCCACCTGCCGGCCGAGCTCTTCTACAACCTGCTCGTCTCCGCGCGTAAGCCTAACTAGCGGACCTCGGACCGCTGGGGAGGGTGGGGTGTCCTCCTACCTTCGCTGGGCTATTCGCCGGGAGACAACATCACCAGTCCTAGATCGCGCGCCGAGGCGAATAGCTAACACCGCTCGTACGGAGGACACCCCACCCTCCTCACGGTTCGGGACCAACTCGAAGCTGACGGGTCGAGAGGCACCCCGACCCCTCTACGCCAACCGCGCGCGGAAGAGCTTGACCTTGGAGTCAATCCCCTTCAGGCGCCGCTCGCCGATGTAGGTGTACTTGAAGGCCTGCTCCCCTGCCGCCTCCTTGACGGCAGCGTCGACGACGACGCTGCCGGGTCTGGCGACGCCGGTGATGCGGCTGGCGAGGTTGACGGGACGGCCGTAGTAGTCGCCGGACTGGGGCAGGACCGAACCGCAGGCGAGGCCGGCACGCAGCAGGGGGAACTCGTCGCCTTCCGCTTCGGCGGCGGCGATCAGCTGCAGGCTCGCGGCCAGCATCGGCTCGGCCTCGGTGGAGATGAACATGACCGCATCGCCGATCGTCTTCACCAGTCGCACCGGCGGCTCGGCGACGGCGGTCGCCATCTCCTCCAGCCGGCCCGCGACCAGGCCCAGCTCCTCGGCCGGGATCTCCTCGCCGAGGCGGGTGAACTCGACCAGGTCGGCAAAGCAGACGGTGAGGGTGGCGGTGCCGCCGATGGCGCCGGAGGCGAGGTCGGCGGTGGCGATCACGTCGCGGCGGATCTGCTCGAGCATGTTCGCCTGCAGGGCGTGGACGACGGTCGGGCCGACCAGCGGCATCATCAGCTCGGCCGCGGCGGCGAAGCGGAGCGCCAGGTCGCGCTCGCTGTCGCCGGGCTGAGCCAGGGTCCTGATCACCAGCTCGCGGTTGGCCTCGGCGATCCGGGCCGTGCCCATCCCGATCGTCCGCGCCACCTGCAGCATCCCCTCCTCAGGCAGGCCGGCATCGCGAAACGCCACCATCCGCCGCGCCGCCTCCAGGTCCGCCTCGGTCCCCCGCGGCTCGTCGGGATCGGCGTAGGGAACCCCGAGGGCGGCGCTGAAGCGCCGCAGCTGCTCGAGGTCGATGCCGGCGATCGCGGCGATCTCGCGCGCCGTGTAGCGGCGGCCGTCGCCGGCCAGCGCGCGCTCGACCGGCAGCAGCGCCAGCCGGCCCGCGTTGACGGCGTCGCGCAGCTCCTCCAGCGACACACCGGCGGTGGCGAGCTCTTCGAGCAGGTCTAGGCGCGCCCGGCGCGCCTCGGGATCGAGCTCTTCGAGCAGCCCCTCGGCCTCGAAGTCGATCTCTCCGCCCGCGGTCACAGGTCGGCATTCTCTCCGCCCTGTCGCTTTTGTGTCGCTATGCGAGACAAAGGCGGCAGTCAGGCGTAGGCGACAGCGCCGCCGCGCCGCGGGTCGCCGCCACCGCCGAGGACGCCGCTGCGGGGATCGCGGGCAACGGCCTGGACGCCGCCGAAGAAGAGGTTGATCGCGGGGCGGCGGGCGACGACGATGCCGCGGGCCTCGAGCCGGGCCAGCGCCGCCTCGTCGATCCCCGGCTCGGCCTGGACGACGCCCTGCTCGAAGTGCAGTCGCGGGGCCTCGACCGCGGCCTCGACCGGCATTCCCTGCTCGATCGCGCGGACCACCGTCTGCAGGATCGCCGAGCGGATCCGGTTGGAGCCGGCACTGCCGACCCCGAGCACGATCTCACCGTCGCGCAGGACCACCGTCGGGGCCATCATCGACGGCACCCGGCGCCCCGGCAGGATGCGGTGGAAGCCAAGCGGGTTGAGGTCCTCCTCGCCGAGCATGTTGTTGAGGATCACCCCCGTCCCCGGGACCAGCACGCCGGAGCCCGAGCCGTTGGAGCAGGTGACGCTGGCGCACATGCCCTCGCCGTCGAGCACCGAGATGTGGGTGGTCGAGCCGAGCAGGTCGGCGGTCGCCAGGTCGAGCCCGACCGGGTCGAGGAAGCCGCTCTCCATCCCCTCCGTGTAGAGCGCCTCGGCGAACTCCTCGCCGCGGAGGTCGTTGGCGGCGCCCATCGCCGCGACCAGCTGCTCGGGCCCGCTACTGGCGCCGAGGCGCTCCAGCAGGCCGAGGCAGAAGGCGATCAGGATGCCACCGGAGGAGGGCGGCGGGTTGGTCAGCACCTCGGCGCCGCGGAACGGGGCCCGGATCGGCCGCCGCTCGACCGCCTCGTAGGCGGCGAGGTCGCCGGGACCGAGAGTGCCGCCGTGGGCGACGACGAAGTCGCTGATGGCGGCCGCGACCTCGCCCCGGTAGAAGGGCTCCGCCGCTTCGGCGCCGAAGCGTTCCAGCGCCTCGGCCAGCTCGGCGAAGCGAAAGCTGTCGCCCTGGCGCAGCGTCCTGCCCCGCGGTGCGTAGAGCTCGCGAGTCCCCGGCGCCCGGTCGTGGATCGGGGCGAGGATCTCGAGGATGTAGGCCTGCTCGGCATTGACCGGCGCCCCGCTGCGGGCCAGGCGTATGCCCGGGCCGGCGAGATCGCCGAGTGGCACCGAGCCGAAGCGCTCGAGCGCCCGCACCAGCCCCGCGGCGGTGCCGGGGACGCCACAGGAAGCGGGGCCGACGTAGAACGTCTGCACCGTCTCGGCGTCGAAATGGACCGGCACCGGCTCCAGCTCGGCTCGGCGCTCGATTCCGTCGAGGCCCGGAGCGGCGACGAAGAAGTCGATCAGCGCCGTCTCCTCGCCGCGGTGGACCATCATGTAGCCGCCGGCGCCGAAGCCGGTCAGCGGGCTCTCGACGGCAAAAGAGGCGAGCACCGCGCAGACCGCGGCATCGACCGCATTGCCACCCTCGCGCAGCACCCCGGCCCCGGCCTCGGCGGTGAGTGGGTGTCCGGCCGCGACGACCCCGTTCATGGGGTGTCCCTACTCAGCCGGGAAGAAACTCGGGAACGTCGATCCCCAGCTCGCCGGAGCGGGCGGGCGGGCGGCCACGACCGCTGTCCTTGGTGCGGCGGATCGTCGGCTCGGCGGCGCGGCGGGGCGCGCTCGGCCTGCCGTCGAAGCGGGTGGCGACGACGGTGACCCAGATCTGGTCGGAGAGCTCCTCGTCGACGTTGGCGCCGAAGATGATGTTGGCGTCGGGGTGGGCGGCCTCGCCGACCACCTTGGCCGCCTCGCTGACCTCGACCAGCGAGAGGTCGGAACCGCCGGTGATCGAGAGCAGGATCGAGCGGGCGCCCTCCATCGAGGTCTCCAGCAGCGGCGAGGAGATCGCTTTCTCGGCGGCGAGGATGGCGCGCTCGTTGCCGTGCGCCATGCCGATCCCGAGCAGGGCCCGGCCGGCGTCGGACATGATCGTCCGCACGTCGGCGAAGTCGAGGTTGATCACCGCGGGGAGCGTGACCAGGTCGGAGATCCCCTGCACGCCCTGGCGCAGGACGTCGTCGGCGACCTGGAAGGCCTCGACCATCGAGGTCTGCTGGTCGAGCACCTCGAGCAGGCGGTCGTTGGGGACGACGATCAGGGTGTCGACCTCGGCCGCCAGTTCCTCGATCCCCTTGCTGGCCTGGCTGCCGCGGCGGTTGCCCTCGAAGGTGAACGGCTTGGTGACGATGCCGACCGTGAGGGCGCCGACCTCGCGGGCGAGGCGGGCGACGACCGGGGCGGCGCCGCTGCCGGTGCCCCCGCCGGCCCCGGCGGCGACGAAGACCATGTCGGAGCCCTTCAGCAGGCGCTTGATCTTGTCCTGCTCCTCGAAAGCGGAGCGGTGGCCCACCTCCGGGTCGGCGCCGGCGCCGAGGCCGCGCGTCTGCTCGTCGCCGATGTGGACGGTGACGTCGGCGACGCAGAGCTGCAGGGACTGGAGGTCGGTGTTGACCGCCATGAACTCGACCCCGGGGATGCGGGCGTCGACCATGCGGTTGACCGCGTTGACGCCGGCGCCGCCGACGCCGACGACTTTGATCACCGGCTGGTGCGGCTCGCCGCTGCCGGGCGGCTCGTAGGCCGGCTCTTCGCGCCCGTAGCGCGGGTTGCTGACGGAAGGTTCTTCGCGGCGCTCGTGCCGCGGCTTCGGTTCCTCGGAGAAGACCCGCTTGAGCCGCTCGGGCGGCGTCTCCGCGGCGGGCTCCTGGTTCACGAAGGGGGCTGGTTCCGGCTCGGGCTCGGGCTCCGGCTCGCGCACGGGCGGCGCGGCGGGCTCTTCGGCCACCGGCTCCTCGACGGGCAGCGCCTCCTGCTCGGCCTCGGCCTTTTTCGCCTCCGCCGGATCCTGGCGGCCGTAGCGCGGTGCCTCGGGCGGATCGGCCGGGGCGTCCTCTGAAGTCGAGCGGAAGAGATCGGCGAGGGGACCCTCGCGCATGCTTGCGCGCTTATTCCGCCGAGCCATTCGCCAGAACCTCCTTCGCCAACTCCCGGTAGTAGTTCGCGGCGCTGCTGCCGGAATCGTACTTGAGGACGCTGGCGCCCTTGACGGGAGCCTCGGCGAATTTGATCGCCTTGCGGATCCGGGACTTGAAGACCAGGTCGCCGAAGTTCTCTTCGAGGATCTCCACCGCCTCCTTGGCGTGGACGGTCCGGGCATCGAACATCGTCGGCAGGATGCCCTCGATCTTGACGTCCGGGTTGAGGTTCTCTTGGATCATCTTCAGCGTGTTCTGAAGCTGGACCAGCCCGCGCATCGAGAGATACTCGCACTGGACGGGGACGATCACTTTGTTCGACACGGTCAGCGCGTTGATCGTCAGCAGCCCGAGGCTGGGCGGGGTGTCGATGCAGATGAAGTCGTAGTCGCCGTCGACCTCTTTCAACGCCTTCTCGAGCGAGCGCTCGCGGCCGATCTTGGTGCTCATCGCGATCTCGGCCCCGGCCAGGTCGATCGAGGCGACGGCGATGTCGATCTCGCGCTTGACGATGATCTCGCTGATCGGCATGTCGTTGACGAGCACGTCGTAGAGGCTCTTTTCGACCTTGTCGGGATCGATCCCCTGGCTCATCGTCAGGTTGCCCTGCGGGTCGAGGTCGATGCACAGCACCCGGTAGCCGGACTCGGCGAAGGCGACGGCCAGGTTCAGGGTCGTGGTGGTCTTCGCCACCCCGCCCTTCTGGTTGGCGAAGGCGATCACGTCGGCGTGCTTGACCGGCAGCTCCACCTCGGCATTCATCTCCCGCACCGTCTCCAGGCGACTCGGGGCGATCAGGTCCCGCGGCATCATCCGCGCCGGCTCCTCGGGGGCCTGCGGCTCAGTCTTGACTGGAGCCGGGGCGGGCGGAGCAGGAGCGGCGGCAACCGGCTCCGGGCTGGGTTCGGGCTCGGGTGCGGGCTCGGGCTCGGGCTCGGGCTCGGGGATCGGCGCCGGCTCAGGCGGAGCCTCGGCGGCCGGGCGCTCGGGCACCGCTTCCTCCATGCGCTGGAGCTCTTCGACGATCGGGTGCTGCTCGTCTACCTGTATAGGGGCTGGCTTCGGCTTGCGGCTTAGAAATCCCATTGCGCGGATATTCAAAGGAGGCACCGCTTTTCCTGCCGACTCTCGAAATTGCTAGGAATTGCCCGATCCCCGAGCTCCTCGACAAGCGACTGGTCATCGTCACCGGCAAGGGTGGCGTCGGCAAGACGACGGTCGCCGTGGCGCTCGGGATGCGAGCCGCGGCCGAAGGCAAGCGCACGATCGTCTGCGAGGTCGCCTCGCAGGAGAACGCCTCGCGGATGTTCGACCACACCGAGGTCGGCTTCCACGAGGTCGAGATGGAGGAGAACCTCTGGTCGATCTCGATCGACCCGGACGAGTCGATGCGCGAGTACGTGCTGCTGCAGCTGAAGGTGCGGGCGATGCGGGACATGCTCTTCCGCAGCCGCATCTTCAACTACCTCGCCGCCGCCACCCCGGGGCTGAAGGAGCTGGTCACGATCGGCAAGATCTGGGAGCTGGCCCAGCTCGACCGCAAGGTGAAGAAGGGGCGCAAGTACGACCTGGTGATCGTCGACGCCCCCGCCACCGGCCACGGCGTCGGCTTCCTGCAGACCCCGCGCACCTTCGCCAGCATCGCCCGGGTCGGCCCGATCCACTCCCAGGCCCAGACCCTGGACCGCTTCATCACCGACCACGAGCACACCGGCACCGCGATCGTCGCCCTGCCGGAAGAGATGCCGGTCAACGAGTCGGCGGCGCTGGAGCGGGACCTGCGCGACGAGGTCGGAGTCGCGGTCGACCGCATCTACCTCAACGGCCTCTACCCCGAGCGCTTCTCCAAGGCCGAGACCGAGCCCCTCTCGGCCCTGGCCGAGGGCGAGGACGGAGTGGCGCGGGCGGCGGCGCGGGCGGCCCTCTCCGAGCAGGGCCGCGCCCGCTCCCAGCGAGCCCAGCTGGCCCGCCTGCGGCGCCGGGTCGACACCCCAGTCAAGACCCTCCCCTTCCTCTTCGAGCCCGACCTGGGACCGGAGGCGGCGCGCCGCCTCTCCAGGAGGCTCTCCTGATGCCGACGCTCGCGGACGTCCTCGAGGACAAGGAGATCTGCATCTGCGCCGGCTCCGGCGGGGTCGGCAAGACGACCACCTCGGCGGCGATCGCGACCGGGATGGCGGCCCAGGGCCTGAAGGTCTGCGTGCTGACGATCGACCCGGCGAAACGCCTCGCCGACTCGCTTGGGCTGAAGGAGCTGGGCAACGAGGCGCGCCAGGTCGACCCCGCCCTGTTCGAGAAGCAGGGCGTGGAGATGAAGGGCGAGCTGTGGGCGATGATGCTGGACGCCAAGGCGACCTTCGACGAGCTGATCGCGCGCCAGGCACCGGACGAGGAGTCGCGCGACCGCGTTCTCGAAAACCGCATCTACCAGCAGATCTCCAGCGCCCTCGCCGGCTCGCAGGAGTACATGGCGATGGAGAAGCTGTTCGAGCTGCACACCGAGGGCGAGTTCGACCTGCTCGTGCTCGACACGCCGCCGAGCCGCAACGCCCTCGATTTCCTCGAGGCCCCCAGGCGCCTGACGCAGTTCATCGAGGGACGCTCGCTGCGGATGTTCATGAAGCCGACCGGACTGGCGGCGAAGGTCGCCGGGCGCGGCGCCTCGGTCGCGCTCAGCGTCTTCAAGCGCATCGTCGGCTTCGACCTGCTGGCCGACCTGGCCGAGTTCTTCAACGCCTTCAGCGGCATGGTCGAGGGCTTTCAAGCTCGCGCGAAACGGGTCGACAAGCTCCTTGCCGCCCCCGGCACCTGCTTCCTCGTCGTCTGCGGCCCGCAGGGCGAGCCGGTCGAGGAGGCCGTCTACTTCCACCGCAAGCTGGTCGAGGCGAAGCTGCCGTTCGGCGGCGTCATCGTCAACAAGGTCCATTACCCGGCCGAGCAGCTGCGCGGCGAGGGGAACGACCTGCCGGCGACCCTGGCCGAGAAGCTCGGCGACGAGAACCTGGCCCAGCGCGTGGCGGCGAACTTCTCCGACTACCAGGCCCTGGCCGAGCGCGACGCCCGCAACATCGAGCACCTGGCCGACGAGCTGAGCACCAGAGGCGTGATCCGGGTTCCCTACCTGGACGAGGACGTCCACGACCTCGCCGGCCTGGCCGAGATCAACCGCTACCTATTCGCCACCGGCAAGGAGCGGGTGGCGATGGCGGCGGGTCGCGCGTAGGCAGCTTCAGACCGGGATAAGCCCCAGACGCTCGCCTGGCATTGCGAGCGCCTGGATGTCATCTGGGTCAGAGGTGGCAACCGTGGCTCGGTGCTCTGATGCGCAGCAGGCAACGTGGGCATCTGAGACGTCGCTCGCGCCGCGAAGGCCGAGGCGCATTCCGACCTCTTTCGCCCGTTCCTCGTCCAGCGGATCCACTTCGCTTGCTGCGATGAGCCGGGCCACAGACGCTGACCTTGGTCCACCGCGCCATACCTGGGCGAGTGCGGTCGCGGGTATGACGACCCGAAGTGCCATGGAAATCGTCCCCCAGAGAATCGCCACGACCTCCCGGTCGCCACGCTCGAGAGCGATCAGCGCTCCGGCGTCGAGGATGAGGCCTCCCGCGAGGCTCGTTTCAGTTCCCTTATCGCCCACTCCTTCATCTCCTCACTGACCGGTCCGTGTTCCTGTTCGGCGAGCTCAACCGCCTCCCTCAGAGCCTCGGCCTTGCCACGCGCTCTGAGCGCCGCTTCGACCGCGGCCGAGAGGTTCGGCGCTTGGCCCGCCTTGACCTCTGCCCGGGCGATCTCGAGCGCCTCCGGCTCGACAGAGATGGTCACTCGCTCTTTCATACGAAGTATCATACGCCTGGCCTCCGGTCGCTGACCCGCCTGGATCAGCGTAGATGGACAGGGCGCGCCTGGGGCGCGCAAGTTGGGTCAAATTCGCAACAACGGCCTGGCGAAGCCGTGTTCTGGCTCTATGGCTCGGCGACGAGGGGTCAACTGGCGCGGCGGGGACCGCCGTAGTGCGCGTAGTCGAACTCCAAGTGGCTGACCTCCCAGTCGGCGTCCTCGGGGACCGGGAAGAGATGGCGCACGCGGGGGGTGTCGATCCGCTCGCGGTGCTCGATGTCGCGCTCGCCGGCGGCGGGCCACTCGAGTGAGTCGCCGCGGCGGCCGTCCGACACCTCGTCGAGCCAGGGCGTGGCCGTGATCTTGATCTCGTCCTCGGCCGGGATCGGCTCCATGATGCGGGTCTCCTGCTCCATGTAGGTCTCCTCGGTCGATTCGATTTCGATGGGCTCGGGGGGAGTGACGGCGGGCGGAAGCTGTGTGATCTGGATCTCCTCTTCGGCGGCGATCGCGATCTCGGCGTCGCCGCCTTCCAGGCCGGCGACGATCAGGGTCTCGTCGGCGGTGGTGCTGAGATCGTTGCCGAGCTCTCCGAGGGCGGCCTGCAGGAGCAGCCTGCGCACGCTTTCCTCGGCCCAGCCGGCCAGTCGCACGCCTTTCTCCAGCGAGCGGCCGTTCATCAGCGCCCGCTCCAGCTCGAGCGTGTCCTCGGCCCGCTCGCGGGCCTCGACCTGGTCAAGGGAATCGTCGGAGATCAGTGCCGCGGCGCGCATCGGCAACGAGGCGCCGACCGGTCCGTGGCCCTCGAGCACGGCTCGCAGAGCCAGAAGGTGATCGCTGAGCCCGTCGAGCGCGCTCTCGCGCTCGCAGCCCATCTCGAAGCGCCCGACCGCCCAGGTGAGGGCGCTGTCGGGATCGGGGCGGGCCTCCAGCGTCTTCGCCAGCTCGACCAGCTCGCCCGCCTCCTCCTCACTCAGGCGGTAGCCGCCGGCACGGGTCGCGGGGGCGCCGGTGGCGATCCGCCGCCAGCAGCCCTCGCCGGTCGGGGCGAAGGCGTAGGGACCGAGCCCGATGCCGCCGCCCTTGAAGAGCCTCATCACGCTGATCAGCTCGCGCAGCTGGTTGAGAGCCGCCTCGGCGCCTTCCTGCTCGTGCTGCTCGGCGACGGCGAGGTACTGGGGCTCCCAGGAAGCGCGGCCCATGCCCTCGCTGCGCATCGCCTCGATCGGGGCCTCGATCGCGTCGGCGCGGACCACGCGCACGCCGTGCGGCAGCTGCAGGCGGGAGATCGACATCCGCAGGCCGACCACGGGGACGATCACCACCTCGGCGTCGTCGGCGCCGCGGGCTTCGGCATCGAGCATCGAGAGAGCGCTGTCGAGCCGCGCCCGGTCGAGCGAGAACTCGGTGCTGCCCTCCCAGAGCGAGGAGATGAAGGTGGTCAGCATCCGTTCGGCGCGCTCGCCCGGGTCGGCCGGCACCGACTCGCCGCGGGCCTCCAGATAGGGCGAAGCGACCGCCGCCTCGATCGCCGCCTCACGGGCCGGGCCGAAGCTGGGCAGCGAGCGCAGCTCCTCGGCGCGCTCCTCGACGAAGCGCGAGGTCAGCGGCACGTAGCTGTAGAAGGCCGAGTCGTCGCCGTCCTCGGCGCTGACGTCGAAGGGAATCTGGTCGCCGCTGGCCACGAGCGTGCTGAACCGCGTCGCCGCCTCGGCGGCCAGACGTTTCAGCGCTTCGTTGAGCAGGAAGTCACGCACGGCTCAGGCTTCCGCCCGCCCACGCACGCTCCTGCGCCTGCACGGCGCCTTGCAAGTTATGGGCGCTTCACCGCAACCGACTTCGACCCCAGCTGGGTGTGGTCAAAGTCGGAAGCGCTACACCGCGGCCGGCTCTGCCTCCTCGGAGAGCAGCCAGCGCGTGCCGTAGGTCCGCATGTCGTCGATCAGCGGCACCAGCGCCTCGCCCTTCTTGGTCAGGGCGTACTCGACCCGCGGCGGGACCTCGGGATAGGTGTGGCGCTCGACGATCCCCTCCTCCTCCAGCGCCCGCAGGCGCAGGGAGAGCGTGCGCGGGCTGATCCCCTCCAGCGAGCGCTCGAGCTCGCAGAAGCGGCTGCTGCCGTCGGCGAGGTCGCGGATCAGCAAAAGCGTCCACTTGCCGCAGACCACCTCGGCGGTGCGGCAGACGGGACAGGTGGAGTTGCTCAACGCGCTCATCTCAGGGATCGAGGCATGGATCGATTTGCCTCGCTTCAACAAGTGTAGCCATGTGGCTTCACTTACTGAAGCTTTGGGCGGAAAGCGCGGTCGGCTCAGAGATGACCGGCGACCAGGGGCTCGATCTTCAGCACGTTGATCTTGTAGCGAACCCCGTTGGGGCCATATTCGAAGGTCTGTGGGATCCCGGTTTCGACTTCGAGCAGCTCGCAGCTGGTGGTGCCCGATTTGCATTTGCCGTCGCCGAAGGTGGCGGTGACTTCCTTGGAGACCATCAACAGCGCCGTCTTCGCCTCGGCGCCGACGCCGAGATAGGTGACGACGGGCGCTTTCTCGCCGGGCAGCGGCGTGTAGGGCTTGACCCGTTCGCGCAGGGTCGGCTCGCCCATCTCGATGCTGTGGTCCGCCTTTTCTTCGGTGTGGGCGTACTGGACGTCGACCGCGAAGGTGAAGAGGGTGATCTCGGGAGCCTGGCCGCCGCCGTTGCCGCCGCCGCCGGATCCGGTGTCCGCTCCACCGCCACCGCCGGTTGGCGATTCGACGACCGCGGCGCCGGGGGAGGATTCGGTGGTCGTCGTGTTGGAGGTCGATTCGGAGCCGCCCGAGGTGCTGGTTTCGGCCGGCAGCTCCGCCCCCTCGAGAACGGGCGCCGTATAGCGCTGCTTGAAGGGGTCGGTGGCGACCCGTGCCCGCAGCCGCTTGCGGTAGTCGCGCAGGCCGGGCTTGGCCTCGACCACGGTCAGGCGTGCGGTTTCGGCGGTTTGGGCCGGGGGCGCGGCCAGGCCCGGCGAGCTCGAGTTTTCTTCTTCTTCGGAGCTGCCGCCGAGCAGGAACGGCACAGCGAAGATCGCCACCAGCACCAGCGCCAGCAACGGCAGCAGGCGACGGTCGCGCAGGTCCTGGAAGAGGTCCATGAGCACGGGCGGCACCTTGAGGTCCTTGAGATCCGGTCCTTTGAGCTTCTTCACGGTGCTTCTCCGATCGTTGCCGAGGCGGGGGTCGCCAGCGCCGTGCCCGGGGCGGAAGGCGTCGTGCCGCCGCCTTCGCCTTCGCTGGGCGGGGTCAGGTAGGTGGTGACGGCGAAGGTGGCTTCGAGGTCGGGAAAGCCCTTTTCGTCGTCAGCCGCCAGGGAGAAGCCGTCGAGCGTCAGCAGGCGGCCGTCGACCGTGACGTCTTCGTTGCTGGTCTTGACCAGCGAGTCGATCCCCTTGATGAAGTCGGCGATCTTGAAGAAGTCGCCGTCGAAGGTGAGCGTGTAGGGCATCACCGCGAGGCCGGCGGGCCCGATCGAGGCCCCGAGCGGCAGCAGCGAGGCGGCGGCCTCGGTGGCCGAGACCGGCTCGCCACCGGCGCTGGTGGCCGGCGCCGGTGCCTCTCCGGAACCGGTCGGCATTCAGCTCGAGGTCGCGAAATTCGACCCCGGTCTTCTCGGCGATGTGGCTGATCTGGACCAGCAGCGACGCGGTGTCGTCGTCGCCGGGGACCGCCTTGCCGAGCACGACCAGGCGCTGGTAGTCCTCGGAGAAGTCCTCGCGAGCCGCTTCGCCTTCGGTCACTTCCGCCCGGTGCAGGGCGATCGAGGCTTCGAGCTGGCCGATCTGGGCGTCCAGTTTCGCCGCTTCGTCGCGCTTCGGGCTCAGGGCGAGCATCCAGAAGGCGATCGCGATGCCGGCGATCAGCAGCATCGCCACGATCATGCCGTTGCTGGATTTCATGTCCAGCTTCATCTCAGCTGCCCTCCGCTTCTTCCGAGGCGTCGCTCGATTCGGTCGATTCGGCGGCAGCTGCCGGAGCGGCTTCTTCGGTCGCGCTGGTGATCGGCACCGGCGCCGCGTCGAAGGCGACGACGAGCTGGAATTTGGCGATGAAGTCGCGGGTGCGGCAATCGTCGCCTGAGCCGCCGGAACCCGAGTCGCCACCGGCCGAGACTCCTGCTCCGCTTGCCTGATCGGCGACTTCGGAGGCCTCGATCCCGACGCGGGTCACGCCGTCGATGTCCTTGAGAGTGGTGACGAAGCCGGCAACCGCCTGCTGCCCGCCGGCGCAGCCGTTCAGTTCCAGTGCCGGTCCAGGCACCTCCGCCCGCAAGCTGCCGCCGGAGCCACCGCTCGAGCCGCTGACGCCGATGCCGGGAGCGGCCGTGGCGGTGAGGTCCACCAGCCAGACGTCGCTGGGCAGGATCAGGGAGAGTTCGCGCATCACCCGCTCCCAGTCGAAGCGGCTGTCGGCGAGGCTGCTGACGGTCTGCACGCGCTGTTCGCTGAGAATCCGGAACTGGGTGTAGGAGGCGAGCCGCTGCGCCTGCAGGCTGACCCGCGCGTCTTCACGCTGCAGCCGGGCGACCTCGCTTTCGCTCTCGGCGATCTTGTTGCCGATCAGCACCAGCGCCGTGACGGCGACCAGGATCGCGACGAAGGCGCCCACCACCAGGTAGACGAGGAAGCCGGTCCGCAGCGGCGCCTGCTCGCCACGGCGCTCCTCGGCTGGGATCAGGTTGACGGGACGCATCTAACGCTCCAGCGCCAGTCCGTAGGGAAGGGTCAGCCGCGCCGCGGAGACGTCGTCGAATCCCGACAGCGCCAGCGGCCGGGAGACGCCGATCTGAAAGCCGAGGCTGGATTCCATCCGCCCTGGCAGGCCGGCGATTGCGCTGCCCGGGCCGCAGAGGACGATCCTCTCGACTGGCAGGGCGCTTTCCTGGGCTCCGTAATAGTCGAGAGAGAGACGCAGCTCGTCGATCAGGGCGGTGACTCCATCCTCAAGGGCAAGCCGGGCCTGGGCGACCGTCTCCGGGTCGCCCTCGATCTCCTCCACCGGACGCTCCATGCCGACGTAGGTGAGCCACTGCGCCGCGTGTTCGGGAACGAGGCCACGGCTCGACGCCAACCCGTCGGCGATCGCCTCCAGGCCGACGTGGGAGACGCGGGTGAAGAGACACGAGGTTCCCCGCGCCACGGCGAGGTTGGTGACGTCGCCGACATTGCAGTAGAGGACCGCGGAGGAGGGACGCTCGCCGTTCTCGGAGTTCACCTCGACCTCGGCCAGAGCCCGGATCATGCCGAAGGCGGAGAGATCGATCCCGACCGGATGCAGGCCGGCGCGGCGGATCGGCTCGACGAAGGAGGAGACCATCTCGCGGCGGGCGGCGACGACGATCACGTCGACCTGCGGCGTCGAGCCCTCCTCGGCGGGGACGCCGCCGACGACCTGGTGCTCGAGCACCGCCTGGTCGAGCGGCATCGGGATCTGCTCCTGGGCCTGGAAGCGGACCGCCGCCGCCATCTGCTTCGGGTCCTCGATCGCGGGCAGCCGCACGGTGCGGACGACGACCCGCTGGTTGCCGACGCCGAGGCGCACCTGCTTGGCGAGCTTGTGCTCGGAGAAGAGCGACTTGAGGGCGGAGCTGAGAGCGTCGGCGTCCACCACCTCGCCCTCGTGGAAGGTGCCAGGAGGAAGCGGTGCGATCGCCGAGGCGGTCACCTCGGCCGCGCCGTTGACCCGCACTTCGGTCGCGGCGATGCTGCCGGCCTCGATGTCGAGGCCGACGACGGCTGCGATCTTCTTCTTCCGGGTCAGTTGCATAAGGCTGAAGCGGCGCCCTGGTCGAGCCCGCAGACCATGGATCGACAGAAAGGGCGCGAACCTTTCGCCCTGCAACTACTTATTTGTAGGAAAACCTGGACGGTTCTACGAGAAGGTGCCCAGATACCAGTCGACGAGCTGGTCCCCGGCCAGCAGTCCGACCACCCCGCCGAGGGCCAAGAAGGGCCCAAACGGGATCGCCGTCTTGCGCGCCGCCGCGCCGTGACGGGCGATCATCGCCAGGCCGACGAGCGAGCCGGCCAGCAGCGCGACCAGGATCGCCGGCGCCACGTTGCGGCCCAGGAACAGGCCCATCACGGCCGCCAGCTTGACGTCTCCGAGGCCCATCCCGCGCGGATAGGCGAGGGCGGCGAGGAAGAGCAGGCCACCCGCCGCGGCCGCGGCGATCGCCCGCTCCGGCAGGCTGCCGGGATCGGTGGCGGCGGCGATCGCGACCCCGAGCACGGTGGCGACCAGGAGGATCTTGTTGGGAATGATCCGCCGCTCGAGGTCGGTCAGGGTGATCGCCAGCAGCATCGTCACGAAGACCAGCCCCAGCGCGATCTCGCCGGGGTCGTCCCAGAGCACCAGCACGGTGGCCAGGTAGAGAAGGCCGAGGGCGAGCTCGGTCAGCGGGTAGCGCGGGGAGATCGCGGCGCCGCAGCAGCGGGCGCGGCCGCGCAGCAGCAGCCAGGAGAACAGCGGCAGGTTGTCGTAGGCGGCGATCTGGGTGCCGCAGTGGGGGCAGCGCGAGCGTGGCCCGACGACCGATTCGCCGCGCGGGACGCGGTGGGCGACGACCGTGACGAAGCTGCCGAGGACCAGCCCTCCGAGGAGGGCGAACACGGCGGCCGGGATCACCCTCAGCCGCCTTCGATCGGCGTCGTCGTGTCGACCTCGATCCGGGTCGGGTAGTTCGGGTGGTCGTACATGACCGGGATCGCGTCGGCAGGGGTGAACGCCGGGTCGACGCTGAGCGCGACGCCGAGGCGATTGCCGTCGTCGATCGTGTGCGGAACATCCTGGAAGTCCATCGTCAAGCGCACCTTGGTCCAGGTGTTTCGAGGCCAGAAGCCGCTTCCCTCCGGTTTGTAGAACCAGTAGAGATCGCCGCTGCCCTGATCGGCGAGGAAGCTGTCTTTCGCCACCAGCTCGCCAGCGACCGTTTCTTCGCTGCGATCGAAGAGGTAGACGCAGAGTTTGCCGGTGTACAGATTGTCGTTGAGGGTCCGGGTGTAGAACTCGAGCGTGACCTTGCCGATCATGCTGAAGTCGAGGGCGAAGGGGTCGGTGACCCAGCGGTGCACCTGCGACTCGGGGCTGGCGGCTCCGGTCGGTACGTACTGGCAGCCCTCGGTGTCGTCATGGCGGATCTGCAGGCCCTTGTCGGTGTCCGGGGTGGGCTCGATATAGAAGTCGTTGGAGTAGTCGTAGAGGGACGGATTCGAATCGTCTTCGGGATCGGGATCGGGCGGACCGGACGGCAGCAGCGCATCCGGAGCACCGATTTCGGCCGATCCGGTTTTGAGGCCGCTGGCGCAGGTCCCGAGCGTGTTGTGCAGGAGGTGATCGCCGGCGATTGCCGAGCGAACCGTGGTGCCGGCGACGGCGCAGGGGGTATCGGAGAGGTAGAACTGCTGCGCCGTGACCGAGCCGCCGCCGCCGGTCTCCTCCTCCTCGTCGTCGTCATCGTCGAGTGGCGGTTCGTTCAAGGTCTCCGGGTCGATCCGGCCGGACTGGACTTCGACGTAGCCGCGTTCGGCCGCCTGGCTTCCGGGCTTGCTCGGCTGCACGGCGACCACGACCTGCTTGTAGTCCTGGCTGCCCGGGCACTCTTCCTCGGGGCAGCTGTCGTCGTTGCGCCAGACCACATAGCGGTACATGGTTCCGGTCACCCCACCGGCGCTCGGGTTGCCGCTGACGAATTCGGATTTGGGGCCGAAGCCGTTTTCGTCGATCACCAGGGGCTCGGGTTCGCCAACCGGCGAACGTTGCAGCGCGAAGGTGCTGCCGACGACCCGGGAGTCCGGGCTGAGGGGGCTGGTCGATGGGGTCGGAGCGCTGCTGACCGCGAGGTTGTCGTAGGGGATGGCGCGCAACCGCTCCATCTCTTCCTGGGCGAGATCGAGGGCGACCTGGGTCGCTTTCGCCCGCGCCGCGTTCTTCGTCGCCGAGGCGAGGATCCCGAACGTCGCCATCGCGCCGATCGCCAGCACCAGGGCCGCGACCACGACCTCGATGATCGTCAGCCCGGCCTCGCCGCGGGGAACCTCGATCCTGTTCAGCAGAGCGCGCATGGTCAGTTGAGCACGTCGGCGGTGCGCAGGCTGGCGCCATCGGAGATGGTCAGGAAACCGTCGCCCTCGGGATTGGGGAAGCGCAGGGTGACGCCGATGAAGGTCGCTTCGCTCGGGCTGGGCGAGAAGTTGAAGACTTCGTCGCTGGCGATGCCGATGAAGATCGTCCTCGACGTCCCCGCGACCACGGAGTCCGGATCGGCCTCCTCCCGCGTGCAGGAGGTGCCGCTGGAGCAGTCGTAGGTGATCTCGCATTCGATCGCCGACGATTCCGGCGGCAGCGGGGCGCCGCTCCCACAGCCGGCCTGGCGAACGTAGGCGGTGAAGGAGACGACCGAGCCGGTGGCGCCGGGTTCGACCGCGATCCCGTTGCGAATCTCGCGGGTCATCCGCTCGAGGATCCAGCGGGCGGAGGAGACGTCCTGGGAGCGCTTGCTGATCTCCGGCTGCGTCTGCACGGCGCTGATCATCATCGAGCCGGCGGCGCCGACCAGGACGACGCTCATCGCCGCCGCGACCAGCAGCTCGACCAGGGTCAGGCCGGCCTCGTCGCCGGCGCCGCCGAGCCGCTGCCGCAGCCAGGTCATCGCGGCACCAGCTTGAAGGAGCGGCTGGCCGGGCGAGCCTCCGGCGTACCGACGGCGTTGACGGCCGTGACCCTGAAGACATGCCTGCCGGGCTTGAGGCGGGCCACCTTCGTCGGCGAGCCGCATGGCCTCCAGCCGCCGCGGTCCAGCCTGCAGTTGAAGCGGGTCCCAGGCTGGCCGGTCGCGTCGGTGAAGCGGAAGACCGGCCGCGGGTATCGGGTCTTGGCGGCCGGCCCGAAGGTGATCCGGGTCAGCGGCGCCACGTAGGCGACGCCATCGCGGGTCTTAGCCGGCTCGACGGGGGCGGGCCCGGGTGCCGCGCCGCTGCCTCCGCCGCCACCGGAGCTCGAGTCATCCGAGGGTGGTGGCGGGGGTGGGGGCGGCGGAGGCAGGACGCTTTCGTGGGTGTAGCTGACCGAGTTCGAGCAGAGCGAGGTGAAGCCGTCGGCTTCGGCGGTGGCCCAGAAGCCGGTGGTCGACCCTGCCGCGACCGTCGCCGCGATTCCGGGGTCGGCCAGCTCGGCGGCGGTACCGGTGGCGACTGGTTCGCCGGAGCAGCTGGCGCTGCGGTAGATCTTGATCGAGGAGCCGGGCTCCGCCAGACCGACGATCAGCGGCTGGGTGGTGGTGCCGGAGGGACCCGGCACCGTTTCCTCCAGATCCGGAGGCGGCGGGCCGAGCTCGAGGCCGGCGGAGTTGCCGGTCGACACCAGCCGCGTCGCCGGGCCGCCGAGGCTGGTGTCGTAGGCGCGCTCGTAGATGTCCGGCTCGGAGTCGGGGTCGGCACTCAGCACCATCGCTTCGCTGGTCTGGAAGAAGACGTGCTCGCTGTCGCTGGAGGCGCCGACGAAGGTGGCGTGGCAATCGCTCGTCGGGCACGGCCCCGATGCCGGCGTCGCGAGCGCCGTTTCGCCGTCGGCGACGATGCGGACGTAGATGTCATCGTCGTTGTCGAAGTCCTCGCTGGACAGCTGCTCGGCGCTGGTGAAGACGACTCGGGTTCCGTCCGTGGAGGCCCGGTTGAAGCGCGCCGCCGCCGAGCCGCCGCCGCAGGGCGCACAGCCGGGGTCGCCGGCCGAGATCAGGACCGGGTCTCCCCCCGCGACGTCCTGCGCGTAGATGTCGGCGCTGCCGTCGCCGTCCTCGAGCGCGAGCGCCTGGGTGGTGGTGAAGAAGACCGTGCCGGCGTCGGCGGTCACCGCCGCGAAGGTCGAGCCACAGCATGTGCCGGAGGTGATGAGCTGGGGCGCTCCGCCCTGCCAGGCGTAGACGTCGGTGGCTCCATTCGTGTCGGTGCTTCCGGCCAGTGCCTCCGCGGTGACGAAGAAGGCTCGCGAGCCGTCGCCAGGGGCCGCGACGAAGCTTGCCGGTTTGTTTTCAGTCCCCGCGGAGACCAGGGTCGTGACCCCGCCAGCGCGCTGATAGATGTCGTTGGCGCCGTCGTCGTCGGAGGCGACGAGCTTCTCGCGGCTGGCGAAGAGGACCGTCTCGCCGTCACTCGAGCTGGCGGCGAAGATTGCCGCGTCGTTGCCGTTGCCGCACGGCGCGCAGCCCGGGTCGCCGGGGGAGACCAAGCTGGTGGGACCGTTCGGCAGGTCGCGGGCGTAGATGTCGAGGGCCTGGTCGTCGTCGCCCGGAGCCAGTGGCTCGGAGCTGTCGAAGAATGCCTTGGAGCCGTCCGTCGACACCCCGCGCAGCGTCGTCAGGAATTCGCCGTTGCCGCAGCCGGGCTGACAGGCCGCGGCTCCCGCTGAGACCAATCTCGTCGGGCCGTCCGGCAGCGCGTGCCCGTAGACGTCGATCGAGCTGTCGCCGTCGGCGAGCGGATCGAGCCGCTCGGCGGTGACGAGGAAGACTTCGCCGCCGTCGCCGACCATGCCGGCGAAGCCCGCGTCGAAGCCGCCGTTGCCACAGGCCGGCAGGCAGGTGCCGGCGCCGCTGGAGACGAGCTTGGTCGTTCCGGTGGTGGTGAAGCGTGCGTAGACGTCGGTCTTGCGGTCTGTGTCGCCCGCGGTCAGCGGCTCTTCGGTCGAGAAGAAGACCACGTCGCCCTCCGTGCTGGCTTCCTCGAAGAGGGCGTCGTAAGCGTCGTTGCCGCCGGTCGGACCGGTCGAGACCTCCCGGGTCACATAGGCGCCGTCATCACCGGCGGAGGGGTCGAAGGAGC
Organism: uncultured Solirubrobacterales bacterium; assembly: GCA_963766755.1. Lineage (GTDB taxonomy): Bacteria > Actinomycetota > Thermoleophilia > Solirubrobacterales > 70-9 > VAYN01. The sequence goes on along the minus strand of CAVYBI010000001.1, from coordinate 280,138 downwards.
GTGCGTAGACGTCGCGCTTGTTGTCGGTGTCGCCGACCACCAGCTGCTCTTCGCTTTCGAAGAAGACCACCTCGCCGTTGTCCGAGGTGCCCTTGTAGGCGGGTGGGGCGGCGCTGACACCGGCGACGAATAGCGCGGAGGCCAAGAGGAAGACGGCGAGCGCGAGACTCGCTACTGCGACGCGCGGACGCAGCACTGGTATCGGCTCGGCCGGCATCGTTGCTCTATCGGCTGAAATTGGAGATCCGTTTAGCCGCATCTGGCGCCCCTGGCCGAAAAGCGCAAGGGGCGGGCCACATGGCCCGCCCCTTGGCAACTTCACGCTTGGCCAAGCCAAGGCGATGGGTCAGAGACTCAGTCCCATTCGTCGGCGGCAGCGCCGCCGTCGGGACATCCGCCCTCGCCACCGGGCGCGCACGGATAGGTGAACGTACCGCCGGTATTGACGACTTCGAACGTGTTGCCGGTCGTCGAGGTCACCTGGAGCGTGTAGTTGGTTGCGCCAGCCGCGACCACGAGTAGGCCGAGCTCGCCGCTGTTCGCCACCGTTGCCGGCGGGAGCGTCGGCTCAATCGCCTCGAGATCGCCGATGGCGCATGAGGTGTACTGACCGTCGTTGTCGGTGGCACAGGTCTCCATCGCGACCTGGGCGGCGTGAGCAGTCTCCTTGGCCTCCGCGTCGCCGGCCTTGTCGCGCTGGTTGAAGAACGCCGGCAGCGCGATCGCGGCCAGGATTCCGAGGATGAGCATTACGACGAGGAGCTCGATCAGCGTGAAGCCGCCCTCGCTGTCGCCGTTGAGCCGGGCGCCTACTTTGGCCCGGAGATTCTGGAGAAACATTTAGAGACCTCCTATGGTCCTAATCGTTTGCGCCAGAGCCCCGTCGCATGAAGCCACGTGGTGTCTGTCGACCCCGGTGGTAGCCCGGCTAACTCCCAGAAGAGAGTCCCTACGGCTTTGCGCCCCCGCCTCACAGCGAGTTTGCCTTTGGCACCGAAGCACTGGCAGATTCATCACGCCTTCCCATCGAACGCGGGGCGGCTCACCTTTAGCCGTTCGCGCCCAATTCCAGAAGAGACTGACTTTTCTTCGGCCCCAGACCGAGAATTCGCTGGGGTGATCCCCAAAAGTGCGAATGCCCAAGCTTCCCGATCTAACTACGTCCGTACGAACGTCCACCAAACCTCAGGCCGGCTGCATTACGTTCAATCCTCTTTCCACAGCGGCAGCAGCCAAACGCTGATCGTAGGTGACCAATACCCCGATGTCCTCGCGAACGGTCAGCGCGGTGGCCAGGTGAAGGGCGTCGAGGCTGCGCAGGCCCGCTGGCTCAAGACGGGTCGCCTCGTAGAGCACCGCGTCATCGAGAGGAACCAATGCCACCCCCTCCAGGAAAGCCCGGGCGGCCTCTGCGGGACCGTTCCCGTAACGACCGCAGGCTCGGATTGACTCCACAGCGAGAAGAGCACTCGATACATAGCCGTCCCATTCGGCCAGCTCTCGCAGCAGAGCGCCGTGCTCGGCCTCCTGAAGCGGGAGCTTCACGTAGGCGGAGCTGTCGAGGTAGGCAAGCCGGCCGGCTACAACCGCTCCTCGCGCAGCTCCTCGAGGATCTCGAGGCTCGGGCGGCCGACAGCCGGGGCGTGAACAGGCTCTCGCGCGAGAGACAGCAGGTCGGCGCGAGGCATCGTCGCCCCCCTATCCATCGCGAGCCGAGCGAGGGGCGAATCGACAGGGCCAGAGGGCGTCAGCCGGGCCACCTCGCGCCCCCTCTCGGTGACGACGAAGCTCTCCCCCTCCTTGACCTCGGTCAGGTAACGGGAGAGGTTCTGCCGCAGCTCGCGAACGCCGACCTGGTTCATGTGCGTCACCGTAGCACTTAATCGACGCTCTCAGCGGATCTTGTCGTAGAGGCTGAAGATCGGCAGGTACATCGCGATCACGATGAAGCCGACGATGCCGCCGACGAAGACGATCATGATCGGCTCGATCAGGGAGGTCAGGGCTTTGACCTTGGCGTCGACCTCGGCCTCGTAGAAGTCGGCGATCTTGGAGAGCATGTGCTCGAGCTGGCCGGTTTCCTCGCCGACCGCGACCATGTGCCCGACCATCGCCGGGAAGATCGGGTTCTGCTCGATCGGGCCGGCCAGGGAGCCGCCGCGCTTGACCGAGGCATAGACATCGTCCATCGCCTGCTCGAGGACGATGTTGCCGGAGGTTTCGCCGGTCAGCTTGATTGCCTGCAGCATCGGCACGCCGGCGGCGACGGCGCCGGAGAAGGTGCGCGACCAGCGGGCCAGCGCCACTTTCTGGATCACGTCGCCGATCTGAGCCGGCAGGCGCAGGACGAGGCGGTCCCACATTTCTTTGCCCTTTTCCGTCCGCTTCCATTTGAAGAACGCGACGAAGGAGATGATCAGGCCCGGGATGAGGATGTACCAGAAGCCCGTCATCGCTTCCGAAGCCGTCACGCATACCTGCGTAGGCAGCGGCAGCGATGCGTCTTCGCCGGGATTTTCTTCGCCCATTTCTTCGAAGATTCCGGCGAAGACAGGAATCACGAAAGCGACCACCGCGACCAGCACCACCATCGCGAAACCAAAGATCAGTGCCGGGTACATCATCGCCGATTTGACCTGGCGCCTCAGCGCGTCGCTTTTCTCCACCTGATAGGCGATGCGGTCCAGCGCGTCCTCGAGCCGGCCCGACTCCTCGCCGGAGCGGACCATCGCCCGGTAGAGGCGGTCGAAGACTTCCGGGTGGCGCTCCATCGCCTGCTCGAGCGTGCTGCCGGCCTCGACGTCGGCCCGCAGGCCGCCGATCGCCTCCTTGATCCGCTCGTCCTGGGTCTGCTCCTCGAGCGTGTGCAGGGTGCGCAGCATCGGCATCCCCGAGGCGACCAGGGTCGCGAACTGGCGCGAGAAGACCGACAGCTCGCGCATGTCGATGCCCTTCCAGGTCTGCCAGAGCTGCTCGACCTTGAACGGCTCCTTCTTCTCGCTGACGTCGAGCACGATCAGGCCGCGCTGGCGCAGCTGCTCGGTCACCTGGGCCTTGGACTCGGCCTCGACCTCGCCCGCCGACGAGGCTCCCGCCACGTCCATGGCGCGGAAGGCGAAGGTGGTCGCGCCGGCCATCGCCTAGCCCACCGGGGTGTATTGGGGCTGAGCCACGGGCGTCCCGGCGAGCAGCCGTTTCAGCTCCTCGGGCACCGAGGCCCGCTGTTCGGCGAGCTGACGGTTGATCGTCCCGGCCCGCACCAGGCGCGCCAGGTCGGCGTCCATGGTCTGCATGCCGATCGCGCCCGAGGTCTGGACCGCGGCGTAGATCTGGTGGGTCTTGCCCTCGCGGATCAGGTTGCGGATCGCCGGCGTCGGCACCAGCACCTCGGTGGCGACGATGCGGCCCCTGCCGTCGGCGGTGGGCAGCAGCTGCTGGGTGACGATCCCCTGCAGGGCGATCGAGAGCTGGGTCCGCACCTGCCCCTGCTGCTCCGGGGGGAAGACGTCGATGATGCGATCGACCGTCTGCGCGGTCGACTGCGTGTGCAGGGTGGCGAAGACGAGGTGGCCGGTCTCGGCCGCGGTCAGCGCCGTGGAGATCGTCTCCAGGTCGCGCATCTCGCCGACCAGGATCACGTCGGGGTCCTCTCGCAGGGCGGCGCGCAGGCCGAGCGCGAAGTCAGTCGCGTCGGACCCGACCTCGCGCTGGTTGACGATTGATTTTTTGTGCTGGTGCAGGAACTCGATCGGATCCTCGATCGTGAGGATGTGGTCCTGTTTCTCGCGGTTGATGACGTCGATCATCGCCGCCAGGGTGGTGCTCTTGCCCGAGCCGGTGGGACCGGTGACGAGGACGAAGCCACGCGGTTTGGCGGTCAGCTCGCGGAGGATCTGCGGCACCCCGAGCGAGTCGAGGGCGGGGATGTCCTGCGGCACCAGGCGGAAGGCGGCGCTGACCGCGCCACGCTGCATGAAGCAGTTGACGCGGAAGCGGGCGACGTTGGGGATCGCGTAGGCGAAGTCGAGCTGTTTGTTGTTCTCGAAGCGTTTGCGCTGGTCGTCGTTGAGGATGCTGAAGACGACCTCGCGGGTCTGCTGCCCGTCGAGGACCGGGAAGCCGTCCATCGGCTCGATCCTGCCCTTGTCGCGGATCGCCGGCGGGAAGCCGGCGGTCAGGTGCACGTCGGAGGCACGGGCCTCGACCATCCGTCGCAGCACCTCTGAGAAGTCGAAGTCCATGACGGTTAGATCGACGGCTGGAGTCGATTCCTTGACACCCGCGTACGATCGGGCGGCTCAGGCAGTGACACGGAGGATCTCCTCGAGGCTGGTCTTGCCGGCGCGGACCTTGCCGACGCCGTCCTCGCGCAGGGTCAGCATGCCCTCTTGGCGGGCAACTGTGGCGATGTCTGCCTCGGACGCGTGGGAGACGGTCATCTCCTTGATCCGCTCGCTCATCTTCATCACCGAGTAGATGCCGACGCGGCCGCGATAGCCACTCTGGTTGCACCGCGAGCAGCCGGCGGGCTCGTAGGCCTCGAGCTCGGCGCCGACGCGGATGTCGGCGTCGGCAAGGGCCTGCGGCGGCACCACCGTGCGTCGCTTGCAGTGGCTGCAGAGCTTGCGGGCCAGCCGCTGGGCGACGACGCAGTCGACGGAGGAGGCGGTGAGGAAGGACTCGATGCCCATCTTGGTCAGGCGGGTGATGGCACCGGGGGCGTCGTTGGTGTGCAGGGTGGTGAGCATCATGTGCCCGGTCAGCGCCGCCTCGATCGCGATCCGCGCCGTCTCGCCGTCGCGGATCTCGCCGACCATGACGATGTCGGGGTCGGCGCGCAGGATCGAGCGCAGCCCGGTGGCGAAATCGAGGCCCGCCTTGCGGTTGACGTTGATCTGGCTGATGCCGTCGAGGCGGTACTCGACCGGGTCCTCGATCGTGATGATGTTCTTCTCGACCTGGTTCATCTCCTGCAGGGCGGCGTAGAGGGTGGTCGACTTGCCGGAGCCGGTCGGGCCGGTGACCAGCACGGCGCCATAGGCCTGCTGAAACGAGCCTTGGAAGCGCTCGCGGGCGCTGCCGTCCATGCCGAGTTCGTCGAGCGAGCGCTGGGCGTTGTCTTTGTCGAGGATGCGGATCGTCGCCCCCTCGCCGCGCTGGGTCGGCAGCGTCGTCACCCGCAGGTCGATGCGCCGCTCCTCGACCGTGACGCTGACCCGCCCGTCCTGGGGGATGCGCTTCTCGGCGATGTTGAGGTCGCTCATGATCTTGATCCGGGAGACCACCGCGTTGACCATCCGCTTCGGCACGTGCGCCGCCTCGCGCAGCACCCCGTCGATCCGGAAGCGGACCCGCATCTGGCTCTCGGCCGGCTCGAAGTGGACGTCGGAGGCCCCCTCCCCCACCGCCTGGCCGAGGATGCTGTAGACGAGCTTGATCACCGGCGCGTCCTCGGCACTGACTTCCATGTCGGTGACCTGGGCCAGTTCGGCCTCGGCCTCCTCCTCGCCCTCGGTCACCGCCTCGGTGACGGCGCTCTGCAGCGTGTTGAGGCGCCCGATCAGCGCTTCGATGTCCTCCTCGGCGGCGACCGCGACGCGGCAGTCGAGCGCGGTGGCGATCTGGATGTCGTCGACCGCCAGCACGTTGGTCGGGTCCGACATCGCGACCAGCAGAGTCTCCTTGTCGACGAACCCGACCGGCAGCGCCCGGTAACGGCGAGCGGTGCTGACGGAGATCAGGTTTGCCGCCGCCATGTCGACGTGGAAAGCGGAGAGGTCGAGGTGGTCGAGCCCATAGCGCTCGGCGATCGCCCGTGAGAGTTGATCGCCGGTGATCGCCCCCTGGGTTAGCAGCAGCGCCTCGGGCGGCACCCCAGCAGTGCGCGCCTCATCGATCGCCTGGCGGGCGCGGTCGTCGGCGACGTAGCCGAGGTCGACGAGGACGTCGGTGATGAAGCCGCTGGAGCGGCCACGGGCGAGTGGCGGAGTGAGCCCTGGGGTGCCGCCGGCACCGGGATCGAGCTGCGGCGCGGTCGAGTCGCCGGAATCCGGAACGGGTCGCAGGTGGCTGCGGTAGTCGCCGCTCTCCATGCTCAGGGGTGGTAGTCGACGGTCGGGCCCTCGTAGCCGGCGTCGACGATCGCCTGGACGACGCTGGCGGAGCTCTGGAAGCCGTAGTGGACGGACGCCGTCGGTACCTGCTGATCGAGGTGCCGCGGGGAGATCACGACCAGGGCCGGGACGCGTTCGACGCCGACCCCCTCCGAAACCGCCGTGTAGCGCGAGATCCCGCTTGCCGGGACGACGAAGGTCGTGACCCGCGCGAGGCCGGAGAGGTTGCGGGTGGTCTGAGCGACCAGGCGGTCTTCGATACCACCGTCGCGGACGAAGAGGAGGACCACGGTCTGGTTGCGCTTCCAGGCGTTCAGGACAGGCTGGGGAAGGCGGGCCGGGGCATTGGCGACCGCGTCGGCAGGCGGCACCGTCGCCGTGGCAGCACCGGCTTCCAGGCTTCCGATCGCCTCGTCGACCGCGGCGCCAGGGGTTGAGCCGGTGGCGGTCGCGCCGTTGACCGTCGCGGTGACCGCGGTGTCGCTCGAGCTTTCTTCGCTTTCGCCGCCGCCCATCGTCGACATCACGAAGAAGCCGCCACCGAGCAGCAGCACCCCAATCAGGGCCAGCTGCATTATCGGGTTGCTGTTGAGCTGCTCTCTCATACGTTCGCTTACTTAGCTCGGCAGCAGCGTTGCGGAGCTTGAATCGCGAAAGGCGGACGCCGCGACGGCGCTCGGCTCAGCAGCTGGCGTTGGGCGGCGAGACGGCATCGCCGGAGCACTCGAGGTAGGACTGCGGCGTGAAATAGCGCACGCCGGGGGTCTCCTCGACGTCCTCCTCCTCCTCCGGGGGCGGCGGCTGCAGCTCCGGCGGCAGTTCGAAGCCGGCATCGTTTTTCATCTTGATGTTGCCGTTCACGTAGACCCATTTGCCGGCAACCAGACCCTTGTAGCTGGCGTTGCCGCTGAATTCCATGATCGTGTCGGGGCCGTAGACGATGAGTTCGTTGGTCGAGGTGTTGCCACCGAGCGAGACCTTGGTCGCCGTCGTCTCAGAGCCGAGGAGGTAGAAGCCGGGAAGGGCGAAGTTCCCCGACGACGTCTGATAGCCGGTGGAGACGATCCGGCTCGAGCCACTGGTCGAGATCTGGGTCGCGACCGCGGACATTTTGCAGTTCTCCGGGGTATCGAAGAAGAAGCGGACCTCGGCCCCCGCGGGCATGATCAGTTCGGAATGGCCGTCCATCACCAGGCGGCAGATCCAGTAGTCGCCGCTGCCGCCCACCGTGAGGGCGTTACCGGCGCCGATTTCAATCGTCCGCGTTTCCGAGTTGTACGGCGGCTTGGATTTCCAGTTCCCGGTGTAGGTGTCTTTCTGGCATTCGACCGGGTTGTTCGTCGATAGGCATTTGAGCAAGCGGTTGTTGGCGTTGTGGCTGGCGATGTCCCCCGGCATGAAGCCGCTCACCGGCGGCAGGTTGACGTTGCCTTCGTATTCTTTGTAGCCGCTGCACTGATCGGCGGTGTTTTCTCTGCCGATGCCGACCCGGATATCTCCGCAGATCACCGCGTTCGCGTTGCTGATCACGTCGCCGTTGCTTCCCAGGCCGACGCGAATGTCCGCGGCGCTGCCGTTGATGTCGATGCCGTCTTCGCCGATCAGGCCTTCGGTGCCCAGACCGCTGCCACCACCATCCTCCTCCGTCCCCCCCTCCTCGTCGGTGCCGGCGATGGTCGATTCGTTGAAGGTCATCTCGATCCGCCTGCTGACCCCGTCGACGGTGCCGGTCGAGACGATGCAGAGGTCGTACTCGCCGCAGAGACCCTCGCCCAGCGACCCGGCGGGGCTGACGCGATAGCTGTAGGTGGCGCTGCCGACCGTGCCGGCGACCGGCGGGCACCAGCCGTCCGCCGCCGGCTCGCTGGTGACCAGGGTGCCGCCGGATTCCGCCAGGCAAGGCGAGGAGTCGAGGCTGTTGGCGTAGCGGCTGAGCCGCATGGTCGCGACGTTGGCGCCGGCGTCGGCGGCGGCGATCGCGCTCTTGGAGCCGCTGTCGCGCTTGGCGCCCTGCTGGACGTCGACCGAGGAGACGACCGCGGCGCCGGCCAGGGCCATGCTGGAGATCATCGCGAAGAGGGCCACCGGGAGCGCCATGCCGCTCTCGCTGGATGCAAGTTCACGCAGGCGACGGTGGAGAAAATTGGAAAACACCTCTTGGCCCATCGGCGGCGGGGTTCCCTGCCTTGAGCGCGCCCAGCCGGAGAGCGGGAGACCTGGACGCTCGTCCTACTCAGTAGCGGGCGCCAGCTGCTCGATGCCGCTTGCCCGCTGGCCGCCGGCGGCCAGCATCAGTTTGAAGTCGTGGGGGCTGGAGGCGTAGTCGAGGGCGACCTGCTCGGAGATCTTGCCCTCCATCACGTAGCCGAGCAGGGACTGGTCGAAGGTGCGCATGCCGTAGTACTCGCCCTCGCCGATCACCTCGGTGATCTTGCCGGTCTCCTCCGGGATTCATGATCAGGTCCTGGACGCGGCCGGTGACGACGAGGATCTCCGAGGCGGGGACGCGGCCGTCGCCGGTGACGTCGGGGACGAGGCGCTGGGCGATCGCCCCCTTCAGGGTCGCCGAGAGCATCACCCGGGCCTGGTGCTGGAGGTGAGGCGGGAAGAAGTCGATGATGCGGTTGATCGGTCTCGGTCGCGTCCAGGGTGTGCACGGTCGAGAGGACGAGGTGGCCGGTCTCGGCCGCCGACAACGCCGTGCGGACCGTCTCCTCGTCGCGCATCTCGCCGATCAGGATCACGTCGGGGTCCTGGCGCAGAACCCGCCGCATCGCCCGGCTGAAGCTCTCGGTGTCCGACCCGACTTCGCGCTGGTTGACGATCGAGCCTTTGTCTTCGTGCAGGTACTCGATCGGGTCCTCGAGGGTGATGATGTGACTTGTCCTGGTGCGGTTGATGTGGTCGATCATCGCCGCCAGCGTCGTGCTCTTGCCGGAGCCGGTGGTGCCGGTGACGAGGACGATCCCGCGCTGCTCTTCGGCCAGCTTGGTGACGACCGGCGGCAGGCCGAGCTCGTCGACCGAGCGGATTTCGAAGGGAATCGCGCGGCAGACGATCGAGATCGAGCCGCGCTGCTTGAAGGTGTTGACGCGGAAGCGCGAGACCCCCGGTATCGCGTAGGAGAAGTCGGCCTCCCCGGCCTCCTCGAACTCCGTCTGCGAACGGACTTCGGCGACGTCGTGGAAGGCCTTTTCCGTTTCCTCCGGGGTCAGCGCCGGATATCCCTCGAGCGGCACCAGGTCACCATGCAGTCGCACGGTCGGGGGCACCCCGACCTTTACATGCAGATCGGAGCCGCTCCGCTCTACAAGAGTACGCAGCGCTGAGTCGATCTCGAACATCCCGACCTCTATCGGCCGGGACGTCCGATCACTTGATGCCCGGGAACTCAGCGCCGACCTCGCGCAGTTTCTGGGCCTCGCCCAGCGACTGCAGCTTTTTGAGCGATCTGGTTCTCGATCTGGCGGATCCGCTCGCGGGTGACGTTGAAGGTGCGGCCGACCTCGTCGAGCGTGCGCGGGTGCTCGCCGCCGAGGCCGTAGCGCAGCTCCAGAACGCGGCGCTCGCGGTAGGAGAGGTTCTCCAGCGCTTCCTTCAGGGCCTCTTTGGTCAGCAGGTCCGCGGCGCGGTCGAACGGGGACTCGGCCTTCTCGTCGGCGATGAACTGGCCGAACTCGGACTCCTCCTCGTCGCCGACCGGCTTCTCCAGCGAGACCGGGGCCTGGGCGGAGCGCTTGATCGAGTCGACCTCCTCGGGATCGATCCCCGTCACCTCGGCGATCTCCTCCGGGGTGGGCTCACGGCCCAGCTCGGTGACCAGCTTGCGCTCGGCACGGCCGATCTTGTTCAGCTTCTCGACCACGTGGACCGGAATGCGGATCGTGCGGGCCTTGTCGGCCAGGGCACGGGCGATCGCCTGGCGGATCCACCAGGTCGCGTAGGTGGAGAACTTGAACCCCTTGCGGTAGTCGAACTTCTCCGCCGCGCGGACCAGGCCCAGCGTTCCCTCCTGGATCAGATCGAGGAAGGGAAGGCCCTGGTTGCGGTAATTTTTCGCGATCGAGACGACCAGGCGCAGGTTGGACTCGACCATTTTCTGCTTCGCGTCGAGGTCGCCTCGCTCGATGCGCTTGGCGAGTTCGACCTCCTCCGCGGCGGTCAGCAGGCGGACTTTGCCGATGTCCTTGAGGAACAGCTGCAGGGAATCCGTGGTCATGTCCGGTTTCAGGTCGAGCGCCGCTTTCGGGCGGCGACGGCCTTTCTTGCCGGTGTCGGCGGGCATCGCGTCCGCGGCCGCTTTCTGGGCCGGGTCCATGTCCTCGACGAGCTCGATCCCCGACTTCTCGAGGTGCCCGTAGAGATCCTCGACGTCCGACTCGTCGAGATCGACCTCGGACACGGCCGAGGCGATATCGCCGAAGGTCAGCACGCCGAGCTGCTGCCCGCGATTGATGAGGCCTTTGACCTCCTCCAACTCCTGAAGCTCAGCTACCAGCATCCTGTTCTACTCATTTCCCTAGCGCTTCGTGTTTAGTCCTGGCAATGAAATGCCGCCGCGAGCCAAAAGTCGCGCCGGCCGATAGAAAAGCGGACCGGCGACCTGGTCCGCGAAGTAAGCATCAATATTTGCACTGCGGTGTAGCCCGAAGGGCACGCGTCGAAACTTCGTCAAACGCTTGTTCGTATCGTAGTCGCTTCAGTTTGTGAAGTCAATGCCCAACTCGATGCGCCATCCCCGACCCTGGCTAAGCGCCTTCTGGCAGCGCGCTTACCGCGAGAACGTCACCGGACTCTCGGCGATGGTCGCCTACAACCTGATGCTGGCGGTCTTCCCCTTCGCCCTGCTGGTCCTCTTCGTCTTCGGTCAGGTGCTGAAGATCGAGGGGGTCGAGACCAGCGTCGTCAACGACCTCGAGCGCCTCTTCCCCAGCGTCGAGCAGCAGACGCTGACCGACGTCCTCAACCGGATCCAGAACAACTCGACGACGATCGGGATCGCCGCCTTCGTCGGCTCCCTCTGGATCGGCGCCTCCTTCTGGGGGGCGATGGACACCGCCTTCTGCCGCATCTACCACGTCGAGTGCCGCGGCTGGGTCGAGCAGAAGCGCTTCTCCTTCGCGATGCTGGGCGTCGTCCTGCTCTTCATCGCCGCCAGCATCTTCGTGCCGGCGATCGAGAGCGGCTTGATCTCCAGCACCGACCGGTTGCCGCTCGGGCTCTCCGACATCAAGCTGATCGACACCCTGCTGCTGCTCGGCGCGGCGCTGCTCGTCACCTTCGCGATCTGCTCGGTGATCTTCTGGGCGGTGCCGAAAGGGCACATGCCCTGGCGCGCGGTCTGGCCGGGAGCGGCCTTCGTCACCTTCGCCGCCGGGCTCGCCAACTGGCTCTTCCCGATCTACCTCGCAAACGTCTCCAGCCTCTCGCATTTCGGCTCGACCCTGGGCTTTATCCTGATCGCCCTGCTCTGGTTCTACGTGCTGAGCCTGGCCCTGCTGGCGGGAGCGGTGATCAACTCCCTGCGCTTCGAGGTTCATGACACCGGCGAACTGCCGTACCGGGACAAGGAACCCTGCGGCTGCCAGGAATCCGATGACGCGGGCGCCGCACCGCCGACCTCGGCAAGTAGCAAATAAGAACTGTCATATTGGACCCTAGCCGTGGACTGAAGAATCCCTATAGTCGAGAGAGTTTGTTAGTCGGGACCCTGAGGTACGCGACCAGAGAGATTGAAACAATTGCCTCGATGGAAAAAAGCGGGGGTACTGAAACTGTGCACGGCATTCTGGAGCCAACGATTCCGATCGACGTAGGCGTCCTCTCCCAGCGACAGCGCATCATCGAAGCGATGGTGGCCAGCTGCGCGGAGAAGACCTATGCGGCGACCACGATCGCCGACCTCGTCAGCCGGGCCAGCATCTCTCGAACCACCTTCTACAAGCGCTTCGCGGGCAAGAAGGAGTGCTTCGACGCCGCGATCGACTGGTGCATCGAAGAGCTGGAAGCGGCGGCCACCAGCTCCTACTCGAGCTCGGACGCGCCACCTGAGGCGGTGCGAAAAGCGACTGCCGCCACGCTGGGCCTGATGGCCGCCAACCCCGCCCTGGCCCAGTTCGTGTCGGGCGAGGCGGTGGCGGCCGAAGCGGCGGTGGTCGATCGCTATCGCGACCTGCTGATGCCGGCCGTCGAAAGCCTCTGGGCAAACGCCGAGCAGCACGACTCGCACGCCGATCCACGCCTCGCCTTCGGGCGAACTCAGGTGCTGGTCTACAACCAGATCGTCGTCCACGGGGCCGAGAGCCTGCTGGACCTTCTGCCCGAGATCGCCTACATCCTGGTGCTTCCCTTCGCCGGTCACGACGAGGCGCTGAAACAGGCGCGGTTTGCCGCCGACGCCACACCGGGTCTCGGTGCCTGACAACGACAGCGACCTGCGCCGCTGGCGGCTGCCCCGTGGCCGCCATGGCCTCCCGCGCGAGATCGTCAGCCGCTCCCAGCGCGAGCGACTGCTGGCGGCCGTCGTCCGGGTGACCGCCGCCAAAGGCTACGAGTCGACCTCGGTCGCCGACATCCTCGAGGAGGCAGGTGTCGGCCGCGAGAGCTTCTACGAGCTCTTCGAAGACAAGGAGGACTGCCTGCTGGCGGCCCGCAGCATCCTCGTCGAGGATCTCGAGGCGGCGATCAGGGCGGTCTACTGTGCCCCGGGTCCCTGGGTCGACCGGGTCAGGGAAGGGGCCCGGGTGATGCTCGAGTGGTTCGCCGCCGACCCCGCCGCGGCCAGGGTCGTCGTGGTCGAGCTCGCCGCGATCGGCGCCACCTCGCGAGAACTCTTCCAGGAGGACTTCACCCGCTTCAAAAAGCTGCTGGACGAAGGCCTCGAACCCGGTGAGGAGCTGCCCGGCCTGCCCCAGGGCACCTCGCTCGCCACCGGAGCGGTGCTGGCGCGGGTCTTCGAGGGAATCGCGCGCCACCAGACGGCCCAGCTTCCGAGCCAGCTGCCGGCGCTCACCTACGAGGTCCTGGTCCCGTTCGTCGGCGAAGAGGTGGCGCGAGACCAGGAGCGCCTGGCCGCCGAATCGATGCCACCTCCGGGCGGTGCGCCCCAGTAAGTCCCGGCTCAGCCGTATTTCTCGCCGATGATCGCTCGCAGCTTCGAGCGATCGTGACGGGCGTGGACGCGGCGCACGGTGCCCGAGCGCGAGCGCATCACCAGCGATTCGGTGGTGGCGCCGTTGCCGCTGTAGCGGACGCCCTGGAGGACGTCGCCGTCGGTGACGCCGGTGGCGGAGAAGAAGACGTCGTCGCCGGAGCAGAGGTCGTCTGCCGTGAGGACGCGGGAGAGGTCATAACCGGCGTCGACAGCCGCCTGGCGCTCGCCGTCGTCGCGGGGCCAGAGCCGGCCCAGCAACTGGCCTCCCATCGACTTCAGGGCGGCGGCCGAGAGCACGCCCTCGGGGGTGCCGCCGATGCCCCAGAGGAGGTCGACCGGGGAGCGTTCGCTGACCGCGAGCAGGGCGGCGGAGACGTCGCCGTCGCTGATCAGGCGGATGCGGGCGCCGGCCTCGCGCACTTCTCGCATCGCCTCCTCGTGACGGGGGCGGTCGAGCATGACGACGGTCACGTCGCCGACGCTGCCGCCCTTGCGCTCGGCGATCAGCTTCAGGGTCTCCGGCAGCGGCCGGTCGAGGTCGAGCAGGTCGGCGATCTCCTCGCCGCCGGCCATCTTTTCCATGTAGACGCAGGGGCCGGGGTCGAACATCGAGCCGCGCTCGGCGAGGGCGATCACGGCCAGGGCGCTCGGCATGCCGCGGGCGCAGAGCGTCGTCCCCTCCAGCGGGTCGACGGCGATGTCGACCACGGGCGGGCTGCCGTCGCCGATCTGCTCGCCGTTGAAGAGCATCGGAGCTTCGTCCTTCTCGCCCTCGCCGATGACGACGACGCCGTCCATCGCGACCGAGTCGAGCACGAAGCGCATCGCGTCGACCGCGGCCCCGTCGGCGGCGATCTTGTCGCCACGGCCGACCCAGCGGGCCGCGGCGAGCGCCGCCGCCTCGGTCACCCGCACCAGCTCCAGGGCGAGGTTGCGGTCTGGCTTGGCCTGAGAGCTCTCGGGCATCGGCGGCGGAGGCTATAGGGTCGCGCCATGTCGCAGCGTTGGGGACTGACCCTGCCACTACCGGGCCTCTCGCTGGCCGATCACGAGGAGCACGTCAAGCGCGCCGAGGCGGTTGGCTACACCGACCTCTGGACCGGCGAGACCGCCGGCCCGGACGGCTTCACGCCGCTGGCGCTGAGCGCCGCCTGGACCGAGCAGATGCGCCTGGGCACCGGGATCGTCGGCGTCTTCCAGCGCGGTCCGGCCCTGCTGGCGCAGGAGGCGGCAGCGCTGTCCAGTGCCTCCGACGGGCGCTTCGTGCTGGGGATCGGATCCTCCTCGGACCGGATCGTCGAAGGCTGGAACGGCATTCCCTTCGAAAAGCCGCTGAGCAAGGTGCGAGGGACGCTCGACTTCCTGCAGACCGCGCTCGCGGGCGAGCGGACGAGCACCGGCTTCAAGCTCGAAGCAGCGCCGGAGCAGCCGGTCCCGATCGTGCTGGCGGCCCTGCGCGGCAAGATGCTGCAGCTGGCGGTGGAGCGGGCACAGGGCGCCTTCACCAACTTCCTGCCGCTGGGCGGCCTGCCGCAGGTGACGGCGCAGCTCGGGGATGCGCCGTCAGGATTCGAGCTGCTCTGCCGCTTCTTCTGCATCCCAGGCGAGCGCGAGCAGGTCGAGCCCCTCGCCCGCTTCATGTTCTCCTCCTACATCACCGTCCCCGTCTACACCGCCTTCTATCGCTGGCTCGGGTTACGGCGAGCAGATAGATCCCATGATCGCTGCCTGGGAGTCGGGGGACCGTCAAGCCGCTGCCGCGGCCGCCCCCTGGGAGCTGATCGAGGACATGTTCGTCTTCGGCACCCCGGAGGAGATGAAGGAACGCCTCGCGGCCTTCGTCGCCGGCGGCATCACCCTGCCGATCCTGACCCCGATCGTCACCCCCGACCAGATGGGTGAGACGATCGAGGCGCTGGCCCCCGCTTAGCCCGCCGGCTCGTCTGGGTCCTCCGTCAGCCCGGAGTAGGCGTCAGGCCGTCGGGTGGCCAGCAGCGGGAAGAGCTCCAGCCAGTCCTGGCGCTGGTCGAGGTCGAGGTCGGCGACGAGCACGGCCGGCTCGATCACGGGGAGCTCGAGCGAGTACGCGACCGTACGGGTCCGAGATGAAGGAGCTGCCGTAGAACGTCAGCGGTGGCTCCTTCGCCGTCCTGTTGACGGCGACCATGAAGGTGCCGTTGGCGATTCCGTTAGCGACGATCACCTGCTGCCAGAGCGGCTCGGTGTCGAAGTCGGGGTGGTCGGGCTCGGAGCCGATCGCGGTCGGGTAGACGAGCACCTCGGCGCCGCGCGAGGCTGTAGGCGCGGGCGACCTCGGGGAACCACTGGTCCCAGCAGGTCGGCAGGCCGAGCCGGGCCTCGCCCAGGGAGAGAACCGGGAAAGGGTCGGGTCCCGCCGGGCCGGGCCGGAAGTAGCGATCCTCGTGGTAGCCGGCGGTGACCGGGATGTGCAGCTTGCGGGTGCGGGCGAGGAGGTCGCCGCTCGGGGCGACGACGATCGCGGTGTTGAAGCCGAGCCCGTCGCCGGCGTCGGCACGCTCGTAGAGCGAGGCGTGAACGTGGACGCCGGCCTCCGCCGCCAGGCGGGCGGCGAAGCAGTGCGTGGGGCCGCCGGGCAGTTCCTCGGGCTCGGCGCCGGCGGCCTCCGGACCCGCCGGGTCGACCGCGAAGTAACGGCTCAGCGTCAGCTCCTGCAGGCAGACCAGCCGCGCGCCCTCGCCCGCCGCGAGCTGATCCCGGCCGCCAGCGCCGCTTCGTGCTGGTCGGAGTCAGGGTGCCAGCGCTGCTGCACGGCGGCGATCGCGGAAGGGCTGCGCGACTGGGCGGCCGGGTCCGGGCCGGCGACTCCGGCGGCTGCGCGGAGCGACGATCAGCCGGATCTCCTCCATGCTCCGACTGTAGCCCCCGGACGGAGCGCGGCAGTCCTTTGGTCCGCTATCCGGACCAAAGGACTGCCGCAGAGGATGATGAGGACCCCATGAGCGTCACGATCGACTCGACTCCGGCGGCCGACGGCTTCCGAATGCCGGCCGAGTTCGAGCCGCACGACGGCTGCTGGATGGCCTGGCCGGAGCGGCCCGACAACTGGCGGCTCGGCGCGGGGCCGGCGCAGGAGGCCTTCGCGGCGGTGGCCGAGGCGATCGCCGTCTCCGAGCCGGTGACGATGGCGGCCTCGGGCGGCCAGCTCGAGCGCTGCCGCGCGCTGCTCTCACCGGCGATCCGGGTGGTCGAGGTTCGCCACCGACGACGCCTGGATGCGCGACACCGGGCCGACCTTCGTCCTCGACGGCGCCGGTGGGCGGCGTGGGCGTCGACTGGCGCTTCAACGCCTGGGGCGGGCGCGAGGGCGGGCTCTACTCCTCCTGGGAGCGCGACGACCGCGTCGCCGCCAGAGTGCTGGAGATCGAGGGGGCCGAGCGCTACCGTGCCCCGCTCGTGCTCGAGGGCGGGGCGATCCACGTCGACGGCGAGGGCACGGTGCTGACGACGGAGGAGTGCCTGCTCAACCGCAACCGCAACCCGGAGCTCTCACGCGGGCAGATCGAGCGAACGCTGTGCGACTACCTCGGCGCCGAGAAGGTCGTCTGGCTCGGGCGCGGGGTCTACGACGACGAGACCGACGGCCACGTCGACAACCTCGCCTGCTTCGCCCGCCCAGGGGTCGTCCTGCTGACCTGGTGCGAGGACGAGTCCGATCCCCAGGCGGCGATCTCACGCGAGGCGCTGCGCGCGGCTGGAAGCCGCCACCGACGCCCGCGGCCGCCGCTTCGAGGTGGTGCGCCTGCCCTCGCCCGGCCCGCTGCTCGATCGAGGCCGAGGAGGCGGCCGGGGTCGAGGCCGCGGCGGGCACCCAGCCGCGCCGCGCCGGCGATCGCCTCGCCGCCTCCTACGCGAACTTCTACCTCGCCAACTCGCGCGTCGTGATGCCGCTGCTCGACGAGCGCTACGACGACGAGGCGATCGAAGTCCTGCGCCGCTGCTTTCCCGAGCGCGAGGTGGTCGGCGTCCCCGCCCGCGAGATCCTGCTCGGAGGCGGCAACATCCACTGCATCACCCAGCAGGTGCCGGCAGTTCGTCAGCCGGCTCTGCAGGCCAGCGAGAGCGCGTAGTCGCCGGCGGCGTCGGTGAACCAGCCGCGCATCTGCAGGCCGGCCCCCTCGTAGACGGATTCCAGCCGGGCCCGGGTGAACTTGGTCGAGATCTCCGTCCGCATCTCCTCACCGGCGGCGAAGGCGATATCGAGGTCGAGGCCGTCGAGGCGCACCTCCTGCTCGGCGAGCGAGCGCAGGCGGATGTCCATCCGCTCCGCCTCGGCGTCGTAGCGGGCGACGTGCTCGAAGGCGTCGAGGTCGAAGTCGGCGCCGAGCTCGCGGTTGAGCACCTCGAGCACGTTCTTGTTGAACTCGGCGGTGACGCCGGCGCCGTCGTCGTAGGCGGCCTCGAGCCGGGCTCGCGTCCTTGACCAGGTCGGTGCCGAGCAGGAGGTGATCGCCAGGACCGAGCAGTGCCCCGATCCGCTCCAGGAATTCATGGCGCCGGCGCGGGTAGAGGTTGCCGATCGTGCCACCGAGGAAGGCGATCATCCGCGCCCCGCCGCCGGCCGGGATCCGCTCCAGGTGCTCCTCGAAGTCGCAGACGAGTCCGCGGACGGCGAGCCCCGGGTACTCGTCGACCAGGCAGGCAGCAGTCTGGTGGGTGATCTCCTCGGAGATGTCGACCGGGACGTAGGTGTCGAGGCCGCCGGCGTCGCGCATCGCGCTCAGCAGGTGGCGGGTCTTCGCGGCCGAGCCGGAGCCGAGCTCGACCAGGGTGCCGGGACCGCCTGCTGCGCCGAGGATCTCCGGCGAGCGCTCGGCGAGGATCTCCCGCTCGGCCCGGGTCGGGTAGTACTCGGGCAGCTCGGTGATCTGCTCGAACAGCTGCGAGCCGCGCTCGTCGTAGAAGTATTTGGGCGCCAGCTCCTTCGGGTAGGCGCAGAGCCCGGCGCGCACGTCGCGCGCCATCGTCGCCGCGGCGTCGGCGTCGAGGTGGACGTCGATCGCGATCATGCGTCCCTCGCGCAGCGCAGGCCGGAGAAGATCTGGCGGCGCTGCGGCAGGTCCCAGTTGCGGAAGCTGGCGCGGACGACGTCGGAGTGGGTCGCCCAGGCGCCGCCGCGCAGGACCTTGTACTCGTCGCCGAAGAAGACCTCGGAGTACTCGCGATAGGGGAAGGCCTCGAAGCCGGGGTAGGCGAGGAGGTCGGAGGCGGTCCACTCCCAGGCGTGGCCGACTCCCTCCAGCCGCGGGCGGGCCGCCTCCCACTCGTGCTCGCTCGGCAGCCGTTTCCCGGCCCAGCGGGCGAAGGCGTCCGCCTGTTCCCAGGAGACGTGGACGACGGGGTCGGCCGGGCACGACCGCGGTCGCGGCGGCCCATCGCGGTGTCGACCCATCCATCGCCGTCGCGCTCCCAGTACAGCGGCGGCTCGGCCCCGGTGGCCTCCATGAACTCGGTGTACGCGCCGTTGCTGACCGGGGTTCGATCGATCTCGAAGGCGGCCAGCCTCGACCGTGTGACGAGGGCGCTCGTTGTCGTAGGCGAAGCCGCGGGCGGGAGCGCCGATCGCGTACTCGCCGGCCGCCATCTCGCACCGTCTCCGGCTGATCAGGGCCGGGGTCGACTCGCGCGCCGCGTCGACGAGATCCGACTCGTAGCCGTCGACCATCTGCAGCAGCTGCAGCATCGTCTCGTTGTGCTGGAGCTCGTGCGCGAGCAGCATCTCGTAGACGAAGCCTTCGCGCAGCAGGGGGTCGTCGGCCTCGGGCGAGACGTCGACCGAGTCGAGGACGTCGAGCGTGCGCTCGCGGACGTCGGCCAGGTAGGCGCGCAACTCGGCGTCGCGGAGAATCGGGAGCTCGCCGCGGGTCACCCGCGGGTTCTCGATCGCGTCGTAGAAACGGCCGAGCTCGCCGTGCATCGGCTCGCGCCCGCCGATCGTCTGCACCAGCCAGAGCTCCTCGAAGTTGGCGATGTGGCCGAGGTCCCAGGCCAGCGGGCTGAGGATCGGCGAGTAGACGGTGTTGAGCTGGGCGTCGTCGAGCGGCTCGATCAGCTCAAAAGTGCGTGCCCGCGCCTCGGAGAGACGTTCCGCGATCGCTGCCTTGGAGCTTGCCGTCACCTCGGTGGCGATACGAAAACCCTATACAGCACTGAATACCGGGATGTGAATACTCTGCTCGCCTATGAGAGTCGAGGGAGCGGGAGCGTTGGTTGCGGGCGGGGCCTCCGGGCTCGGCGCGGCGAGCGCGCGGGCACTGGCGGCGGCCGGTGCAAGGGTCGTGATCGCCGACCTCAACGCCGAGAAGGGCGAGGCGCTGGCGGCCGAGATCGGCGCCACCTTCGTCGTCGCCGACGTGACCGACGCCGAGGCGGTCGGTGCCGCGGTCGAGCGCGCCGCGAGCGCCGAGGGCGGCCTGCGCGTCTCCGTCTGCTGCGCCGGGATCGGCTGGGCCGAGCGAGTCGCCCACAAGGGCGGGCCGCACAACCTCGAGTACTTCTCCAACGTCGTCAAGGTCAACCTGATCGGCAGCTTCAACGTGCTGCGTCTGGCCGCGGACTCGATGAGCGGCAACGAGCCCGACGCCGAGGGCGAGCGCGGCGTCTGCGTCAACACCGCCTCGATCGCCGCCTACGACGGCCAGATCGGCCAGATCGCCTACGCCGCCTCCAAGGGCGGCATCGTCGGCATGACCCTGCCGGCGGCGCGCGACATGGCCTCGCGCGGGGTGCGGGTGATGACGCTCGCCCCCGGCCTCTTCGACACGCCGCTGCTGGCCGCCCTGCCCGAGGAGGCGCGCACCGCGCTGGGCGCCGGCATCCCCTTCCCCTCCCGCCTCGGCCGCCCCGAGGAGTACGCCCGCATGGTCCTGGAGATCGTCGCCAACCCGATGCTCAACGGCGAGACGATCCGCCTCGACGGCGCCCTGCGGATGCCGCCGAAGTAGCTCGGCGGCGCGTTCAGTCGGTCCCCTCGGCCTCGGGGTCGCGCCAGACTTCCTTTCGCCAGGGCGGGTTGACGGCGAAGGTCGTGGTGTCGGTGGCGGCGATCGGCTCGAGCGGGATCAGGTGGACACGGCGGCCGGGGGTGAAGTGGTCGACGTGGGGGATGCCGGCGGCGTTGCCGGCATGGCTGCCGCCGGAGACGAAGAGCGATCCCGGTCTCCGCGCCCCAACCGTTGCGCTCGCGGGCGCCGAAAGCCTCGGCCATCTCGTTAACCAGGTCGAGACCGGCATCGGAGCCCCAGTTGCCAGCGCCGCGGCCGTAGTTGTAGCCGCTGTGCGAAGAGGCTCGCTGGTCGACCTGACCGTCCGGGCCGATGCGAATCTGAATCGCCCTCCCAGTCATCGAGATGGAATCCCTCGTCGCCGACGATCGGCACATCCCGCATGGTCGCTGAGTCCGGCGTAGTAGGTCCAGTACTGGATGTAGAGATTGCCGGCACGCGATCCCGAGCAGTCGGCGCCCTCGGCCTCGGTGCGCTCCGCCTCCCCCGCCCGGCAGTCGACGACATGGACGAACGCGGTCACCGGCAACCCCGCATCCGTCCGGTGAACCTCCCCGCGCTCGGAACGATCGGCACAGGCCGTCTTGCGACAGCGACGAAAGTCCACCGGCACCGCCCGCGACCCCTGCTCGAACGCAAGCATCGGCATGTGCTCCCGCACCAGCTCCCCGACCTCGGTCCCGTAGGCGGCGATCAGCCCCGGCTCGTCGCCACACCCATCCGCCATCGAAACCGCACAGAGCATCCGCGACGCCACCGCCCGCGCCAACTCCGCTCCTGGCACCCGAACCCCAGCCGCAACCAACCCGACCAGCAGCAGCGCCACGACGCCAAGCGTCCCGACCCACTCCACCGTCGACTGCCCCCGCTCCCTTCGCACTCCGACCCAAGGACCCCGGGCAAGGTTCTCTCCCCCTATCGCTCGACGAGGGAGGGGTCGGGTGCCCCTCGTACGAGCGGCGTCCGATTTTCGCAGTGCCCGTCAACGAGTGAGACGACGCGCAAGGCGAAAATCCCAGCGAAGGTAGAGGGGCACCCCACCCCTCCCCCTACGCCCTAAAGGTTCTGAATCTCAGCCGCGATGTCAGCCGCGGCTTTCTTCGCGTCGTCGAACAGCATCGACGTATTCGCTTCGTAGAAGAGGTCGTTGTCGATACCGGCGAAGCCGGGGCTGAGCGAGCGCTTGATCACGATCACCTGCTGGGCCTGGTCGACTTCGATGATCGGCATCCCGGCGATCGGGCTGTCGGGGTCGTTCTTGGCGGCCGGGTTGGTGACGTCGTTGGCGCCGACGATCACGGCGACGTCGGTGCGCGGCATCTCCGGGTTGATCTCCTCCATCTCCTTCAGCTGCTCGTAGGGCACGTCGGCCTCGGCGAGGAGGACGTTCATGTGCCCCGGCATGCGGCCGGCGACGGGGTGGATCGCGTAGTTGACGGTGACGCCGCGCTTCTCCAGCTCGTCGCCGACCTCTTTGATCGCGTGCTGGGCCTGGGCGACGGCGAGGCCGTAGCCGGGGACGATCACGACGGTGTCGGCGTAGGCGAGCTTGATCGCCGCGTCCTGGGCGCCGATCGAGACGTGCGGGCGTTCCTCGGTGCTGCCGCCCCCGCCGCCGGCGGGGGCGCCGCCGAAGCCGGCGAAGAGGACGTTGGCGACCGAGCGGTTCATCGCCGTCGCCATCTCCATCGTCAGGATCGTTCCCGAGGAGCCGACCAGGGTGCCGGCGACGATCAGCGCCACGTTGTCGAGCGCGAAGCCGGCGGCGGCGGCGGAGAGGCCGGTGAAGGCGTTCAGCAGCGAGATCACGACCGGCATGTCGGCGCCGCCGATCGGCAGCACCACGAGGTTGCCGAGCAGGCCGGCGGCGAGCAGGACGAGGATGAAGATCGCCTGCGAGGGATCGTCGTTGTTGACGGCGATGTTGACGCAGGCAGCGAGGATGCCGATCAGCAGGACGACGTTGATCACCTGCTGGCCGGGCACCGCCAGCGGCTCGCGTCGGAATCAGGTCCTGGAGCTTGGCGAAGGCGATGTTCGAGCCCCAGAAGGAGACCGAGCCGACGACGGCGGAGAAGAGGATCGGGATCAGGGTGTCGAGCGGGATCTCCTCGCCGAGCGAGATCCCGTGGCGGATCTCCGCCCAGGCGATCAGCGCCACGGCGCCGCCGCCGACGCCGTTGTAGAGGGCGACCATCTGCGGCATCTCGGTCATCTGCACGCGGATCGAGGCGATCACGCCGACCGCGGTGCCGATCCCGAGGCCGAGCGCGATCAGGCCCCAGTTGCCGATCCCGTCGAGCAAGCAGGGTGGTGGCGACGGCGATCGCCATGCCGACGGCGGCGACCAGGTTGCCCTGCTTGGCCGTGGTCGGGTGGGTGCCGCGTTTGATCCCGATGATGAAGAGCGAGAAGGCGACGATGTAGAGCGCGGTGGCGGCGTCGCCACCGGGCTGCGAGAACGGCCTGGGCCATCAGCGAGCCGCCCTTCCCGTCAGCGTCGGCCTTCGGTTTCGGCTTTTTGGAGAACATGCCGAGCATGCGGTCGGTGACCATGAAGCCGCCGACGATGTTGATCGCGCCGAAGGCGATCGCGATCGTGCCGATCACGTACTCGAGCGGGTCGTTGGCGTAGCCGACGACGATCAGGCCGCCGAGCATGACGATGCCGTGGATCGCGTTGGTCTGCGACATCAGCGGCGTGTGCAGGGTGGTCGGCACCTTGGAGATCACCTCGAAGCCGACGAAGGCGGCGAGGACGAAGATCGTGATCTCGGTGAACAGGCTCATTTGGCCGCCCTCTCGTTCTTGATCTCCCCGCCCTGGGTGATGCAGGCGGCGGCGACGATGTCGTCCTCGAAGTCGACGTTGACCTTGCCCTCCTCGTTGACCAGCAGGCCGAGCAGGTTCTCGAGGTTCTTGGCGTAGAGCTGGGAGGCCGGGGCCGGCATCTCGCTGGCGAGGTTGCGCGGGCCGATCACCTTGACGCCGTTCTCGACCACGGTCTCACCCGCCTGGGTCAGCTCGCAGTTGCCGCCGGTCTCGGCGGCGAGGTCGACGATCACCGAGCCGGGCGCCATGCCGCGCACGGCCTCGGCGGTGATCAGCAGCGGCGCCGGGCGGCCGGGGATCGCGGCGGTGGTGACGATGATGTCCTGCTTGGCGGCGTTCTCGGTCGAGGGCGTCGCGCACCTGCGCGTTCTCCTCGTCGGTCAGCGGCCGGGCGTAGCCGCCCTCGCCCTCGGCGTCGGGGATGAAGTCCAGTTCCAGCGGCCGGCCGCCGAGCGAGGCGATCTGCTCCCAGGCGGCGCGGCGGATGTCGAAGCCGGTGACGATCGCGCCCAGCCGCTTGGCGGTGGCGACAGCCTGCAGGCCGGCGACGCCGGCGCCGAGGACGAGGACCTTGGCCGGCGGCACGGTGCCGGCGGCGGTGGTCATCATCCCGAAGAAGCGGCCCGACTCGCGGGCGGCGATCAGCGTCGCCGCGTAGCCGGCGGCGGCGGCCTGGGAGGAGAGCGCGTCCATCGCCTGGGCGCGGGTCGTGCGCGGGATCGCCTCCATCGCGAAGCTGGTGACGCCGGTCGCGGCCAGGGCCTTGTTGGACTCGGCCGCGGTCCAGGGCGCGAGATGGCCGACGAGGATCTGGCTCGAGCCGAGCTTGCCGATCTCCTCGCTGGAAGGGGCGGCGACGCGCAGGACGACGTCGGCGCCCCACGTAACCTCGCCCTCGACGACCTCCGCCCCCGCCTCCGCGTACTGGGAGTCGGGATGGCCGGCGGCGTCGCCGGCGCCGCGCTCGACGAGGACGTCGACGTGCTCGTTCTTCTTCAGCGACTTGACCACGTCGGGGACCAGCGCGACCCGGCGCTCCCCAGCAGCAGTCTCTTTCGGCACTCCGATCTTCACGCGGCGCGGAAGATTATGGGAAGTGTCAGCCGCGCGTCTGCGACCCCGGAGACCGAGGCCAGACGCTCGAGGGTGTGCAGTTGCTCGGCGCGGTCGACGTGCACCGGCGAGACGATCAGGCGATCGATGCCGGCGCCGCGGAAGCGCTCGACCCGGGCCGCGACTTCGTCCTCGGTGCCGACCAGCGAGGTGGCCTCGACGATCTCGTCGGGCATCGCCTTGAAGGCGCCGTCGCGGTCGCCGTCCTGGAAGCGCTGCTGGACCTCGTCGGCGACGTCGCCGAAGCCGAAGCGGTGGGCGAGGTCGACGTAGAAGTTGGTCTTGCGGCTGCCCATGCCGCCGAAGTAGAGGACGAGACCGGCCTTGACGACGCTCTTGGCCGCCTCCAGGTCGCCGTCGATCGCCACCTGCAGCGAGGGCGAGACCTCGAGGTCGGAGCGCTGGCGCCCGCCCTTGGCGAAGCCGGCCTCCAGGTGCTCCCCCCAGGTCGCCTCGAAGGCGTCGACGCTGAAGAAGATCGGGATCCAGCCGTCGCAGATCTCCGCCGCCAGCTCGACCGATTTGCGGCCGATCGCGCCGACGAAGACCGGGATCTCGTTGCGCAGCGGGTGGAAGTTGAGCTTCAGCGGCTTGCCCTCGCCGCCCGGCAGGGGCAGGGTGTAGTGCTCGCCCTCGTGTTCGACCGGCCCCTGGCGGGCGATGATCTCGCGCACGACTTCGATGTACTCGCGGGTCCGGCCCCACGGCTTCGCGTAGGGAACTCCGTACCAGCCCTCGGAGACCTGCGGGCCGGAGGGGCCGAAGCCGAAGATGAAGCGGCCGCCGGAGAGCTTGTCGATCGTCGCCCCGGCCATCGCGGCGGCTGCCGGCGGGCGGGCGGGCACCTGCAGGATCGCGGCGCCGAGCTTGATCTCGTTGGTCTGCGCCGCCAGCCAGGCCAGCACGCTGACCACGTCGGAGCCGTAGGACTCGGCCGCCCAGACCGACTCGTAGCCGAGCTTCTCGGCCGTGCTGACGACCTCGAGGGCGTCCTCGCCGGCCGGGCCGATGCCCCAGTAACCCAGGTTCAATCCAAGCTTCAGAGCCATCCGGCCCGCACCCTATTGAATAGACGCAATGGCCACCGCCCAGCCAGCGACCGCAGAGGGCCTCTCCAGCGCCGAGGCGGCCAAGCGCCTGCGCAAGCTGGGAGCGCCGTCGCAGAGCTCCTCGCGCTCGACTTCGAGCATCGTCGCCGGCAACGTCTTCACGCTCTTCAACGCGATCATCGGCGCCTTCTTCGTGCTCGATCTCAGCCTCGGCCTCTACGCCGACTCGCTCTTCGGCCTGATCGCGGTGGTCAACTCCTACATCGGCATCCGCCAGGAGCTGAAGGCGAAGGCGACCCTGGACGAGCTGGCGGTGCTGGTCGCCCCCCACGCCAAGGTCGTCCGCGACGGCGGGGTGGTCGAGCTGACCGCCGAGGAGATCGTCCCCGGCGACCTCGTCCGGATCGAGCCCGGCGACCAGCTCGTCGCCGACGGCGAGGCGAGCGCGAGCCGCGGCATGACCCTCGACGAGTCGATGCTGACCGGCGAGGCCGACGGGATCCGCAAGGCCGACGGCGACCGCGTCCTCTCCGGCTCCTTCTGCATCTCCGGCTCCGGCTACTACGTCGTCGACGCGGTGCGCGAGCAGAGCTACGCCGGCCGCCTCGCCGGCGAGGCCCGGGCCTTCCGCCACCCGCCGTCGCCGCTGCAGAAAGAGGTCAACCAGGTGATCATCGCCTCGACCTACGTGATGCTGCCGCTGGCGGCGGTGCTCGTCTTCAGCCTCAGCGTCCGCAACGTGGATCTCGAGAGCGCCGCCCAGACCGCGACCGCCGGCCTGGTGACGCTGATCCCCGAGGGCCTGGTGCTGCTGATGAGCGTCACCTTCGCGGTCGCGGCGGTGCGGCTGGCCCGGCGCGACACCCTGGTCCAGCAGATGAGCGCCAGCGAGAGCCTGGCCGCCGTCGACACGATCTGCGTCGACAAGACCGGCACCCTGACCGCCGGCGAGCTGCGCCTGAACGGGGTCGAGGTCGCCGCCGGCACCGAGGCCGGCGTAGCCGAGGCAGCGCTGAGCCGGTTCGCCGCCAGCGCCGGCGACCGCAACCGCACCCTGGAGACGATCGCCGAGCGCTTCCCGGGCGAGGCGGCCAGCGTCAGCGCCGAGGTCCCCTTCTCCTCGGAGTGGAAGTGGAGCGGGGCCACGCTCGCCGGCAGCGGTGGCTCCACCTACGTGATGGGCGCCCCCGACGTCCTCGCCGAGGCCGGGGCGCTCGACCTGCCCGCCGACCTCGCCGCCAAGCTCGAGCGGGAGACGGCGGCCGGGCGGCGCGTCGTCGCCTTCGGCGAGGCGAATGGCGCGCTGCCCGCCGATCCCGCCGCCGCGCCGCCGCCGCGGCTGCAGGCGCTGGCGCTGGTCGTGCTGGAGGAGACGCTGCGTCCTGACGCCGCCGAGACGATCGCGACGATGCGCGAGCAGGAAGTCGACCTGAAGCTGATCTCCGGCGACGCCAGGGCGACCGTCACCGCCGTCGCCTACGCGGTCGGGGTGCCGCGCGAGGCCGGCGTCGTCGAGGGCTCCGACCTGCCCGAGGACCCTGACCAGCTGGCGGAGGCGGCGCTCGCCAACACGATCTTCTGCCGGATCAAGCCGGAGCAGAAGAAGGCGCTGGTCTCGGCCCTGGTCGGGGCCGGGCGCTACGTGGCGATGATCGGCGACGGGGTCAACGACGTGCCGGCGCTGAAGCAGGCGCGGATGGCGGTGGCGATGGGGTCGGGCACGCAGGTGACCAAGGGCGTCGCCGACATCGTCCTGCTCAAAGACCAGTTCGTGCGGCTGCCGGAGGCGGTCGGCGAGGGCCGGCGGATCGCCCGCAACATCCACCGCCTCGGCCGCCTCTACCTGACCAAGACCGTCTACGCCGCCGCCCTGATCCTGCTGGTCGCGGTGCCGGGCTTCGCCTTCCCCTTCCTCCCCCGCCACCTCACCCTGGCCGCCTTCCTGACGATCGGCATCCCCTCCTTCGTGCTCGCCCTGGCACCCTCGGACGGGCCGCTCTACCGCGGCCGCCTGCTGCGGGCTCTGGCCGCCTTCGCGGTGCCGGCCGGGCTGGCGACTGCGCTCGGCTCGATCCTCTCCTTCTTCCTCGTCGACACCGTCTTCGGCGGCAGCCTCGAGGCCGGCCGCACCGCGGCGACGACGACGCTGATCGTGCTCGGGCTCGCCTTCGTACTGCTGTTGGAGCGCGGCCCCGGCCGCGAGCACATCGCGATCCAGAGCTACATGCTGGCCCTGGTCGCCGGCCTCGGCGCCCTCTACGCCCTGATCCTCGCCGCCGCTCCGATCCGCGAATTCTTCGAGATGGAGCTGCTCGACGCGACCTCCTGGTTCCTGGCCCTGTTCTCGGCCGCTGTCGGCCTGACGATCGCCAGCGCGCTCTGGAAGCTGCCGCAGATCGAACGGCTGGAAGCACCGGCGCAGAGCGAATCGGCACCCTGACAAAAGTCCCAGACCGGAGAGGTCGATTTTCGACCCCGGGCCATGTCGAGCCCGGCGGCGCGCACCTAGCGTTCGGGGCATGGCGACGATCGCGAATCCGGCCCGCCCCTCCCGGCGCCGGGAAAGCGCCCGCCGACACGGTCGCTACGACGAGACGGTCGCCCTGGAGGCACCCCGCGCCCCCTACGCGGTGGTGCCGGCGTGCTCGCGCGGCATCAGGCCGGTGCCGCGCGAGCGCGCCTAACGCTCGCGCAGCCCAAAGGCCGGCTGACCAAGCAGTTCAAGGACGCAGGGAGCGCCGTGTGCTCTGCACACAAGCGACCGAGGACGCCGAAATGCGCTGGTCAGCCGGCCTTTGGCGGCAGCACGAACTGGGTGACGATCAGGTTCGCAGCCAGCTTTGGCGGGCCCGCATCCCGGATCCGCTCGATCTTGACCTCGATCACGACCGTGGTGCGGCCGACGTGCAGCGGCGTCGCCACGGCGACGATCTCGTCGCCCGGCAGGCCAGAGCCGAAGACGTTGAGCTTCAGCTCGATCGTCGTGAAGTCGTGCCCTGGGGGGATGCTGCGGAAGGTCGCCCAGGCGGCGACGGTGTCGCCGAGCGCGGTCCAGGCGCCGCCGTGGACGAAGCCGCCGGGATGCAGGTGGCGCCGGTCGACGACGATCCTGCCGCGGGCGTGCGTGTCCTCGATCTCCAGCGGCTCGATCGCCAGATCGCCGGGGAAGCTGCCGGCGAGGAACTCACGGGCGTTCTCGACGGTGACCGACGAGAGGTCGGCGGTGCGGGCCACGCCTAACTCACCCCGAAGCCGTCGAGGCCGTGGTCGCCGAACGGCTCGTCGCGCTCCCTGACCGCCTCGCGGAAGCCGGACTCGGTGGCGCGGCGGACGAAGGCGTGGCCCTCCTCGGTGTGGCGGGCGATGCCGTCGAAGAAGGTGCCGAGGGTCTGGGACTGCCGCAGGCCCTGGCTCTCGACGGTCTGGTTGACCAGCAGCTTCATCATCACCAGCTGGTTGATCGGCATCCGCGCCACCCGCTCGAGCAGGCGCTCGAAGCGCTCGTCGAGGCGCTCGAGCGGCGCCGCCTCGGTTGCCAGGCCCCACTCCGCCGCCTCGGCGCCGGTCAGCGAGTCACCGGTCAGCAGCAGCCGCTTGGCCCGCATCGGGCCGAGCCGGCTGGCCCACATCGCCGTCGTCGGCGAGCCCCAGACCCGGGCCGGCGGATAGCCGATCTTGGCGTCGTCGGCGATCACCAGGAGGTCCGAGCAGAGCGCCATGTCGGTGCCGCCGGCGATGCAGTAGCCGTGCACCTTGCAGAGCACCGGCTTCTCGGAGTGGAAGAGGCTCATGAAGCCGCGCACGTTGCGAGCCATGAACTGGTAGTCGGTGACCGGGTCCCAGTTCGTGTTCGGCTGGTGGTTGGCGCCGATCGTCGCCGGGTCCAGCGGCGATCCCGCCGGCGCCTCGACCCCGCCGAGCTCGACCCATGTCCCCCTCGGCCGAGGCGACCAGGTCATAGCCGCCGCAGAAGCCGCTGCCATTGCCAGCCAGGGCGATCGCGTGCACCTCCGGATCGAGGTTGGCCCGCTCGACACACTCCGCGATCTCCGCCGGCATCCGCGGCGTGATCCCGTTGCCGCGGTCCGGCCGATTCAGGGTGATGCGAGCGACCCGGTCGCTGCTCTCGTAGGTCAGCGTCTCGAGTCGCATCGCCATCGGACCTGCTTAGTTCATCCTCTCCACGATCATGGCGTTGCCCTGTCCCCCGGCGACGCACATGGTCTCGAGGCCGACCTGGTGGTCGTCGGTCTCCATCACGTTGAGCAGCGTCCCCATGATCCGGGCACCGGTCATCCCGAAGGGGTGGCCGAGGGCGATCGCGCCGCCGTGGGTGTTGAGCTTGCTTTCCTCGATCCCGCATTCGTTCATGATCGGCACGACCTGGGCGGCGAAGGCCTCGTTGAGCTCGACCGCGCCGACATCGTCGATCGTCATCCCGGCCCGGTCCAGCGCCTTCTTGATCGCGCCGATCGGGGCCACGCCCATGTACTCGGGCTCGTTGCCCCAGGTGGCGGCGGTGACGATGCGGGCGCGCGGGGTCAGGCCCAGCTCCCTGGCCTTGGTGTCGCTCATGACCAGCACCGCCGCGGCGCCGTCGTTGAGCGGGCAGGAGTTGCCGGCGGTGACGCCGCCGCCGCCGAAGGCCTCCGGCAGTTCGGAGAGCTTCTCCAGGGTCGAGGAGGCGCGCGGACCGTCGTCCTTGCCGACCACGGTTCCGTCGGGCAGGGTGACGGGCGCGATCTCGCGGTCGAAGAAGCCGTCTTCCTGCGCTTTCACCGCCAGTTCCTGGGAGCGCTGCGCGAACTTGTCCATGTCCTCGCGGCTGACGTTGTAGTGGTTGGCCACGTTGACGGCCGTCTTGCCCATCTCGATGTAGGCGTTGGGCTGGCCGTTGTTGCCTTTCAGGTTCTCGTCCTGGTCCTCCGCCCCGGCGGCCTCGGTGCGCTCGTTGAAGCGGCTCACCCACTCGACCCCGGCGGCGATGTAGACGTCGCCCTCACCGGCCTTGACCGCGTTGCCGGCCTGGCGGATCGCGTCGAGGCTGGAGGAGCAGTAGCGGGCGATGGTGGCGCCGGTGACCGTCTGCGGCAGCTCCCGGAGAGCAGCGAGATGATGCGGCCGATGTTGAAGCCCTGCAGGCCCTGCGGGAAGCCGCAGCCGCAGATCAGGTCCTCGACCAGGGCGGGGTCGAGCTCGGGGTTGCGCTCGAGCAGCTGGTCGACGACGAAGGCGCCCATCTCCTCCGGGCGCAGCTGGGCGAGCGAACCCTTGAAGGCACGGCCGATCGGCGTGCGGATGGTGTCGACGATGACTGCTTCGGGCATTCTCTTGTCTCCTTGAGCGCGGTGTGGATCTGAAAGTTCGCGCAGCAGGCTAGTTGACTCGCCAGTCAACCGTTTTGTGCGAAAACGCACGATACGCACGCGTTGTGTCCCCCACCTGCGTTACATTCGCCTCAATCCACCTCGCGTGCAACGCGAGCCTTGCCGCAAGAGCGGCAGCGAAAGGAGGGCGCGTTATGCCCGAGGGCTACTGCGTCAAAGAGCGGAAGAAGGTCGAGATCCAGGACGCCAAACAGGTGACCATGAAAAATGGCCGCCCGGCGATCCAGGGCGTGTGCCCCGATTGCGGGACGAAGATCTTCAAGATCGGGAAACTCGAGGGATAGAGCTTGAACCCGGACTGCGTCCGCCCCGTAGACGGAGGCGGATGCAGTCCGGGGCTTTGAAAGGCGAGCGGGACGTACGCGAGGCCTACGCGGCGCACTCCGGCGAGCTCTACGGGTTCGCGCTGCGCTCGCTCGGCGACTCCGGCCTCGCCGAAGAGGCGGTCCAGGAGACCTTCGTCCGCGCCTGGCGGGCCGGCGACCGCTTCGACCCCCAGATCGGCTCGCTGCGGACCTGGCTGTTCGCGATCCTGCGCAACGTCGTCATCGACCTCGGCCGCGCTCGCGCCGCTCGCCCGGGCGTCGCCGCACCTGGGGTCGAGCCCTCGGTCGAGCCACTCGAGCAGGCGCTGCTGTCCTGGCAGGTCGAGGAGGCGATGCGGCGGATCGGCGAGGACCATCGCCGCGTCCTGATCGAGACCCACTACCGCGGCCGGCCCTATGCGGAGGTCGCCGAGGAGCTCGGCGTGCCCGAGGGCACCGTCAAGAGCCGCGTCTACTACGGCCTGCGGGCGCTGCGGATCGCCCTCGAGGAGATGGGCTATGAAGACTGACGGGCCGGAGAACTGCCGCGAGTGGCGCGGGCTGCTCGGCGCCCACGCGCTCGGCGACCTCGACCCGGGGGAGCGCGCGGCCCTGGAGGCGCACCTGGAGGGCTGCCCCGAGTGCCGGGCCGAGGCCGAGTCGCTGGCAACGGTGGCGCAGCTGCTGCCGCTGGCGGACCCCGACCGCTTCAGCCGCCCGGCACCCCGTCCCTCAGCGCTGCTCGGCGAGCGGATCGCGGCGGCGATCGGCAACGAGGGACGGGCGAGCCGCCGGCAGCGGCGGCAGCGGCGCTTCGGCCTGGCGCTGGGCGGAGCCGCGGCAGCGATTGCGGCGGCGCTGGCGATCTTCGTCCTTCCCGGCGGCGGTGACGGCGACCCCGCCCAACGCGTCGAGTTCGCCTCGCTGCCGCCGGGGATCCACATCGGCGCCACGCTCGAGCCCCACGCCTACGGCACCGAGATCCGGGTCTACGTGCGCGGAATCCGCTCCGGCACCCTCTGCCGGGTGTCCCTGGTCGGCCCCCGCGGAGCCCGGGTCCCGGCCGGCACCTTCCGCTACCGCTGGGGAGAGGACTCCGAGGCGGTGCTGAGCTCGGCGCTCGACCTATCCCGCACCAGGGCGATCGACATCCGCGCGGGCAACCGGGCTTTCGTCGCTCCGGTCAGGGCGAGCGGGCCCACCGCAGACCACAATCCGAACCAGGAGGACGTGACGTGAACAGGACCAGGATCACCCGAGCCCTCGCCCTGCCGGCACTCGCAGCGGTGCTGGCGCTCGCCGGCTGCGGCGGCGACGGAACCAGCGGCGGCTATGGCGGCACTGGCAGCGGCGGCGCGACCAGTGCCGAGACGACCGCAAGCGCTCCGGCGAGCAGCGGTGCCTTCGTCTCGCTCGGAAGCGTGCCCGGGGTGGGCTCCGTCCTCGTCAACGCTGATGGCCTCACCCTCTACGACTTCCACAAGGACAAGGGCACCGAGTCCTCCTGCTACGGCGCCTGCGCCGGTATCTGGCCGCCGCTGCTCACCGATGGCAAGCCCCAGTCCAGCAACGGCGCCTCCGCCGCCAAGCTGGGCACGACCAAGCGCAAGGACGGCAGCGTCCAGGTGACCTACGCCGGCCACCCGCTCTATACCTACGCCGCCGACAAGAGGCCCGGCGAGGCCAAGGGCCACGACATCGACTCCTTCGGCGCCGAGTGGTACGCGCTGACGGCCAGCGGCGCCGAGGCCGAGGGCTGAGCCGCTAGTTGCGCTTGCGGTAGGAGATCGAGGGAGCGACCCGCTCGCGGATCTCGGCCAGGAGCCGGGCCGAGAGCTCGCCGGGGTCCTCGTCGGGACGGGGCTGGCCCCCGGCGGGGTCGAAGAAGCTGACGCGGAGCCGCGGCCGGCGCGGGAAGCCGGTCAGGTCCGAGGTGCCCTCGATCGCGACCAGGGTGACGTGCGCCTCCGGCACCTCCAGCGCCAGGCGGCCGACGCCGCTGCGGGCGCGCAGGACCTTGCCGCGCGAGCGGGTGCCTTCGGGGAAGACGCCGATGCAGACCCCCGCCCGCAGCGCCTCGATCGCCCGCGCCAGCGCCTGCTTGTCGCCCTTGCCGCGCTCGATCGGGATCTGGCCCATGCCGTCGAGGATCGGCGCCAGCCCGCGCACCTTCCAGAGGTCCGATTTGGCCAGGGCGCGGATCTGGCGGCGCTTGACCGCGGCCATCCCGACCATGATCGGGTCCCAGTGGCTGTCGTGGTTGCCGAGGACGAGCAGCGGCCCGCTCTCCGGCAGCGCCTCCAGGCCCTCGACCTGCAGCCGCCCCCACAGGGCGACCGGCCGGTTGAGGGCCATCGCGACTCGGTAGGTGCGGGTTCGCTCGCGCATCGGGCCGTGAGTTGTACTCGAAACCCTGGTCGGTGTGATGAAAGTCACGCTGCCGGGTACGGCGGGCGAAGAGGCTGCCCTTCTTCTCGCTTTCCGCAGGGCAATCCCGGCCAATGCCTAGCACTACTCAACCGACGATCTAAAGTGTCATTTGTGACGCAACGGCCACTAGAGCTGATCCTCGCCCGCAACCTGATGTCGGCGCTCTCGACCCCGGCCTTCCTGGTCGACGAGGGCGGCGTCCTCGTCTTCTACAACGAGGCCGCCGGGATGATGCTCGGCAAGCGCTTCGAGGAGCTCGGCACCGTCGGCGCCGCGGAGTGGGGCACGCTGTTCGGCCCCTTCGACGAGGGCGGCGAGCCGATCCCCTACGACGAGCTGCCGCTGGTCAGCGCCGTCCGCAACGGCCGCCCCGCCCACGCCGAGTACGTGATCCACTCGAGCGACGGCGCCAGCCACGAGGTCGAGGTATCCGCCTTCCCGATCCTCACCGCCCACGGCTCCCAGGGAGGGATCGCGATCTTCTGGCCGACCCAGATGAACGGCAACGGAGCCGGCCCGGCATGAAGGTCGAGCTCTGGGGAACGCGCGGCTCGATTCCCTCCCCAGGGCCGGAGACGATCCGCTACGGCGGCAACACCTCCTGCGTCGGCGTCACCCTCTCCGACGGCTCGATGCTGGCGCTCGACGCCGGCAGCGGCATCCGCAGCCTCGGCCTGGCGCTGGGCGACGAGCCGGCGCGGCTGCACATCCTCCTCACCCACCTCCACCTCGACCACATCCTCGGCCTCGCCTTCTTCGCCCCCGCCTTCCGGCCGCAGACCGAGATCGTGATCTGGGGACCGGCCTCCCCGGAGGCCTCGCTGCGCGACCGCATCGCCCGCTACATCTCCGCCCCGCTCTCGCCGGTCGAGGTGCGGGAGCTGCCCTGCGACGTCTCCTTCCGCCACTGCCCGGAGACCGAGTGGGAGATCGGCCCGGCGCGGATCCGCGCCGCCTCGGTCTCCCACCGCGGGCCGACGCTCGGCTACCGGATCGACGAGGGCGATTCCTCCCTCACCTATATCCCCGACCACGAGCCGGGGCTGGGCGCCGACCTCGACAGCCTCGAGGAGGACTGGATCTCCGGCTTCGCCCTGGCCCGAGATACCTCGCTGCTGATCCACGACGGCCAGTACACCGACGCCGAGTACCCAGAGCACGTCGGCTGGGGCCACTCGGCGCTGAGCCACTCGCTCGCCTTCGCCCGCCGCACCGGCGCCGAGCACACCGCGCTCTTCCATCACGACCCGATGCACTCCGACGACTTCCTCGACCGCTTCGGCGCCGAGGCGAAGGAGCGCTGGGCGGCGATGGGGGGCGATCCGGCGACGATCGAGCTGGCCACCGAGCGGGCCGAGTACGAGTTGCCGGCGCGGGCCCCGCAGGCCGCCGCCACCGCCTGAGCCGCGCCCACCACGCGTTAGTCTGCCGCCAGATGCCGTCTCCCACGATCGAGGCCGCCGCCGCCGAGTCGGAGCTGATCCGGGAGGCGCTGAGCATGGCGGAAGAGGCACACGCCGGCCAGACCCGCAACGGCAGCGGCGGCATGGCCTACATCCACCACCCGGTCGCGGTCGCCGAGCTGCTCGCCGAGCACGGCTTCGGCGAGCAGACGGTCGCCGCCGCCCTGCTCCACGACGTGGTCGAGGACAGCGAGGCGAGCGTCGAGGACATCGAAGCCCGGTTCGGGCCGGCGGTCGCGGGACTGGTCGGAGCGCTCACCGATGACGAATCGATCGCGCCCTTCCAGCGCCGCAAGGACGAGCACCGGCACCGGGTCGAAGCGGCCGGAGGCGAGGCGCTGGCGATCTACGCCGCCGACAAGCTCTCGAACATCCGCGTGCTCGGCCGCGCCCTCGCCGAGGAAGGCGAGAGCGCCGGCGAAGAGTTCGAAGCGCCGCTGGACGCCAAGGAAGCGGTCTGGACAGACGACCTGGCGATGCTTCGCCGTGCGGCGCCGGAGCCCCCCTTCGTCGATGAGCTGGCGGATGCGCTGGCGCGACTGCGCCAGACCCGGGCTACGACGACGAACCCGGCGGGTCCGGCTCCTCCTCGGAGCTGAGGCGCCGCTTCAGCGGCAGCGCGTACCAGAAGAGGACGAAGACCGAGAGCGCGACGACGCCGGTGACGATCGTCGCGGCGGTGCCGAAGAGGACGTCGGTGATCAGCACGATCGCCCCGGTCATCGCCAGCGCCAGGGCCGCCAGGCCGGCGATCGTGAAGCGGTTGGCGAGGAAGACCAGGTGGTCCTTCTGCTGCATGCGGAAGGTCAGGCGGTGGTAGGCGGAGGGGGAGATCAGCAGCGCCGCGGACAGCGCCGTCAACAGCAGCGTCGCGAAGTAGACGTCCTTCTGGAACTCGGTGATCTTCGTGAAGTTCTGCTGGAACGGCACCGCCAGCAGGAAGGCGAAGAGGACCTGGACGCCGGGCAGCGCCACCCGCAGCTCCTGCAGCAGCTCGCCGAGGTTGCGGTCGAGTCGTTCACCCTCGCTCTCCTCTCGCCCCGAAGGTCGTTCACCCATGGCCCCATCCCTACCCCCAGGGCGAGAACGTGAAAACGGCCACGGCTAGGATCGACCGATGGGACGGCTCGCGGTGATCCTCGGCAGCAATGCCCTCGGCCCCGGGGGCGAGGAAATAGCGGCGGCGGCGGCTGAGCGCGGGGCGGCGATCGTCCAGCGCCACGGCGGTGTCGATGGCGCCTACGCCCTCCCCCACGAGATCGACCACGCCGCCAACCTGCGGCCGCTGCTCGAGCAGGGCTGCGACCGGGTGCTCGGCATCGGCTCGGTCGGCTCGCTCAGCACCGCGCTGGCGGTCGGCAGCCTGCTCTGCCCCGACGACTTCATCGCCCTGCAGACGGGGGTCACGATTTTCGACGACGCCCGGGCCCACTCCGCCCCGGGCTTCGATCCCCGCTGGCGCGGCGAAGTGATCGAGGCCTGGCGGGCGAGCGGGCAGGAGCCCCGCGACGGCGGCGTCTACTGGCAGACGCTCGGGCCCCGTTTCGAGACCCCGGCCGAGATCCGGCTGATCGCCGCCCACGCCGACGTGGTCGGGATGACGATCGCCTCCGAGTGCGTCGTCGCCGGCGAGCTCGGGCTCGACTACGCGGCGCTCTGCGTCGTCGACAACCTCGCCAACGGGATCGGCGACGGCACGCTCGACGTCGCCGGCCTCGAGGACGACCGCCTCGCCAACGCCACCCGTCTGCGCGACGGCCTCGCCGCGGTGCTGCCGCGGCTCGGTGCGGTGGGCCGATGAGACTGGCGGTGACCGGAGCTGTGCTCGATGGCGAGGCGGTCGGGCTGCGCTGTGAGGACGGGCGGATCGCGGCGCTGGGCCCGGAGGTCGTACCGCAGCCCGGCGACGAGACGATCGAGGCCGGCGGAGCACCGCTGGTGGCGCCGCTGGTCAACGGCCACACCCACGCCGCGATGACGCTCTTCCGCGGCAGCGGCGGCGACCTGCCGCTGATGCCCTGGCTGGAAGAGAGGATCTGGCCGGTCGAGGCGAAGCTCGACCCCGACGACGTCTACTGGGGGGCGCGGCTGGCCTGCGCCGAGATGACCCGCAGCGGCACCACCCGGTTCTGGGACATGTACTGGCACCCGGAGGCAACCGCGCGGGCGGTCGCCGACGCCGGCATCGCCGCCACGATCGGGGCGCCGCTGTTCGACCACGACGGCGACGGCGAGGGAATGCGGCGCCGGGCGCTGGCGAGCCTCGAGCGGCTGGCCGGGCTCGGCCCCGCGATCGAGCCGGCGCTGGCGCCGCACTCGATCTACACGGTCAGCGAAGACTCGCTGCGCTGGATCGCCGAGCTCAGCGCCGAGCGCGGCCTGCCGATCCAGATCCACCTGGCCGAGACCGAGCGGGAGGTCGAGGACTGCGTCGCCGCCCATGGCCGCCGCCCCGCCGCCTACCTCGACAGCCTCGGGATGCTGAGCGAGCGCACGGTCCTCGCCCACGGCGTCTGGTTCGATCCCGGCGAGCTGGAGCTGATCGCCGAGCGCGGCTGCACCGTGGTCACCAACCCGGTCGCCGAACATGAAGCTCGCGGTCGGCGGCGTCTTCCCCTACCGAGCGGCGCGCGCGGCGGGAGTGGCGGTCGGGCTCGGCAGCGACGGCGCCGGCTCCAACGACTCGCTCGACCTGCTCGCCGACCTGAAGATCTTCGCCCTCGCCCAGAAGCACGCGGCTGCAGACCCGACCGCGATCGCCGCGGCCGAGGCCTGGACCGTCGCCACCGGCGGCCAGGCGCCGCTGCTCGGGGCCGGCGAGGCGCTCGCCGTCGGCGCCCCCGCCGACTTCCTGCTGCTGGACCCCGGGCGCCCCCGAGCTCCGCATCGGCGAGCTCACGTCCAACCTGGTCTACGCCGCGGCCGGCTGCGGCCGTCGACACCACTGTCGCCGGCGGTCGGGTGCTGATGCGCGGCGGCGAGCTGCCTGAGATGGACGAGATCCTCGCCCGGACGCAGGAGCGGGCGGACCGGCTCGGCCTCTGACCCGCTCATATGACTAATCCCGGTACCGGTGGGGTATAGGCTCGCCCCTGGTGCCCGCAGTAGAGGCCGCTAAAGACCCGGAGTCCCAAACCCGGAGCCTCCTCCGTCAGCTACGAGGGCGTCACCAAGCGCTACGGCAGCTCCGGCGCCCCCGCGGTGGACCACCTCACCCTCGAGGTCCCAGCCGGCGAGATCTGCGTGCTGGTCGGCCCCTCGGGTTGCGGGAAGACGACGGCGATGCGGATGGTCAACCGCACGGTCGAGATGACCGCGGGGGACATCCTCGTCGGCGGCGAGTCGGTGCGGGATCGCGACCCGGCCCGGCTGCGGCGGGAGATCGGCTACGTGATCCAGCAGATCGGCCTCTTCCCCCACCGCACGATCGCCGAGAACATCGGCGCGGTGCCGCAGCTGCTGGGCTGGAAGAAGGAGCGAACACGGGCCCGCACCGATGAGCTGCTGCAGCTGATCGGCCTCGATCCCGAGCTCGGCGACCGCTACCCGGTGCAGCTCTCCGGCGGCCAGCAGCAGCGGGTCGGCGTCGCCCGCGCGCTCGCCGCCGACCCGCTGGTGATGCTGATGGACGAGCCCTTCGGGGCGATCGACCCGATCAACCGCGAGCGCCTCCAGAACGAGTTCCTGCGCCTGCAGGCCCAGGTCCGCAAGACCGTCCTCTTCGTCACCCACGACATCGACGAGGCGATCAAGATGGGTGACCGGATCGCGATCCTGCGCGAGGGCGGCAGGGTCGCCCAGTACGCGACCCCGGCCGAGGTCCTGATGGCGCCCGCCGACGAGTTCGTCGAGGACTTCGTCGGCGCCGACCGGGCGCTGAAGCGGCTGGCCCTGATGCGGGTCTCCGACATCGACCTCTGGGAGGCGCCGCTGGCCTACGTCGGCCAGCCGACCGCCGAGGTGCGGGCGAAGCTGGCCGCAGCCCGACGTCGAAGTCCCCTACCCGCTGCTGGTCGACAGCGAGCGCCGCCCGCTCGGCTGGCTCTCCGAGCGCGACCTCCACGGCCGGCGTCGTGCCGGCCGCGCCCCGACTCGCCGCTGGGCCCGCTGCTCGAACGCGACGACGTCATGCGCGACGCGCTCGCCGACCTGCTCCAGGGAGAGGCGCAGTACGCGGCGGTCGCCGACGCACGAAGGCCGGATCGCCGGCGTGCTCTCGGTCGAGATCATCTCCGAGTTCCTCAAATCGCCGCGCGGCGAAGACGGAGGAGCACAGCGCCGTGGAGCGCCCCCATGACTAGCCCCGGCGGTCCTGGCGACGGTCGGCGAAGTCGGCAAGGGCTTCATCCAGGAACGCAGCTCCGACACGCTGCCCTGCCAGGCGGACAGCGGCAAGCTCTTCTGCTTCGACTGGGCGCGGGAAAACATCGACCGCTACGGGACGCCGACCGTCGAAGCACCTCGAACTGGTCGTCTATCTCGGTCGCGCTCGGCTTCGCCGCGCCGTTTGCGCTCGCCCTGCTGGCCCACCGCCGCCGCTGGCTGCAACCGCCGCTGCTCGCCGCCACCGGAGTCCTCTTCACGATCCCCAGCATCGCCTTCTTCTTCCTGCTGCTGCCGATCACCGGCCGCGGCCGCGACACCGCGATCATCGCCCTCGCCGTCTACACGCTGCAGATCATCTACCGCAACACCATGGCCGGCCTGGCGAACGTGCCGACCGCGATCAAGGAGGCGGCCCGTGGCATGGGAATGACCGACCGGCAGATCCTCTGGCGGGTCGAGCTGCGGCTGGCGACGCCGGAGATCGTCGCCGGCCTGCAGATCGCCACGGTCAGCACGGTCGCGATCGCGACCCTGGCGGTCTTCGCCGGCGGCGGCGGCCTCGGGCAGCCGCTCTACGCCAGCATCGACTTCGCCACCAACATCATCATCGC
The DNA here is from genome assembly GCA_963766755.1 of uncultured Solirubrobacterales bacterium. GTDB lineage: Bacteria > Actinomycetota > Thermoleophilia > Solirubrobacterales > 70-9 > VAYN01. The sequence goes on along the minus strand of CAVYBI010000001.1, from coordinate 240,313 downwards.
CGGCGGTATCGCCTTCCTGATGGCGATCGCCTTCGGCGTGGCGCTGCTCGGGGTGCAGCGCCTCCTGACCCCATGGCGACGGGCGGGCGTGATCGGGGCAGCTCCTCCCCCACCCGGTGCTCGCCTCGATCGAGGGGGCGATCGAATTCATCTTCTCGCCCCAGAACTCGAACGTGACCGGCGGCAAGAAGGTCGGCGGCTTCGACCAGGTGGTCGAACTCACGCATCAATCAGCTCGAACTGACGCTCTTCGCCCTGGCGCTCTCGCTGCTCGTCGCGCTGCCGATCGGCCTCTACCTCGGCCACAGGGGAACGGGAGAGCTGTTCGCGACCGTGATCGGCAACGCCGGCCGGGCGGTGCCCGAGCTGGCGCTGATCGCCTTCATGGCGACCGCGATCGGGGTCGGCGTGCTCAACCTGACCATCGCCCTGGCCGTGCTCGGGGTGCCGCCGATCCTCGCCAACACCTTCGTCGGCGATCCACCAGGTCGACCGCGCCAGCGTCGAGGCCGCCCGCGGCATCGGCATGACCGAGTTCGAGATCCTCCGCAAGGTCGAGATGCCCGCTGGCGATCCCGACCATGTTCGCCGGCATCCGCGGGGCCACGATCGCGATCGTGGCGACGGCGACGATCGCGCCTCTGGCCGGGGTCCTGACCCTGGGCGACTTCATCCTCAACCAGAACGTCTACGGCGACAACGGGGTGCTGGCGGGGGCGATCGTGGTCGCCCTGCTCGCGCTCGCGCTCGAGTTCTCGCTCGCCGGGCTGCAGCGCCTGCTCACCTCGAGGGGCCTGAGGCTGAGGCAGCGCCTGATTTGACCACCATGACAAAAGGAGGCATCAAGTGAGGACCAAGAAGACGAGGTTGCGGACGGCGGTGGCGATGCTGTTCGCGCTGGCGCTGACCCTCGGCGTCGCCGCCTGCGGCAGCAGCGACGACGACACCGACACGACCGCGGGCGGCGAGGGCGGCGGCGCGATCGTCTCCAACCCCGACAACGGCAAGGTCAGCCTGACGATCGGCTCGAAGAACTTCCCCGAACAGGAAATCCTCGGGGAGGTCTACGCCCAGGCCCTGCAGGCCGCCGGCTACAGGTGAAGACCGACCTCAACCTCGGCTCCGAAACGGTCGCGCTGCAGACGCTGAAATCGGGGCAGATCTCCGGCTACCCGGAGTACGCCAGCACCGCGCTGACGTCGTTCTTCGGCCTCGAACCCGAAGAAGTCCCCTCCGACGCCGAGGGCGCCTATGAAAAAGCGAAAGCCGAATTCGAAAAAGAAGAACTGACGGCGTTCCCGCCGACCCCGTTCGCCAGCGCCAACGCGGTCGGAGCACTGAAGACGACCGCCGAGAAATATGGCCTGGAGACGATCTCCGACCTCGAAGGGCAGTCCGAAAAACTGACCCTCTACGGCTCGCCCGAGTGCCGGCAGCGGATCGACTGCCTGGCCGGGCTCGAAAAACTATTACGGGCTCAAATTCAAGTCCTTCAAACCGGTCGACATCGGCCTCCGCTACACCGTGCTCGAAAAAGGGCAGGCCGACCTCTCGATCGTCTTCACCACCGACCCGCAGCTGGCGGCGGAGAAGGACAAGTTCGTGATCCTCGAAGACGACAAGGAAGTCTTCCCGGCCGGCAACGTCATCTTCGTGACCAAGAAATCGGTCGCGGAAGAAGCCGGGCCCGACTTCGAAAAGACGATCGTCCAGGTGCAGGAAGGCCTGACGCTGCCGGTCATGCAGGAGCTCGACGCGCGGGTCGAACTCGAAAAACAGACGCCGGAGGAAGCGGCGGCGGCTTACCTGAAGTCGGCGGGATACACCGGCTAGAGCGCTGGGGGAGGTCCGGCGAGGGGGCTCGGCGGACAACAGCGGGGAGTGTCCGGCGAGCCCCCTCGCCGGACCTCCCGGCACCTTTAGGCGGTGAGTTCCGCAGTGCTCGGGCTCGCGGCGCGGCTGCGAATGCGGGCGAAGGAGATGTGGGCCGCCCAAGCAGCCGAGAGGCCGGTGATGCCGGCCAGGAGCAGGGCGATGCGCGGGTCGTAGGTTTCCGAGAGCCAGCCGACCAGGGGGGCGCCGATCGGGGTCGAGCCGAGGAAGACGACCGAGTAGAGCGCCATCACCCGGCCCCGCATCTTCGGTGCCACCGCCAGCTGCAGGGTCGAGTTGATCGTCGCCGCGAAGGTGACGGCGGCGGCGCCGAGCAGGGCCAGAATCGGGACCTCGAGGGCAAGCGAGGGCATCGTCGCCGCGAGCGTGGCGAGGATGCCGAAGGCGAGGGCGCCGCCGGCGATCAGGCGTGGGCCGGTGCGGCCGTGGGCGCCGTTTACGAGGGCGCCGACGATCGAGCCCACCGCCATCGCCGAGACCATCGCCGCATAGGTGCCGGCACCACCGCCGAAGCTGAATTTGGCCAGCAGCGGCAGCACCACCTGGAAGTTGAAGCCGAGCGTCCCGACCAGCGCCATCAGCCCCAGCGGCACCGCCAGCTCGGGGGTAGCGGTGACGTAGCGCAGGCCGGCACGGATCGCGCCCGGCTCCCGCGGGGCGACCGGCTCGGTGTGCAGGCCGCGCGGGTCCATCCCCCAGAGGGCGACGATCATCGCCACGAAGGTGAGGGCGTTGAGGGCGAAGCAGGGGATGACGCCGAAGCCGGCGATCAGCAGGCCCGCCAGGGCCGGGCCGGCGATCCGCGCCATCTGCACGATCACGCTGTTGAGGCTGACCGCGTTGACGACCCGGCCGGGTCCGACCATCTCGATCACGAAGCTCTGCCGGGCCGGGTTGTCGACGGCGTTGACCGACCCCATCGCGAACACCGCCAGGTAGACCATCCAGGGGGCGACGACGCCGGTCGCGGTGACGGCCAGGAGGCCGACCGCCGGGATCGCCATCAGCGCCTGCGTCGCGATCAGCAGCCGCCGTTTCGGGATCCGGTCGGCGAGCAGGCCGCCCCAGGCACCGATCAGCAGCATCGGCAGGAACTGCAGCGCCGTGGTCAGGCCGACCGCGACGCCGCTGCCGGTGAGCGTGAGGATCAGCCAGATCGCCGCCACCGTCTGCATCCAGGTGCCGGAAAGCGAGATCACCTGGCCGGCGAAGTAGCGCCGGTAGTTGGGTACTTCGAGCGAGTTGAAGGATCGGCGCAGGGCGGCGCTCACCCGCGCTCATCCTCCAGCATCCGCTCGAGGATCCCGGCGGCCCGCTCCAGCGCCTCGACGTCGGCGGCGGGCATGTCGCGCATGCGCCGCGCCAGGTAGGCGTTCTTGCGCCCGCGCAGGCGCCGCAGACGCTCGCGCCCGGCGGCGTTGACGCTGACCAGGGCGCTGCGGCCGTCGGCCGGATCGGGCGTGCGCTCTATCAACCCCTCGCGTTCGAGGCAGCCGAGGGTGCGGGTGACGGTCGGCCGCTTAACCCGCTCCAGCCCCGCCAGCTCGCTCGGGGTCAGCGGCCCGTGGCGCTCGATCGTCGCCAAAGCAGAGGTCGAGGTCGGCGTCAGCCCGGTCGCCTCAGCCGCCGCCTCCTGCCGCAGCCGCCGCGCCGTCCGCACGATCCCCAGCCGCAGCTGCGCGGCGGCGTCGGTGAGTGAGGTGTCTTTGGTCTTATCGCGCATTAATTAGCCTTGGTAATTAGTTTAGCAAACTATATTTCCCGGCACATCGTCACGGGATCGCAAATTCACTGTGCCAACTGACGATCACTCTGCTGGCGAGACGCATTTCGCGGCTAGCATCGCCGGCAGGAGGGTGAAGGGGATGGGTATCCCCAGTCGATTGACACTCGATCTGTCCGGCCAACCACCGGATCCGGTTCGAGTCCGGCGCCCTCCGCAGATAGACGAAAGCGGGTCGAGGCTGGTGGTACGCTCCGACGACGGGTGTCAATCGACTGGAGATACCTGCGGGGTGGTTCCCCGCTTCACCAGACTCGACCCGCTCCGGCGGGTCTTGTCGTTTCTAGAGCCGTGTTTTGGGGCGGCCCGAGGCTCAGGCCGCGAAGCGCTTTTCGGAGCGGGCCCGGGCCTTGGCGGCCTCGACCTCGCGGTCCTTCGGCGGCGCCGAGGTGACGAGGCGGTCGAGCAGCGTCGAGGTGGCCGCGGCGACGGCGGCGACGGCCTCCTCGAACGCCTCGCGGTTGGCCTGCGAGGGTTTGCTGGAGCCGCTGATCTTGCGCACGTACTGGAGCGCGGAGGCGCGGACCTCGTCCTCGGTCGCGGGTGGCTCGAAATTGTGGAGGGTGCGGATGTTTCTACACATGCGCCAATGGTAGTCAGCAGCGGCTCCCGGCTGGGAGCCGCTTTGGGCGCTAGGTGCGGCGGTGCACGTCGGTGGCGGTCGCCTGGTCGCGCGGGCGGATCACGATCTCGTCGATGTTGACGTGGGCCGGCTGGGCGACCGCCCAGCGGATGCACTCGGCGACCTCCTCCGCCCGCAGCGGCTCCATGCCGGCGTAGACCTTCGCCGCGGCCTCCTCGTCGCCGCCGAAGCGGACCAGGGAGAACTCGGTCTCGACCATGCCGGGAGCGATCTCGGTGACGCTGACCGGCTCGCCCAGCAGCTCCAGCCGCAGCGTCCGCACGGCGGCCCTCTGAGCGTGCTTGGCGGCCGAGTAGCCGGCGCCACCGCGATAGGTCTCGAAGGCGGCGATGCTGGTCACCGCGACCACGTGGCCGTTCCCGGACCCGATCAAGCGCGGCAGCAGCGCCTGGGTCATCCGCATCGTCCCCAGCACGTTCGACTCGTACATCGTCCGCCAGAGCTCTTCGTCCGCCTCGCCCAGCGACTCCAGCCCGAGGGCGCCGCCGGCGTTGTTGACGAGCACGTCGCAGGCCGGCACCCGGGCGGCAAAGGCCGCGACCGAGCCCGGGTCGGTCACGTCCAGCCCGATCGCCTCGCCGCCGAGCTCCACCGCCAGGCCTTCCAGCCGCTCCAACCGACGGGCGCCGAGAACCACCCGGTAGCCATCTCCCGCCAGGGCCCGCGCCGTGGCGGCGCCGATGCCGCTCGACGCTCCGGTGATGACCGCGGTCCGCATCGTCGTCAGGTTAGCCGCGTCTATCGTTGCCGCGATGAGCGCTCGAGACGGCCCCGGCGACGCGACCGGGTTCGCGGTGGAGAAGGTGGTTCTGCAGGGTGGTCGGGTTCGGCTCGAGCCACTCGACGAGGAGCGTCACCGCCAGGGCCTCGCCGCGGCGATCGCCGATGGCGAGCTCTGGTCGATCGCGGTCACGACCGTGCCGCGGCCCAAGGATCTCGGCGAATTCTTCGCCGACGCCGAGGCGGCCTTCGCCGCCGGCCGCGAGCTCGCCTTCGCCACGATCGACGCCGAGGCCGGCCGGGTCGCCGGCAGCACCCGCTTCCGGATGATCGAGGCCGCTCACCGCCGGGCCGAGATCGGCTTCACCTTCCTCGCCGCGAGCTACCAGCGCACCCACGTCAACACCGAGGCCAAGCTGCTGATGCTCGAGCACGCCTTCGAGACCTGGGACGTCAACCGGGTCGAACTGCTCACCGACGTGCTCAACGATCGCTCGCGGGCGGCGATCGCTCGCCTCGGGGCTCGGCAGGAGGGCATCCTGCGCAGCCACATGGTCATGCCCGACGGCCGCGTCCGCGACTCCGCGATCTACAGCATCGCCCGACCCGAGTGGCCGGGCGTGCAGGCGGCCCTGAGGGACCGCCTGCAGCGGGTCTAGTAGCGGTAGTGGTCGGACTTGTAGGGGCCCTCGACCGGGATCCCCAGGTAGGCGGACTGGTCGGCGGTCAGCTCGGTCAGCTCGACGCCGAGGGCGGCGAGGTGCAGGCGGGCCACCTTCTCGTCGAGGTGCTTGGGCAGCACGTAGACCTGCTTGGGCCCGTACTCCTCGCCCTTGCTGAAGAGCTCGACCTGGGCGATCACCTGGTTGGTGAACGAGTTCGACATCACGAAGCTCGGGTGACCGGTGGCATTGCCGAGGTTGAGCAGGCGGCCCTCGGAGAGGAGGACGATCGAGTGCCCGTCGGCAAAGCGCCACTCATCGACCTGCGGCTTGATGTTGGTCCGCTCGGCGGCGCCGGCTTCGAGGCCGGCGACGTCGATCTCGTTGTCGAAGTGGCCGATGTTGCCGACGATCGCGTTGTGCTTCATCCGCGCCATGTGGCCGGCGGTGATGATGTCCTTGTTGCCGGTGGCGGTGACGAAGATGTCGGCGGTCTCGACGACTTCCTCCAGCTTCCGCACCTCATATCCCTCCATCGCCGCCTGCAGGGCGCAGATCGGGTCGATCTCGGTGACGATCACGCGGGCGCCCTGGCCGCGCAGCGAAGAGGCGCAGCCCTTGCCGACGTCGCCGTAGCCGCAAATCACCGCGACCTTGCCGCCGATCATCACGTCGGTGGCGCGGTTGATGCCGTCGACCAGCGAGTGGCGGCAGCCGTAGAGGTTGTCGAACTTCGACTTGGTGACCGAGTCGTTGACGTTGATCGCCGGGAACAGCAGGTCGCCGGTCTCGGCCAGCTGGTAGAGCCGCAGGACACCGGTGGTCGTCTCCTCGGTCACACCCTGGATGCCCTCGGCAACCCGGGTCCAGCGCTGCGGGTCCTCGGCAAGTGAGCGCTGCAGCGTTTCCAGCACGATCTTGAACTCGCCGGACTCCGCCGAGGCGGGGTCCGGAACGGCACCCGCCCGCTCGAACTCGACCCCCTTGTGGACCAGCAGCGTCGCGTCGCCACCGTCGTCGAGGATCATGTTCGGCCCCTCGCCGTCGGGCCACAGCAGCGCCTGCTCCGTGCACCACCAGTACTCCTCCAGGGTCTCGCCCTTCCAGGCGTAGACCGGCACCCCGGTCGCGGCAATCGCCGCCGCCGCGTGGTCCTGGGTCGAGAAGATGTTGCAGCTGGCCCAGCGCACCTCAGCCCCGAGCGCGGTCAGCGTCTCGATCAGCACCGCCGTCTGCACCGTCATGTGCAGCGAGCCGGTGATACGCGCGCCCTTCAGCGGCTGCGCGGCGCCGAGCTCCTCGCGCGTCTGCATCAGGCCCGGCATCTCGACCTCCGCCAGGCCAATCTCCTTGCGCCCGAACTCGGCGAGGCCGATGTCGGCGACCTTGTAATCCTGCGTGGCGGTGCTGGTCATTGGGTAGAAATCTCCTGAGTTGGTTGATTGCTCGGGTCATGGTACGCAAAGGGGCCGGGGCGGCCGGTGTCGAATCAGTCGCGGTGAGCTCCAAGGCGGAAACAGCCCCCGTTCGCTACCCCCCGGGAATGGATGCCCGCAGCACCCGGGTGGCGGAACGGCTGAACACGCCGATGCTGATCGCGGCGGCGCTGACCCTGCCGACGGTGGCGATCACCGAGTCGCACCCGGGCGGGACGCTGGAGAAGGTGGCGATCGTGCTCAACTGGATCACCTGGACCGCCTTCCTGATCGAGTTCGTGGTGATGCTCTCGGTCGTCCCCAACCGCTGGGCCTGGGTCCGGCGCCGGCCGCTCGACCTGGTCATCGTCTTCCTCACGCCCCCGGTCCTGCCGGCTGGGCTGCAGAGCCTGCGGGTCCTGCGGCTGCTGCGACTGCTGCGCCTCCTGCGCCTGGCCCAGCTCTCGCGCGAGGTCTTCTCGCTGGAGGGATTGCGCTACGCACTGCTGCTGGCGGTGCTGACTGCGGTCGGCGGCGCCGCGCTTTTCGGCTCCTTCGAGGGACACGACCAGAACCTCACCTTCTGGGAGGACCTCTACTGGGCGATCACGACGATGACCACGCTCGGCTCCGACACCTACCCGACCACGACCGGCGGCGAGATCGTCTCCACCATCGTCCTCATCGTCGGCATCGGTTTCGTCGCCCTGCTCACCGGTTCCTTCGCCCAGCGCTTCCTCGCTCCTGAAATCGCCGAGATCGAGGAGGAGCTGGAGGCGGAGGAAATATCCGCCGAGGCGATCGCCCTGCGCGAACTCCGCAGCGTCCAGGAACAGCTGCAGGCACTCGAGGTCGCGGTCGAGCGCATGGCGAGCCAGCGCAACCCTTAGCGCCTTTGGGGTCAGTCGTCGGCCTGCTCCTCCGCGATCTTCGCCTCGAGCTCCGCCATCACGTCGGGGTCGCGCAGGGTGGTGACGTCGCCCAGGGCCCGGCCCTCGGCGATGTCCCGCAGCAGCCGGCGCATGATCTTGCCGGAGCGGGTCTTCGGCAGTTCGTCGGCCCAGACGATCCGCTTCGGGCGGGCGAATTTGCCGATGTGCTGGGCGACCGCGGCGCGGATGCCCTCGACCAGCTCGTCGCTGGGCTCGGTGCCGCCGCGGAGGGTGACGAAGGCGCAGATCGCCTGGCCGGTGTCCTCGTCGGACTGCCCGATCACCGCCGCCTCGGCGACCTTCTCGTGGGCGACGATCGCCGACTCGACCTCGGCCGTGGAGAGGCGGTGGCCGGAGACGTTGACGACGTCGTCGATCCGGCCGATCACCCAGAAGTAGCCGTCGGAGTCGCGGCGGGCGGCGTCGCCGGCCAGGTAGCGCTCGCGGCCGAACCGGGAGAAGTAGGTCTCGACGAAGCGCTCGTCCTCTTTGTAGAGGCCGCGCAGCATCGACGGCCACGGCCGCTCCAGGACCAGCAGCCCCTGGCCTTCGGCGATCGGCTCGCCGTCGCCCTCCCCCACCACCTGGGCCTCGACCCCAGGGAACGGCGTCGTCGCCGAGCCCGGCTTGGTCGCGGTGATCCCCGGCAGCGGCGCGATCATGATCGCGCCGGTCTCCGTCTGCCACCAGGTGTCGACGATCGGACAGCGTTCGCCGCCGATCGCCTTGTGGTACCAGAGCCAGGCCTTGGGATTGATCGGCTCGCCGACCGAGCCCAGCAGCCGCAGCGAGGAGAGGTCGAACTTCGCCGGGATATCCGCCCCCCACTTGATGAAGGTGCGGATCGCGGTCGGCGCCGCGTAGAGGATCGTCGCCCCGTAGCGCTCGACCAGCTCCCACCAGATCCCCTGGTGCGGATAGTCCGGCGCCCCCTCCCACATAACGCTGGTGGCGCCGTTGGCGAGCGGGCCGTAGACGATGTAGGAGTGGCCGGTGACCCAGCCGACGTCGGCGGCGCACCAGTAGACGTCCTCCTCCGGCTTGAGGTCGAAGACGTAGCGGTGGGTGGCGGTGACGCCGGCCATGTAGCCGCCGGTCGTATGCAGGATCCCCTTCGGCTTCGCGGTCGAGCCCGAGGTGTAGAGGATGTAAAGCGGGTGCTCGGCCTCCATCGGCTGCGCCGGGCACTCGGGCTCGGCCGCCGCCATCGCCTCGTCGTAGAAGACGTCGCGACCCTCGCGCATCGGGCACTCGATGCCGGTGTGGCGGACGACGACGATCGTCTCCAGCGAGGCCAGCTCGTCCATCTGCTCGTCGACCGCGGGCTTGATCGGCGCCGTCTTGCCCTTGCGGCGGGCGCCGTCGACGGTGACCAGCGCCTTGGCCTGGGAGAACTCCATCCGCTCCCGCACCGACTCCGCCGAGAAGCCGCCGAAGACGACGTTGTGGGGAGCGCCAATGCGGGCGCAGGCCAGCATCGCCACCACCACCTCGGGGATCATCGGCAGGTAGATCCCGACCACGTCGCCCTTTCCGACCCCGAGGTCCTTGAGCGCGTTGGCGAAGCGCTGGACGTCGCGGTGAAGGTCGGCGTAGGTGATGTCGCGCTCCTCCCCCTCCTCGCCGCGCCAGTGATAGGCGACACACTCGCCGCGGCCGGCCTCGACGTGGCGGTCGAGGCAGTTGGCGGAGGCGTTGAGGCGCCCGTCCTCGAACCACCTGTAGAAGGGCGGGTCGGAGTCGTCGAGCCCCTGGCTCGGCACCGTGTCCCAGTCCAGCAGCTCGGTCGCCTGCCGCAGCCACCAGGCCTCCGGGTCGGCCGCCGCTTCCTCGTAGATCGCCGGGTCGCGCCAGCGCGCCCGCTCCCGAAACTCAGCCGGAGGCTCGAACCGCTCGACCTCCAGCATCGAATCCAGCTCCCGCTCTAGATCCATTGCCCAAAAACTACCCTAGGGCGAAGGTACTAGTAACCGGGGGGATGCCTCGCGATGAAGCCTTCCGTCGTGCTGACGGGAGACGGATGCCAGCGGGGGCCGGCGCCGCCGGAGGTGTCGAAGGCGAGGCCGGCGACGGTCATCCAGGCGTGGCCGGCGTTGCCGTAGACGGTGATCCACTTGCCCGGGCCCGGTTCGCCCCAGGTCGAGAGCCCGGTCGAGTCGAGCGGGCTTTCGAGGAAGCCGCCGCCGTGCAGGGCGTAGCTGACGGAGCCCGAGCAGTCGTAGCCGGAGGATTCGAAGGAGCCGTGGCCGCCGCCCCAGATGTAGGGCGTGGTGGCGATCGCGTTGGCGGCCGAGATCACGGCCTTGACCGCGTCCGGCGCCGAGGCGGGAGCGCTCGCCTGGCTTTCGCTGATGAAGCCCGCGGTCTGGCCGGCGGTCAGCGGCGCCGGCACTTCGCCGGTCGGCAGCGGACCGCCTTCGGAGGCGATCTGGTTGGAGATCGAGGCGAGGTTGTTGCTGAGCGCCTCTTCGCGGCTTTCCAGCGATTCCATCGCCTGGCGCCGCTCCGCCTGGGCGGCCTTCAGCTCGGCGAAGCGCGACTCGGCTTCGTCGCGCGCCGCAGCCACTTCGCGCTCGGCCGCGGCGATCGTGTCGCGCGCCTGCTTGACCTTGGCGCGGTTGTCGGCCAGCTTGGCGACGGCGTCGGTGACCTCGTCGCGCAGGCTCTTGACCCGGTCGACGACCGAGTCGTCGTAGCTCTGGATCCGGTTCAGGTATTCGGTCTGGGCCGCCATCTCCGACCAGTCGCTCGATTCGAGGATCGCGTTGACGAGGTCGGGCGAGCCCGCCTCGTAGATCGCCACCAGCCGCTCCCGCAGCACTCCGAGGGCGCGGCTCAGCTGCGCCCGGACCTGCTCCAGGTGCTCCTTTTCCTGCTTCAGCGCCGCGGTCGCCTGCTCCAGCTCGCTCTGCGCCGCGGCCAGTTCGGCCTCGACCGCCGCCTGCTTCTGGCGCAGGGCCGAGACTTCGCCGATCATCGAGTCGATCGCGGCGTTCTGCTCGGCGATCGTGTCCGCCAGCGCGCTCTGGTCCTGGCGGACGCTGTCGAGCTTGCCCTGGGTCGCCTCCAGTTCTTCCCGCGGGGTCTCCGCCGGCGCGCTCGCCACGGTCAGCGCCAGGGCGCAGACGACGGCCAGCGCCAGCGCTGCGAAGAGCAGCGCGCGGCGCTTGGCGGCGCCCGGATGGGTGTCGAGGAGAGAAGCCCGCATCGAGTCCGCACCGTCCCAGAAGAGGGTTCGGCAGCGGGTGGCGCAGGCTAGCGAAGAAGACCGAAGACTATGAGGAGTTGCTAATAACTTGCAACTTCCCTTGCAAATCGGGCACCTCTGGAGGAGTCAAGGCCCCCACCCCGACGGTCGACAGGCCGCAGGCGTCCACCATCTGGACGCCTGCGGCCCGCCGACGTAGGAGCTAGGCGAGGAGCTTGGCCTTCGCCTTGTCGAACTCCTCGGCCGAGAGCGCGCCCTTTTCCTTCAGGTCGTTGAGCTTGTGCAGTTCGTCCGCAGGGGTGCTGTGGGCCTGCGTCTGAACGTATTCGTCGAAATGCTTTTTCGCGTCGGCTTGGGCTTTGATCGTCCGGTCGCGCATGCCGCTGCCGCGGGCGATCAGGTAGATCAGCGCGGTCAGGAACGGGATGAAGACGAGGAACAGGACCCAGGCGGCCTTCGCCCAGCCGGAGAGCTCGTGGTCACGGAAGAGGTCGGAGATGATCGTGATCAGGATCCAGATCCAGATCACGAAGAAGAAGATCTCGAAAGTGAGGAGGAGAAGTTCTCCAAGGCTGATATCTGCGAACGGCAACAAGGTGCTTCCTTTCGTTCAGTGAGCGGCGGGGGCGGCGGAATGCCGCTTTCGTAATCCCCACGCTAACCGAGACGTTGCGCGAACAGCGTCACCGCGACCGAAGTCGCGAGATTGAGGCTGGACACCCCCTCCCGCATCGGGATCGCGATCCGCGCGTCGGCGCGCTCCAGCAGCTCGGCGCTGATCCCGTGCCGCTCGGTGCCGAAGGCGAGGACCGCCCGCGCCGGCAACCGATCCGGGTGCAGATCCTCCCCCTCGGGGTCGATCGCCAGCAGCGGCCGGTCGCTGGCCGGCAGCGTCTCGATCGCGGTCACCGGCAGCGCGAAGTGCAGCCCGGCCGCCCCGCGCACCGCGTCCGGGTACCAGGGGTCGTTCTCGCCCGTGGTCAGCACCGCCGCCGCGTCGGCGGCCGCGGCGACCCTGATGCAGGCGCCGATGTTGCCCATGTTCTTCGGCTGCTCGAGCAGGACCACGGGGGCCGGGCGGGGGTCGGCGAGCACCGCCGCGAGGTCGACCGGCGGCCGGCGGGCGATCGCCACGACCCCGGTGCGCGGCACCAGCGGCGCCAGGCCGGCCAGGTCCTCGGCCCCGATCCGCTCCACCCGTCCCGCCAGATCCCCCTCCAGGTCGGGCGCCAGCTCCCGCGCCAGCCGCTCCAGCGCGTCGGGGTCGACGGCGACCGCCTCGACCAGCTCGGCGCCGAAGCGCAGCGCGTGCTTGAGCGCATGGAAGCCCTCGACGACGGTCAGCGCCGGGTCGCGCCGCGCTTTGCGGAAGCGGACCGTGAGCTCATGGTCACCCATGCGGCCATCATGACTCGATGCGCGGCGCCTGGTCCTTTAGGCCACGACCTCGAACTGGCCCATCAGGCCGTGGTCCTCGTGGTCGAACATGTGGCAGTGGATGACGAACTTGCCGGGGTGGTCGGAGAAGTGGCCGGCGATCAGGATCCGTTCTCCGGGGAAGACGAAGAAGGTCTCCTTGAGGCAGTCTTCCCAGGGCGGTGGCGGCTTGCCGTCGCGGGCCAGCAGGTACCAGTCGTTGTGGTGCAGGTGCATCAGGTGGGCGACGCTGCTGCGGTTGACGAGCTCCCAGATCGCGGTCGTGCCGAGCTTCGGGAAGGCATCGGCGCGGGCCGGGTTGAAGGTCCTGCCGTTGAGCAGCCAGGTGGTCTTGAAGAGTCCGCCGACCGAGATCTCCCAGCTGTGGTCGGGCGTGCGGTCCGACCGCTTCCTCGCCTTCTCCGCCCACGCCGGCAGCGGCCGCAGGCGGCGCGGGATGCGCGTCCCGTCCGCGACGCGGGTACGGCCGACCCGGAACTGCATCAGCGCGCCGACGTAGGCGCGGGCGCCGTCCGGGTTGCGGCCACCGTGAGGACGGCTGCGCAGCTCCACCGACTCGCCGGCCGCGGCGGCGAAGTCGACGATCACCTCGACCCGCTCGCCGGGGCCGATCAGGATCTGACCGCGGCGAACCGGCTTCGGCATCAGGCCGCTGTCGCTGCCGATCTGGATCAGCGGAGCGCCGTTGGAGAGGGAGAGGTTGTAGGAGCGGAACTGGGAGACGTTGAGGATCCGCAGCCGGTAGCGGCAGGGGCGCACCTCGTGGTGGGGCATGAAGGCACCGTTGACGAGGACGACGCGGCCGGAGATGCCGTCCGCCGGCGGCCGCTGGCCCGTGAAGGGGTCGGTCAGCTGGTTGTGGCGATCGAATTCGCGGTCGGCGATCATCAGCGGGATGTCGCGCTCGCCCCTGGGCAGCGGCAGCGCCGCGTCGAACTCGTCGTCGACGATCCACATCCCGGCCAGCCCGCGCCAGCTATGCGCTGCCGTGCGATCGAGGCGGTGGTCGTGGTACCACTGGAAGGCGGCCCGTTCCGGCCTGCCGTCCTCGGTCAGGTCATAGACGTAGGTTTTGCGCCCGCCGGGTCGCAGCAGCAGGTCGTTGCCCGACTCCCGCGCCGGGAGCCCCCGCGGGATGCGGCAGAAGTCGGAGATCGGCTGGGCCTTGGTCAGGCCGCCGGGCTGCCCATCGAAGTGGCTGCGATTGTGCCCGCCATGGAGGTGGACCGAGAGCTCGCCCGCCGAGGCCGGCAGCTCGTGGTGGAAGGTGACCCTGGTGCGCCGGCCGGCCCGGCGGCGGATCGTCGGCCCCGGGAAGGTGCCGCCGTAGGTCCACAGCTTCGTCTTCGCGCCGGGGAGGATCTGGGCCTCGGCCTCGCGGATCGGGATCCGGATGTGGGAGTCGCTGAGCTCCCGCGGGATCGGCAGCGGCGCCTGGAACGGGACCGCCGCGAACGCCTGCGGGGTCTCCGCTGCGAGGGGCAGCAGCCCGCCCCCGCCGCCCCTCAGGGGCAGCAGGTAGGCGAGCGCGCCGCCGCCGAGGACGCCGAGGAATCCTCGGCGTCCCAGGCGGAGCGGGGATGAGCCCGGACCGGACGTACCGCTAGATGCCGGCTGGCTCAACCGTGGTCTTGCCCTGCATCCAGGGATGAATGGCGCACATGAAATAGATCGTCTTCGGGGTGGCGGAGACGACGGTCACCTGCTGCTGGAACGACTGGCCCTTCTTGCCGGTGAACCAGGAGTCGCCCTCCTTGCTGGCGCTGCTGCCCTCGGTGTCCCAGCCTTCGAGGCCGGCTTCGACCGGGTTGATCGTCACCGGGCCTTCGCCTTTGACGCCGTGCCAGTCGGCGATCGCTTTGCAGATGTGTTTCGGGGTGAAGCACTTCTGGCGCGCGCCCTTGGTCTTCGGCAGCGAGCCCTGGGTGACCAGCGAGAAGGTGTGCGGCCCGATTTTTTTCGGATCGGTCGAGTTGACGATCTTCAGCTCGTCACCCAGGGTGACGGTCTTCGGCCCGACGAACTTGAGGGCGCCTTTGATTTCTTTCATGTAGATCGTGTCGGTGGTGCCCGTGGCGGCCGTCTCGGCGCCGGCCAGACCCGGGCCGAGGAGGGCGAGGGTGGTGGCTGCGGCCGTGGCCACGAGGACGAGGTGCTTTCTCAAGAGGTCCCTTTCACTAATTGACAGATGGGCGGAGATCGCCGTGGAGACCCAAGGTAATGGCTCTCCCGCGCCAGTTCAAGACCTCCCGCGCCAGCCTGTAGCCTGCAACGCAGAGCCAATGCCCAGCTTCCTCCACACCTGTTACCGGATCGGTGACATCGACCGCTCGGTCGCCTTCTACGCCAAGCTCGGCTTCGAGGAGGTGGCGCGGATGCCGATCGGCGATGAGGCGATCAACGTCTTCATGGGCATGCCCGGCGAGGACCCACGCCTGGAGCTGACCTACAACCACGGCGTCGAGTCCTACGACCACGGCAGCGGCTACAACCACATCGCCCTCGCCGTCGACGACCTCGACGGCACCCTCGAGCGCCTCGCCGCCGAAGGCATCGACCCCGAGAAGCCCCCCTACCGCCCCGGTGCCCGCACCGAGGGCCACCGCATCTGCTTCGTCCGCGACCCGGACGGCTACCGCATCGAGCTGATCGGCGAGTAGCGCTCGGCGGGGGGCCTAGCCGGGGCTGATGCCGCCACCCACGGAGGGTGCGCCGCCGGACGGTGCCGGTGCCGGCGCAGGGGCGGTTTCCGGGGCTGGGGCGGCTTCCGCAGCCGGTTCGTCGCCTGCATTCGCTTCTTTGTCGCCCTTGTCGCCGTCCGTGGTTTCCTCTTCGCCTTCGTACGTTTCTTCTTCGAATTCGCCCGAGTAGCCAGGGGAAGAGGTGTGGTCGCTGTCGTACTCGGAGAGCTCGGGCATGCCCTCGGGGACTTCGAATTCCGGGCACTCGCCTTCCTGGGCGGACGACATGAAGGACTGCCAGATCGGGCCGGCGGTCGGGCCGCCGTAGCCGGTGTATTCGCGCGACTGCGGGTGACCGACCCAAACGGCGGTCGAGAACATCGGCGTGTAGCCGACGAACCAGGCGTCGGACTCTTCCTCCGAGGTACCGGTCTTGCCGGCTTCGGCGCCGCAGCCGATCGAGGTGTAGCCGGCGCCGGTGCCGGAGGTGATCACGCCCTCGAGGATCCTCGTCACTTCGTAGGCCTCGCCCGGCGTCAGCACGCGCTCGCCCTCGTCGGTGCCGGATTCGTCGACCTTGCCGTTGGGGAACTCGACTTTGCTGATCGCGGTCGGGTCGTGGTGGATGCCGCCGTTGGCCAGGGTCGCGTAGGCGTCGGCCATCTCCAGTGGCGTGACGCCTTCGGCGAGACCGCCGATCCCCTCGGCGGGCACCGATTCCAGCGACGAGGTGATCCCCATTTCTTCGGCGGTCTCGGTCACGTTCTCGGGGCCGACGTCGAGATCGAGCTGGGCGTAGACGACGTTGACCGAGTGCACCGTCGCGTTGGTCAAGGACTCGGTGCCGCCACCGTCGCCCTCGGAGTTGTTGACGGTCCAGGTGCCGCCACCCGGCAGCGAGAGGGTCTTCGGCGAGCTGCCGTCGTAGTAGGTGCTGTCGGGGTCGATCCCCTGCTTGACCGCCGTCGCCAGGACGAAGGTCTTGAAGGAGGAGCCGGGCTGGCGGTGCGCCTGCCAGGCGTAGTTGAACTGGGCTTCGCTGGCGTAGCCTTCGGTCGAGGCGAGGGCGACGATCTCCCCGGTCTCCGGGTTGACCGAGGCGAGACCGGCGGCCGGCCCCCCTTCCGGGTAGCAGACGTAACACGAGTTCTCGACCGCTTCCTCCGCCTTGGCCTGCAGGTCCGGGTCGATCGTCGTATAGGCCTTGAGGCCGCCGTTGCGGACCGTGTTGATCCCGTAGCGCTCGATCAGCTGCTGCTGGACCAGGTCGAAGAGGAAAGCGTCGTGGATCACCTGGTACTTGTCGCCGGGGTCGAGGCCGAGGCCCCTGTCGATCGCCTCGCCGTATTCGGAGGTGGTGATGTAGTCCTCCTCCTCCATCGCCGCCAGCACCTCGTTGCGACGCTCGGTCGCCGCCGCCGGGTCGAGGAAGGGGTTGTATTCGGAGGGGGCCTGGGGCAGGCCGGCGATCAGCGCCGACTCGGTCAGGTTGAGGTCCTTGGTCGATTTGCTGAAGTAGGTCTGCGCCGCCGCCTCGGCCCCGACCGCGGTCTGCCCTTCGACCGTCCCGTAGGGCGAGGTGTTGAGATAGGCGGTGAGGATCCAGTCCTTGTCGTGGGCTTCCTCCATCTCCTGGGCGAGATGGGCTTCGATCAGCTTGCGCTTGATCGTGTGGTCAGGGTCCTGGATGTAGAGGTTGCGGACCAGCTGCTGGGTGATCGTCGAGGCGCCCTGGACCGGCTTGCCGCCGGCGAGGATGTCCTTCCAGGCGGCGCGGGCGATGCCTTCGGGGTCGATCGCGCCATGCTTGTAGAAGTTCTTGTCCTCGATCGCGATCGTCGCCTCCTTCAACTCCTGCGGCAGCGCCCGTTCCGGCACCGGCTGGCGGATGTTGTCGGAGCGGATGAAGCCGATCAGGCTGCCGTCGGCGGCGTAGATCGCCGAGGAGCGGCCCTTCTGGACCGGCTGCAAGCTGGAGAGTGGCGGCGCCGAGTTGTAGACGCTGAGCGCCCAGGAGGCGCCGATACCGCCGACGACCGCGATCAACCCACCGACGACCACGAGCGGGATCGCGAGCTTGTGCCAGCGGGAAGCTGGCGGCTTGCGCCGCCGCCTGCGAATACGGGTCGCCATCGGGTCAGCGATTGTAGAGAGGGGTGTGCGCCGGCCCGCCGGCGGGGGAGCGCCGCAATCCAGCTTGCCGAGCGGATAGGCTCGCGCCAGTTACCAGTCCAGGTGGCTATGGGAGAGGGAGGAGAGTTGTGAAACTCGTGATCGGCATTGTCCGGCCCGAGCAGGCGAACGAGGTGCTCGAGGCGCTTTACCGGGCCGAGGTCAAAGGCTTTTCGGTCAGTCGCGTGCAGGGACACGGCGGCGAGCTCGACCGGGTCGAGACCTACCGCGGCACCACCGTGAAGATGGGGCTCTCGGAGAAGGTCCGCTTCGAGGTCGCTGTCTCCGATTCGTTCGTTCAGACCACGGTCGAGGCGCTCTGCGAGGGCGCCCGCACCGGTGAAGTCGGCGACGGCAAGATCTTCGTCGTACCGCTGGAGCAGGCGGTCCGCATCCGCACCGGCGAGCCCGACGAGGCCGCCGTGACCCCGGTGGCGAAATGATGTTCGCCGCGATCGACACGGGCGACACCGCCTGGATGCTCGCCGCGACGGCGCTGGTGCTGCTGATGACGCCGGCGCTCGGGCTCTTCTACGCCGGCCTCGTCCGCTCCAAGAACACCCTCAACACCTTCATGATGTGCATCGCCGCGATCGCGATCGGCGGCATCACCTGGGCGCTGATCGGCTACTCCCTCGCCTTCGATGGCGAAGGGGCGCTGGTCGGTGGGCTCGGGCACTTCGCGCTCAGCGGCGTCGGCTTCGAGCCGCGCGGCGAAGGGACGATCCCCCACCTCCTCTTCATGGCCTTCCAGGGGACCTTCTGCATCATCACCGTGGCGCTGATCGCCGGTGCCGTGGTCGAGCGCATGCGCTTCGGCGCCTTCATGGTCTTCGCCGCGCTCTGGTCGGTCCTGGTCTACGCCGTGCTCGCCCACTGGGCCTTCGGCGGTGGCTGGCTGGCCGCGCAGGGGACGCTCGACTTCGCCGGCGGCGTTCCGGTCGAGATGGCCTCCGGCTTCTCGGCCCTGGCCGCCGCGCTCGTGGTCGGCGCCCGCAAGGACTACGGTCGCCAGGCGCTGCTGCCGCACAACGCGATGTACGTGCTGCTCGGCGCCGGCCTGCTCTGGTTCGGCTGGTTCGGCTTCAACGGCGGCAGCGGCCTCGGGGTCGGCGACGCCAGCGTCCTCGCCTTCGTCAACACGCTGCTGACCCCGGCCTGCGCGCTGATCACCTGGTTCGTGCTCGACCTGATCCGGGGTCGCAAGGTGACCGCGATCGGCGCCGCCACCGCGATCATCGTCGGCTGCGTGCTGATCACCCCGGCCGGCGGCTTCGTCAGCCCCGGCTGGGCGATGGTGCTCGGCTTCCTCGGGGCGCTGCCCTGCTACGCGATGATCATGTGGAGGCCGCGCACCCGCGTCGACGAGACGCTCGACGTGCTCGCCGCCCACGGCCTCGCTGGTTTCACCGGGATCCTCTTCATCGGCCTCGCCGCCCAGCTCAGCTGGAACGGCGTCGCCGACGGCCTCTTCTACGGCGACGCAGGCCAGCTCTGGTCGCAGGTGGTGGCGGCGCTCGCCACCCCCGCCTACGCCTTCGTCATGACCTTCATCCTGCTGAAGCTGGTCGGTGCGGTGATGCCGCTGCGGGCGACCGAGCGCGACGAGGCGATCGGCATGGACGTCATCCAGCACGGCGAGGAGGCCTACGTCACCGGCGAGGGCGCGATCCTGGTCCTGCCCGACGGCGACGAGGGTCCGAGCGAAGTCCCGGTTGCCAATCCGGGGTAGCGACTCGCGATCGGCTCCACCTACCGCTCGGCATTAGGCCCGCAGCTTGTAGCCGCGCGAGAAGAGGCGCAGGTTGACCGCGAAGAGGGCCGCGGTCGCCAGCGTCAGCGCCGCCAGCGAGAGCGGGATGCTGGCTTCGGTGTAGCCGACGAAGCCGTAGCGGACGAGGTTGATCATGTAGTAGATCGGGTTGAAGTGGGTCAGGGTCTCGAACGGCTGCGGCAGCAGTTCGGCCGAGTAGAAGACGCCGCCGAGGAAGATCAGCGGCTGCAGGACGAAGGTCTGGGCGAAGGAGACGTCGTCGAACTGCTCGGCGCGGACCCCGATCAGCACCCCCAGCTGGGAGAAGAAGAAGCCGACCAGGAACAGGGACGGGACCAGGACGAGGATGTGCTCGACCGGCAGGTCGACCAGGAACGAGGAGGCGACGAAGGTCAGCAGGGCGACGATCAGCCCGCGCATGAAGCCGCCGAGCGAGAAGGCCAGCAGCAGCTCCATTGGCGAGGCCGGCGAGGAGAGCTGGTCCTGGATCGCCCCCTGGAACTTCTGCTGCAGGATCGAGGAGGAGTTGTTGGTGAAGGCGTTGATCGACCAGGCCATCATGATCAGGCCGGGGATGACGAAGACGACGTAGTCGATCCCGTGCAGCTCGCCCACCCGCGAGCCGAGGGCGGCGCCGAAGACGGAGATGTAGAGGAAGGTTTCCAGCAGCGGCGCCCCGATCGTCTGCTTTTTGATCTTCATGAAGCGGCTGACCTCGCGCCGCCAGAGCGTGAAGAGGCGGATCTGGGCGGCGCTGCTCACGGGACCACCTCGGCGTCGACGTGGGAGCGCGAGAGCTCCTTGCGGCCGACCAGGGCCAGGTAGGCGTCCTCGAGATTGGGGACGCCGTAGCGGTTGGCCAGCTCGCGGCTGCTGCCCTGGGCGACGATCTCGCCGTCGTTGATGAAAGCGATCCGGCTGCAGAGCTGCTCCGCCTCCTCCAGGTAGTGGGTGGTCAGCAGGATCGTCGTCCCCTCCTGGTTGATCCGCTGGACGTAGTGCCAGAGCTCCAGCCGCAGCTCGATGTCGACCCCGGCGGTCGGCTCGTCGAGGATCAGCAGGCGCGGGCGATGCATCAGGGCGCGGGCGAGGATCAGCCGCCGCTTCATCCCGCCGGAGAGGGTGCGGGTGCGTTCGTGGCGCTTCTCGGTCAGCGAGAAGGTCTCCAGCAGCTCGTCGGTGCGCTCGCGGCGCTCGCGCTTTGGCATCCCGAAGTAGCCGGCGTGGTAGTCGAGCGTCTCCTCGACGGTCAGGAACCAGTCGATGTTGAGCTCCTGGGGCGCCAGGCCGACCGCCTGGCGAGCCTCGCCGTAGTGGTCGATCGCGTCGTGGCCGAAGACCTGGATCGCGCCCGAGGTCGGCGCCGCCAGCCCGGTCGCGCAGTGGATCAGGGTCGACTTGCCGGCGCCGTTGGGGCCGAGCAGGCCGAAGAACTCGCCCGGCTCGATGTCCAGGGAGACTCCACGCAGAGCCTCCACCCCGGCCGGGTAGCGCTTGACGAGGTCGGTTATGTGCAGGGCCTTCATGGCGCCCCAATCTAGTCATAGGCTGTCCTCGTGCCCCAGCCGCTGCTCGCCGTCGACACCCCCTCGATGCTGTTCCGGGCTTTCTACGCGCTGCCAGACTCGATCGTCGGCCCAGACGGCAAGCCGGTCAACGCGCTGCTGGGGACGGCGAACCTGATCCTCAAAGAGGTCGAGATCCACCAGCCGCGCGCCGTCGTCCTCTGCTTCGGCCCCGACGCCGCCTCCTACCGGACCGAGCTCTACCCCGCCTACCACGCCGAGCGCGAGGCGGCGATGCCGGACGACCTCGCACCGCAGTTCGCCGCCTGCCGCGATTTCTTCGCCGCCTTCGGCTGGACCGTCGCGACCAGCGACGACCTCGAGGCCGACGATCTGCTCGGCACCTACGCCCGCCGCGAGGCCGAGGCCGGTGGCCAGGCCCTGCTGCTGACCGGCGACCGCGACATGTACCAGTGCGCCGGCGACGGCGTGACCGTGCTCTACGTCCGCACCGGCGGCAAAGGCGCCGAAGAGGTCGGGCCGGACGAGGTGCGCGAGCGCTACGGCATCGGCCCCGAGCTGGTCCCCGACTTCATCGCCCTGCGCGGCGACCCCTCCGACGGCCTCCCCGGCGCCAAGGGCGTCGGGCCGAAAACCGCGGCGGAGCTGCTGCGGCGCCACGGCTCCCTGGAGGGCGTCCTCGACAACGCGATCCGCGAGCAGCGCCCGAAACTGCGCGGCGCCCTGATCGAGGCTCGCGAGGACCTGCTCGCCTTCAAGGACATCGCCACCCTGCGCGACGCCGGCGTCGACCCTCCCCCGGACACCCCGACCGACTGGACGAGCGCCGCCGCAGCGGCCCGCCGGCGCGGCATGAACCGCCTAGCGGACCGGCTCGAGCAGAGCGCGGGCTAGCCCCCAGCCGGAGACGATCGCCCAGACGGTCTCGAGCAGGACGAAGCCCCACTGCGAGGAGTGGACGGCAAGCGCCGCGAGGATCACCGAGCCGACGAGGTTGAGACCGAGGTAGAGCCGCGAATCCGGCCGCATGCGCTCGAACTGGACCGCGGCGAAAGCGGCGAGGATCAGCAGCGCGCCGAGCACCTGAATCACCTGGTCCATCGCCGCAGCCTAGAGACGCCCGAGTACGGTGGGTGGATGACCTCGGCCCAGATCCCGTGGCGCGGTCCGGGGAGCGACCGGCCGGACCTGCCCCTCCCTCCCGGTCCGATGCCGTTGCGGCGCGACGGCCAGACCCGCAAGCGCTGGCGCTACGTCGGCGTCTTCAGCCCGGAGCTGATGCTCTGCGCCGCCCGCGCCGAGGTCGGCCCGCTGGGCCAGTCCTTCTGGGTGATGTGGGATCGCCAGGGCCGGCGCCACGAGGCCCGCACGACGCTGCGGCCGGGCAGCCGCGAGGTGACGATGGACGGCCCCAGCCTGGAGATCGACTCGCCCGGGCTGCGGGCCAGCCTGCGGCTCGGCGAGATCGCCCCGATCGAATCGATCTGCCCCAGCGGCTCCGGCTGGGGCTGGACCCGCAAGCGCGCCGGGGTGCCGATCGAGGGCACGGTCGAGGTCCCCGGCAAGCGCTGGGAGCTCGCCGCCCACGGCGTCGACGACGAGTCCGCCGGCTACCACCAGCGCCACACCAGCTGGCGCTGGTCGGCCGGGGTCGGCCGCGCCACCGACGGCCACGCCCTCGCCTGGAACCTGGTCGAGGGCGTCAACGACCCGGCGCAGCACAGCGAGCGGGCGATCTGGGTCGACGGCGAGCCCACCGAGCCGGCGCCGGTCAGCTTCCGTGGCATGGACGGCATCGACCTGGCTGAAGGAGAGCAGCTCGACTTCGCCTCCGAGTCCGCCCACGCCCGCGACGAGAACTTCCTCCTCTTCAGCTCCCGCTACCGCCACCGCTTCGGCACCTTCTCCGGCACCCTCGCCGGCCTGCCCCTGGCCGAGGGCTTCGGCGTAATGGAGGAGCACGACGCGGTCTGGTGAGTCGTTTCCGACTTTGAGGCCCCTATAGGGGCCTCAAACTTCTAAAACGCTTCCGCTCTCCGAAGGTGTCCCTCACCAGGTGTCGACGAAGCCGCGGCCGACATCGTCTGGCGGCCCTGCCGCCGCCGGCGTGGCGGCGCTCGACGGCGTCGGCGCGGGCGGCGTCCTCGGTCAGCGCCCGGCGCGCGAGCAGCTCGGCCAGGTCGTCGCGCTGCTCCTCGCCGCCGGTCATCCAGCGCGCTATCCGCCGAGGCCGCCGAACACCGCAAACGGATTCGAAGGCCGCTCGGCCCAGGCGGCCTGGCCGCTGCCCTCGACCGCGACCTTGCTGCCGGCCGGCGCCTCGCCCCGCAACCGCGTCGCCAGCGCCTCGGCGCTGTCCTCGTCGGCGGCGCCGACGACCAGGTACTTCCAGCGCCGCACCGCCGGCAGCCCCTCGCCGCGCAGCGTCTCGGCGAAATCGACGGCGTCGCGATGGGAGGGGAGGTCGACGCGAACCTCGAACTCGGGCTCACCCCGCTCGGCCAGTTCCAGGCGCTCGACCGCGATCAGCTTCTCGTGCTCGGCCACCCTGGCGGCGTCGCTCTCGGGCAGCGGCAGCTCCGGGTCCTCCCAGGCCTCCGCCTCCGGGTGCCAGTGGGTCAGCTCGACGTCGAGCTTCCAGCCGTGCGTATCGGCCAGGCCGGCGATCAGATCCCGCGCTCGTTCGGCCTGCTCGCGCGTCCCCGCGTAGACGAAGACCCGCGGCCCCTCGCCGGAGACGATCAGCCGGTCGTGGAAGGCCAGGCTCAGCTCGCTCTCGAGCTCGGCGGTGTCGAGTCGCTCGGCCAGCGACTCCGCCCCGCCCTCGTCCTCGACGTCTATCTGCAGGCGCCACTCGTCATTCATCGGCTCAACATAGAGTCTCTTGTCGATGAGCACCTCTCCAGACGCCGCCAAAGCCGGCGATCCCAGCAACGTCGCCGTCGTCACCGACAGCACGACCTACCTGCCG
This sequence comes from uncultured Solirubrobacterales bacterium, assembly GCA_963766755.1. GTDB lineage: Bacteria > Actinomycetota > Thermoleophilia > Solirubrobacterales > 70-9 > VAYN01. The sequence goes on along the minus strand of CAVYBI010000001.1, from coordinate 216,496 downwards.
GCGGAGCTGATCGGGCGCTGGGGGATCGAGCAGGTCAGCCTCTACGTCGGCTGGGCCGGCGACCACCTGCCCGAGCCGGACTACGACCTCGACGACTTCTACACCCGCCTGCGCAGCTCCGAGGACCTCCCCTCGACCTCTCAGCCCTCGGTCGGAGACTTCCTCGCCTGCTACGAGCCACTGGCCGAAGCCGGCCGCGACGTCGTCTCCATCCACATCGCCGCCGGCCTCTCCGGCACCTGCGAGAGCGCCCGCGAGGCGGCCCGGGTGATCGAAGACAAAGGCCTGCGGGGGCGGATCGAGGTGGTCGACGGCCGCACCGGCGCCGGCGGGCTCGGCTGCGTGGTCCTCGGCGCCGCTGAAGCCGCCGCGCAGGGCCAGTCGCTGCCGCAGGTGGTCGAGGCGGCGCAGCGCACGCGCGAGAGCCTCGACATGTGGTTCTGCCTCGACACCCTCGAGTACCTGCGGCGTGGCGGTCGCATCGGCGCCGCCCAGGCCCTGGTCGGCTCGGCGCTGAAGATCAAGCCGATCCTCACCTTCGGCACCGAGATCGCCCCGGTCGGCCGGGTCCGGACCAAGAAGCGCGCGCTCGAGCGGATGATCGCCTACCTGCACGAGCTGCACGAGCGCCAGGCGAGCGCCTGGATCGTCCAGCACGCCCAGGCGCCCGACGACGCCGCCGCCCTGGTCGCCGAGGGCGAAGCGATCTTCGGCACCGAGCCCCTCTTCTGCACCCAGGTCGGCCCCGTGCTCGGCGCCCACCTCGGCTCCGGGATGCTGGTCGGCGGCATCGGCTGCGCGCCGGCGCCGGCCGCCTGAAACCTCGCCAGGCCCTACTCGACCACCTCGACGGTGCCGTGCATCGTCGGGTGGATCTCGCAGAAGTAGGGGTAGGTGCCGGCTTCCTTGAAGGTCTCCGACCCCAGCTTGCCGCGGTCGATCGTGCCGGTGTCGAAGCTGCCGTCGTCGGCGGTGGCCGTGTGCGGGGCGGCGTCCCGGTTGACCCAGATCACCTTGCCACCGGTCTGCACCGTGACCGGGTCCGGCCCGTAGGTGAATTCGACGATCTCGACTTTTTCGGAGCTCTGCGCCTCTCCGCTCGGCGCCGGTTCGCTCCCACTCGATTCGGTCGTCGTGGCGCTCGTCGCCTCCGACTCCACCGCGGTCTCGTCATCGCCGCCGCCCCCGCAGGCGGCGATGACGAGCGAGAGGGCGATCAGGGCTGGCGCGAGAAAGGCTTTCGGCTTCATGCGAGCAACCTACCCACGCCCGCGAAAGCCAATCCGCCCAGCCTCAGACCGCCCTCAGTTGAACGCGGTTTTGGCGAAGTCGATGAAGCTCTGGGTTTTCGGTGCCGGGCGGAAGAAATGCTCCAGCGCACCGCGCCGCGGCCGCGTCCTGACCAGTTCGATGACCTCGCACTCTTTGAGGACGTTGACGTGGTAGCTGACGTTGCCGAGCCGCTGATCCAGGGCTTTGGCGATCTGCGCCGGGCTCAGTTCGCCCTGCTCGCCAAAAGCTTCGAGGATTTCGACTCGCAGCGGATGGGAGACCGCCTTCACCAAACTCTGATTGATGGTCTGTTTCGCTTTTTCGGCCATTGGGGGCTCCTTGCTCGGTTGAATACAACTCGTTTGGACACAAGCTTTCCGCTACTCCGCGATCTTTGCGCATCGGCAGGAGCCTCGACCGATAATGCCTAATTTGTTCAGGTTCTATTGACTGCTCTTTTCAGGCTGCGCCGGTCCCTCGGGGACCGCGACTAGGCTTGCCGCGGTGCCTCCAGTCGAACCCAGCCGGCCTTGATCGGGCGACTCGCCGCGGCGGTGACGGGGCCGCGGGGTCGGCTGGTGACGATCGCGGTCTGGGCCCTGATCGGGGTGGCCGGCCTGCTGGCCCGCTCGCACATCGACGACGTCACCGCTGCCGGCCAGAGCAGCTTCCTCCCCGCCGACGCCGAATCGACCCGCGCCCTCGACGCCCTCGAGGGCAGTCAGGGTGCCGGCGAAGAGGTCCCGGTGGTGATCGTCTTCGAGCGCAACGGCGGCCTGACCAAGGCCGACCTGAAAGCGATCGGGCGCATCGGCGACGGCCTCGAGGCGCTGAAGATCACCGGCGCCACTCCGATCGTCGACCCCTTCTCCGCCGATGCCGAAGCGCCACTCGGCGAGGTGGCGAGGATCGCCAAGGGCGTCGGACCGATCTCCCGTGACGGCGAAGCGGCGCTGGTGGTGCTGGCGATCGACGCCGCTGACCGCAACGCCATCCCCGCCGGGGTCAAGGCCATCCGCGACTACCTCGCCGACCACGGCAGGCCGGGCCTCAACGCCTACGTGACCGGGCCCGGCGGGATCGCCGCCGACCTCGAGCAGGTCGCCGGCGAAGCAGGCAAGACGCTGCTGATCGCGACCCTGAGCCTGGTCCTGGTCCTGCTGCTCGTGGTCTACCGGGCGCCGCTGCTGGCGGTGCTGCCGCTGCTGGCGGTCGGCGGCGCCTACCTGGTCGCCACCGGCATCGCCTACCTGCTGATCGAGGCCGGCGCGATCACGGTCAACGCCGAGGGCACGTTCCTATTGCTGGTCCTGATCTTCGGCGCCGGCACCGACTACTCGCTGCTGCTGGTCCACCGCTATCGCGAGGAGCTGCAGAGCGGTAGGCCGCCGGCACAGGCGCTCCCGGCCGCCCTGCGCGAGAGCGTGCCGGCGATCGCCGCCTCGGGCGGGACCGTGATCGCGGCGATGCTGGTGCTGCTGGTCGCCGACCTGCAGTCGACCCACTGGCTGGGGCCGATCCTGGCGATCGGGATCGCGGTGATGCTGGTGGCCGCCTTCACCCTCCTCCCCGCCCTGCTCTCGCTGCTCGACGAGCGCGCCTTCTGGCCGGCCGCCGGCTCGGCATCGCGCGGTTCCCTTCGCACGCCTCCCGTGCACAGGGAACCACGCGCCCGCTGGGCCCGGGTCGCGGAGCTGGTGCGGCGCCGCTCGCGGCCGATCGTCCTGCTCGTCTCCGCCGGCCTGCTCGTCCTCGCCCTCGGCAACCTCACCCACCACGGCACGATCGGCTTCGGCCAGGGGGAGACCCGGCCGACCGACTCCAGCCGCGGGACCGCGGTCCTCGACGAACACTTCCCCCCGGGCCTCGGCTCGCCGCTGACCGCGGTCGTCGAGGGCGAAGACCTCGACCCGGTCGTCGCCGCGATGAAGAAGCTCGCCACGGTCCAGCTGGCGCTGCCGGTGCCGCCCACCGGCAGCGACGACGAGGCGGTGGCCGTGGTCGTCCTCCGCGGCAACCCCTACTCGGGCGAGGCCGCCGACGCGGTCGAGGGCATCCGCGACCGCCTCCACGAGATCGCCCCCAGCGGCCTGCTCGGCGGCATCCCGGCCGAGAACTACGACATCGAGCAGACCAACGCCGCCGACACGAAGCTGATCGTGCCCCTGGTCCTGCTCGTCGTCGGCCTGATCCTGGCGCTGGTCCTGCGGGCGCTGGTCGCCCCGGCCTATCTGATGCTCACCGTCGTCGCCTCCTTCGCGGCGACGCTCGGCCTCTGCACCTTCCTCTTCTCGGAGCTTGGGACCGAAGGGGTCGCCTTCGACCTGGTCCTGCTCTCGTTCATCTTCCTGGTCGCCCTCGGGGTCGACTACAACATCTTCCTGATGACGCGGGCGCGCCAGGAGGCGACCCGCCATGGCAGCCGCGAGGGCGTCCTGGTCGCCCTCGTCAACACCGGCGGGGTCGTCACCGGCGCCGGCCTGATCCTCGCCGGCACCTTCGCCACCCTGACCCTGCTGCCGCTGGAGGAGCTGGTCCAGATCGGTGCCACGGTGGCGATCGGCGTCCTCCTCGACACCTTCGTCGTCCGCGCCCTGCTGATCCCGGCGATCGCCTACCGGCTGGGCGAGCGCGCCTGGTGGCCGTCGCGCCCCTGACTGGGTGTGGTCGCCCTTTGTCTCGCATACCGCGACAAAGGGCGACCACCCGAAGTCAGTAGCCGGTGCCGGTCTTGACCTGCTTGCGCTCGGAGGGGTGGGCGCCGCCCTTCTTCGCCAGCGTCGCGCAGGCTTCGCTGATGTCGCCGGCGAGGCGGTCGATCTGCTGGCGGCTGAGGGTCTCCTTGACCAGGGCGCGCAGCACCTTCACGTCTTCGGCCTGCGGCGGCATCGTGTAGGCGGGGAGCATCCAGCCGCGCTCGGCCGAGAGCTGCCAGGAGAGGTCGAACTCGTCGTAGTTCTTGCCCGCGACCAGCTTGAAGGCGACCAGCGGCAGCTGCTCCTCGTCGGCGCCGATCAGCTCGAAGTCGCCGCTCTCCTCCAGGTGGGCGGCGAGCACCCGCGCGTTCTTCTGCATCGCCTCCATGATGTAGGTGTAGCCGCGGCGCCCGAGGCGGACGAAGTTGTAGTACTGGGCCAGCACCATCGAGGCCCCGGTGGAGAAGTTGAGGGTGAAGGTGGCGTCGGTCTTGCCCAGGTAGTTCTCGTAGAAGACGAGGTCCTCGGCCAGATCGCTTTCCTCGCGGAAGACGAGCCAGCCGACCCCGGGGTAGACGAGGCCGAACTTGTGGCCGGAGACGTTGATCGAGCGCACCTGCTCGAGCCGGAAGTCCCACTCCGAATCGGGGTAGAGGAAGGGCCAGACGAAGCCGCCGCTGGCGGCGTCGACGTGCAGCGGCACGTCCATTTCGCGCTCCTTCCTGATCCCGACCAGGAGCTCGTTGATGCCGGCGATGTCGTCGGCGTGGCCGGTGAAGGTGGTGCCGAGCACGGCGGCGACGCCGATCGTGTTCTCGTCGATCAGCGGCTCCACGTCCTCGGGCCCGATCGTGTACTTGCCTTCCTGCAGCGGCACGATCCGCGGCTCGACGTCGAAGTAGCGGCAGAACTTCTCCCAGACCACGTGCACGTCGCCGCCGAAGATCAGGTTCGGCTTGTCGACCGCCTGGCCCGCGGCTTCGCGACGCTCCTTCCACTTCCACTTGAGCGAGAGGGCGCCGAGCATGATCGCCTCCGAGGAGCCCTGGGTACGAGCGCCGGTAGTCTCGCCGGGGGCGTGGTAGAGGTCGGCGAGCATGCGGATGCAGCGCTTCTCGATCTCGGCCGAGATCGGGTACTCGGCGTGGTCGATGAAGTTGCGGTAGAGGTTCTCGGCGATGATCCGCTGCGCCTCCGGCTCCATCCAGGTGGTGACGAAGGTGGCCAGGTTGCGCTGCGGGTCGCCCTCCAGCGCCAGTTCCTCGTCGACCAGGCGCATCGCGTCCAGGGCCGACATGCCGCCGTCGGGAAAGTCGCGGTCGGGAGCGTCCTCGGTGAGGAAGCGGTTGCCGTAGAGGGCTGCCGGGTCGTCGCTGCTGGAGGGCTTCTTCATCGGCGCAGCCTATCCCCTGGCGGCACCCCGGAAGCGGTAGTAGCGTGAGCGGGATGAACGTCAGCCTCACCCACATCGGCGGGCCGACGGTCCTGATCGAGGTCGGCGGCTGGCGGCTGCTGACCGACCCCACCTTCGACCCCGCCGGCCGCGACTACTCCTTCGGCTGGGGCACCGGCTCCCGCAAGCTCGCCGACCCGGCGATCGCCGCCGTGGACCTCGGCCCGATCGACGCCGTCCTGCTCAGCCACGACCACCACGACGACAACCTCGACGCCGCCGGGCGGGCCCTGCTCCCCGCCGCCGGGGCGGTCCTGACCACGATCGCCGGCGCCAAGCGCCTCGGCGGCAAGGCCCGTGGCCTGGCCCCCTGGGCGACCACCATGCTGGAGGCGCCCGGCAAGCCCACGATCGAGGTCACCGCCACCCCCTGCCGCCACGGCCCGCCGCTGAGCCGCCCGATCGTCGGCGACGTCGTCGGCTTCGGCCTCGCCTGGGAGGGCCAGAAGCACGGGGCGCTCTGGATCTCCGGCGACACCGTGCTCTACGACGGCGTGCGCGAAGTCGCCGACCGCCTGCGGGTGGGCACGGCGCTGCTGCACCTGGGCGGCGTCCGCTTCCCGATCTCCGGGCCGCTGCGCTACACGATGACCGCGCACGAGGCGGTCGAGCTGTGCGGGCTGCTGCGACCCCAGACCGCGATCCCGATCCACTACGAGGGCTGGAAGCACTTCCGCGAGGGCCGCGAGGCGATCGAGCGCGAGCTCAGCGCCGCCCCCGAGGCGATCCGGCAGGAGCTGCGCTGGCTGCCGATCGGAGAGGCGACCGAGATCAGCGTGTAGCGACTTCGAAGGCGAGCCCGGCGGGGCGGTAAGGTGCCCTCGCGGCAAGCACATCGGAGGGTTTGCCCAATGACGAAAGGATCCGGTTTGAACGGCGACGACTTGAATGAGATGGGCCCGATCGACTACATACTGGTCGAGTGGCCGGGCCGCCAGCCCAACGGCGAGGTCGCGCCCCACCTGGTCGAGCTGGTCGAGCGTGGGCTGATCCGGATCCTCGATCTCGCCTTCATCGCCAAGGCCGAGGACGGCACGGTCGCCGGCCTCGAGATCTCCGACGTGGGTGGCGAGGTGACCGAGCTGGCAATCTTCGAGGGCGCCTCCTCGGGACTGCTCTCCGACGATGACGTCAGCGAGGCCGGTGCCGCACTGGAGCCCGGCACCTCGGCCGCCCTGCTGGTCTTCGAGAACACCTGGGCCGCGCCCTTCGCCAGTGCGGTCCGCCGCTCAGGCGGCCAGCTGGTCGCCAGCGGGCGCATCCCCGTCCAAGCAATCCTCGCCGCGCTCGACGCGGCCGAGGCCTGAGAAAAGGAGACTTCAATGCCAGGACTACTCAGAGGCGTCGCCCGCACCGCGGTCATCGCCGGCACCGCGACCTCCGTCAGCAACCGCGTCTCCCGGCGCCAGGGTCAGCGCTGGGCGCAGCAGGAAGGCCAGGAAGTCGCCCAGCAGGCCCCGGCGCCCCAGGCCGCTCCCGCTCCGGCGGGCGAAGACTCGACGATCGAGCAGCTCAAGCAGCTCGGCGAGCTGAAAAGCCAGGGCATCCTCACCGAGGAGGAGTTCGCGGCGCAGAAGGCCAAGCTGCTGGGCTGATCGCCCCTGGGCCCCGAAGAGGCCCTAGGCGGAGTGGGCGCTGGGGTCCTGCTCCGCGACCGTCAGCTCGGCGGTCGGGTTGACTTCCAGTCGACCGTCGGGGATCGGCTCCCCGCTCCGCACCGAGAGGCCGTAGGTGCCCTCGGCCAGACGCGCCTCGGCCCGCTCCAGGGCGGCGAGGCGGTCCTTCAGGTTCTGGGCGCGGCCCGACGTCCAGCTCGTCCTGGTAGAGGCCCTCGGAGTTGAAGTCGCCTGGCTCGCGGCGCTCGTCACCCTCCTCCGGCCCCTCCCGTTCGACCGCGGCCATCTCCCCTTCGATCTGCTCGCGCTCGGCGGCGAGAAGCTGGCGTGCGCGCTCAGTGTCCATGTGAACACCGTACCCCAGGGACCGTGCCGACAAGCCGGATGACCCGTCTCGCTATCCTGTTCTCAGACTAACTACAGAAAGTGGACTTCGGTCATGGCCTATCTCCTGATCCCGCTCGACGAGGCAATCGTCTTCCCCACCGTCACCGCCACGCTGCCGATCGACGTCAGCGACGAGGAGCGCGTCTTCCTCCTGCCCCGCAGCGATGGTGAGTTCGCCCGCGTCGGCGTCGTCGCCGAGGTGCTCGAGAGCGGCGAGTCGCGACGCGGCCACCCGGTCGCGACCGTGCTCGGCCTCCACCGTGGCCTCGCCGGGGCCGCCGTCGCCGGCGAGGACGACCCGGACTCGCTGCGCATCGACGTGCAGGAGTTCCACGACGGCCACCCCGACGACGAGCACACGCGTGAGCTGGCCCGCGAGTACCGCGCCGTGGTCGGGGAGATCCTCGAGCTGCGCGGCGACGACGGCCGCATCGCCGCCTTCCTGCGCTCGGTCCAGGAGCCGGGCGCGCTGGCCGACACCACCGGGCTCAGCCCCGACGTCGCGGCCGAGCAGAAGCTGCGGCTGCTCGACACCCTCGACGTCACCGAGCGCCTCCAGGTCGCGGTCGAGCTGCAGCGCGAGCGCCTGGCCGAGCTGCAGGTCCGCAGCAAGATCCGCGAGGACGTCGAGTCCGGCGCCCAGAAGCAGCAGCGCGACTACTTCCTGCGCAAGCAGATGGAGTCGATCCGCAAGGAGCTGGGCGAGGACGAGGGCAACCTGATCGAGGAGTACGAGCGCAGGATCGCCGAGGCGGGAATGCCGGAGGCGGTCGCCGAGCAGGCCGGGAAGGAGCTGCGCCGGCTCGAGCGCCAGGGCGAGCAGTCGCCCGAGTCCTCGATGATCCGCAGCTACCTCGACTGGCTGATCGCGGTGCCGTGGGCCAAGCGCTCCGAGGAGAAGCTCGACCCCGATCCACACCCGCGAGGTGCTCGACGCCGACCACGCCGGGCTGGAGGACGTGAAGCGGCGGATCACCGAGTTCATCGCCGTCCGCAAGCTGCGCCAGGAGCGCGGCAAGGGCGAGGACGACAGCCGCGCCAACGGTGCGATCCTGACCCTGGTCGGGCCGCCCGGTACCGGCAAGACCTCGATCGGCGAGTCGATCGCCCGTGCCCTCGGGCGCGAGTTCGTCCGCATCTCACTCGGCGGCCTGCACGACGAGGCCGAGATCCGCGGCCACCGCCGCACCTACATCGGCGCCCTCCCCGGACGGATCGTCCGCGCCCTGCGCGACGCCAAGACGATGAACCCGGTGATCCTGCTCGACGAGGTCGACAAGGTTGGCGCCGACTGGCGTGGCGACCCCTCGGCGGCCCTGCTGGAGGTGCTGGACCCGGCGCAAAACCACTCGTTCCGCGACCACTACCTCGACGTCGAGGTCGACCTCTCCGAGGTCGTCTTCCTCGCCACCGCCAACCTCACCGACACGATCCCGGCGCCGCTGCTGGACCGCATGGAGCTGATCGCCTTCGACGGCTACACGACCGCCGAGAAGCTGGCGATCGCCCGCGGCTACCTGCTCCCCCGGCAGCTGGTGCGCAACGGGCTGGAGGAGGACGAGGTCGAGGTCGGCGAGGAGATCCTCCGCGGCGTCGTCACCGAGTACACCCGCGAGGCCGGCGTGCGCCAGCTCGAGCGTGAGCTGGGCAAGCTGCTGCGCGGGGTGGCGACGCGGATCGCCTCCGGCGAGACCGAGAAGCCGATCGTGGTCGACCCCGACGCCGTCAACGACGCGCTCGGTCGCCAGCGCTTCTTCCAGGAGTCGGTCGAGCGCACGGCGATCCCCGGCGTCTCCACCGGCCTGGCGGTGACCGGCACGGGCGGCGACGTCCTCTTCATCGAGGCGACCGCGATGGAGGGCGACAAGGGCCTGGTCCTGACCGGGCAGCTCGGCGACGTGATGAAGGAGTCGGCGCGGATCGCCCTCTCCTACGTGCGCTCCCACAGCCAGGAGCTGGGGATCGACCCGAGCCGCTTCGACCGCGAGTTCCACCTGCACGTGCCGGCGGGGGCGATCCCCAAGGACGGCCCCAGCGCCGGCACGGCGATGACGACGGCGCTGGTCTCGCTGCTCTCCGGGCGGCCGGTCAAGCACACGGTCGGGATGACCGGCGAGGTCACCCTGCAGGGACGGGTGCTGCCGATCGGCGGCCTCAAGCAGAAGGTGCTTGCCGCCCACGCGGCCGGCCTGACCGAGGTGATCCTGCCCTGGCGCAACCGCGGCGACCTCGACGAGGTCCCGGATGAGGTGCGCGAGGAGATGGCCTTCCACCCGGTGATGAGCATCGACGAGGTCCTCGAGCAGGCCCTGGAGCCGGCCGAGAAGGGGTCCGATGTCGCCGCGATGTCGTAGCTGCTCGCCGGTCCCGCCCGAGCTGCGGGCGGCGGCCGGCCTGCTCGAGCGGCGCTGGACGATGGCGACGATCTACGCCTGCTCCAGCGGCGCCGCCCGCTTCAACGAGTTCCGCCAGTCGCTCCCGGGCGTCTCGCCGACGACCCTCTCCGAGCGGCTGGAGCAGCTCGAGGCGGCCGGGATCGTCGAGCGCCAGATGATCGCCGGCCGTCCCCCCCACACCGAGTACACCCTGACCCCCCGCGGGCAGCAGCTGGCCCAGGCCGTCGCCGGCCTGCTGCAGCAGAGCTGCTGCGCGGGCGACACAGGCCGCGGGCGGCGCCGGTGGTTACTCCCGCGAATCGGCGATCCAGCGACGGTCGGGGCGTCATCCGTGCGGGATAACCCGCTCGCTGACCAGCCGACCGGGCGCCGGGGCCGGATGGGCCCTCGAACTCGCGCAGGCGGAAGTAGAGGACGGCGGCGACCAGGGCGCTGATCGGCGCCGTGATCGTCGAGGCGATGGCGCTGAAGACGATGCGGACGATCGGGCCGTTGGAGACGGCGTCGGCGATCGCGCCGAAGACGACGCTGCCGACGAGGACGATCACGAAGGCGACGAAGATGACGCCGAAGACCTGCAGGCCGTTGCCGCGAACGAGGTCGTGCGAGCGCCTGAAGGAGTGGAACACGCCGGCGCTTGCTCGACCACGATCACCGGCGCGATCACGGCCCAGATCGTCGCCAGGATCAGGCCCGGGACGATCAGCAGGAGCATCCCGATGGCGATGCCGATGCCGGCGAGCAGGCCGGCGCCGATCAGCGGCAGGACGAACGGCATCGCCGAGCGCAGGAGGTCGCCGGCGGAGGAATCGCGCCGCCCGTCCTGGACGTCGCTGACCAGCTTCACGACCGTGCCCTGGTAGAGCGTGGCGACGATCGTGCTGACCGCGAGCGCCACCGCCAGCATGATCAGGCTGCCGGAGATCAGCCCGTTGACGATCGCCACCACCAGGAAGAGCCAGAAGGCGATCGGCAGCAGGGTTCCCGCCTGGGCGCCGTAGATGGAGAAGACCTGGCTGAGGGTGCCGCCGACGTCGAGCTTGTCTTTCATACGCCCTGCTTCGACTCGCGAGCCGCGACCCTGCCAGCGCTGACCGTGACGCCCGGTATCTGATGTGAGTCACCTCGGGGGTGTGGACGACCCGGGTCTGCTTCAGCTCGAGCTCGGCGCCGACGTTCTCGAAAAGCCGCTCGCCGTCCCCCAGCAGGACCGGCACGATGTTGAGCTGCAGCTCGTCGACCAGCCCCGCCGCCAGGAACTGCTGAGCGGCATTGGCGCCGCCGCCGAGCCGGACGTCCTTGCCGCCGGCGGCATCCATCGCCTGCGCCAGCGCCGACTCGATCCCGTCGGTGACGAAGTGGAAGGTGGTGCCGCCTTCCAGCTCCAGCGGCTCGCGCTCGTGGTGGGTGAGGACGAAGACGGGAGTGTGGAAGGGCGGGCTCCTCGCCCCACCAGCCGCCCCAGGGATCCTCGCCCCAGGCCCCGGGCCCACCGCCGAACATGTTGCGCCCCATGATCGTGGCACCGACGTTCTCCAGCGCCCTCTTCGGCCAGCTCGTTGCTGGGATTCACCTCGCCACCGGCCCTACCCGTGCGCCCCCCGCCAGGCCTGCGAGCTTGACCACCCACTCGTGCAGCTGCTCGCCGCCTTCGCCGAGCGGGTGCTCCTCGCTCTGGTTGGGGCCGGCGACGTAACCGTCCGCCGAGATCGAGATTTCGAACCTGAGCCTTGCCATCGCGCCAGGAACAGCGTAGCCCGCCGCGCCGTCGAGCGCGGGCCTTTTGTCAGGCCCGACCTAGGATGGGCCGATGTCGGAGTGGCCACCGATCTCCGAGCCGGAGCTGCTGAAGCGCCTCGCGATGGACGACAGGGAGTTCGCGAAGTTCATCCGCTCGGTCGTCATCCAGCTCCCACCCCGGCACTTCGATCCGGCGGCGCTTGCCCTGGCGGTCGGCTACCCCTGGGCTCGCCCGGAGGGGTCCTATCTGCTGGTCGACGGGAAGGTGGAGCTGCTTGCGGATTCGGGCGCGGCCGACCGGGAGCGGACGATCGCCGAGCTCGCCGGGTCCGGCGGCGGTCGCCTGCCCGCCCTCGCAATCGGCTCCAACGCCGCCCCCGAGACGCTGCGACGGAAGTTCGCCCACTTCGCGGAGCCAGACGACCGGACGGTGCTGGCCCTGACCGGTCGCCTGCACGACTTCGACGTCGGCGTCGCCGCGCAGCCGACGATGTACGGCTCGATGCCGGCGACCCTCTTCCCCAGCCCAGGCACCGCCGTCGCCACCACCCTGCTCTGGATCACCCCGGCCCAGTTCACCCAGCTCGCCTGGTCGGAGATCACCTACCGGCTGGGCCGGCTGCACACCCGCTTCGACGTCGACGAGAGCCCTGCCGGCTTCGACGAGGTACTCGTCTTCGTCTCCCGCTTCGGCACCTTCTGCCCCGGCGGAGCCCCGGTCGCCTTCGCCGCAATCCCGGCCACCGGCCGCACCGCCCCGGAGCTCACCCAGGAGCAGCTCCTCGACGCCGCCGCCGCGCTCGCGATCGGGCCCGGGGCAAAGGCGGAGGCCCTGGTCCGCGCGATCCTCGAGGACACCGCCGGGTCGCGCCGAGGATCGCCGCCACCGTGCACAAGGCGGCGCTCCCTTCAGCTCAGAGCGCTGGACCCCGTTCGCGGCTCTAAGCCCACCGGATTGGGCCGGCGGCCCCTTCCTTCGCCTGCCGCCGCTCCCACCAGGCCCAGGCCGCCATCACGCCACCGGCGTAGAGCCAGCCGAGCAAGACGTCGAAGAAGTAGTGCTCACCGGTCGCCATCAGGGTCAGCCCCATCGCCAGCGGATAGAGAGCCAGCAGCGGTCGCAGGCGCGGGCGGACGCGGCCCCAGAGGAACATCACCACCAGCGCGGTCATGGCGGAGTGCAGCGAGGGGACCGCGGCGACCAGGTTGGCGCTCGTCTGGCCCTTGGAGAAGAGCCCGGCGGTCCCCACCCCGAGTACCTCCCAGCCTTCCGAGGTGGTGCGCTGGACCCCGTCGAGCAGGCCCATTTCCGCCGCCATCCAGGGCGGCGCCGCCGGGAAGGCGATGTAGGTGAGGACGCCGGCGATGGCCAGCGAGACCAGGCGCTTGGTGAAGCGCAGGAAGGCGACCCGGTCGCGGACCCAGAGGATGCCGGCGGTCGCGAAGGGGGCGATGAAGTAGGAGGTGTAGACCAGCGTGAAGGCGACGTCCCACCAGTTGACGACGCCGGGATCGTGCAGCCGGGCCTGGAGCCATTCGGTCGGCGCCTCGCCGAAGAAGAGGAAGCGGTCGAAGTCGATCATCGGATGGACGTGGACGCCGATCCCGAGCGAGTCCGCGACCCCGCGGGTGAGGTCGTAGGCGCAGAGCACCAGCACGATCGGCAGCCAGTCGATGACGATCTGGAGGATCTCGCGCGGGTGCCGGCCGATCGAGTTGCAGGCAAGGGCGCCGCAGGTCCAGGCGATCACCAGCTCGCGCTGGACGGGGACCCCATACCGCGCGCTCCACACGATCAGCGCCACGAAATAGACGACGAGCGCGCAGCGCCGGACAACCGCCCAGTGGGCAAAGCGAAACTCGACTGCGGGCTCGGCCGCGACCTGGGCGAATTCGGTGGACGTCACCGCGCCTAATCTATGTATTCACATCCCTGAAACACGGTGCCACTAGCGCCGACCCTCAGCCCGCGCCTGCAGCAGATCGCGCTCGCGCGAGTTGCCGCTCATCGCCGCCGCGCGGGCGAACTCCGCGCTCGCCTCTTCCTCGCGGCCGAGCCGCTCGAGCAGTTCGCCGCGCGCGGCCGCCAGCAGGTGATAGCCGGCAAGCGCCGGCTCGGCGGCGAGCCCGTCGAGCAGCTCCAGCCCCGCTGCCGGGCCGAACGCCATCCCCACCGCGACCGCCCGGTTCAGCCGCACGACCGGCGAGCCGGTGATCGCCGCGAGGCCGTCGTAGAGGGCGACGATCCGCTCCCAGTCGGTCTGCTCGGGCGTTCGGGCCCGGGCATGGCAGGCGGCGATCCCCGCCTGCAGCGCGTAGGGGCCGAGCGGCCGCCCCAGTGCTTCTGCCCGCTCCAGGCCCTTCAGGCCGCGCCCGATCAGGACGAAGTCCCAGCGCGAGCGATCCTGCTCGAGCAGCGGAATCGCCTCGCCGGCGGCACCCGTCCGCGCCGGGAAGCGCGCCGCCTGCAGCTCCATCAGCGCCACCAGGCCAAGCGCCTCCGGCTCGCGTGGCGCCAGGCCTACGAGGATGCGGCCGAGCCGCATCGCCTCCTCGCAGAGATCGGCCCGGATCCAGTCCTCGCCGCTGCTCGCCGCGTAGCCCTCGTTGAAGATCGCGTAGATCACCTCCAGCACCGAGGCAAGCCGCTGCTCGCGCTCGGCGGCACCCGGCACCTCGATCGGCACCCGCGCCTCGGCCAGGGTCCGCTTGGCGCGGACGATCCGCTGCGCCACCGTCGACTCCTTGGCGAGAAAGGCGCGAGCGATCTCCGCCGTGCTCAGCGAGCCGACCAGACGCAGCGTCAGCGCCACCCGCGCCTCGGTCGAGAGCACCGGGTGACAGGCGGTGAAGATCAGGCTGAGCAGGTCGTCGCCGATGTCGTCGTCGGCGACCGCGGCGAGGTCTGGTTCGGCGAGACGCGCCCGCAGCTCGACTTCGCGTCCCAGCTCCTCCTCCTTACGGGCAGCCATCTGCCCGCGCCGCATGCGGTCGATCCCCCGGTTCTTCGCCGTCGTCATCAGCCAGGCGCCGGGATTGCCCGGAACGCCCGTCGCCGGCCATTGCTCCAGCGCGGCGAGCAGCGCGTCCTGGGCCAGATCCTCGGCAACGCCGACGTCGCCCACCATGCGCGCCAGGCCGGCGATCAGCCGGGCCGACTCGATCCTCCAGACCGCGTCGATCGCGCGGCGGGCGTCGTCCCCCTCCATGCTCGGCTCGCCCGCCGCGCCGTCCGGCGCCGCTACTGGTTCTGCTCCGCCTGCGCCCGGATGCGCTCCTCTTGCTCGCGCAGCTCCGGCGTGAACTCCTCGCCGAAGTCGTCCGCCTCGAAGACCTGGCGAATTTCGATTTCGCCAGGTTTGTCGTGGGGGTTGGGGCAGCGCTTCATCCACTCCACCGCCTCCTCGAAGGAGCGCACCTGCAGCAGCCAGAAGCCGGCGATCAGCTCCTTCGTCTCAGTGAAGGGGCCGTCGATCACGGTCCGCTCGCCCTCGCTGCCGAAGCTGACCCGGGCACCCTTCGAGGTCGGGTGCAGGCCCTCCCCGCCCAGCATTACGCCGGCCTTGACCAGCTCCTCGTTGAACTTGCCCATCTCGGCGAGCAGCTCCTCGCTCGGCATCACGCCGGCCTCGGAGTCCTCGTTCGCCTTGACAATCGCCATCACTCTCATCTCGCAGTCCTTTCAGTCGTCGTCGCGGAAGCTCGGATATGCCGATATTCCCGCCTTTACCCACTACGACGAGCGAGGATCGTCGAAATCGACACGGCTCGCGCAAAGATGGCTCCGGATAACCCGGTCAGGCGCCGACGTAGGCCGCGAGGTGCTCGCCGGTGAGGGTGGAGCGGGCGGCGACGAGGTCGGCGGGCGTGCCCTCGAAGACGATCCGGCCGCCGTCATGGCCGGCGCCTGGGCCGAGGTCGACGATCCAGTCGGCGTGCGCCATCACCGCCTGGTGGTGCTCGATGACGATGACCGACTTGCCGGAGTCGACCAGTCGGTCGAGTAATCCGAGCAGCTGCTCGACGTCGGCGAGGTGGAGGCCGGTGGTCGGCTCGTCGAGGACGTAGACGCCTCCCTTCTCGGCCAGGTGGGTGGCCAGCTTGAGCCGCTGCCGCTCGCCGCCGGACAGCGTCGTGAGCGGCTGGCCGATGCTGAGGTAGCCGAGCCCGACGTCGGCGAGCCGCTGCAGGATCTTGTGAGCTGCCGGGATCGGCGCCTCGCCGGTATCGAAGAACTCCCCGGCCTCGGCCACCGACATCGCCAGCACCTCGCTGATGTCGCGACCGCCGAGCTTGTACTCGAGCACCTCGGCTTGGAACCGCTTGCCCTCGCACTCCTCGCAGGGAGTGGCGACGCCGGCCATCATCGCCAGGTCGGTGTAGACGACGCCGGCGCCGTTGCAGTTGGGACATGCGCCCTTCGGAGTTGGCGCTGAACAGCCCCGGCTTGACGCCGTTGGCCTTCGCGAACGCCTTGCGGATCGGGTCGAGCAGCTTGGTGTAGGTCGCCGGGTTGCTCCGCCGCGAGCCGCGGATCGCGGCCTGGTCGATCGTCACCACCCCCTCCCGCCCGGCCACCGAGCCGCCGATCAGCGAGCTCTTGCCCGAGCCCGCGACCCCGGTGACGACGACCAGCGCCCCCAGCGGGATGTCGACGTCGACGTCCTGCAGGTTGTGAATGTCGGCGCCGCGCACCTCCAGCGCCTCCGACGAAGTCCGCACCGTCTCCTTCAGGGAAGCGCGGTCGTCCAGATGCTGCCCGGTCAGCGTCCCGCTGGACCGCAGCCCCTCGACGCTTCCCTCGAACACCACCTCGCCGCCCTCGCTGCCGGCGCGGGGGCCGAGGTCGACGACGTGGTCGGCGATCGCGATCGCCTCCGGCTCGTGCTCGACGACCAGCACCGTGTTGCCCTTGTCCCGCAGCTGCAGCAGCAGCTCGTTCATCCGCGCGATGTCGTGCGGGTGCAGCCCGATCGTCGGCTCGTCGAAGACGTAGGTGACGTCGGTCAGCGACGACCCCAGGTGGCGGATCATCTTGGTGCGCTGCGCCTCGCCACCCGAGAGCGTGCCAGAGGATCGATCGAGCGAGAGGTAGCCCAGCCCGATCTCCACGAACGAGTCGAGCGTCTCCCCCAGCGCCGCCGAGCAGCGGCGCCACCGACGGCTCATCGAGGCCGCGAACCCACTCGGCCAGGTCGCTGATCTGCATCGCGCAGAGCGTCGGCGATGCTCTTCTTCTCGATCTTCGAGGACCGCGCCGCCTCGCTGAGCCGGGTGCCGTCGCACTCGGGACAGGTAGTGAAGATGACCGCCCGGTCCACGAACGCCCGGATGTGCGGCTGCATCGCCTCCCGGTCCTTGGCGAGGAACGACTTCTGGATCGTCGGGATCAGGCCCGCGTAGGTCAGGTTGATGCCCTCGACCTTGATCTTGGTCGGCTCCTTGTGAAGCAGGTCGCCCAGTTCCACCTTGGTGAATTTCTTGATCGGCTTGTCCGGGTCGAAGTAGCCGCAGCCCCTCAAGATGCGCCCCTGCCAGCCGTTCATGCTGTAGCCGGGGATCGTCAGCGCGCCCTCGTTGAGCGACTTGCTGTCGTCGTACAGCGCAGAGAGGTCGAAGTCCGTGACCTCACCCCGGCCCTCGCAGCGCGGACACATGCCGCCGGTGCGGGAGAAGTTCACCCGCTCGGACTTCCCGTCGCCTTTCTTGAGCATCCCGCGATGCCTCCACCGAGGCGACGTTGAAGGAGAACGCCTGAGGCGAGCCGATCTGCGGCTTCCCGAGCCGGCTGAAGAGGATGCGCAGCATCGCGTTGGCATCGGTGGCGGTGCCGACCGTGGAGCGGGCATCGCCGCCCATCCGCTCCTGGTCGACGAGGATCGCCGTCGTCAGCCCGCCGAGCACGTCGACCTCGGGCCGCGCCAGCGCCGGCATGAAGCCCTGCACGAAGGCGCTGTAGGTCTCGTTGATCAGCCGCTGCGACTCAGCGGCGATCGTGCCGAACACCAGCGAGCTCTTGCCCGAGCCGGAGACGCCGGTGAACACCGTCAGCCGGCGCTTCGGGATCTCGACGCTGATGTCCTTGAGGTTGTTCACCCGCGCGCCCTGCACGCGGATCAGATCGTGGCTATCGCCGGCGAGTGTGCATCTACGCAGCGGGCGGCTGGTCGATGCGCACCACGTTGCCGGACGGGTCGCGCACGGCAAGGTCGCGCGTGCCCCACGGCTGATCGGTCGGCTCCTGCACGATCTCGGCGCCCGCGGCGCGCAGCTTCTCGAAGCTGGCGTCGAGGTCGTCGCTGTGGAAATGAACGCCGTTGAGGGCGCCCTTGGCGACGAGGGCGGCGACCGCGTCGGCGTCGGCGGGGCTGCCGTTCAGGTAATTGGTGAGGACGATCGCGACGTCGGGCTGGGAGGCGGCGCCGACGGTGATCCAGCGGAAGTCTCCTTTGCCGACGTCGTTGCGCAGCTCGAGGCCGAGCGCGTCGCGGTAGAAGGCCAGCGCGAGGTCGGGGTCATGGACGATGACGAAGCATTGGGAGAGAGTGAGGTTCATGCCCGCAAGGCTAGGGAGCCGGCGCCACCGGCGTTTCTTCGATCCTGCGAGATCCTCCGGCGTCACGATGCGAACGTAGCGGCGACCTCTGCCTGACCCTCAGTTCACGGCGAGGATGACAGCGATCGCGATCAGCGTCAGCAATGTCGCAAAACCCAGCGCGAGGGCGATCGGGATCGCATCGAGGTAGGCCGACATCGCGTAGGCATCTGCCTCGCGCGAGGCCTGCTCCGTTCCCCAGTCGAGTCGATGGAGCACGTGCCTGAGGTCCCTGTCGGCTGCCATCCGCCACTCGAGCCCTCCCTGCACCCGCTCGCCCCATTCCTTGGGAGAGATCGCCCCAACGACGATCTTCCATGACTTTCCGTCCTCCCCCTCGGTCGCAAGTCCCTGCTTGGCGGCGGCGGAGAACTCGGCCGCAAGGGCCTCGCGCCATGACCCCTGGGCCGCCTCTACCGGAGATGTTCCCTCCCGGCTTTGGTCGGCGGCGGCCACCATCTCGCTTGGCCCCGCCTTCTCCTCGAGGGTCTTTTCGACATGCTTGCGGTCTTTGCGCCAGCCAATTGCCTTGAAGGGATGCCGCCGCCAATTCGGCGGCGACGTGCCGGCCGCTTCAACCAAGACCTCCGCGAGCGCTTTGCGCAAACGCTTCTCCTCGTCAGCGGAAAGCCTCCCCGCGAGTTGACCGCCGATGACATGGATCACCGGCGGGGCTAGTTTCAGTGCGATTGCGGTGGTCGTGACCGGCTCCATGAGGGGATCAGACTAGAGCGATCACGAGTCCTTGAGCATTCACCCTGCTTCGGCGTCCTCAAAATGGCGCGCCCTTTCTGTAACAACCACGCCTGGCCGCACACTTATGAGGCCGCGCTCCACTCACTACGGGCGGTCGGCATCGACGCCTGGCTCGCCGCGATGCCAGCCGAAGTCCTTCGTCGATGCCTCCGCCCTGCAGAGCGAAAGCGACCTCACCGATCGCTTCATGCTCGGCAAAGCGGTGGCCGGAGCGGCGGCCCGTGGCTGGCTTCAGCCTTTAGCCAGTCCAGGCTCAAGTCGAATCCGCGAGTCCCCATTCGTCTCATTGGGTAGAGGGGGCAAAGGAAGCTCCCGTGACCGAAGGAGAATCGAGATGGGAAAGCTGATCGCGACCACGCAGGCCACCGTCGACGGCGTCATCGACCCGGTCGGCGAGTGGGTGCAGGCGGGCGGAGACCACGGCGACTACTCGTTCGAGCGTCAGGCGAGATCCAGCGGGCTGGTGCTGGGCCGCAAGACCTACGAGGGTCTGGCGGGATATTGGCCGAGCCAGTCGGGCAAATGGGCGGACATGGTCAACTCGATGCCGAAGTACGTCGGGTCCACCACCCTGTCCGGCGATCTCGCGTGGAACGCGACCCTGCTCGAGGGGGACCTCGAGGACTCGATCCCGAAGCTGAAGGACGAGGTCGACGGCGACCTGTTCATGCACGGGAGCGGCGAGTTCGCGTACGCCCTCGCCGAGCAGGGCCTGATCGACGAGTACCAGGTCTACCTGAACCCGATCGTCTGGGGCGAGGGAAACGTCCACGTGCTCGGCGACAGGGGAACCGTCCGGATGCAGCTCGAGGACATAAAGCGGTTCGACTCCGGAGTGGTCCTCCTCACCTACCTCCCGGCCTAGTAGGGACTAGTCGCCGTGCCCGAAGCGGACGTCGGGCAGGGTGCGATCGAGCCAGGAGGGCATCGACCAGGCCGCTTGACCGGCGAGCCGCAGGAACACCGGCAGCAGCAGCAGGCGAACCGGGAAGGTGTCGAGGAGGACGGCGACGCCGAGGATCACCCCCATCTCCTTCGGTGGCAGCGGTCCCGAGAGGGCGAAGGTGAAGAAGACCGCGACCATCACCGCGCCGGCGGCGAGGACGACGCGCCCAGAGCGGGCCAACCCGCCGACCATCGCCTCCTTCGCGTCTCCCGTCCGCTCCCACTGTTCCCGCGCCGAGGAGAGCAGGAAGACGGTGTAGTCCATCGCGATCGCGAAGATCATCGCGAAGAAGAAGATCGGCCCCCAGGCGTCGAGAAAGCCCTGCGATTCGAAGCCGAGCTGGCTGCTCAGGTGACCATCCTGGAAGATCAGCTTGGCGACCCCGAAGGCGGCGGCGGTCGAGAGCAGGTTGGCGAGGACAGCGATCGCCGCCACCAGCGGTGCCTGGAAGGCGATCAGCAGCAGCAGGAACCCGAGCCCGACGACCAGCCCGATCGCCAGCGGCGCCCTCGCCGCCAGCGCCGACTCGAGGTCGTGGTTCTCGGCGCCCGCGCCGCCAACCAGCGCGGCCGGGGGCAGCGTGCCCCGCAGCCGCTCGACGGTGTTGCCGAAGCCGGCGCTCGCGGCGGCGCCGGTCGGCACCGCGCCGATCAGGACCGCGTCGCCTGAGCCGGCAACGGGGGCAGCGACGGAAGCGATGCCGGGGTCGTCTTCCAGCCCCTCCACCACCGCCGTACGGATTGAGCGCGGCGCGGTGACCTGCATCGTCGCCGGCGCGCCCGCGCCGAAGGCGGCGCTGACCTGCCGGTAGCCGACTCGCGAGGAGTCGTCCTTGGGGACGACCACGATCGACGGCATCCCCGTCTTCAGGCTGAGGGCCGGGAGGGCGAGGCCGACGAGGAGAACCAGGGCGACGCCGCCGAACAGGAACGGGCGCCGCCACAGCAGCTCCCCCCAGCGCGCGAGCCGCGGCGAGCCGCGATCGCCGCTGCCGGCCCAGGGCAGGGACAGCCCGTCGACCCTGGGCCCGAGCTTGGCCAGCACCGCCGGCAGCAGCGTCAGCGTCGCCGCCAGCACGAACAAGACCGAGACCATGATCCCCAGCGAGACCGAGCGGAAGGCGGGGCTGGGGACGAGCAGCACCGCCGAGATCGAGACGAGCACGGTGAGGGCGGAGAAGAGGACCGCCTTGCCAGCGCTGTCCATGGTCTCGGCAACCGCCTCGACGGCGGTGCGCTGGCCCGCGAGCGCACCGCGGAAGCGCATGACGACGAACAGCGCGTAGTCGATCCCGAGCGCCAGCGCGAACATCAGCGCGAAGTTCATCGCCCAGATCGAGATCGGCGAGATCAGGCTGCCGAGGTAGAGGACGCCGGCGGAGGCGACAAGGCCGGTGATCGTCAGCATCAGCGGCAGGCCCGCGGCGACCAGCGAGCCGAAGGCGAGGACGAGAATCGCCAGCGTCACCGGCCAGGAGATCAGCTCCGACTTCAGCATCGCCTCGCGGTTGGCTTCGTTGAAGTCCGCCCACATGGCAGCGGCGCCGGTCAGGCTCGCCTCGGTTCCCGGTCCCGCCACGGCGGCGATCTCGGGCCTGAGGCGATCGGCGGCGGCGACCATCTCGTTCGGCCCGCGGGCGGCGGTGCCGACCACGATCGCGGTCCGGCCGTCGGCGGAGATCGATGCGCCGGGGTGGGGCGGGATGACGGCGCCGACCGCGGGGTCGGCGGCTAGCACCCGTTCTACCGAGGCCACGGTGCGGCCGAGCCGCGGCGCGCTCGCTCCGGCCCCGGAGGCGTGGACCGCGACCTGGAGCGCATAGGAGCCGGCGCCGCCGAACTCGCGCTGGAGCTGGTCCCGGGCCCGGACGGACTCCGAGCCGCTGGCCTCCCAGCCGGCACCGGAGAGCGCCGTCTCGACCCGGGGCGCCAGCAGCCCGAGGCCCACCGCGATCAGCGCCCAGGCGAAGAAGACTCGCCGTCTGTGAGTCGCGGCGTAGCGCCCCAGCCGCCCGATCGGTCCCAGCTTCCGCGCCGTGTCCATTTCCTCTCCTCCACCGTTTCACAAATTTACAGTTGAACAACTTATTAGTTGTACCCGCTACAATAACACGATGCAGCAGAGTCGGTTGACCCCAGAGGCGGCAGAGTTGATCGCGCGCCGTTTTCGCGCCCTCTCCGATCCCACCCGGCTGCGAATCCTCGACGTCCTGCGCCGTCAGGACGAGGCCTCGGCGGGAGAGCTCGCCGAGCTGGTGGGGGGCTCGCAGCAGAACGTCTCCAAGCACCTCGGTGCCCTCCACGCGGAGGGCTTCGTCTCGCGCCGCAAGCGCGGAACCAGCTCGATCTACCGGATCGCCGACCCCGGCGTGCACCAGATCTGCGACGGCATCTCGGCCGGGATCGAAGCCCAGCTGGCCGAGATGGAAGCGGCGCTCTCCGGCTGAGCCGGAGAGCGCTCAGCCGCCAGCAGGGTGCCATAGAATTGAGCCGTGCCGTTCACGCTCAGGAACCTCAAGGAGGACCTGGAGGACGTCGGGTCCAACTTCGACGGCTCGCCGGACCTGGAGTTCCGCTTGGCGACCGGGGCGCTCGAGCTCGAGCAGTCCGGCCTGAGCTACCAGCGCGTCCCGCCCGGCTATCGCTTTCCGTACGGCCACACGCACAAGACACAGGAGGAGGTGTACGTGGTCCTGCGCGGGAGCGGGCGGATGAAGCTCGACGACGAGATCGTCGAGCTCGAGGAATGGGACGCGGTGCGCGTCCCGCCCGGCACCTGGCGAGGCTACGAGGCCGGGCCGGAGGGCCTCGAGATCCTCGTCGTCGGCGCGCCCAATCTCGGTGAGGATCCGCGCGGAGACGTCGAGGGCCAGCGCGACTGGTGGGCTGACTAGCGCCAGACAGGTGAGGCATGAACGTGATCTGGGCGCCAGATTGGGCAACCTTCAGATTCGACGTCGAGAAGTCGTGACCGGCTCCGCTCACCATGTGAAGGCCGCGACAGGCGCGGCCCCCGACACCAGGAGACCACCATGCCGAAGTATCTGCTCCTCAAGCACTACAGCGGCGGCCCGGAGCCGCACCACCCCTTCCCGCCGATGGACCAGTGGGCGCCCGAGGACGTGGAGGCGCACATGGCCTTCCTGCGACAGGTCAGAGAGCTGCTGCAGGAGAACGGCGAGTACGTCGACGGGCAGGCGCTGACGCCCGCGCAGACGTGGGTCCGCTACGGCGGGCCGGACGCCGCGCCGGTCACCACCGACGGCCCGCTGCCCGAGACCAGCGACCTCGTGGCGGGCTGGTACATGGTCGACGTCGAGTCGCGCGAGCGCGCGATCGAGATCGCGGCGTACATCTCCTCCGAGCCCGGCCCGGGCGGCGGGCCGCTGTACGAGTGGATCGACGTGCGCGAGGTCATGTCCGGGAAGTCGTCGTCTGAGGACTGACCAGGTCGTGCCCGGCGAGCCGATGTCGGCGTGGGACGAGGGCGCGCTGCGCGCCCTCGTCCCGCGGGTGCTCGCGGGGCTGGTGCGGCGGGGCGAGCAGTTCGACGCCGCCGAGGACGCGCTCCAGGAGGCGCTGCTGGAGGCGCTGCGGGTCTGGCCCGAGCATCCGCCGCGCGACCCGCGCGCGTGGCTGACGACCGTGGCGACGCGGCGGCTGGTCGACGCCCGCCGCAGCGAGGTCGCCCGTCACCGCCGCGAAGAGGAGGCGGAGGCCGAGCCGCGGCCCGAGGCCGCGTCGGAGGAGGTCGGCGACGACACGCTCTTCCTGCTCTTCCGCTGCTGCCACCCGGCGCTGGCGCCGGCCTCGCAGGTGGCGCTGACGCTGCGCGCGGTCGGCGGCCTGACGACGCGCGAGATCGCCGACGCCTTCTACGTCCCGGAGGCGACGATGGCGCAGCGGATCAGCCGCGCCAAGCGGACGGTGCGGGGGCGCCGGCTGGACCGGCCCGGCGACCTCGCCGTCGTGCTGCGGGTGCTCTACCTCGTCTACACGACCGGTCACGCGGGCCGGGTCGACCTGGCCCGCGAGGCGATCCGCCTCGCCCGCCAGCTCACGCTCGCGACCGAGGAGCCGGAGGCGCGCGGCCTGCTCGCGCTGATGCTGCTCAACCACGCGCGCCTGCCCGCGCGGGTCGACGCCGAGGGCCGCCTCGTCACGCTCGACCGGCAGGACCGCGGCCTCTGGGACAGACGCGAGATCGCCGAGGGCGTGCGCGTCCTGCAGTCGGCGCTGGCGCTGCAGACGGAGGCGCGGCCGCCGGGCCGCTACCAGCTCGAGGCCGCCATCGCCGCCCTGCACGACGACGCGGCGAGCGCCGAGGAGACCGACTGGCCGCAGATCCTCTCCTGGTACGACGACCTCGTCGCGCTCACCGATGATCCAGCGCGCCAGGACCCCGCCGCCGTACTTGGGCGCGCGGTGGCGGTCGGCCACGTCCTCGGCGCCGACGCCGGGCTGCGCGAGAGCGACCGCCTGCGCGACGTGCTCGGCGAGCGCCATCGCTGGCACGCCGTCCGCGGTCACCTGCACGAGCTGGACGGCGACCTCCCCGCCGCCGCGGAGGCCTACGCCGAGGCCGCCCGCCGCGCCACGACCGTCGCCGAGCGCGACCACCTCGTCCGCCAGGCAGCGCGGGCGCGGCGGTGAGCGACACACCCCTTGTACTTTGCAATCAGTTGCGATTGTGGACGAGGAGGAAACGAAAATGCCAGAGGTCACCGCAAACATGATGATCACGCTCGACGGCTACGCGAGCGGCGAGGGACAAAGCCTGGAGCGCCCGTTCGGCGACATCGACACCGACCGCACCACGCTGCGCGTTACCCACCTCGTTTACCGGCGATGAGCGAGAGCGCGATCACGCTCGCCGAGCTGCCAAGCATGCTGGGGAGGCGGCGGCAGCGTGAGCGAGTTCAGGTTTTCCGCATGGATCCGTACCTAAAAGCGATGGACGAGTTCCTCGAGCCCTAACTGAGGCAGCGGCGATGGATACGGTGGAATCATCGCCTCGTCCGCCTTTAGATCCCTAAGCATCACCTTCGCGCTGCTCCTCGCCGCGCTGGCCGCAGCGTGGACGCCCAAGGCTGACGCCCAACCGCTTCAGCCCGGCTTCACCGAGTCGGTCGTCTTCAGCGGCATGACCGAGCCGACCGACGTCGCCTTCGCCCCCGACGGCCGCGTCTTCGTCTCCGAGAAGAGCGGGCTGATCAAGGCCTTCTCCAGCCTCAACGCGACCGACGCCGACGATCGCCGCCGACCTGCGCACCGACGTCTACAACTTCTGGGACCGCGGCCTGCTCAGCATCGCCCTCGATCCGCAGTTCCCGATCCGGCCCTACCTCTACGCGCTCTACGCGCACGACGCCGTGATCGGCGGTACCTCGCCGCGGTGGGGGCAGCCCGGGCGCACTTCCGACCCCTGCCCGACGCCGCCCGGCCCGACCGGCGAAGGCTGCGTGGTCAGCAGCCGGCTGTCGAAACTGACGCTGAGCGGCAACCTCGTCAACCGGCCGAGCAGGTCGCTGATCGACGACTGGTGCCAGCAGTTCCCCAGCCACTCGGCCGGCGGCCTCGCCTTCGGGCCCGACGGCATGCTCTACGTCTCCGGCGGCGACGGCGCGAGCTTCAACTTCACCGACTACGGCCAGGACGGCAACCCGAACCCGTGCGGCGACCCGCCGGGCGCGGCCGGCGGCAACCTGTCCCCGCCGACCGCCGAAGGCGGCGCCCTGCGGTCGCAGGACTTCCGCACCCCGGCCGACCCGCCAGCCCTCGACGGCAGCGTGCTCCGCATCGACCCCGACACCGGCGCCGGCGCTGCCGGCAACCCGCTCAGCGCCAGCGCCGACCCCAATGCGCGGCGGATCATCGCCTCCGGCCTGCGCAACCCGTTCCGCTTCACCTTCCGGCCCGGGACCTCGGAGATCTACGTCGGCGACGTCGGCTGGGGCGCCTGGGAGGAGATCGACCGCCTCGCCGGCGCCGACCGACGCGACCGTCGACAACTTCGGCTGGCCCTGCTACGAGGGCAACGGCCGCCAGGGCGGCTACGACGCCGCGGGCCTGAACCTCTGCAAACGCTCTACACGCGCCGGGTCGCGTCACCTCGCCGTTCTTCACCTACAACCACGGCGCCGACGGTGGTGGCGGGCGAGGACTGCGAACGCGGCGGCTCCTCGATCTCCGGCCTCGCCTTCTACCAGGGCGGCAACTACCCCGCCGCCTACACGGGCGCGCTCTTCTTCGCCGACTACTCGCGGCGCTGCACCTGGGTGATGTTCGAGAAAAACGGTCAGCCCGACCCCTCGACGCGGGTCAGCTTCCTCGACGCAGAACGACCCGGTGAACATCAAGATCGGGCCCGGCGGCGACCTCTTCGTCGTCGACTTCACCGGCTCGCTGCGGCGGATCAGTTACCCGGGCGGACAACCGGGCGCCGACCGCGGTCGCCAAAGCCGAACCGCAGCCGGGCCGCTGCCGCTTATGGTGAACTTCGACGGCACCGGCTCGACCGACCCCGACGCCGGCGACGCCCTCAGCTACGCCTGGGACCTCGACGGCGACGGCCAGTTCGACGACTCCACCGCGGTCAAACCGAGCCGCACCTACACGCAGGCCGCCAACGTCACCGTGCGGCTGCGGGTCACCGACAAAGGCGGCCTCTCGGCTACCGCCCGGCTGACGATCGGCGCCGGCAACGAACCGCCGAACGCGGAGATCGACAGCGCCGACCGCGGCGCTGAAATGGGCGGTCGGGGACACGATCTCCTTCGCCGGCACGGCGCACCGACCCGCAGGACGGGACGCTGCCCGCGGCAGACTGACCTGGTCCCTGGTCCATGCGCCACTGCGTCACCGAAAACGACTGCCATTCGCACACGATCCAGTCATTCCCGGGGGTCGCCTCGGGGTCGTTCATCGCGCCGGACCACGAGTACCCGTCTCACCTCGAACTGCGCCTGACCGCGACCGACAGCGGCGGCCTCAGCGACACCGAGACGTTGCGGCTCGACCCGCAAACGGTCGACCTCACCTTCAAATCCGAACCGGCGGGCCTGACGCTGCTGGCGGGCGAAACCGCCGGCCCCGCGCCGTTGACCAAGACGGTCATCGTCGGCTCCAAAATCTCGGTCGCGGCACCGACGCCGCAGTCCGTGAGCAACACCTGGTACGGGTTCTCCACCTGGTCGGACGGCGGCGCCCGCGTCCACGACCTCGATCGCCCCGGCGACCGCGACCACCTACACGGCGACCTACAAACGCCGAACCCTCGGCGCCCGGCCTCGTCCTCGGCTACGGCTTCGAGGAGGCCTCGGGGACCAGCGCCACCGACGTCTCGGCCGCGGAAAACAACGGCACCGTCAACGGCGCGACCCGCACCGCGAGCGGCAAATTCGGCAGCGCGCTGACGCTTCGACGGCACCAACGACCGGGTCGACGTCCCGGACGCGCGCCTCGCTCGACCTCACCAACGGCGATGACGCTCGAGGCATGGGTGAAACCGACCGCCAACTCGCGGCTGGCGCACGGCGGTCCTCAAGGAGACGGGCTCCGAAGACCTGGCCTACGCGCTCTACGCCTCCGACGGCGCGCAACCGAGAGCGGAAACCCTCACCGGCGCGTACAACACCGCCGCCGGCACCAGCGCGCTCACCGCTCAACGCCTGGAGCCACCTGGCCTCCACCTATGACGGCACCACGCTGCGCTTCTTCGTCAACGGCACCCAGGTCGGCGACGAAGGCCGTCACCGGTGCCATGCCCGCCACCGCCAACCCGCTGCGGATCGGCGGCAACGCCGTCTGGGGCGAGTACTTCTCCGGCCTGATCGACGAGGTCCGCGTCTACAACCGGGCGCTGAGCGCATCCGAGATCGACCCGGACATGAAATCGGCGGTCGTCGGATCGGACCCGCCGCCCGCCGACACCCAGGCGCCCACCGCACCCGGGAACCTGAAAGCGATCGGCGCGATCGGCAAAGTAAGCGCTCAGCTGGGACGCCTCCACCGACAACGTCGGGGTGACGGGCTACGAGGTCTACCGCTCCACCAGCGCCAGCTTCACCCCGTCGGCCCTCAACCGCATCGCCACGCCCGCCACGCCCGGCTACGTCGACAGCGTCCCGGCCGGCAGCTACTACTACCGGGTGAAGGCGACCGACGGCGCCGCCAACCTCAGCGCCAGCTCGGCGGAGGTCAGCGCCGCCTCGCTGGCCGACCTGGCCCCCACCGTCTCGGTCACCTCCCCAACGGCGGGCAGCACCGTCTCCGGCTCCGTGTCGCTGAAAGCGACGGCAAATGACGACGTCGGCGTCAGCGGCGTCCAGTTCCTCGTCGACGGGGCCGCGTTCGGAGCCGAGGACACGGTCGCGCCCTACGAAATCTCCTGGCCCAGCACCGAAGCTGCCAATGGCACCCACAAAATCAGCGCCCGCGCCCGCGACACGGCGGGCAAAACGACGACCTCCAGCGAAGTCAGCGTCACCGTCAGCAACTCGGCCCCGCCGGCCAACGGCCTCGTCCTCGCCTATGGCTTCGAGGAGACCTCGGGCACGGTGGCCAACGACTCGTCCTCGACGAAAAACAACGGCACGATCAACGGGGCGGCGGGCACCGCAAGCGGCAAATTCGGGCGCGCCCTCAGCTTCG
Source organism: uncultured Solirubrobacterales bacterium (assembly GCA_963766755.1). Lineage (GTDB taxonomy): Bacteria > Actinomycetota > Thermoleophilia > Solirubrobacterales > 70-9 > VAYN01. Next base: position 187,988 of record CAVYBI010000001.1, on the reverse strand, counting down.
ACGGGATCAACGACCGCGTCGACGTCCCGGACGCCGCCTCCCTCGACCTCACCAGCGGGATGACGCTGGAGGCCTGGGTGAGACCAACGACCAACGCAGGCTGGCGCACCGCGATCCTCAAGGAGATGGGCCCGAAGACCTGGCCTACGCTCTCTACACCTCCGACGGCTCGAAACCCAGGGGGCGAAATCCTCACGGGCGCATACAACACCGCCGCCGGCACCGGCGCGCTCGCCCTCAACGCCTGGAGCCACCTCGCCTCCACCTATGACGGCAAAAACCTGCGCTTCTACCTCAACGGCTCCCAGGTCAGCACCAAGGCCCTCACCGGATCCATGCCCACCACCGCCAACCCGCTGCGGATCGGCGGCAACGCCGTCTGGGGCGAGTACTTCTCCGGCCTGATCGACGAGGTCCGCATCTACAACCGCGCCCTCAGCGCCACTGAAATCGGGGCGGACATGAACGCCAAAGTGGTTCCGTAGCCCAACTCGGGCCGTTCGCGCGCGCTCATCGAGCAATGACAGGCCGCGCCAACGATCAACTGGCGCTCGGTCGGAGCGTCAATACGAAGCGATTCGAATCGGTCAGTGGACAGTCCCACGACTTGTTGTTTCTCAAAGGTCGCTGCCCAAAAACGCGAAAATCCCCTTGATAAGCGGGTTTCCGTCCTATAGCGGGGCAGGATTCGAACCTGCGACCTTCGGGTTATGAGTCTGATCCGTTGGATCGGCTGGACTACGTGGAGCTAGGTTTCAAGCGGAATTCGGAAGATCGAGGTCGGCTGGAATCGGCTGAGATCTGTGGGGCACCTTGCCCCATTTCTTGCCCCAGCGGGGCGATCGGGGCAGGCCCGCGACCCGAGTCATAATGGGAACATGAAGAAGGTCGTTGTCTGCACTCGTCTGCACCGTCGAGCCAACCGAGTCATGGAGATGCAGGCCTTGCTCCGTCACACCCGCCCCCATGGAGGCAACGCCGCCGAGCGAGTGAAGCAGGGACGGCCAATAGACCGCACCGCTTAGTGGCGTCTAGACGGAAGAAGCTGCCACAACGGAAACATCGTCGTGGGCGATCGCCCCGCGTCTTCTGAGCTCGCGCCGTCACCAGCGCCGGCTTGCGGCCAGCGGGTGCCACGTCCAGCACGAACTCGATCCCCAAGCACCGGACAGCATTGATGATCGTGTCGATCTCTGGATTGTGCTCCCCGGACTCGAGCTTGACGACACGGGGCTGCGAAACGCTCAGCTTCTTCGCCAGCACCCTCTGGCTCAGTTTGTGTTCCGCGCGATAACGCAGCAGGGTTGCCGCAAGCTCCCGGGCAGGAGCGAGCCTCTGCCACTCCGCCCGAAAGCTCGGGTCGGCGAACTGCTCTTCCACCAAGAGTGCATCGAAGTCCTTGTTTGAACTCGCCATCGCACCTAAAGATAATAAGCCTGTTATCACGTCGTGGTGCTTCAGGCGACCGCTCGCCGCCGCAACAGCAACGAAGCGGCAGCTCCAGACGCAGAACTCAGATGACGTGAGGTCGCGGGTCGCCCGGGAGGCGGGCCGGTGCTATGGCATAACCCTCCTTTGATTGTATTAGCGTTCTGAAGCGTTCAGATTTGGGCGAACTGAGTTCGACTCGCTGCCACGCGGTGACATTAAGGGGGAACAATCTGTGACTGCCGAGATCGCGGTTATGAACGAGGAGGCGATCGCCCTCGCCGCCGACAGCGCGGTGACCGGTCCGAAGATTTTCACCTCCGCCAACAAGATCTTCGCGCTCTCCAAGTATCACCCGGTTGGTGTAATGGACTTCGCCAGTGCCCAGTTTCTGAAGGTGCCCTGGGAGACGATCATCAAGCAGTACCGCCGTGAGCTGGGCAATCAGTCCTTCGCGAGTCTCGATGAGCACGCTGATCACTTCCTCGAATTCTTTGAGGGGAACGAACGTCTCTTCCCGCCCGTCGCGCAGAAACGTGCCGTTGGTCAGCTCGCCGGAAAGCTCTACGGCGCGATCCTTCAGGACGCGCTCACACTCTTCCAGCAAGCGATGGAACAAGGTGAGGAACCAGAGGACAGCGAGGTGGTCGCCGGCATTGAAGCGATGATCGAACTCCATTTCGATCGCTGGCGGGCGGCGAAGCCGCGGGAGGGTCTTCCCAGGACGTATCGCCGCCGCCTTCGCGAGACCTATCGCGAGGAGATCGACCAGGGCCTTGCCCTTTTCTCTGAGGTGCCGATTTCCACGCGCGCCCGTCGCCGGCTTCGTGAGCTCTTCTATCTCGTGCTCCTGAAGGACGAGGCCTTCGTCCGCGCACCACAACGCTCGGGCATCGTCATCGCCGGCTTCGGGCACCACGATGTCTTCCCGCGCCTACGCAAGTTCCAGTTCGAGGTCATCGCCGACGGAAGGCTCAAGTACACCGAGGGGAACCCGATGCGGATCGGCCACGAGGTCCAGTCGGCGATCGTCCCGTTCGCCCAGGACGAAGAGGTGGTCAGCTTCCTGACCGGTGTGATGCCCCAGGTCGGTGCCTTCCTCCAACGCCGTTGGCCCTCCTGGCTCTTGCAGGTGGTCGACGAGGTCGGCGAGACACTCGGGCTGGACGAACAGGCACGGGAGAATCTCATCGAGACCTACGCGCCGCGCGCGATGGAACTGGCCGAAGGCGACTATGCCCAGCAGTTGGCTGATTTCACCCGCGAGAAGAACATCGAGCCGGTCCTGAAGATTGTCGCGATGCTGCCAAAGGACGAGCTCGCCGCGATGGCGGAGTCCCTCGTCAACCTGACCTCCTTCAAGCGGCGGGTCAGCGAGGACGCGGAGACGGTGGGAGGGCCGATCGACGTCGCCGTGATCTCACGGGGCGACGGATTCATCTGGATCAAACGAAAGCACTATTTCAAGACGGAGTTGAATCCCCATTTCGTCGCCAACTACTATCGGGATGTCGAAGATGCCGAAGAAGACTGAGGGTCCCAAGACACAGACGGGGAACGCCGACGAGACGGGTCGCAGGTACCGTTCGATCGCCGAGATCCGGCGGGATTTCTTCCCCGATGCCCCGGCGAGCCTGTTCGAACTCGGGTCCGGCCGCCCGCGACAGGAAGTTACGCCGCACCTGACGACCGAGTCTGGAGCGATTAGCTTCAGTCAGGATCGCCGAGGCCTTCCTCGGCGCACGCTGGGCAGTCCTCCCGGCGCGACGGCAAGTCATGCCGGGTCATCTCGCCAGCGCGACCCTCGTACTGCCAGAAAGCGGCCCCGCGCGCACCTCCCGAGTAGCCGGTGACGAGGTCCAACACCGAGTTGCAGGCCTCGGCGGCGAGGACGGCGTTCATCGAAACGACTTGCGCCTCGCCAGGTGCGTCGGAGTTGGCGTCGTAGCCGGGTGGATGACGCCTCCGCTCGGCCTCCAGTAGCGCGTCGGTCAAAAACCAGCAGCGTAGGCATGGCCGTTCCGGCAGGGAGACGATCATCTGACCGTCGGCGGACACGAGCCGCTCTCCGTTTGAGCGCAGCTCGATGCCAATGTCTATCTGCGGGATCAGATGCCGACGGCAGAAAGCGTTGATGCCCTCGCGGACGCCAAAGCGATCAACACAGGAGACGACTACGTCGGCGCTCTTCAGGGCCTCAATCACCGACGCCTCGGGGAAGCGGGCCTCTACCTGCTCGACCTTGATCTCGGAATCGATCCCCCCGGCGAGGCGGCGCGCGACCTCGACCTTCTTCGTCTCATCGACGTCGGCCGCGCGAGCGCCGACGAGTCGGCCGAGGTTCGACTCCTCGACAAGTTGGTCGTCGATAGGGATGAGCGTCCCGATCCCCATGTGGGCGAGCTGCTGGACGACGTGCGAGCCGCCACCAGAGACGCCGATGACGGCCACGCGCGCTCGGCGGAGAGCCGCATCGGCGTGCGATCCGATGGCCAGGGACTGGCGATCGAGCCGCGGCCTCATTGTCTGCTCCCCCGTCAGCGATGACCCGACTGCCTGCCACGCCTCGATCCGCTCGCCCACGACCGTGACCTGGCGGAACCGGAGGTCAGCTGGACACCCGTCCTCCCAGAACGACCCGACCGCGTCCCCCTGCCCCAGAAGCATCGTCCCGATCGGGATGTTGCCTGCGAGCAGGCTGAGCCCAGGAAAGAGGCGGCGCTCCTTGTCGAGATCGTCGGGCGAGAAGGCCGGCAGCGGCGTCCCGTGGGAATGGACAAGCACCAGGGTGCAACCGCTGTCCAGCGCCCGCTCGAGGGCGTCGGAGTTGAAGGAGGCGGTCCAGGCGAGCACGGAGCCCTCAACGTTCCGGGAGATCTCCTCGTCGGGTATCGGGAGCCATTCGCGGGCGAACAGGACGACCCGATCGTCCATTCGAGATAGCCGACAGATCAGGTAGCCCGCCTCCTCTCCCTGGGTGAAGTTTTCGACATGGGCGCGAACTCCAGTGAAGAGCGCGCGGTCGATGCGCAGATCGAGCGTCCGCGCGACGACCGTCTCCTCCCGGCCGGACGGGAGGAGACGGCGCACCAGGCGACCAAGCGCGCGCGGCCCGATCAACTCGACTCCACGCTGAAGCGCTCGAGCCACTTCTGCACGGCGACCACCGGGTCGTCGCCGACCCAGGGGAAGCCGAAGCTGAACTGGCGCCAGCCTTCGCCGAGGACGTAGACCAGGTCGTTGCTGCGAGGGGGCTCGCCGCTCTCTCCCCGCACCTGCTCGTCGATCAGGAAGCGCGGCCGGGCCTCGGGCCAGCCCTCCCAGATCACCAATGCGCGAGTGAGGTTAGGGCTCCAGGAGTCGGGCAGGACCACCTCCTCCATCAGCACATGGAGGGGCTGGTCGGGCGCCGGAGTCACGTTGCGTGCCGACCCGAAAGCCCGCTCGATGCGGGCAATCAGGTCGGCTGCTTCTACCTGCTCCACTTAGCTCACCCCGCCCGACCGGATCACCACGAAACGGTCGCCCTTCTTCACGTCGACGGTTTCGTGGTCTCCGAGGCGCGTGCGTTTGCCGTGCCTGTTGATCGACCAGAGCGCCAGCTCCGGCTCGACCCCCAGCTCCTCCTTGAGGATCTTGACCGGAGTCTTGCCCTTCTCGACGAGCTTCTCTTCCTCCACCTGATCGCCGCTTTCGTCGTCGATGGTGATTAGCGTCACCTCGACGAGCTTGTGCTGCTTCTTGTCCTCCTGATGTACCGAGCTGGCCTCCATCGGGGCCTCCTTTCCCGGGGTGCGGAGACCCCAGATCGACTATCCGTTGCTAATCAGCTTAGCAGATCGCTAAGTTGGTTAGCGCAAAGTTGATTAGCAGTCGATCTGAAATACTTAGGGAGAGGAGAAAGGAGAGGCTGATGGCCAAGAAGAAACTGGGAGACGTCCTCAAAGAGGCTCGAAAGGAGTTCGGCCTGTCGCTTCGCGAGGTCGAGCGCGAAACCGAAATCAGCAACGCGCATCTCTCCCAGGTGGAGAGCGGCAAAATTGAGAAACCGGACATGGCGCTGCTGTATACGCTCGCGACGCTCTACCACCTGGACTACCGGGAGTTGCTCTCCCTGGCGGGCTACGGCGTTGCCGAGGGAGGGTCGGGCCGTGAAAGGCAGCGGATGTCGGTCGCGATGCGCGCGATGGGTGAGCTCTCGGCAAAGGAGCAGAACGAAGTCCTGGGCTTCATGTCGGAAGTGCGAAAGCGTCGTGATGCCTGAAGGCTCGTCTACGCCCCCGCCGTTCACGCGGCGCCGCATCGCCTCACTCGCGGAGGAGGCGCTACAGAGGAGCGGCGCGGTGGATGTCCTGCCGACGCCGCTCGAGGAGGTGCAGCGGACACTGGGCGTCGTCGAACGGGTGTCGATGCGCAACCTGCCGGCCGCCGTCGAGGCGAAGAAGCCCTCCGCGTGGTCCCGGCTTCTCGGTGCCTTCTGGAAGGAGGAGCGCATCGTATTCATCGACGAGGAGCAGGGGACGAGTCGCAGGCAGTGGACCGACGCCCATGAGGCCGTCCACGTGATGTGCGGATGGCACACCGAGATCCTTCGTCTCGACAACGAGGACACCCTTTTCAAGGACCTACACGACAGGATCGAGGCGGAGGCGAACTATGGGGCGGGCCACCTCGTGTTCCAAGGTGGTCGCTTCCACCGCCGCGCCCTTGCCGACCAGATCTCGATCCGCACCCCGATAGCTCTTTCGTCGTCCTATGGGGCGTCGCGGCACGCGACGCTGCACTACTACGTCGAGGAACATCCGTTTCCAATCGCCCTGCTCGTCGCCGGGCGTTACCCACACGCTGACGGAACTCTGCCGATCTGGCGGAGCGTCGAGTCGGAGTCGTTCCTTCAGCGCCACGGTCGACTGGAGCAGCTTCTGCCGGGCGGCAAGCTCTTGGTCGAAGACGGGGCCGACGCACCACTGGCAGAGATCGTCTGCCGCTCGAAACTTGCGGTGGACCCGCCGAACTGCGAAGTCACGATCCCCGACCTTGACGGCGGCGCGCGGAAATTCGTAGCCGAGGCCTTCTTCAATGGCTATTGCCACTTCGTGACCGTCGCCGACCGAAAGGCGACCCGCCTGGGACAGAGGGTCCGCCTCGCGTCGTGAGGGCGAGGGCGGAGTCCTTCGTGCCCAAGAATGTGACCGCGATTGCGGGCCGGTTAATCCAATCGCCTCAAACCTGACGACGATTTGGTCGTTGGCACGGCATCAGTTGCTCGTGTCCCAGTCGTCGGGCGCGCCTCGCTCAAACCTGACGGACGGAGGCCCAATTCGACCTCTCTCGAAGCTCACCTTGCCCCAGCGCTTGCCCCACGGCCGATTCTGCACCCTGTTGTCTGTCGACAAGACAAACAAAAACCCCGCAAATGCCGGGCTTTCTCCTATAGCGGGGGCAGGATTCGAACCTGCGACCTTCGGGTTATGAGCCCGACGAGCTACCTGGCTGCTCCACCCCGCGGCGTTCTTGGATGGTAGCAACGGGGCCCGGGCCGGGGACTGGGGTGGGCTGTTTGCGCAGATGGCCTCCCAGGCCGGCCGCTCTCTAGAGTCCCCGCCCATGCCAGAGGGCGCACAGAGGGTCGCGGTGATCGACGTCGGCACCAACTCGGCGCGGCTGCTGGTCGCTGACGTTGCCGGCGGCAGGGTCTCGCCGGTCGAGCGGCGCAGCACGGTGACCCGGCTGGGTCGCGGCGTCGACCTCTCGGGGCGGCTCTCGGCGGAGGCGATCGAGGATGCCTGCCGGGCGATCGGCGACTACGTCGCCCTGCTCCGGGAGCTGGGCGCCGAGAGCGTCGACGCGATCGCCACCAGCGCCGTCCGCGACGCCGAGAACGGCAGCGCCTTCGTCGCCGAGCTGCGTGAGCGCTTCGCCCTCTCCGCCCGGGTCCTCGACGGCGAGGAAGAGGCGCGGCTCACCTACCTCGGCGCCACCTCCGAACGCGCTCCGACAGAGCCGACGCTGGTGGTCGACATCGGCGGCGGCTCGACCGAGCTGATCGTCGGCACCGGCGCGGAGATCTCCTTCCACACCTCGCTCCAGCTCGGCGTCGTCCGCCACAGCGAGCGCCACATCGCCTCCGACCCGCCCACCACCATCGAGCTGGAAGCCCTGGCCGGCGACGTCCGCGGTCTGATCGAGACCGCGATCGGCGGCGGAGTCGAGGCAAGCGCCGGAATCGCCGTCGCCGGCACCCCGACCTCGCTGGCCGCGGTGGAGATGGAGCTCGAGCCCTACGACCCGGCCCGGGTCCACGGCCACGTCCTCTCGCTGCCCTCGATCCAGCGGATGCTCTCCCAGCTGGCGTCGACGCCGCTCTCCCGAGCGAGTGAAGATCCCCGGCATGCATCCTGACCGGGCGCCGACGATCGTCGCCGGCGTGGTCATCCTGGTCGAGACGATGCGGGCCTTCGGGCTCGAGCAGATCGAGGTTTCCGAGCACGACATCCTCTTTGGGACGGCAATCGCCGCTGCCGCAAAAGCGTCCCCTCAGTACTGAGCATTCTGCTCGAAGAACTTCGCGGTACCGCATGGACAGCCGGCTCCAGCGAGGCAGGACAGATGGGTAAGGAGCCAATCCGAACCCCAAAAACTGGGTAGGCGCAGCCTACCTGGTTATAAGTAGGGGGGTGCCGCGCGACTAGACGCAACGGATAGCCGGGCGCATACTCGGCTCACCGGGAAGAGCTGTGGATCATTTGCCGCTGAACCCGGATACAGGGCTTGGGCGATTGCCGCATTATGGCGCCTCCCGCCGTCTGGGCCCATCGAATACACATGGTCCCTGAAGACGTACCCCTGCCCGTCCTGAGGGGCCAGCTTGAATCGGCCGCCAGCGATGGCGGCCGATTCTCGTTTGGGATGGCACCCGGCGCCCAGGGCGCGCTCTCAAGTGCTCTAACTTGGCTCTCTCAAGCCAAATTTGACTTGCGCGGGTAGACGACCTCAGGATCGGTGAGAACGTTTACGAGGGTCGGACGGCCCGATTCGAAGGCGCGCTCGAGGGCAGGTCGCAGCTCGCCCGGGTCACGTACGAGGACGCCGTCGCAGCCGAGCGATTCGACCAGCTGGTCGTAACGGGTCTCCGGCCGCAGCTCCGCCGCGACTGAGTAGCCGTAGAGGAATTTCATCGGGTGGTGCTCCAGCGCCCAGATCCCGTTGTTGCCCATCACGCCGACGACGCCGAGGCCGTGACGCGCCATAGTGTCGAACTCCATCCCGGCGAACCCGAAGGCGCCGTCGCCCAGCAGCAGGCAGACCTGCCGGTCGGGATGAGCGACCTTGGCCCCGATCGCCTGGCCCGGGCCCGCGCCGAGGCAACCGAAGGGTCCTGGGTCCATCCAGCAGCCGGGCTCGTAAGTGTCGATGAAGCGGCCCGCGTAGGAGACGAAGTCGCCGCCGTCGCCGACCACGATCGCGTCGCGATCGAGCACTTCCGCCGAGCTCCCCGTATATCCGGACCGGGTGCAGCGGCGAGCGCGGGTCGTTCAGCTCCTCCTGCTCCGCCGCCCGCTTCTCGTCCTCGACCGCGCGCAGCTGCTCCAGCCAGGCGCCGGCCGCGCGGCTCCCCGCTCCCGGCCGACTCGCGGATCGCCGCCAGGCTCGCCCGCACGTCGCCGACCAGGTCGACGTCGGGCGCGCGGTTGGCGCTGAGCGCGTTGGGAGCCACGTCGAGCCGCACGACCTTGGTCTCCTCGCCGAAGCTGGCGCCGAAGCCGAGCCGGAAGTCCATCGGCACGCCGACCACCAGCGCCACGTCCGCACCCTTCAGGGCCGCTGCCCCGAGCACGGCTGAAAGCCAGCTCGTGGTCGGCGGGAAGGCAGCCGCGACCGAGGCCGTTGAGGAAGACCGGGATGCCCAGCGCCTCGGCCAGCGCCCGCAGCTCGCCCCTCCCCGTGGCCCCAGTACAGACCGCTGCCGGCCATGATCGCCGGCCGCTCGGCCGCGGCCAGCAGCGCCGCCGCCTCCTCGACACCGGCGGCCGGCTCGGCCAGCGCGCCGGCGGGCAGCGGCGGAACCTCCACCTCGGCCTCGGTGAAGACGACGTCCAGCGGGTAATCGAGAAAGGTCGGCCCGCTCGGAGCCGTCGAGCGCCAGGTCCAGCGCCGCCGCGGTCATCGCCGCGATCCGGCCCGGCTCCTTGACGGTCGCCGCCGACTTGACCAGCGGCGAGACGAAGGGCAGGTGGTCGATCTCCTGCAGCGAGCCCGACCCCCAGCGCATCTCCGGCGCCCGCCCGCCGAGCACGCCGATCGGCGAGTTGTTGGCCTGCGCGCCCGCGATCGCGCTGATCCCGTTGGTCACCCCGGGCCCGGCGGTCAGCGCGGCCACCCCCAGCCCCCGCGTCGCCTTCGCGACTCCCTCGGCGGCAAAGACCGCCGTCTGCTCGTGCCGCACGTCGACGATCCCGATCCCCTCCTCCTTGCAGCCGTCGTATATGGAGAACAGGTGTCCCCCCGACAGCGTGAAGAGATGGTCGACCCCCCGCGACCTCAGGACCTTCGCGACGATCCGCCCCCCGTGAGCCTCCATCCATCGAGCCTATCTGGCGGCTCCAGACCAAGCGGGGCCAGGACGCAGGGAGTCCGAATAGCAGCGCTATTTGGACGACCGAGGACACCGCCCCGCGCCGGTCTGGAGCCGCCAGGAATGCCCGGGGCGGGACTCGAACCCGCAAGCCCCAAAAGGGGCAGCGCCTTTTAAGGGCGCCGCTTTTGCCAGTTTCGCCACCCGGGCCAGGCGATGGTATCCCGCCTGGCAGAGTGGCATAAAACGCGCGTTAAATGTTGCAGGGCCGCAACTCAACCGCTGTTACGGTGTCCTTAGTCATAGATACGACGCCTTCCCTGGAGGAGAGCTTGGAGGCATCAGCCCTAACGCACGCCAGTCGCCGCGGACTTCTCGCCCGGCGCTCGCCCCTGTTGAAGCTGCAGGGCGACGCCAAGCTGATCGCGATGGCGCGCAGCGGCAACCCCAGCGCCTTCGAGACGATCGTCGATCGCTACCAGGGTCGCCTGCTCGGCTTCTGCCGCCAGATGCTCGGCTCCACCGAGGACGCCGAGGACGTGCTGCAGGAGGTCTTCGTCAACGCCTACAAAGCGATGCTCGCGCGACGAGCGCGAGATCAACCTGCGCCCCTGGCTGTACCGGATCGCCCGCAACCGCTGCCTCAACCACCTGCGCAAACCGACCGCGGACGCGCAGGAATCGATGGACATGGTGCCGGCGGTGGAGGCCTCCTCGACCGCCGAGCGGGTCCACAACCGCGAGGAGTTCCGCCAGCTCCTCGTCGACGTCAAGAAGCTTCCCGAGACCCAGCGCTCGGCCCTGCTCCTGCGCGAGATGGACGCCCTTTCCTACGAGGAGATCGCCGCGGCGATGGAGACCACGGTGCCCTCGGTCAAGTCGCTGCTGGTGCGGGCACGGATCTCCCTCGCCGAGGCAAGCCAGGCGCAGGCTGCTGACCTGCGGCGAGGTCCACGTCGAGCTCTCCGAAGCGGCCGAGGGCCTGCGCAAGGTCTCCGGCCCGGTCCGCCGCCACGTTCGCGAATGCGAGGAGTGCGCCGACTTCCGCTCCCAGGTGCGGTCGAACGAGAAGGCGCTGGCCGCGCTCTTCCCGGTCGGCGCCCTGGTCGCCTTCAAGGGCTTCATCGCCTCCAAGCTCGGGTTCGGCGCCGGCAGCGCCGGAACCGCCGGCGCTGGCGCGACCGGCGCCGGCGCGGCAGCCGGCGGTGCCGCCGGGGCCGGCGCGGTCGGCGGCGTCAGCGCCGCGATCGGCGGCGGCGGCGCGGCCGGAGGCATCGGCGCGCTCGGCGGCGCGATCGGGACCAAGGCCGTCGCCGGAGTCGTCACCGCCGCGGTGATCACCGGCGTCGGCGCGGTCGAGGTCAAGCAGAACGCCGCGACGCCGGTCGATCCGGCACCGAAGGTCTCGCAGATCTCCAGCGGGCCCCGCCCTGGCCCCCGCGCAGGTGAGCGAGCCGAAGATCGTCGTCAGCGAGCCCGAGGCGCCCGCCCCGGCCCCCCCGGCGGTCGAAGCGGCTCCCCAGGAGTCCGCCGCCGAGCCGGCTCCAGCGCCGGTGGCGATCGACGAGGAAGCCACCGGGCACTCCAGCGGCGGCGAAGAAACCATCGGCGCCGGCGACCCCGCCGCCGAAGCCGTTACCGGCGCGACGCCTCCGGCCGGCGTCGCCGCGGGCGCTCATGGCGGCGGCGGCACCGTGGTCGTCACCGTCGGCGGCTCCGGCTCGTCCACCCCGCCGCCCGCCTCGACGCCCCCCGGCGACCGAACCGGCTCCGACGCCTCCGCCCGCCGCCCCGCCGGCCGAAGAATCGCCGCCACCCGCCAGCTCCGGCAGCGAAGGCGAAGCGCCTCCGCCCGCGGCCGAACCGCGGCTTAGGAATACGCCGCGACCCGGGCCCGGGACCTACCCGAGCCCGATGACTTTGAGCCGCCGCATCAGGCAGGTGCCGGCGAACTGGCGAGTCTCCTCCAGCGAGTAGCCGAACAGCTCGAAGTCGTCCCCTTCCGCCCAGGGCGGCGAGAGCACGCCGTCGGCGACCGGCAGCGACTCCTCCAGGGTGCGCTGGATCGCCTGCTTGTAGCGATCGTCCTCGCGCGCCTTCTCGCGCAGGAAGACCGAGCCGAAGGCGACGTGGCGGTGCTCGTCGCGGGCGACCCTGCCGAAGCCCTCGACGAAGGCCGGCAGCGTCCCTTCGCGTTCGTTGAAGTCCATGATGAAGTGCTGGCCGGTGAGGGCCAGCATCCCCTCGATGACCATGTGGTAGAGCGTCACCGCCTCGACCAGGGCCTCGGTGTCCTCCGGTTCGGCGGAGAGGCGCTCGGTGCGCTGCTCCAGCATCTCGTCGAAGAGGACGCCGAACTTGTCGTTCAGATGGGCCGAGGTCTCGGCCAGCATCTCGCTCAACCCGTCGGACTCGAGCACGCCGACCTCGCGGTAGAAGCGCTCGAAGAAGCGCACGTGGCGGGCCTCGTCGGCGATCTGCGTGCAGAGGAAGATCTTCTGGTCCTCGGTCGGCGCCGCCCGCATGATCGGCCCCAGCTCCTCGGCCACCTTCTGCTCGCCGATGAAGAACGAGGAGAGCCCGTACATGCGCTGGAAGCGCTCCTCCTCGCTGATCCGCTCGTGCCAGTCCTCGCGGTCGCGGCTGAAGTCGAGCTCCTGGGTCTGCCACTGCTGGCGCTCCCAGAGCAGGTACAGCTCCTCGTAGGTGAGGAGCTTGACGTCGGCGGTGCGGTCCGCCGCCTTCATCAGGGCCGGGTCGGCGGTCTCCTGGTAGTCGGCTCGCTCGGTCCTGGACTGGGTCCCGGATGCCTCTTTGGCCTCCATCCTCAGCTCTCCTCCTCCGGTCGGCAGCGGTCCGAGCGAGGCTACCGCAAGACTGGCCAGCTGGCCAGTTTCCTTAGACGCTGTGCGACTCCCCCGGTTTCAGCAGCACGACCCGGGAGGAGGTCTGGCGACTCGACGTCGGACTTGAAGGCTCCGGAGTCGGTCTCGATCGGCGGGAAGGTGTCGTAGTGCATCGGGATCACCGTCTGCGGCGCCGACGAGCTCGGCAGCGACGACCGCATCGTGGCGGTCCATCGTGTAGTGGCCGCCGATCGGCAGCAGGGCGACGTCGACCGGGTTGCGTTCGCCGATCAGCTTCATGTCGCCGAAGAGGCAGGTGTCGCCGGCGTGGTAGACGGTGACGCCGCCGATCGAGATCACCAGGCCGGCCGGCGGGCCGGTGACGGTGCCCGTGGTCGGGCTGTACGGGGCCTCGGCGGAGCCGGCGATCGTGCTCGTGTGCCAGGCGGGGACCAGCTTCACCCAGCCCCAGTCGAACTCGACCGTGCCGCCGAAGTTCGGGTCGTGGACCTTCTCGACCCCCTGCTCCTCGAGCCAGTTGGCGATCTCGACGATCGCCACGCACTCGGCGCCGGTGCGGGTGGCGACGCCGACGGCGTCGGCCATGTGGTCGACGTGCCCGTGCGAGATCGCGATATGGGTCGGGTCGACCTCGTCAGCCGTGGCCACGGCGGCCGGGTTGTTGGGCTTGAGGAACGGGTCGACCAGCACCGTCGTCTCGCCATCGCTCAGCTCGAAGCAGGACTGGCCGTGAAATTTGATCTCCATCTCAGCGCTCTCCCTTCGGTTCGTCGTCCCCACCCGCGGGGCCGCTCATCTCTTCTTTCAGTGCCCAGCCGACGGCGACGCCGACCATCATCCCCATCCGCGCCTCCTCGGCAAGCAGGGCGCGGACGGCGGCGATCCGCTCGTCGGGGTCGGGAACGGTGGCGGCCCGGAGGGCCTCGGCCTCGTGCGGGGCGCCGAACCAGCCGCCCTCGGCGAGGGCGGCGGCGAGCACCCTCTGCAGCTGCGGCGCCGCCTGGGCGACGACGCGCTCGGCCTCGGAGAACCGCTCCGGGTCGAGCAGCCGCTCGATCGCGATCTCGAACTCGCTCTCGCCTGGCACCGGCTCAGCCTAGTCGTCGGTGGCGTGCAGGGCGGAGGCCGCCAGCCCGGCGAGGCCGCCGACCGCGCCGCCGACCAGGCCGGCGACGAGGTCCGCGGACGAGACGAACAGCGGCAGCGCGATCAGCACCGCAGCGGCCACCCCCACCCCGATCGTGTCGTACTCCTCGGCGATCGCGCCCGCGTGCCTCGGACCGCCGGATCGCGAACCAGGCGGCGAGGGCGCCGAGCGCCATCCCGTTGCCACCGGCGATCACCGCCAGCTCGTCCTGGGCGCTGGCGACGCCGGCCGCGGCCAGCATCCCCAGCGAGCCGGAGCCGACCAGCAGCAGGGCGGTCGGGACGCTGCCCAGCCGGCGCTCGAGGCCGGTGGCGAAGATGACCAAGCCGAGCGCGACGACGAAGAGGTAGCCGACGTTGCTGTACGCGAACGGGGCGGTCAGGTATCGCCACCACTCGCCTTCGAGCGGAACCACCAGGCCGGCGAAGGTCGAGAAGGACTCGCCGGCCGCCTCGTGGACCAGCAGCAGGATCGCGGAGCCGAGGATGGCGGCGAGCGTCGCGTAGGGACGGAAGGCGGCGGGCGCGCCCGACCTGGGGCGGCGGCGCAGTCGGGGGCGGCGCCGGCGGCGCGGGCGCTGGGCCTCGAGGCCATCGCCGCGCCGCTCCAGCTTCGGCGCCCGCTTGCGCAGCCGGGTGCCGCAGTAGGGGCACTCGGTGACGTAGGGACTGACCTCGGAGCCGCAGTTCTTGCAGATGACGCTGAGCTCAGTCTCGCTCATAGTCCAACGAGAATAACCCCCTTGTCCGGTGCCCCGCGCGCGTTTGCGGTGGCATACTCCCGGGACACCCGTCTTCGAGGAGGAATTTACGTGGAGCTGAAGAGTCTGACCGAGCAGAAATCGCTGCTTGCGACCCTGCCGCCAGGCAAACGTGCCCGACTGCACCGGCTGCTGTTCGAGTTCGGTCCCGGCAACGGAACCCTGATGCTGCTGCCGATCGACCAGGGGATCGAGCACGGCCCCCGCGACTTCTTCCCCAACCCGGCGTCCAAGGACCCCGACTACCAGTTCCGGCTCGCCGCCGAGGCCGGTTACTCGGCGCTCGCCTGCCAGATCGGCATGGCGGAGAAGTACTACCCCGACTACGCCGGCCGGGTGCCGCTGATCCTCAAGGTCAACGGCAAGACCGACATCCCCTCCTCGGCCAAGGCCTTCTCCAGCTGCAACGCCAGCGTCGAGGACGCCGTCCGGCTCGGTGCCGACGCGATCGGCTACACGCTCTACGTCGGCTCACCGCGCCAGGACGAGGACCTCGCCCAGCTGCGCCAGGTGCGCCAGGACTGCGACCGCTTCGGGATGCCGCTGGTGATCTGGTCCTACCCGCGCGGGGAAAACGTCGACGCCAAGGGCAGCGCCAACTCCTTCTACGCGATCGACTACGCGGCGCGGATGGCGATGGAGATGGGCGCCGACATCGTCAAGCTCAACATGCCGAAGATCGACGCCAAGAAGGACAAGGACGCGCCGGCTCCCTACAACGAGATGGAAGTCGACCAAGCGGAGGCGATTCGCCAGTGCGTCGAGTCCGCCGGGCGCGCCCTGGTCGTCCTCTCCGGTGGCTCCAAGACCGACGACGACACCGTCCTCACCAACACCCGCGAGGTGATGGAAGCCGGCGGCTCCGGCGTCATCTTCGGCCGCAACGTCTGGCAGCGCGAGTGGAACGAGGCGCTGGCGATCATCGAGCAAATCAAGGCGACGTTGTTGTCGTCCGTTCGGCGCACGCCGTAGGCGCCTGCAAATCGGCGCATCTCGGGGTCCTCGGGCGCTCGGGTCGGGTCACGCACAGTAGTGCGCTCCCCTCCCCTCGCTTCCTGCGTCCCCCGACCTGCTTGATTTTCGGCGCCTTGCCCAGATGAGAAGAGGCGAGATGGGGAGCGTGCTGTTGCTTGCTGTCGTCGTTCTCCTCATCCTGCGGCCGTGGGAGGAGAAGAACGACGTCAGGGAGACGGGACCGCCCGCTGCCCATGCCACCGTCACCCGCGTGGTCGACGGGGACACGGTCGAGGCGCGGATCGGCGACGAGGTGGAGGACGTGCGCCTGATCGGCGTCGACACGCCGGAGACGGTCAAGCCCGAGTCCCCAGTCGAGTGCTTCGGCCCGCAGGCATCGGACTTCGCCCACCGCCTCCTCGACGGCCGGCGGGTGCGGCTGGTCTTCGGCGCCGAGCGGCGCGACGTCTACGAGCGCCTGCTCGCCTACGCGTACATCGGTCACAGGTTCGTCAACGCGGAACTTGTCCGGCGCGGCCTGGCGCGAACCCTGGCAATACCGCCGAATACCCGCCACCAGAGCCCTTTTCAGGCGCCTGGAGCTGAACGCGGCCCGGGCTGGGCGAGGTCTCTGGGGCGCCTGTCCCCCTTGAACCGACTCTTGCAGCTTTGCTACGGTGCCCCGCGGCCCTTTTGGCCCACCCTATGAGAATGCGACAGAGCATCTCCCAGTTCGAGAACGCCTTCGAGCAGGAGACTTCACTGGAGCGCCGCCGGCGCGAGCAGCTGCGCAGGCGCGCGGCGAACCGTTCGCGAGCGCGCAAAATCAACCGCACCGAGCAGGAGGGCAAGGTCCGCTTCAGCGTCCTTGCCGTCTGCCTGACCGTCACCGTCGCCGTGGTCGTCGTCGCCATGTTCGAGGCGCTCGCCTTCCTGATGGCCTAGTTGGCCGACGGCGCTCCGCGAACGACCGTCACTGTTGAATAGACTCGCGCGCCGATGGCCAGACGTTCACTGAAGCCGCAGCTCAACCAGATCCGCGCCTGGGTGCACCAGGGACGGACCGATGCCTGGATCGCCCACCAGCTGGAGATCAGCGCCACCGAGCTGCGCGAGTTCCGCAAGCAGTACGACCTCACCGCCGACGACGAGAACGCCGGCTCCAGCGAAATCGACCTCCGCGACGAGATCGAAGCGGAGATCGAGGCTGCGGCCGCCGAGCAGGAGGACGTCGAGGAGGAAGACGAGGACGAAGACGGCGAGGAGGGGTCCGGCGAGGATTCCGGCCCCGGAGCCGCTGCTGGGTCACGCCCCAAACGCAGGCGCCGCCGCGGCCGCCGCGGTGGGCGCGGCCGGCGCAAAGAGCTTGAAGCGACCTTCGATCACGGCGAGACCGATGGCTACGGCCTCTGGCTCGACCCGTCGGTCAAAGACAACCCGGTCTACATCGAGCACTGGGCCGGCAAGCGCGAGGTCACGGTCCGCATCGACGCCGACCAGATCGTCATCCGCCGCGCCGGCGCCCCCGCCCCCGAGTCAGACGACTCCGGGACGGACTCCGATTCGGACGAGTAGCTTCCCCGGCCTCAAGGGGCTCAGTCAGATCACCAGCTGCTTGCCGCCGGCAAAGTCGACCGCGCCACGCAGGTAGAGCCAGAAGGCGGCGTCGGCAAGGGACTGCGCGTCGCCCTCCACGGCCGGAGCAACGTCGATCGCGACCTGCTGGCACCAGTCGGTGCCGCGACCGTAGAGGTCGGCCAGCTCGGCCGCCGTGAAGGTCGGCCCGATCCGCCTGCGCAGCTCTTCGCGCACCGCATCCACGATCCGGTCGGCGAGCCGGCGGGCACGCGGATCGTCGAGGGCCTGCAGCTCCCGGTGCCCCTCCTCCCACTGGTACAGAGCGTTGGCGAGCGGGTATGCCATCGGCCGAGGTTACCCAGTGCCCGAATCGGGGATTTCGCGCAGCGGTGCGTTGGCGGGGCCGCAGGCGGCCGGGTCCAAATCGCCCCGGACCCTCCAGACGGTCACGGGGCCGCTGCGCAGAGTCGGAGAGACGGCGGTCTCCCCGCGCAGCCAGCGGGTCTCCGGCGACCGGATCGGGTCGCCCGGGTGGAGGAAGTTGAGGAAGGGGGCGGTGACCAGGTAGTCGAGGTCGGCGGCATCGACCGCGGCGCGGAAGGCGCGGCAGGTGGGGATCGCGTTGAAAGCGCCGCGCGGGCCCTCGGCGCCGAGGTAGACGACGCGGTTGGAGAGGTCGGTGCCGTAGAAGCCGTACTGGGCGAAGCCGGCGCTGGTCCCGGCCAGGCCGATGCGGGCATCGCCGACGTCGCGCGCCCAGCGGTAGGCGGAATCGAGGCTCATCCCGGGGATGCTTTCGTCGGCGACCTCGTTGCGGAAGCGCTCGTCGAGGTAGTGGCGCTGGACCGGGTAGCCGACCGCGACGACGACAAGGGCCAGAGCAGCGAAGCCGCCGATGACGAGACCACGGCTGGCGCCCCGCCCCCGTGCCAGCAGCAGCGCCGCCGGGACGAGCACGGCGACCACGATCAGCGCCAGGGCGAAGACCCGGCCGGGGTCCCTGAGCACAGCGTCGCCGCGGTCGCTGAGGAGGAGGACCAGGAGGAGGCCTCCCAACAGCCACCACTGGCGCCGCCCCCGGTCGAGGAAGCGCGGCAGTGGCAGCAGCGCCAGGCCCGCGAGCAGGGCCCCGTAGACGTAGCGGATGTTGATCCCGAAGGCCTCTGGCGCCCCCTCGGCGCCAGCGGCGCTGAGCGGCGTGAAGACGTAGGCGACCAGGCCGAAGAAGGCAACGCCTCCGACCCAGCGCACGATCCGGTCACGACCCCGAAACAGCGCCAGCAGTGCCGCTACGAGCGCCCCGCCCAGCACCAGCGGCCAGAGGACGCCGAAAGCGTCGTGCAGGCCCGGGGCGAAGTAGTCGCGCCAGACGCCGGTGTCGGTCGCGTAGTGGGCGATGCTGAAGTCCGGCCGGCCGACCTGGAGGCGCTCGGGATGGGGCAGCGCGATCGGTCCTAGACGCTCGACCTCGGGCACCGGGTTGCCGGCGACGACGAGGTTGCGCAGGTACCAGTAGCCGCCACCCAGCAGGGCCGGCACGAACCACCACCCGGCCGCCGCCCAGCGCCGCCCCACAGGCGCCAGCACCATCACCGCCAGGCTCAGCGCCGCCGCCATCGCCAGCACCGTCACCTTGGTCCCCACCGCCAGCCCGACGGCGAGCCCGGCAGCGGCCAGCGGCCAGCCGACCGGCAGCCGCTCGACCGCGGCGCGCCGCGAGTTCCAGGCCGTGACCAGGATCGCGATGCCAGCCAGCAGCAGGACGGCGGCCATCAGGTCGTTCTTGGCCGCCCCCGGCTCGCGCACCACCAGCGTGTGGCACTCCAGCACCAGCGCCACTGCAACCACGCTGAGCGACCCACGTCCATACGGCCTACCGATGCACCAAGCGGCCAGGAAACCCATGGCCAGCCACCCGTAGTTGAGGAACAAGGACAGCGTGTCCCGCCCCGTCAGCAGCATCCCGTCCGCATGGAGCACCTCCGCGTTCTGCGGGTAGAACCAGTTCGTGAACACGGTGTCGACGTAGTGCAGCCCGGTCACGGAGTGGCTCTGCGCTATCTCCGCTGCGAACGGCAGGTGATACCAAAGCGAATCGAAGTTGAAGACCCCCCGGTCCAGTGCATGCTTCGTCGTCAGCGCCCAGTGTCCGGCGACCAGCGCAATCACGCCCACCATCACCAGCAACGACCAGCCGCTCTCTCCGGCGGGTGGTGCCGTAGGGGGTACCGCCCCTGAGGAAGCTTTAGCTACCGGAAGGGGCGGTGGGTCCCCTGCGGCGACAGGCCCCGCCGGAGAGAGCGCGACAGTCCCTGCCAGCAGCGCGCAGGCCCCGACGAGCGTCCCCGGGTACAGGAGCGCGAACGTCCCGAGGATCTCGGATACCCAGAGCAGGAACGCAACCGCCGCCACCGCCTCGACCAGGCGGGCGGGTGCGCCCTCCCAGGCGGGCAGCAGGCGCTTCCTCAGGCGGTAGGCGCCGAAACCCAGCGAGAGCGCCACTAAGGCCAGCTGAGCGGCTCCCAGGAGGTAGGAGCCGAGGCTAAGCACGGGAAGCCCTCGAGAGGCTGCTCAGCCGCCGAGGCCGCGGACGACGACCGGGGTCTCGCCTGCGGCGACCATCCCCTGCCCGCGAGCCAGGCGGTTGACGACGAGCGGGTCCCCGGCGGACTGGATCCGGTTGTGGAGCCGGGTGTTCTCGTGCTGCAACTCGTGCAGCTGCGCTTTGGCCGCGGTCGTCGCCGTGTACGTCTTGACGAAGTCGATCGCCGGATTGAGGTACGAGTAGAGGACGGCGGCGAGGACGAGCGTCAGCGCGATCCGCCCGACGCGATCCCAGTTGACGCGGGACTGTCCCCTCCGTGCCGCGGGCCGCCTGCGGGGTGCTGGCCGTCGTGCCACTCGCACTCCTTTGAGGTCTAATGGCGTATTCCTCCCTGCTGGGGGCGCGCGTGGCCGAGCAGATCAAGGACGCAGGGAGCGCCGTGTGCTCTGCACACAAGCGACCGAGGACGCCGATATGCGAAGTGCCATGCGCGTCATCCAGCCTGGACGAATGCCTGCAGGCCGGGGAACTCCGCGGAGGAGCCCAGCTCCTCCTCGATTCGGAGCAGGCGGTTGTACTTGGCGACGCGATCCGAGCGCGATGGCGCCCCCGTCTTGATCTGGCCGGCGCCGGTGGCGACGGCGAGGTCGGCGATCGTCGTGTCCTCGGTCTCCCCCGAACGGTGGGAGATCACGGCCGTATACCCGGCCTCGCGGGCGATCCGGATCGCCTCCAGGGTCTCGGTCAGGGTGCCGATCTGATTGACCTTGACCAGGATCGAGTTGCCGACGCCGAGCTCGATGCCGCGGCGCAGACGCTCGGGGTTGGTGACGAAGAGGTCGTCGCCGACCAGCTGCACGCGATCGCCGAGCTTCTCGGTCAGCAGCTTCCAGCCGTCCCAGTCCTCCTCGTCCATGCCGTCCTCGATCGAGACGATCGGGTAACGCGCGCAGGCGTCCTCCCAGTAGGAGGCCATCTCCGCCGGCGCAAGGCTGCGGCCCTCGTGCTCGAGCACGTAGGCGCCGTTCTCGAAGACCTCGCTGGTGGCGGGGTCGAGGGCGATGAAGACGTCGGCGCCGGGCTCATAGCCCGCGGCCTCGACCCCGGCCAGGACCGCCTGCAGGGCGGCCTCGTTGGACTCGAGGTTCGGTGCGAAGCCGCCCTCGTCACCGCCGGCAGTGGAAAGGCCCTTGGAGTGCAGCGACTTCTTCAGCGCGTGGAAGACCTCGGCCCCGACCCGCAGGCACTCCGAGAAGCTGGAGGCGCCGGCCGGAACCACCATGAACTCCTGGAAGTCGACCGAGTTGTCGGCGTGGGCGCCGCCGTTGAGGACGTTCATCATCGGCACCGGCAGCAGCGTCGGCTCGCCGCCGCCATAGAGCTCGGCGAGATAGCGATAGAGGGGCAGGCCGGCGTCCATCGCCGCCGCCTTCGCCGCCGCCAGCGAGACGCCCAGCAGGGCGTTGGCGCCGAGGCGCCCCTTGTTCGGGGTCCCGTCCAGCTCGATCATCGTCTGGTCGAGAGCGCCCTGCTCGGCGGCACGGGCTCCCGTCAGCGCCGCCGCGATCTCACCGTTGACGTTGGCCACCGCGCGCGCGACTCCCTTGCCCGCCCAGGCATCGCCCCCGTCACGCAGCTCGACCGCCTCGAACTCGCCGGTCGAGGCGCCGGAGGGAACCGCCGCCAGGCCACGGGCGCCGGACTCGAGCGCGACTTCGACCTCGACGGTCGGGTTGCCGCGCGAGTCGAGGATCTGCCGCGCGTGGATGGAGGCGATGGCGCTCACGGGCGCGCCAGTCTATTGACCCCGCCGGTGGAAGGGCCGGCTATTCGGACGGCGGCGGTACAGCGCCGGGCGGGACGCCTTCGGGAAGCGTCAGCCCTTCTTCAGCCGCTTCTTTGAGGCCCTCGGGCCGCGGCCGCTGGGGCAGCCGTTCTCCCTGCGGTTTGAGCACGGTCGTGGTGCCGGGCAGTGCCGGAGCGACCTGGGCGACCGGCGCCGGGCATTCTTTTGGCGTGCCGCCTTTGGGATCGGCTTCGTAGCAGGCCGGCGGGGCGCTGGCGGGGTGGCCGGAGCCGACGTAGTTGGCGCATCTTTCGATCTCGAAGCCGTCGGCGCAGAAGGTGCGCGAGGTCCACTTGCTCTGATACTCGGCGACGAAGTCGGAGAAGATTTCCTGCGAGATCTGCTGCGTCAGCTGGCTTTTGATCTGAGCTTTGACTTCGGCGAGCGTCTGGACTTTCTCCGGATTCAGTTTCTCGACCTCGATGACGTAGAGGTTGCCTTCGACCTCGACCGGGCCGACGACCACGCCGGTGGGACTGCCGAAGACCGCCGTTTTCAGCGCTTCCTGGCTCTGTAGAAGTTCTTCCGTCAATGCGGTCTGAAGACCGCCTTTGCTTTTCGTCGCGGGGTCACTGGAATATTTTGCCGCGACTTTTTTCCAGCTCGCGGCCGAGTCGTCCTTGTCGAGCGCCGCTTTCGCCGCTTCGACTTTCGCTTTGTCTTTGTTGACGACGACGCGGACGTCGCGGGACTCGGCCGTCGTGAACTGGGCGTCCTTGGCGGAGTCGTAGTAGGACGAGACTTCCGCGTCCGATGCAGGGGGCGCCGCTTGCGTGATCGCTTCCTGGATCTGAGTGCTGAGCACCTGCAGCTTCACCCGAGCGCGGACGTCCTCCATGGTGAATTTCGACGTTTTGAGGAATTTCTGGAATTCGGCGTCGGTTTTGAAGTTCTGTTCCTTGATCTGCGCCAGTTCGGTCGCGATCTGTTTCGGGGTCACCGAGATGCCGAGTTCTTCCGCCTCGCCCTGAATCCAGACCGTGTCGAGAAGTTCGCCGAGCGCGGCTTCCTTCAGTTCGTCGTATTTGTCCTCGCCCGGTTTCGGGATTTTTTTCAGCCCTCCCTGAGCCGCTTGCTGCAGCAGCGCGCGGTTCAAGTCGGCTTCGCTGATCGAACCGATGTCCTCCGGAACCTGCTCGACCAGCGCGACGTCGCCAGAGGGGACGCTGGGACTCCCGATCCCCTGGGCAATCGCGAAGCCGGCGAAGAGGACGACGAAAAGAGCAGCGAAGATGAGCAGCGCCAAGCGCTGCCGGCCCAACTTCCTGCTCTGCCCCGGTTTCGCTCCCACGAAGCGGGCAGCATAGTCAAATTGGTTGGGGCTGGGAAGATCGGGGTGAATCAGGCCGCCGCGGGCTCGCTGGAACGGCGCGCCTCGCGCAGGCCGGACGCCATCGCCAGGACCGCCGCCAGGCGCTCCTCCGGGTCGGCGCCGGCCCGGACCGCGGCGGTCTGCTCGCGCCATTCGTACAGCGCTCCCTCGACCCGCTCCGCCAGCACCCCGGCTCCCGCGGAGTCGAGCTCGACCCCGGTGACGCTGAGGCGGCCACCGCGGAACTCGACGCTCCTGGCCCCCGCCAAGCCGAGTTCGATCCGCGCCTGCTGCAGCCTCAGCAGGTTCTCGGCCGGCGGCGGCAGCTGGCCGAAGCGATCGCTGAGCTCGTCGCGGATCGCCCGCAGCTGCCCCGGCTCGCGGGCGGCGACGATGCGGCGGTGGACGTCGATCTTGGCCGCCTCGAAGGGGACGAAGGTGGCCGGCAGGTAGGCGTCCACCGGGACGTCGAGGCGGACCGGCTCCGGCGCCTCCTCGCGCTCCCCGTCCTCCGCGCCCCCCTCGGCCACCGCCTCGTCGATCATCTGGCAGTAGAGCTCGAAGCCGACCGCGGCGACGTGGCCGGACTGCTCGTCGCCGAGCAGGTTGCCGGCGCCGCGGATGTCGAGGTCGCGCATCGCGATCCGGAAGCCGGAGCCGAGCTCGGTGTGGTCGGCGAGGGTCGAGAGCCGCGCCGCCGCCTCCTCGCTCAGCGCCTCGGCCGAGGGGTAGAGCAGGTAGGCGAAGGCGCGCTCGCGAGAGCGGCCGACCCGGCCGCGGATCTGGTAGGCCTGGGAGAGGCCGAGCTGGTCGGCGCGCTCGACGATCAGCGTGTTGGCGGTGGGGATGTCGAGGCCGGACTCGATGATCGTCGTCGTCACCAGGCAGTCGGCCTCGCCGCGCAGGAAGCCCAGCATCGTCTCCTCCAGCGCGTGCTCGTCCATCTGACCGTGGGCTTCGGCGAAGCGGGCGCCGGGGACCAGGGCGCGCAGGCGCTCGGCGGTCTCGAACAGCGAGTCGATCCGGTTGTGGAGGACGAAGGCCTGACCGCCGCGCTCGACCTCGCGCTGGATCGCCTTGCGGATCAGATCCTCGTCGTAGGGGCCGACGTAGGTGCGGACCGGGCGCCGGCCCTCGGGCGGGGTCTCGATCACCGAGATGTCGCGCAGCCCGGCCAGGCTCATCTGCAGGGTGCGCGGGATCGGCGTCGCCGAGAGCGAGAGCACGTCGACTTTCAGTTTCAGCTGCCGCAGCAGCTCCTTCTGCTTGACCCCGAAGCGCTGCTCCTCGTCGACGACGACCAGCCCCAGCTCCTTGGCCCGGACGTCGCGCGAGAGCAGCCGGTGGGTGCCGATCAGGACGTCGACCTTGCCGGCCTCGAAGTCCTTCAGCACCGCTTTCACCTCCGCCGCCGGGCGCAGGCGCGAGACGCCCTCGACCCGGAAGGGGAGGTCGGCGAGGCGCTCGCGGAAGGTGCCGAAGTGCTGCTGGGCGAGGATCGTGGTCGGCACCAGGACGATCACCTGCTTGCCGTCGGCGGCGGCCTTGACGGCGGCGCGCAGGGCGACCTCGGTCTTGCCGAAGCCGACGTCGCCGCAGACCAGGCGGTCCATCGGCCGCTCCGATTCCATGTCGCCCTTGACCGCCTCGATCGCTTCCAGCTGGTCCGCCGTCTCCCGGTAGGGGAAGGCCTGCTCCATCGCGATCTGCCACTCGCCGTCGGCCGAGAAGGCGTGGCCGCGGCGCTGGCGGCGCTCGGCGTAGAGGTTGAGCAGCTCCCCGGCCAGGGCACCGGCGGCGCGCTTGGCCCGTGCCTTCATGTTCTGCCAGCGTTTGCCGCCCAGGGCCGAGAGCGACGGTTCGCCGCCGGCACCGACGTAGCGGCTCAGCTTCGCCAGCTGGTCGGTGGGGACGTAGACCCGGTCCTCGCCCTTGTATTCGAGGTAGAGGTAGTCGCGGGTGACGCCGCCGACGTCGCGGGTCTCGAAGCCGGCGAAGCGGGCGACGCCGTGGTCCTCGTGGACGACGTAGTCGCCGACCCGCAGTTCGCTGAAGGCGAGCCGGCCGCGGCCGGCTCCCGGCGCCGGCTCCTCGGTGCGGCGCCGGTGGACGAGGCGGCGGAAGGGGTAGACCGCGAGCTTCAGCTCCGGGCTGACGAAGCCCTCGCGCAGGCGCGCCTCGGCGAAGGAGAGCCCCGGCTCGGGGGAGAGCCGGCCGCCGTCGAGCAGGCGGGCGTCGAGCCGGTCGAGGCCGTAGCGCGCCCGCTCGGCCTCGCCGCGACTGTCGAAGGCGACGACGGTGCGGTAGCCGGAGCGGACCAGTTTCTCCAGCTCGCCCTCGGCCTCCTTGACGCTGCGGGCCGGCGACTCGGCGCGGGCGGCGCGGAAGGCGTCCTCGTCGTCATCGCCGGCGCCGCTCAGCGCCAGCGCCGCCCGCTCGGCCAGCGGCGCGGCGACGTCGACGTAGAGGTGCTGCGCGTCGTCGGCGTGCATCGCCGTGGTCGCGTCCTCCCAGTGGTCGCGCAGGGCGGGCTCGATCTCCTCGGCCGCGGCGAGGATCACGGCGGCGCTGTCGGGAACCAGGTCGAGCGGGGCGCGGAAGTGGTCGAGCGGCAGCAGCTCGGCCAGGTTGGAGAGCTGCTCGCCGCCCTCGGCGGCCTCCATCGCCGCCAGCTCGGCCAGCTCCCGGTGCTCGGCGTCGAGCTCGGCGGCCGGCGCCAGCTCGACCCGCTCGGACTCCCCCAGCGAGCGCTGGGTGAAGGTCGAGAACCAGCGCATCGACTCGACCTCGTCGCCGAAGAGCTCGATCCGCACCGCCCGCTCCTCGGTCGCCGGATAGACGTCGAGGATGCCGCCGCGGACGGCGAACTGGCCGCGCTCCTCGACCTGCTCGACCCGTTCGTAGCCGGCGCCGACGAGATCGTCGGCGACCGCCCCGAGCTCGATCTCCTCGCCCTTGGAGATGGCGAAGCCGGCAGGGCGCAGCGAGGCGTCGGGAACGGCCTCGGCGAGCGCGGTGGCGCTGGCGACGACGACCGCGTCCGCTTCGGACCCGAGCGCGTCGAGGGCGTCGATCCGCAGCCCGACGAGATGCGGCGGCGGCGTCACATGGGAGGCGTAGCCGGTCCCGCGCGAGGGGTAGAAGCGCACGCGGCGCGGCGCCAGGTAGGCGCGCAGGTCGGCGGCGAGATCGCGGGCGGAGCGGTCGTCGGCGCTGACCAGCAGCGCCGGGCGGCCGGCGAGGCCGCGATCGTCCTCGAGCAGCGCCGCCAGCAGCAGCGGGCGCAGCATCGTCGAGGCCCGCACCGCCACCGCCTCTCCCCCGGCCGCGGCATCGCGCACGCGCCCGGCGAGCGCGTGCACGCGCTCGTTCTCGGCGGCGATCTCTACGAGGGGACGGAGGCTCACTCAGCGAACGGTAGATCCGGGGCCGGTCCGGCGCCCACTCGACCTGGCCCCTGCCCTCGGCGCGCCGAGCGGCCCTCGACGTCGTCCCACTCGTGCAGCATCCGCTTCAGCTGGGCGACCGCCTCGGGCGGGTGGGCGGCGACGGCGGCGGCCAGCTCCAGCGCCGCGGCCTCGGTCGCCGCGGCGGGGGCGACACGGTTGACCAGGCCGAGCCGCAGCGCCTCGTCGGCGCCGACGGTGCGGGAGGAGAGCAGCAGGTACTTGGCGGCGGCGAGGCCGCAGAGGGTGACCAGGCGAGCGGGGCCGACGGGCACGCCGAGAGCGGCCCCGGGGAAGCGCATGCGCAGGTTGGCGCCGCCGACCCGCATGTCGCAGGCGATCGCGATCTCGGCGCCACCGCCGACGACGTCGCCGTGGCAGGCGGCGATCGTCGGCTTCGGGAAGGCGACGATCGCGTCGTAGAGGTCGGCGAAGAGCTGCATCCGGCGGACCTGGCCCTCCTCGTCGAGCTCCTCGCGGACGTCGGCTCCGGCGGAGAGCCCGAGGTGGTCGGCGGAGCTGATCACCAGGACCCGCACCGCCTCGTCGCCCGCGCGCCACCGCCAGGTGCTCGAGCAGCTCGAGCAGCATCTGGGTGTTGATCGCGTTGCGGGCCTTGGCGCCGTTCGAGGCGCAGCAGGGCCACGCCCTGCTCGTCGACCGCGTAGCCGGTCAGCTCGTCCGCCGCGCTCATTCGCCGGAACCTAGCCGCTCGACCAAGCGCTCGGTCTCGTCGGCCGCCGCGGCGACCAGCGCCTCGACCTCGGCACGCGGCTCGCGGAAGCGACCCGAGCACATAGGAGGAGACGATCTCGGGATCGGTCGAGTCGGGCCGCCCCACCCCCACCCGGACCCGCCAGAACTCGGCATCGCCGAAGCCGCGCTTGAGGCTCTTGAGGCCGTTGTGGCCGGCGAGGCCGCCGCCGAGGCGGGCCTGGATCTCGCCGAAGGGGAGGTCGATCTCGTCGTGCAGGCACGATCGACCCGGTCGAGCGGCACCTTCAGCGAGCCGCGCGCCGGTCCGGCCGAGTCGCCGGAGGCGTTCATGAAGGTCAGCGGCTGCAGCACCGCCACCCGCGGCCCGCCAGGACGGGCCCGGCCTTCGGCGATCAGGCCGTTGAACTTCTGCCGCGGCCGCGGCAGGTCCCAGCGCCGCGCCAGCTCCTCGGCGACCGCGAAGCCGAGGTTGTGGCGGGTGCCGGCGTGCTCGGGACCGGGGTTGCCCAGCCCGACGACGAGAATGCGGTCGCCCTGCTCGCCGCGGTCTGCCGCGGCGGCGGAACAGCGACAGGGGCTACTCGCCCTCGGAATCGCCCGAGTCGCCCTCGCCGGAATCGCCCTCGGCGCCTCGCCCTCGCCGACCAGCTCGGTCTCCTCCTCGACCTCCGGCTCGGGCTCTTCCTCGACCCGCGGCGGCGAGAGGGTGACGATCGTGACCTCCTCGGGGTCGTCGGCGACGAAGGTGACGCCGCTCGGGGCCGCGAGGGCGGCAAGCTGTCAGCGTGTCGTTGATCTCCATCGCCGAGACGTCGGCGACGATGCGGTCGGGGATGTCGGTGGGCAGCGCCTCGACGGTGATCTCGCGGGTGACGTGCTCGAGCACGCCGCCGCCTTTGACGCCGGGAGCCGTCTCGGCGCCCTCGAGCTCGATCGCGACCTCGGCCTCGATCGCCTCGTCGAGTTTCACCGCCTGCAGGTCGATGTGCTGGAGGCTGCCGCGGACCGGGTGCAGCTGCTGCTCCTTGACCACGACCGGGACGGCTTTGCCGCCGTCGATCTCGAGGTCGAAGAGCGCGGCGCCCTCGCTGATGACCGCCCGCACCTCGCGTTCGGACGACCTGGAAGGCGCGTCGCCTCCGAGCCGCCGGAGTAGACGACGCCGGGCACCAGGCCCTCGCCGCGCAGGCGGCGGGAGGTGCGGGAGCCGAACTCGGCGCGAGGAGCGACCTTCAGGGTTGAGCGTGCGCTGGCCATCGGACGGGAGAGGATAGAGAACCGACGCGAAACAGCACGTGTGGCAACCTTCGCGCGTGGCTGACGACTCGAAGATCCCCAAGGGCAGAGTTCGCCGCTCGGCAAAGCTGGGCTCGATCGTGGGCGTCCAGGGCGCCCGCTACGCCGGGACCAAAGCGGCGAACGTCGGCCGCTCGGAGGAGGGCGGCAAGGAGGCGCTCGAGCAGCGCCACCTGGAGACGGCGATGAAGATGGTCGGCGCCCTGGGCCAGATGAAGGGCGCGGCGATGAAGCTCGGCCAGTTCGCCTCCTTCATCGACACCGAGTTCATCCCCGAGGAGTACCGCGAGATCTACCAGGAGCAGCTGGCGAAGCTGCGCACCGACGCGCCGGCGATGCCCTGGGAGAAGGTGGTCAAAGTGCTCGAGGACGAATACGACGGCGAGCCGCTCTCCGAGCTCTTCGCCGAGATCGAGACCGAGGCCTTCGCCGCCGCCTCGATCGGCCAGGTGCACCGGGCGGAGCTGCTCGACGGCCGCCAGGTCGCGGTCAAGATCCAGTACCCGGGGATCGCCGAGGCGCTGGAGGCCGACCTCCGCAACGCCGGCACGATCGTGCGGCTGGCCCGGGCGATCGCCCCCGGCCTCGACGCCAAGGCGATCGCCGACGAGCTGCGCGAGCGGATCATGGAGGAGCTCGACTACGAGTACGAGGCCCAGAACCAGCGCTCCTTCGCCCGCGCCTACCGCGACCATCCCTTCATCTACGTGCCCGAAGTCGTCACCCGGCTCTCGCGGCGGCGGGTCCTCGTCACCGAGCTGGTCGCGGGGATGGACTTCGAGCAGATCAAGGAGCTGCCGCACGAGGAGCGCAGCCGCTTCGGCGAGATCGTCTTCCGCGGCAGCTTCGGCTCGATCTACCACCTGCAGCACTTCAACGCCGACCCCCACCCCGGCAACTACATCCTGATGGAGGACGGCCGGGTCGCCTTCCTCGACTTCGGGATGACGAAGAAGCTCGACCGCGAGCAGATCCTGCTCGAGCAGCGGGCCTTCGACGCCGCCTCGCGCAACGACCCGGAGGCCTTCCGCCAGGCCCTGCACGACCTCGGCTTCGTCAAGAAGCCCTCCAAGCTCGACGCCGAGCGGCTGCTCGAGCACATGCGCGCGGTCGGCGGCTGGTACGTCGAAGACCGCGAGATCGAGATCACCGGCGCGGCGGGTGATGAAGATCATCGAGTCGACCAACGACCCGCGCTCGGAGTACTTCGACCTGATGCGGCGCGAGTCGATCCCGGCCGACGAGCTGATGGGGCGGCGGATGGAGATCGGCGTCGTCGCCGTGCTCGGGCAGCTGCGGGCCAAGCGCAACTGGCACCGGATCGTCCGCGAGTGGGTCTATGCCGACCCGCCGGCGACCGAGCTCGGCGTGCAGGAGTGGGAGTACTTCGAGGAAAGAGGAGTCAAGCGAACCCCCGGACTGGCCGAAACCACTTGAGAGCGCAGGCCGGGCCACCAGAGGAGGAACGATGAAGCAGGATCAAACGCGGTTGGGCGCTTGACCAAGAAAAGCTGGGGCCTGCTGAACGGGCACCGCGAGCTGATCCGCTTCCCCGCTCTACGGCGCCGTCGCCACCACGCTGCTGGCGATCGTCTTCCTCGGCCCCGGCCTCTACCTGCTCGACGACGGCTCGCTGGCCGGCGCGATCCCGCTGCTGGTGATCGGCGTCTACGTGCTCAGCGTCGTCGGCTTCTACTTCAGCGTCGGGCTCGCGGCCGCGGCCGACATGATCTTCCGCGGCCAGGAGGCGACGGTCGCCGACGGCCTCGCCGTCGCCCGCGAGCGCTTCAGCCAGATCTGCGGCTGGGCGGCGATCTCGACCGCGATCAGCGTGCTGATGGGCGTGCTCGAGAACCAGGGCGGGATCTTCGGCGACATCGCCGCCCGCCTGGTCGGGATGGCCTGGACCCTGGTCACCTTCCTGGCGGTGCCGGTGATCGCGATCGAGGGCACCGGGCCGGTCGAGACGCTGAAGCGCTCGGCCTCGATGTTCCGCGAACGCTGGGGCCAGCAGATCACCGGCAACATCGCGATCGGCGGCCGCGATCTTCCTGATCGGCGTGCTGCCGGCGGCGATCCTGATCGTCGGCGGTGTCCTGCTCTGGTCCTCCGCCTCCTTCCTCGGCGCCCTGCTGGTCATCGTCGGCGCCCTGGTGCTGGCGATCGCGATGCTGATCTCACGGGCGCTCAGCGGCATCTTCGGCGTCGCCCTCTACCGCTACGCGCTCGACGGCGAGACGGTCGGCGGCTTCACCCAGGAGGAGCTGGAGTCGGCGGTCAGGATGAAGAAGGGCGGCCGCAACGCGCCGCCGACGGCCACGCCCGGCACCGTCTGACGGCGCAGCGGTGCCGGAGCCCGAGGTTCGCAACCTGGCACTTCCGACTTTTGGGCGCCTATAGCGGGCCTCAAATCTGGATACGCGCGAAGAGCCGGGGGTCGTTGGAGCAGATGCCGTCGACGCCGGCGGCGATCAGCTGGCGCATCCGCTTCTCGTCGTCGACCGTCCAGGCGATCAGCTCGACCCCGGCGAGCTTGCAGATCCGGGCCAGGCGCGGGCTGACGAGCGGGTGGTAGACCCACATCGCCTCCACCCCCAGCTTCGGCAGCTGCTGCGCCGCCAGGCCGGGCAGGCGGTAGCGCATCCCCCGCAGCGCCACCGGCAATCGCCGGCTTTGCCCAGGGCTTCGAGTTCCAGTCCCTGGTCACCTTGGGATAGGTCCAGCCGCGGCGCAGCTCCGGTGCCAGCTCGAGGATGCGGCCGAGGGAGTAGAGCTCCATCGTCGAGACCATCGCCCGCCGGCTGAGGCCGCGCTCGCGCAGCGCGTCGACCAGCTCCTCCTCACGGCCGGGCAGCTTGATGTCGAGGTCGATCTCGACCCTGTCCAGCGGCGGCTCGAGGAAGGCGTCGAGGGCCTCGGTCAGGGTCAGCGGCGTGCGGCGCTCGGCGTCGGCCCAGTCGTGGGCGACGACGAGCGGCGCCCGCTGCTCCAGCGGCAGGTGCGCGTCCTGCAGCCAGAGGACGTCGAACTCGATCGTGTCGACCCCGGCCTCGACCGCCGCCCGGAAGCTCTCCAGGGTGTTGCCGGGGGCGATCAGGTCGGCCCCCTTGTGGCCGACCAGCCGCAGCTTGGTGGGTGCCTCGGTGGCCAGGGCGCTCAGCCCCTAGAAGAGCTGGTTCTCGCCGGCGAAGATCTCGGAGACCGAGTCGTCGGTGAAGATGCGGCGGATCGAGTCGGCGAAGGTGCCGGCGGTGGAGAGCACGGCGATGTTGTCGGGAGCGCCGGGGCGCAGCGGCAGCGTGTCGGAGACGACGATCCGCTCGATCCCCGAGTTCTCGTAGGCGAGCCGCTCGTAGGCGGGGCCGGAGAAGACGCCGTGGGTGGCGCAGGCGATGACCTGCGCGGCACCCTCGTCGAGCACGGTCTGGGCGGCGGCGCAGAGGGTGCCGGCGGTGTCGATCATGTCGTCGACGAGGACCGCGGTCCTGCCCTTGACGTCGCCGACCACGTAGCCGATCTCGGCCACCTGCTGGGCCGGGCGCTCCTTCTCCATCACCGCCCAGTGGGTGCCGACGCGGCGGGCGAAGTTGCGCGCGGTCTTGACCCGGCCGGCGTCGGGGGAGACGATCACCAGCTCCTCCGTCAGTTTCTGGTCGATGAACCACTGGGTCAGCATCGGCATCGCCGTCATGTGGTCGACCGGGACGTGGAAGAAGCCCTGGACCTGACCGGCGTGGAGGTCCATGGTGAGGACGCGGTCGACGCCGACGCCCTCCAGGCACTTGGCGACGATGCGGGCCGTGATCGGCTCACGCGGGGCCGACTTCTTGTCCTGGCGGGCGTAGCCGTACCAGGGCATGACGGCGATGATCCGGTGGGCGGAGGCGCCCTGCGCCGCGTCGATCATCGTCAGCAGCTCGATCAGCGAGTCGTTCGGGGTCATGTCGCTCTGCTCGTTGGCGCAGGTCGACTGCACGATGAAGACGTCGGCGCCGCGGATCGACTCCTCGTAGCGGCAGTAGACCTCGCCGTTGGCGAAGGTCTTCAGGGTCACCTGGCCGAGGTCGAGGTCGAGCTTGCCGGCGACTTTCGCCGCCAGGTCCATCGAGCTGCGGCCGCCGAAGACCATCATCCGCTTCGAGTAGTCGTGCGGGATCGCGCTGGCCACCTGCGGACGCTCCTCGATCGTGCTCACGGGTTCTGTTCCTCTCGCATCTTCGCCGCCTTCTCGGCCGCGTATCCGTCGATGTTCCGTTGCGCGTTCTCGCTCACGGCCAATGCCCCGTCGGGGACGTCGTCCTTGACCACCGCGCCAGCGCCAGTGTAGGCGGAGTCCCCGACCTCCACCGGCGCGATCAGCATCGTGTCGACGCCGATGCGGACGTCGCGGCCGATCACGGTGCGGTTCTTGTGGAATCCGTCGTAGTTGGCGGTGATCGTGCCGGCGCCGAGGTTGCTGCCGGCACCGACGTCGGCGTCGCCGACGTAGGCCAGGTGGGGGACCTTGGCGCCCTTGCCGATATGGGAGTTCTTGATCTCGACGAAGGTGCCGGCCTTGGCCCCGGCGTCGAGCACGGCGCCCGGTCGCAGGTAGGCGAAGGGGCCGACGGAGCAGGCGTCGCGAACCTCGCACTCGCTCAGGTAGGAGTGGACGACCCTGGAATCGACCCCGACCGAGCTGTCGACCAGCGTCGTCAGCGGCCCGACCACGGCGCCGGCGCCGACCGCGGTCTCGCCGCGCAGGCTGGTGCCGGGCTCGATCCGGGCGTCGGCGGCGATCTCGACCCCGGCGTCGATCCAGGTCGAGCCCGGGTCGACGACGGTGACGCCGGCCAGCATGTGGGCCTCGAGCAGGCGGCGACGGGCCTCGGCCTCGACGGCGGCGAGGTCGACCCGGTTGTTGATGCCCATCGTCACCGCGAGGTCGTCGGCGAGGTGGGCGGCGACGGTATGGCCGGCCTCGCGCAGGGCCGGGAAGACGTCGGGCAGGTAGTACTCGCCCTGGGCGTTGTCGTTGGAGAGCCCGGCGAGGGCGGCGGCCAGCGGCGCCGCATCGAAGGCGTAGGTGCCGGCGTTGATCTCGCGGATCGCCAGCTGCGCCGGGTCGGCGTCGCCGGCGGCTTTGGCCTCGACCACCCGCTCGACGTCGCCGGAGGCGGCGCGGACCACGCGGCCGTAGGCGCCCGGATCGTCGAGCTCGATCGTCAGCATCGTCGCCGCGGCCGCTGAGGCGGCGTGCGCCTCGAGCAGGCCGGCGATCGTCTCGGTCGAGATCAGCGGCACGTCGCCGGAGAGGACGAGCACGGTCTCGCTCGCCTCGATCAGCGGCAGGGCCGCCCGGATCGCGCCGCCGGTCCCGTCGGCCTCGGGCTGCTCGACCGTCTCCACGCCCTCGGGCAGGCCGGCGGAGAGGTCGCGCCCCGGCGAGACGATTGCCGCCACCCTGCCGGCGCCGGCCTCGCGGGCAGCCAGGATCGGCCAAGCGACCATGCGGCCGCCCGCAAACGGGATGCAGCATCTTCGGCAGTGAGGAGCGCATACGGGTGCCCTCGCCAGCCGCCATGACCAGAACGATGGGGGAACTCACTCCTGGATCCTATTAGCGAGCGATACCGCGGGTGCTATCAGGCGCGGCGTGAAAGGTCTTTGCCCACGAGGGCGACCGAGGTCAGGGTCCAGCCGGCGAAGATCAGGTCGATTCCGACGAGGAGGCCGATTGCCCAGTCGGCCGACGACGGGAACTTGGCGAGGATGAGGATGCCGATCAGGAGGCCGCAGACGCCGCTGAGGCCGACCAGGCCGGCGTTCTGCTGGCCGCGGGCCATGAAGGCGACGATGGTCCGGGTCAGGCCCATGAAGAGGAAGTAGATGCCGAGGACGAGGGTCAGGGTGAGGGTGCCGTTGTGCGGTTCGACGATCAGCCAGACGCCGACGATCACGGTCAGGGCCGCCCAGATCAGGCGCAGGACGACGGTTCCGATCGAGTGCGCCGAGAAGGCGGCGGCGACCAGGAAGGCGCCGGCGATGACCAGGATCCAGCCGATGAAGATCGCCGTCCCGACCGCGGCGACGGCGGGCACCAGGATCGCCACGCAGCCGATCAAGATCGCCAGCACGCCGACGGTCATCAGCGCCTTCCAGCTACGGGCCAGGCCGGCGCGGACTTCCGGGTCCATCGACGCTCCTCCGATCTCCATGCCGACAATCTAAGCGCCGGCGCGGACGAAACTGGGGAGCCCGGACTCGAACCGGGACGGCTGGCACCAAAAGCCAGTGGCCTACCATTAGCCGACTCCCCAGCGCGCCCTGAGTTTTACTCCTCCGTCGCGCTTCTGGCCACTTTGCCGCCCTTGGCCCCGGGCTCCAGCGCCGGCCCGCGGGGGGAGGCGATGCCGAGCACGCGCATCGCCTTGAGGCCGAGGCCGAGCTTCTCGCGGCCCTCGGTGGCGGAGACGTCGTGGCCGCAGAGCTCTTTCACGCGCTCCAGCCGGTAGCGCACGGTGTGGCGGTGGGTGAAGAGCTGTTTGGCGGTGGCGGCGACGTTGCCGTCGTTGTCGAGATAGGCCTCGACGGTCGCGACCAGCTCGGTCTCGTACTGCTCGTCATAGCTGGAGAGCGGCTCGATCGTCTCCGCGTAGAAGCGTTCCAGCTCCCCCGGGTCCTCGCTCATCGCCGGCAGCAGCAGGCGGTAGGCGCCGGTGTCCTCGAAGGCGAGCAGCGCCCGGCCTTCGGCCTCGCCGACGTTTACGGCCAGCCGCGCCTCGCTGCCGGCGCGGTAGAGGTCGACCGGGTCGGCGCAGCGGCGGCTGCGCCCGGTGGTGATGTGGAAGCCGGCGAGGCTGTCGTCGAGCTCGCGGGCGAGGCCGGCGGCGGCGCGGGCGAGGCGCTCGTCGTCCTCGGCCGGGACGATCACCGCGATCTCGGCCGCGACCTCGCCGTCCGCGCTGGTCGCCAGCGAGCCCGGGGCCAGCGAGCGCAGCGCCCGCATCGCCAGGGTCAGGACCCGTTGCCGCCACTCCCCCGTCTGCGCCGCGCGCGGCGCCGCCCGCAGCACCAGCACCCCGGCGCCGCGGTCGAGGTCGGCACCGAGCTCGGCGGCGCGGGCGACGATGTCGCCGCGGTCGGTCACCTCGCGGGCCAGCACGGCGGCGACGAAGGCGCTCGCCACCTCCTCGCTCTCCCACTCGGGCGAGCGCGAGCGCTCCAGCTCCAGCGCCAGCAGCGTCGTCACCATGCGGGCGATCGCCGGGTCCGGCGGCGCCTTGGCCCGGTAGCGCAGCTCGCCGACGGCGGAGTCGGCGACCCGCAGCTCGACCCTGGTCACGCCCTCGTCCGCCGAGAGCAGCTTCGTCTCCTGGTCGGGAGAGGCGCCGGCGACCGCCAGCACGGCGCTGGAGCGGTCGATCAGGGCGACGCTGGCGTCGAGCAGCCGTGCCGCCGCGCGCGCCACAGCGGGCAGGCCGGCGCCTGACTCGACCGCTTCCGAAAGCGCGTCGAGCAGCCCCGGATCTCCAGTTTTTGCAGGGCTTTCAGACCCCTTCGAGGTTGCCGGCATCCGCTCATTATCCCCAGCCCGGGGAGTCCTGCTACTTGCCGTTGACGAAATTCGAGATATCGGTGTAGTAGTAGACGATCACGAGCCCGGCCACGATCCCGACGACGAGCAGGGCGGCAAGCACGAAGACCGAGAGGAAGCCGGCGGCCGCCTTCTCCCAGATCCGGCCCTGCGAGCTCAGTGCCGGGCTCAGGATCAGGGTGACGAAGGCGATCAGGCAGATCAGCCCGGCGACGCCGAAGAGGACGTACTGGTGGTCGATTTTGGCCAGGGCATAGAGCATCGTCATTGTGGATTCTGGCGCACCTGGGTGATGACGAGCCCGACGGCGGCGCAGAGCGAGAAGCAGGCGGCGCCCAGCGCCCAGCCGCCGCTGACGTCGCTGAGGTAGTGGACGTTGAGGTAGACGCGGGAGAGCCCGACCAGGATCGTCAGCGCGAACCCGCCGGCGACGACCGCGGCGGCGCGCGCCATCCCCGGCCGCAGGCGCAGGACGATCGTCACCGCCAGCCAGACGTAGAGGACCGAGTGGGCGGCGTGGCCGCTGGGGAAGGAGGACCCCGAGTAACCGGCCAGGGCGGCGTCGGGCCGGGGCCGGTCGACCGCGTCCTTGATCTCGACGATCCCGATCGAGCTCAGCGTCATCCCCGCCAGCAGGACGCCGAACTCGGCCCAGCGGCGGCGGGCGGCGAGGAGGGCCGCGCAGACCGCGGTCAGGCCCCAGGTGAAGAGGCCCGAGCCGAGGAAGGTGAAGACCTTGGAGAGATCGGTGAACCAGCCGGCCCGGAGGTGTTCGGCCAGTTCCATCGCGGTGACGTCGCCGGGGGTCGGTCCCGGCTCGCGCCCGACCAGGACGGCGTAGGCGACGAGGACGAAGAGGGAGACGGCGAGGATCGCCATCAGCGAGGTGAACTCGAGCCCGAAGGTGCCGCCGGGGGTGACCCGGTCCCAGAGGAAGCGGAATTGCGGCCGATAGCGGCGGCCGAGCGCGACCAGCCAGCGGCGTCGCCGCATGGTCCTCCATCCAGGCGCACCGCGGCGCTCCGGTTCGCGGCGACCCGGAAGTGGCGGTGGAGGAAGATCGAGCCGCCGACGACGACGATCAGGGTGCCGAGCAGGAAGGCGCCTTTGCCGGCGTACTCGGCCCCGGTCTCGACGCTGCGCGAGAAGAAGTAGCCGATCAGGATGTGGGCGCTGGCCCAGAGCCCGGTGCCGAGGATGCTGTAGGGGACGAAGGCGCGGTAGCGCATGCCCGAGCTGCCGGCGATGAAGGGCGCGAGGGCGCGGACGAGGCTGATCCAGCGACCGATGAAGATCGTCTTGCCGCCGTGGCGGGAGAAGTAGTCCTCCACTTTCTCGAAGCGCTCGTGGCTGATGCCCACGCGCGGGCCGTGGCGCAGCACGAACTCGCGTCCGAGGCGGCGGCCGATGAAGAAGCTGGTCGTGTCGCCGAGCCAGGCCGCGAACCAGGCGATCGCGATCAGCAGGTAGATGTCGATCGCGCCCTGGCCGGCGACGGCGCCGCCGAGCAGCATCGTCGTCTCGCCGGGGACGACGAGGCCGACGAAGGCGCCGGTCTCGGCGAAGGCGAAGAAGCCGACCAGCAGGTAGGTCCAGGCGCCGAGGGTGTTGGAGATGTCCTCCAGCAGTCCCTGCAGGTCGAGGCTGCCGAGCTCGCGGCTGACGAAGTAGTAGCCGAGGAGAACGACCGCGGCGGCGATCGCGATCAGGAGGTGTTTGCGGTGGCCGCCGCCCTCGCCCTCGCCCGGCATCCTCATGGCGCCCTCCCCGCCTCGCAGACGATCGCGTCGTCGCGGTCGATGGCGGCGGCGGCGGCGCGGGCGGCGGCGAGATCGGGGAAGAGCCCGACCGCGGTTGGCCCGGAGCCGCTGAGCAGGGCGACCGGAGCGCCCGCTTCGCGCAGCTCGTCGAGCGCGTCGCCGATCGCCGGGCGCAGCGAGCGGGCCGGCGCCGCGAGGTCGTTGACGAGCAGCTCCGGGTAGGAGAGCGGCGAGGCGCCGGCGCCGGCCGCCTCGCGCAGCCGGGTGGCGAGTGCCGCCAGCTCCTCCGGCTCGCGACCGACTCCGAGCCGGTCAGCCTCGGCGAAGACCTCGGCGGTGCCGAGGCCGCCGCCGTCAGGGAGCAGGACCGCGGCGTGGGGCGCCGGCCGGGGCAGCGGCTCGACCCGCTCTCCGGCCCCCTGGACCAGGGCCAGCGCCGGGCGCAGCTGCGAGGGGACGTCGGCGCCGAGCTCGGCCGCCAGGCCCTCCAGGTCGGGGACCTCGCCGGCGGCGAGGCGCAGGATCGCCGCCGCGTCGGCGCTGCCACCGCCGAGGCCGGCCGCCACCGGCACCCGCTTCTCGATCTCGACCCGCAGCGGCGGCCGCCCCCAGCCGCGCTCGCGCAGCGCCGCCAGGGCCCGGGCGGCGAGGTTCTCGCCCTCGACCCCGGCGCAGATGACCTCGTCGCCGGCGGCCTCGGAGACCTCGATCAGGTCGGCCAGCGCCAGCGGCTCGAACAGCGAGCAGAGCTCGTGCAGGCCGTCCGCCCGGCGCGGCCCGAGGTAGAGGCAGAGGTTGAGCTTGGCGGGGGCGTGGAGGCGCATTGCTGGGTGGCGGAGCTAAGCGTCGCCCTGGAGCTTCGCGGACAGGGCGGCGAACTGCTCGGGCGAGAGCGCCTCGGCACGGGAGTCCTCGGCCAGGCCGAGCTCGGCGAGCGCCGCCCGGGCCGGGGCGAGCGAGCCCTTCTCGCCATGCTCCAGCGAGCGGGCGAGGGACTTGCGGCGGTGGGCGAAGGCGGCGCGGACCAGGTCGCGGGTGACCGGGTCGGCCGCGGGGCCGGTGCGGCGCAGCCGCAGGATCGCCGAGTCGACCCGCGGCCGCGGCTTGAAGACGGCGGGGTCGACCTTGCGCACCAGCTCGACCTCACAGGCGAGCTGCGCCATCACGCTGGGCGAGCCGTAGGTGCGGCTGCCCGGCGCCGCCCGCAGGCGGTCTGCGATCTCGCGCTGAACCATCACCGTCCAGCTCGCCAGCGACGGCAGCAGCTCGATCGTGCGCAGGAGCAGCGGCGTCGCCACCGAGTAGGGCAGGTTGGCGACCATCGCCGTCGGCGCCGGGGCCAGGCTCTCGAGGTCGAACTTCATCGCGTCGCCCCAGTGCAGGTCGACGTTGGGATCGGCGGCGACAGCCGCCAGGGCCGGCTCCAGGCCGCGGTCGATCTCGACCGAGTGGACGTGCCCAGCGGCCGCGGCCAGGCGTTCGGTCAGCACCCCCTCCCCCGCTCCGACCTCGAGCACGACGTCGGCCGGAGCCAGCGCCGCGTCGCGGACGATCGCGTCGAGCAGGTTGGGGTCGGCGAGGAAGTTCTGGCCGAGGCGCACCAAGAGTCCGCTACCAGCCGAAGAGGGCGCGGGCGTTGGCCTCGACCGTGCGCTCCAGCTGCTCGTAGGAGACGCCGCGCACCTCAGCCACGAGGCGGGCGGTGGCGACGACGTTGGCGGGCTCGTTGCGGGCGCCGCGCTTCTCCTGCGGGGTCAGGTAGGGAGCGTCGGTCTCGACCAGGATCCGGCCCTCGGGCACCTGCGCCGCCGCCTCCCGCAGCGCCTCGGCCCTGGGGTAGGTGACGTTGCCGGCGAAGGAGCAGTGCCAGCCCCGCTCGGCGGCGTCGCCGACCCGCTGCGGAGCG
Source organism: uncultured Solirubrobacterales bacterium (assembly GCA_963766755.1). Lineage (GTDB taxonomy): Bacteria > Actinomycetota > Thermoleophilia > Solirubrobacterales > 70-9 > VAYN01. The sequence continues at coordinate 148,275 of CAVYBI010000001.1, read as the reverse complement.
GAGAAGCAGTGGAGGATCACCGGGTGCCCCGCCGCCCTGGCGTCGAGGGTGGCGAAGATCTCGTCGACCGCCTCGCTGCCGCCCTCGGGGTCGCGGGCGTGGATCACGATCGGCAGATCGAGCTCGAGCGCAATCTCGATCTGGGCGGCGAAGGCGCGGCGCTGGTCCTCCCGGGCCGCGCCGTCGCGGTAGTAGTCGAGCCCGGTCTCGCCGATCGCCCGCACCTTCTCGTCAGCGCCGAGGCGGGCGATTTCGGCGACCGCGGCGTCGTCGAAGCCGGTCGCCTCGTTGGGGTGGCGGCCGACCGCGGCGAAGACCCCCGGATACCGCTCGGCGGCGGCGATCGCCGCCGGGTTGGTTTCCGCGTCCATGCCGACCGTGAGCATCCGCTCGACCCCCGCCTGGCGCGCCGCCGCGACCACCTCGGCCTCGGGCCCGTCGCAGAGAAAGAGGTGGGTGTGGGAGTCGATCACCCGCGGGAGTCTAAGAACGGCAACGGCCTGCGCGCTATTCCAGCGCGCAGGCCGTTCGAATCGAGTCGCCTACGAGCCGCAGACGAAGGGGTCGAGCGGGTCGACCTCGGGAAGCAGGAGGCTGACCAGGCCACCGATCAGTTCGATGTCCCCGATCGCCGCGCCGACCAGGTTGACCTGGGAGTTCAGGGCCTCGGTCTGCTCGCAGACGTCGCCGAGCGCCCCTTCGACGTCGGTCAGGTCCGACGTCAGGTCAGTGACTTCGCTTTCGAGCGAGGTGACTTTGGTTTCCAGGGTGGTCACCGCGTTGCCCGAAGCACCGTCAGCGCCCTCGAGGCCCCGCGGCCCCGGTGGCCCTTCAGCCCCGGCCGAGCCCTGTGGTCCCCGCGCCTCGGCGGCCACCGCGCCCTGTGGGCCCGCGAGGCTCCAGGCGAGCCTTCGCTCTCCGCGCCGGCAGTGCTTGCCGGCGACCACCCGCATGCTCCCCTTCTCCTTGCCCTTGACCTGGTAGCAGGCGTTGACCTTCCCGCCCTTGCCGACCGGCGATGCTGCCGAGGCGGAGGTGACGAGGATGGCGATGACCGCCACCCCCACCGTCGCGAGCCATAGGCCGACGGCGACCAAGCCGCCCCTGCCCTTAGTACCTACTTGAGAAACCGCCTTGTCTTTCATGTCAGACGACTTCGACCAAAAAGAGGTTTGACCATCGCTAAATCGTCGCTTGGTCGATGGTTTCTTACTAAAATTAGGTAGAGAGCCCTGTCCAATCAACCCGCGCTCCCTCTCCGCTGGCATAGCCTTCGCCCATGGCTGACCTCGCCGACTACTACCGCGAGATCTACATCCGTGGCCTCGGCGGCGAGACGCCGGCGATCCCGGTCTCGATCGACGAGCTGGAGCGCCGCGCCGTCGCGGCGATGGAGCCGAGGGCGGCGAACTACGTCGGCGCCGGAGCCGGCAGCGAGGACACGATCGCCGCCAACGCCGAGGCCTTCCGCCACCACCGGATCGTGCCGCGGATGCTGCGCGACGTCGCCACCCGCGACCTCTCCACCACCGTGCTCGGCACGGCGATGCCGGCACCGCTGATGCTGGCCCCGATCGGGGTGCAGAAGGTGGTCCACGACGACGGCGAGCTTGCGAGCGCCCGCGCCGCTGCCGCGGTCGGCGCGCCGATGATCGTCAGCACCGCCTCGCATTTCTCCCTGGAGGAGATCGCCGCGGCCGGCGGCGAGGCGCCGCGCTGGTTCCAGCTCTACTGGGCCAACGACCAGCGCCTGGTCGAGAGCTTCGTCGCCCGCGCCGAGCGGGCCGGCTACGGCGCGATCGTCGTCACCGTCGACACCTTCGTCCCCGGCTGGAAGCCGCGCGACCTGCAGCAGGCCTGGCTGCCGTTCCTCAACGGCATGGGCCTCGCCAACTACTTCCAGGATCCGGTCTTCCGCGAAGGCCTCGAGAAATCGCCGGAGGAGGACCAGGGTGCCGCCACCGGCCACTTCCTCGGCGTCCAGGCCAACCCTTCGCTTACCTGGGACGACCTCGGCTGGCTGCGCGAGCAGACCTCGCTGCCGATCCTGGTCAAGGGCATCCAGCACGTCGAGGACGCCCGCGAGGCGGCTCGGCGCGGCCTCGACGGGATCGTCGTCTCCAACCACGGCGGCCGCCAGGTCGACGGCGCGATCGCCTCGCTCGACGCCCTGCCGGCGATCGCGGAGGCCGCCGGGGACGACCTCGCGGTCCTCTTCGACAGCGGCGTCCGCGGCGGCGCCGACGTCCTCAAGGCGCTCGCCCTCGGTGCCGACGCCGTCTGCCTCGGCCGTCCCTACATCTGGGCGCTGGCCCTGGAGGGCCAGGCCGGAGTCGAAGCGCTGCTGAGGATGGTCCTCGCCGAGCTCGACCTGACGATGGCCCTCTGCGGCCTCACCCGTCCCGACCAGCTCGGTCCGGACTGCCTCGCTTCTTAGCTGTCGATCTTGGGGAACAGCGCCGGGATCCGCTCGACGCTCTGGCCGCCCGGGCGGGAACCCAACTCGGCCAGCTCGCGTCCCTCTTCACCGAGCGCCGCCAGCAGCGTCTCGGCGCTGCGTGGCAGGTAGGGGACGAGCAGCAGCGTCGCCACCCGCAGTCCCTCGACCAGGTTGTAGAGGACTTCGTCGAGGCGCTCGGGGTCGGCCTCGTCCTTGGCCAGCACCCATGGCTGCGTCTCCTCGACGAAGCGGTTGAGCCGGCGCACCAGCTTCCAGGCCTGCTCCAGCGCCTGGGTCAGCTCGGCCCGGTCGAGCAGCTCGCAGAACTTCGACACGACGCCCTCGAAGTCCTCGGCCAGCACCGCGTCCACCGCCGCCACCGGGACGGTGCCGTCGCGGTAGCGCTCGACCATCGCCAGCACGCGGCTGGCGAGGTTGCCGTAGTCGTTGGCCAGCTCGGTCTCGTAGCGCGACTCGAAGCCGGCGGTGGAGATCGCCCCGTCCTGGCCGAAGCTGACCTCGCGGAAGAGGTAGAAGCGCAGCGCGTCGGCGCCGAAGCGCTCGATCACGACGAATGGGTCGAGCACGTTGCCGAGCGACTTCGACATCTTTTTCTCGCCCATCAGCAGGTAGCCGTGGATCGTCATCCGCCGCGGCGGCTCGAGGTCGGCGGCCAGGCAAAGGGCGGGCCAGATCACCGCATGGAACTTGAGGATGTCCTTCGCCAGCACGTGCAGGCTGGCCGGCCAGAAGCGCTCGGTCAGGTCCTCCCCCTCGCGGGCGAAGGTCAGCGCCGTGACGTAGTTGAGGAGGGCGTCGAACCAGACGTACATCCGCTGCTCGGGATCCCAGGGCAGCGGCAGCCCCCACTTCAGGTCCGGCCGTGAGAGCGAGACGTCTTCCAGCCCCCCCTTGATGAAGGCGACCGCCTCGTTGCGGCGGAAGCCGGGGACGACGAAGTCGGGCTGGCCCTCGTACAGCGCTTCCAGTTTCTCCTGAAAGGCGGAGAGGCGGAAGAACCAGTTCTCCTCGCGCACTTTCTCGAGCGGGATCTCGTGGATCGGGCAGGTGTTGCCGGGGCCGAGCTCGCGCTCGGTCTTGAAGTCCGCGCAGCGAGGGCAGTACCAGCCCTCATACACGCCCTTGCTGACCCAGCCGTTGTCGTAGACCCGCTGGATGATCTCCGCGACCTTCGCTTTGTGACGCGGATCGGAGGTGCGGATGAAGAAGTCGTTGCTGGCGTCGATGATCGGCAGCAGCGCCTCGAACTTCGCCGCGTTGCGGTCGGCCAGCTCCTGTGGCGAGATCCCCTCCCGCTCGGCCGCGCTCTCGATCGGCTCGCCGTGCTCGTCGGTGCCGGTGAGGAAGAAGACGTCCTCGCCGCGCTGGCGCATGTGCCGGGCCAGCACGTCGGCCGCCATCGTCGAGTACGCGTGGCCGAGATGCGGCTCCGCGTTGACGTAGTAGATCGGGGTGGTGACGTAGTAGCTCATGGCTGCGTCGCCGGCTACCTTCGCGCCTCGCGCCCGGTCAGCGCTTTGTAGAGGTCGTTGGCGCGGGTGCCGGTCAAGGCGGCGACGACGCTGGCGGCGGCGCGGGGGCGAGCGCCGGACTGGACCAGATGGCGCAGGGCATCGACCGCGAAGCCGACGTCTTTGTCGTGGGAGTCGGAGGAGGCGGGGCCGATCACGAGCACGATCTCGCCCTTGACGTCGCCGCGGAAGCGCCGCGCCAGCTCACCCAGCGTTCCCCGCGCGACCTCCTCGTGCATCTTCGAGAGCTCGCGGCAGACGGCGGCCTGGCGATCAGGGGCGAGCGAGGCCAGTGCCGCCAGCGACTCGCCGACCCGGCGCGGGGACTCGAAGGCGACGACAGTCTCGGCCGAGCGCAGCACCCGCTCCATCTCGCCGGCGCGGCGCGGCAGGAAGCCCTCGAAGCGCCAGCGGTCGGTCGGCAGCCCGGAGGCGACCAGGGCCACCGGCACCACCGAGGGACCGGGCAGGACCGTCACCTCGAGATCGCGTTCGATGCAGCGGTGGATCAGCTTGTAGCCGGGGTCGGAGATCGCCGGCATGCCGGCGTCGGAGACGAGGGCGACGACGTCGCCGCGCTCGATTCGCTGCGCCAGCTCGGTCGCTCGCGCGGCTTCGTTGCTCTCGTGGTTGGAGATCATCCGCGGCGCCGGCCGGATCCCGAGCTTGTCGAGCAGGGAGCCGGTGCGGCGGGTGTCCTCGCAGGCGATGTAGTCGGCGCTCACGAGCGCCTCGCGGACCCGCGGCGTGACGTCGTCGAGGTTGCCGATCGGGGTCGGGCAGACGACCAGCCGTCCCGCCATCAGCCCTCGCTCCGCTCGTGCTCGACCCGCGCCATCGCCGCCGCGCCGATCATCCCGGCGTCGTTGCCGAGGGTCGCTTCGAGGATCGGCGTCCGGTTCATCGGCGTCAGGGCGCGCTGGCGCAGCTCACGGCGAGCCGGCTCCAGCAGCAGGTCGCCGGCGGCGATGACGCCACCGCCGACGACGATCGCATCGGGCTGGAAGATGTTGGCGAAGCTCGAGCAGGCGACCCCGAGCCGGCCGCCGATCAGCTCGAAGACGCCGATCGCGGTCTCGTCGCCGGCAAGCGCGGCCTCGGTTACAACCCGGCCGTCGATCTTCTCGCCGGCCGCAAGCAGGCGCCCCAGGGCCGAGTCGGGGGAGCTTTCCGCCACCGCCGCGCCCTCTCGTCCCAGCGCCGTGCCCGACGCCAGCGACTCGACGCAGCCGTGGTTGGGGCAGTTCCCCTGACAGGGCGGGCCGTCGGCCTGGATCACCGTGTGGCCGAGCTCGGCGCCGGCTCCGGTCGACCCCCGGTAGACCTCGCCGTTGAGAATCAGACCGCCGCCGATCCCGGTCCCGACCGTCAGCATCACCATGTGCGGCTTGCCCTTCGCCGCGCCATAGAGGTACTCGGCGAGCGCCGCCACGTTGCCGTCGTTGTCGACGAAGACCGGCAGGCCGACCCGCTCGCTGACCAGGTCGCGGATCGGCAGGTCGTCGAGCGGCAGGTTGACCGCGGAGACGGCCACCCCGGCGTCGTGGTCGATCGTCGCCGGGATTCCGAGCCCGACCGCGACCGCGTCGGGGCGGGCTTCGCGCGCCTCGTTCACCTCGCGGACCAGCAACTCGACCAGCTCGTCCTCGCTCTGGCCGGTCGAGGCCTCGCGGCTCTCGTAGCGGACGTCGGTCCCCTCGAGCACCCCGATCAGCATCTTCGTCCCGCCCAGATCGACCCCGATCGTCTCGCCCGCGCTCATCGGCGAATGGAGGCTGGAAGGCGGTCGACCGAAGACATCGCCATGATTTCTAGCCCTTTTATGCCCGACGATGGCGAGCAGCGGCCTTCGGGACCGCCCGACTACAAGGTCTACCGATCCCGCAGGAGCCTCTCCTCGCGGTTGAAGGCACCTGATCTCTCCGCCCTGCGGGAGCGCGCAAAGCTGCCTGGGAAGCGGCCTGGCAAGGATCGCGAGCCCCGCGACGGCCGCCTCGCGGGGACGGCGCGGCCCCGTCTCAAGCGAGTTCTGAAATGGGTCGGGATCGCCGCTTTGGGATGGATCTTGCTCAGCTTCCTCGCCTTCGCCGTCTCCGCCCAGCTGCAGTCGTTCAAGCTCTCCGGCGAAGCGAAGGAGGCCCTGCACGGCAATCCGCTGCTGCTACCGAGTGCCCAGACGATCCTCGTCCTCGGTACCGATGCCCGGCCGCCCGACAGCAAAGATCCGGGGGCGGCGCCCTCGGAGGAGTGCTTCGAGCAGCAGTCCCATGGCGACTCTCCCCACGACCCCTGCTCCCAGGGCGAATTCCGGGCCGACACGCTGATGCTGATCCGGGCCGGCGGCGGCGCCTTCCGCAAACTCTCGATCCCGCGCGACAGCTACGCCGAGATCCCCGGCTCGGCGCCGACGAAGATCAACGCCGCCTTCGCCTACGGCGGCGCGGCGCTGCAGATCAAGACGATCGAACAGTTCCTCGACATCCCGATCGACCACGTCGCGATCGTCGACTTCACCGGCTTCGAAGACCTGATCGACGCGGTCGGCGGGATCGAGGTCGACCTCCCGCAGAAGCTCTGCGCCGACATCTCCGGCGGCTCCGGCGGCGGCCAGGGCGGGATCACCCTGCGTCTGAAGAAGGGCGAGAACACCCTCGACGGCGAAAAAGCGCTCGCCTACGCACGCATCCGCAAGGCGAGCGAATGCCCCGGCCCCGGCATCAGCGCCTACTCGCTCGGCTACGACGACATCGACCGCGAGCGGGCCCAGCAGGCCGTCATCAACGGCATCAAGGACCGCCTCACCGACCCCCTGCGCGCTCCCCTACAACTTCGTCAAGGGCCCGATCATCGGCTGGGACGCGCCGAAGGCCTTCGTCAGCGACATGGGCTTCCTGACGATGCCGCAGCTGGTTCTCGCCGCCGCGATCGGCGGCAGCGCTCCGGCCGACGTGCTCTGCGGCGGCGCCAGCGCCGGCTGCGACGCCGGCCCGGAAGGCAGCATCGAAGTGCCCGAGTCGGTGCGGCGCCAGGCCGTCAACCGCTTCCTCAACGGCTAGCTGGTTGCCGAGTACCAGGGTTGAGGCCCCTCTGGGGGCCCAAATCCTGGAAACGCGTCAGTCTGCGGTCGCGGCTTTCGGTTTGGAGTCGCTCGACTTCGACTCGCTGGACTTCGAGTCGGTGGAGCCGGAGTCCGAGCTCGAATCGGCGCCCTTCGACTCCTTGGCACCGTCCGAGCCGTTGCCGCCCTTCTTCTTCTTGCCGTAGTCGGTGTTGTAGAAGCCCGACCCCTTGAAGTGGACGGCGGGGGAATGCAGGACGCGCACCGCCGGGGCGCCGCACTCCTGGCACGCGGTCAGCGGATCGTCGGCCATTCTCTGCATCACGTCGAAGACGTGGCCGTTGTCGCACTTGTACTCGTAGATGGGCACGGGCTGCGGGATTATCGCAGCCGCTACGGTTCCGGCATGTCCACCGCCGAGCAGCAGGAGCGTCCGACCGAGGTCTCGATGGAGGAGGTCGTCGCCCTCTGCAAACGACGCGGCTTCGTCTTCCCCTCCTCGGAGATCTACGGCGGCCTCGGCTCGACCTACGACTACGGCCACTACGGCGTCCTGCTCAAGGGCAACGTCAAAGCCGAGTGGTGGCGGGCGATGCTGCAGGAGCGCGACGACATCGTCGCGATCGACTCGGCGATCCTCCAGCACCCACGGGTCTGGGAGGCCTCTGGGCACCTCGAGGGCTTCACCGACCCGCTGGTCCAGTGCCTGGGCGAGTGCAAGCGGCGCTGGCGCGAGGACCATCTGCGCGAGGCGGTCGCGGCCGCGGGCGGCGACCCCGACGCCGAGCTGCGCTGCCCGGAGTGCGGCGGTGAGCTCTCCGAGCCGCGCCAGTTCAACCTCATGTTCGAGACCCACGTCGGCCCGGTGGCGGGCGAGGGCTCCGAGGTCTACCTGCGACCGGAGACCGCCCAGGGGATCTTCATCAACTTCAAGAACGTGCTCGGCTTCGCCCGCAAGAAGCCGCCGTTCGGGATCGCCCAGATCGGCAAGTCCTTCCGCAACGAGATCACCCCCGGCAACTTCATCTTCCGCACCCGCGAGTTCGAGCAGATGGAGATGGAGTTCTTCGTCCCGCCCGCCGAAGCGGAGCAGTGGTACCGGACCTGGATCGAGGAGCGCGAGCGCTGGTACACCGAGCTCGGCATCCGTCCCGATTACCTGCGGGTGCGGCCCCACGACAGCGACGAGCTCTCCCATTACTCCTCCGGCACCAGCGACGTCGAGTACCTCTTCCCGATCGGCTGGTCGGAGCTGGAGGGGATCGCCAACCGCGGCGACTTCGACCTCAAGCAGCACGCCAAGTTCAGCGGCGAGAAGCTCGAGTACTTCGACCAGCAGACCAAGGAGCGCTACGTCCCCCATGTGATCGAGCCGGCTGCCGGGGCCGACCGCGCCACCCTCGCCTTCCTCGTCGACTCCTACGAGGTCGAGGAGGTCGAGGGCCGCCAGCGCACCGTGCTGCGCCTGCACCCGCGCCTGGCCCCGGTCAAGGTCGCCGTCCTGCCGCTGGTCTCCAAGGAGGGGATGCCGGAGAAGGCGCGCGAGATCTTCGAGGACCTGCGCAAGCGCCTCCCCGCCGAGTTCGACGAGGGCGGCTCGATCGGCAAGCGCTACCGCCGCCAGGACGAGATCGGCACCCCCTGGGGCGTCACCGTCGACCACCAGACGATGGAAGACGACACCGTCACCCTCCGCGACCGCGACTCCCTGGAGCAGACCAGAGTCCCGATCGAGGGTCTGGGCGACGACCTGGTCGCGCGCCTGAACCAGCCCTGGCGCAGCCCCAAGCTCAGCTGAGGCCCATCGATCCCGCTTGGCAGCGCCCGATCGCCGGGGTAGGCTCGCCACACCCCAACCGGCAGGTGAAACGGAGAGACCGATGGCTTACGAGATGAAGATCCGCGGGACCGAGCACGAGGTGAAGGTGCGCAGCCCCTGGGCCGTCGCCCTCCTGCCGATCATCACCCTTGGCATCTATCACCTGGTCTGGTGGTACAAGGTCAACAAGGAGCTGAAGGCGTACGGCGAGGCCAAGGGATATGACCTCGGTCAGAACCCGACCAACTCGCTGCTGGCGCTATTCCCCGGCGGCATCATCATTGTCCCGGCGCTGATCACCTACTGGCGCGGCACCAAGCGTGTCCAGGGCGCTTCGAAACTCAGTGGCAAGGAGCCGGTCAACGGCTGGATCGCGCTGATCCTCTACCTGCTGATCGCACCCGGCATGTGGGCCTACCTGCAGGTCTCCCTCAACCACCTCTGGGAGCAGGAGGCCGAGCCGCTGCCGGGCCAGCCCGCTCCGCCGGCGCCTTCCGATGCGATGCCGCCGCGCTTGCCCGACGACCCGTCGTCGCCAGGCTCCGCCTGAAGTCTTCGAAGGCCGCGCCACTCGGCGCGGCCTTCCCTTCGCCCTACGCGCTCTGCGTGAGCCCGACCACGTTGCCCTCGGGGTCGAGGAACTGGCCGAGCGTGATGCTCTCCATGATCGTCTCCGGGCCCATCACCCGGGTGCCGCCGAGGCTCTCCGCCTTGGCCAGCGCCGCCTCCACGTCAGGCACCTCGACGTAGAAGGTGATGTGCCCCTCGTAGCCCTCGGGGCCCTGACCGATGCCGCCCGCGATGCCCGGCCCGACCGAACCCTCGGCGGCGTCGACCAGCCCGTACTTCATCGGGTTGTCGTCCTTGACCTCCCAATCGAACATCTCGGCGTAGTAGCTCTTGAGCTTGTCGCCGTCCTTGCCGACCACCTCGAAGTGAACGACTGGCTGTGCCATGACTCTCCTCTCATTGCTTGGCTAGAAACTCTTCCACGGCGGCGGCATCGGCCTCCAGCTCCGCAGCTGCTTTCTTGGTGACCTTGCCGAGGTGCTCGATCGCAACCTTGCCACCGGCGTACCTCCAGAGTGGATACAGCGCGGCCGCCGACCAGGGCAAAGGGGCGGAAGATGCCGTTGATCGTCACCAGCATCTTGTGCGGGCCGACGACTTCCTCGCGTGAGGTCCAGCCCAGCAGCAACGGGTCGAAGGCGCCGAGCAGGCGCGGCGGCGGCAGCGGCGCGGCGGCGGGGCGCCCGGCGAGGTCGACCAGGCCGTCCTCGCGCTCGACCAGCTCCGCCGCGATCGCACCGAGGCCGGCGCGGGCATCGCGCAGGGGCAGGCCGGCCCAGCGGGCCAGGTCGCGGTCGTCGGCCGGACCGTGGCCGACCAGATAGCGGCGGGCCAGCTCCGCCAGGGCGAGCGTCGCGGTCGAGCGGCTTCTGCGGCCCGAGCCAGTCGCGGACGAGGACGTAGGCGTGCTGCTTGCCGAGCATCGGGCCGCGGACGGTGATCCCCCGCAGGGCGGAGAGGAACATCAGGTGGATGAAAGCCTGGCCGGCGCTCGGCACGCCGGCGACCTCGAGCCGCTCCTTCAGCTCTTTGCCGGCCAGCGGCCCCTCCTCGGCGAGAGCGCGCTCGATCGTCTTCAGCGCGCGCTCCGCGGCAGCAACCGAAACGCCCTCCTGGCGCAGGCGGCGGGAGCTGCTGGTCAGCAGAGGTGGCGTCGTCAGCGCCTGCAGCAGCGCATAGTCCTCGCTGCGAACCAGGTGCAGGGTGCCGCGGTTGAGCCAGGTGATCAGCAGCGAGCGGTCCTCGGTCAGGGCGCGGTCGACGTCGGCGGCGGCGAGGCCCGCCGTGCGGGCGCGAACCGCCAGGCGTGCGCCCGCGCGGATCCTGCCCCTGCACCGCCAGCAGTCGCTCGGCGACCTCAACCGGGCTCTTCAGCGGCGCGCCGGAGAGCCCCTGGGCGGTCAGTCGTTCGGCAAGCGGAGAGCGCATCCGACGGCGATGATCGCCGATCGGATCAGATGCCGCCCACGCGCGGCAGCCACGACCTTGTAGAGGGGTTAGTTGACCGCGACCAGGTCGACTACGAAGATCAGCGTTTCGTTCGGTCCGATAACCGGCGGGGAGCCGGCCGGACCGTAGGCGAGGTTCGGCGGGATGATCAGCTCGCGGCGGCCGCCGACCTTCATGCCCGCGACCCCCTGGTCCCAGCCTTTGATCACTGCGCCGGCGCCGAGCGGGAAGGTGAACGGTTCGCCGCGGTCCCAGGAGGCGTCGAACTCCTTGCCGCTCTCGTAGCCGACCCCGACGTACTGGACGGTGACTTCGTCGCCCGCCTTGGCTTCCGCGCCCGTGCCTTCGACCAGTTCCTTCTCTTCGAGCTGCTTCGGCGCCGCGCCGCTGGGGACCGTGATCTTCGGCTTCTTGCTCAGGTCGGCCGCGGCTTCACCCGACTGCGCCGTCGTCGTCTCGCCCGCCGTCGTCGAGGAGTCGTCGCTGTCGCCGCAGCCGGCAATAGCCAGCGCCAGCACGACGCACAACGAGATGATCAAAATCGGCCCCCTGCTCACGACGGGCATCCTACCCATCGTCGCGGGTACTTGCCCGAACGCTCAGCCCTTGCCGGAGAGGCGGTCCCAGAAACGACCGAGCGCGCCGCGACTACGGCCACCGCCGAGGTCGGCGGGGTCGACCTTGAGCGAACCGGGGTTGGCGGCGGGCGCCTCCAGGCTCGCGGCTGCGGCGGCGTCGATCTTCAGCACCACCCCACGCTCATAGATCTGCCCGACCTCGGGTGCGTCGACGAAGCGGTGGCCACCGGGGCCCGCCGTGGTGTCGAAGACGACGCCGTCGAACATGTCGAGGTTGGGCGCCGACATCACCCGCACGACCCGGCCCAGCTTCTCGCCGTCGCTCGAGTACACCGGCACGCCTTTGCTCACCGCCAGATAGGAGCTCGGCTCCCCCAGGTCCTCCATCGGCCGAGCCTAGCGGACACGCGCAGCGCTTAGACTGCTGCGCGGGAATGGGAATGGGACTGAACCTGGCATCGATCGTCACCGAGAGCGCCATCCGGGTCCCCGACAACCCTGCCGTGCGGCTCGGCGAGGCCGAGCTCAGCTTCGCCGGACTCGACGACCTCAGCGCCCGCATGGCGACGCTGCTGCGGGAGCAGGGGCTGGCGCCCGGCGACCGGGTCGGGGTGATGCTGCCCAACGTTCCCCAGTTCCCCGTCTCCTACTACGGCGTGCTGCGGGCCGGCGGCGTCGTCGTGCCGATGAACGTGCTGCTGAAGCGGCGGGAGATCGCCTTCTACCTGGAGGACTCGGGGGCGAGGCTGCTGCTGGCCTGGCACGGGTTCGCCGCCGAGGCCGAGGGCGGGGCCGCCGACGCCGGCGTCGAGCTGGTCGCGGTCGAGCCGCAGGCGTTTGCGGCGATGCTGGCCGAGCACGAGCCGACGCCCGGACTGGCCGAGACCGAGGCGGAGGACACCGCGGTGATCCTCTACACCTCCGGCACCACCGGCAAGCCCAAGGGTGCCGAGCTGACCCACGCCAACCTGCTGCGCAACGCCGAGATCGCCGGCGAGACGATGACCGAGGTGCGCGACGGCGACGTCGTCCTCGGCTCCCTCCCCCTCTTCCACTCCTTCGGGCAGACGGTGAGCATGAACGGCTCGCTGCGAATGGGCGCCTGCCTGACGCTGCTGCCCAAATTCGACCCCGGCGAGGCGCTGGCGACGATCCAGCGCGACCGCGTCACCCACTTCCAGGGGGTGCCGACGATGTACGGGGCGCTGCTGCACCACCCCGAGCGCGAGAGCTTCGACACCTCGACCCTGCGCAGCTGCGTCACCGGCGGCGCCTCGATGCCGGTCGAGGTCCTGCGCGGCTTCGAGCGGGCCTTCGACGCGATCGTGCTCGAGGGCTACGGGCTCTCGGAGACCTCTCCCGTCTCCTCCTCCAACCATCCTGACCGCGAGCGCAAGCCGGGCTCGATCGGCACCCCGATCAAGGGAGTCGAGATGCGGGTGGTCGACGAGGACGACAACGAGGTCGCCCAGGGCGAGGTCGGCGAGATCGTGATCCGCGGCCACAACATCATGAAGGGCTACTGGCAGCGCCCCGAGGCGACCGCGGAGGCGATGCGCGGCGGCTGGTTCCACTCCGGCGACATGGCCCGGGTCGACGAGGAGGGCTACTTCTACATCGTCGACCGCAAGAAGGACCTGATCATCCGCGGTGGCTACAACGTCTACCCGCGCGAGGTCGAGGAGGTGCTCTACGAGCACCCGAAGGTGCGCGAAGCGGCCGTGATCGGCATCCCCCACGACGAGTGGGGCGAGGAGATCGGCGCCGCGGTCGTGCTCCACGACGGCGAGCAGCTCGACCCCGGCGAGGTCAGCGCCTACGTCAAGGAGCGCATCGCCGCCTACAAGTACCCGCGGGTCGTCTGGTTCGTCGACGGAGCTGCCCAAAGGCCCCACCGGCAAGATCCTCAAGCGCGAGATCGAGCCGCCGGCCGGCGCCTGAGCGACGCCACCGCCGCTACTGGCCAGGCAGCCAGTAATCGCGCTAGGCTCCCTCCACCGGGGAATGCAACATCAAAAGGAGCAAAGATGAGCGTCGCCTCCCAGAACCTGATGGACAACATCACCTACGAGGACCTCTACCGCCGCTGGGAGGGGGGCAACTGGAGCGCCTACGAGATCGACTTCTCCGCCGACCGCCAGGGCTGGGAGTCCCTCAGCGAGATCCAGCGGCGCTCGGCGATGTGGATCTACTCGATGTTCTTCTACGGCGAGGACCGGGTCGCCGACACCCTCGCCCCCTACATCACCGCCGCCCCGACCGAGGAGCAGTCCTACTTCCTCGCCACCCAGCAGGTCGACGAGGTTCGCCATTCGGTCTTCTTCCACCGCTTCTTCAAGGAGGTGATCGGCGTCGGCGGCGACTCGATCCAGTCGACCCTCGCCTCCACCCTGCCCCAGCTCAACTGGGGCTACCGCGGCATCTTCGACCGCCTCGACGTGATGGCCGAGGAACTGCGCAAGGACCGCTCGCTGCCCAAGTACGCGCAGGCGATAACGCTCTACCACCTGATCGTCGAGGGCAGCCTGGCCCAGCCCGGCCAGCACTTCATCGAGGACTTCTTCGCCGGCGAAGAGACGATGCCGGGGTTCAGCTCGGGGATGGCCAACGTCTCCCGCGACGAGCAGCGCCACATCGGCTTCGGCGTCAAGGTCCTCTCCGAACTGATGGCCGACGACGAGTGCAAAGCCGCAGTGGTCGAGCTGCTGCGCGAAGTCCTGCCCTACGGCCCCGCCGTGTTCCAGCCGCCGAACATGGACCGCGAGTACACCGAGTGCTACGGCTTCAGCCTCGAGGACATCTACGCCTTCGGGCTCAAGCTGATCCGCCAGCGCTGGCGCACGATCGGCTACCCGACCGAGGAGATGCCCCCTGGCGTCTTCCCCTTCGACCCCGACGCCTCCGAGCGCCAGGTCGCCGAGAACCAGGTCAAGCTGATGATGGCCGGGGTCCTCGGAGCGCCGGGCGGGTCCGAGCCCGACTCCTCACCGGAGATCCAGCGCCTCTACTTCGACGTGATCAGCCGCGTCGCCGACCACCGGGCCGCCAACGGCGCGCCGCTGGTCTACCAGTGGCGCTTCAGCGACGCCGATCCCTGGCACCTGACGATCGACAACGGCTCGACCCGGGCCGAGCCGGGCGAGGCGCCGTCCCCCAACCTGGTGATCGAGTCCAGCTGGGCCGACTGGGTCGCCTCCGGCAAACCTGACGCCAACCAGCTGAAGATGCTCCTGCAGCGCCGCATCCGCCCGCGCGGCAGCCTGCGCGAGCTGGCGCGGATGCGCAAGGTCTTCCCGGGCTAGCCGTTCAGGAAATCGGCGGGCGCTTGTCCGCCCAGGGGCGCTCGGCCTCGAGCTGGGCGGCCAGCGAGAGCAGGGTCGCCTCGTCGCCCGAGCGGCCGACGATCTGGACCGCGAGCGGCATGCCGTCGGCGGCGAAGCCGGCCGGCACCGACATCGACGGGTTGCCGAGATGGTTCCAGGGAACGCAGTAGGGATAGAAGCGGCTCATCCCGAGCACGGTCGCGATCGCTCCGCGCCCCTCCCAGCGGCGCACCGGCAGCGCCGTGCCGCCCATCACCGGGGTCATCAGCACGTCGTGGGAGTCGAAGATCGCGTTGACGCGCGCGGCGTCGGCCGCTCGGCCGCCCGCGCTCGCGCGAACAGCGGCCTCGGGGATCGACCTGCCGAGCCGGGCGAAGCCACGGGTGCGGCGTTCGAGGCGCTCGGGGTGCGGGACCGGGGCGAAGTCTTCGGCGGCCGCCGCGCAGATAGCGGGGGATGATGTTGTTGCCGATCCCGCCCCACTCGGGGTCGCCGCTCGCTCACCTCGTGACCGAGCGAGGCCAGCAGCGTCGCCGTCTCGGCGACCGCGCCCTTGGCGACGTCGGAGACGGTCGGCGGCGCGGCGGCGCGCGGCGGCGCGGTCGAGATCGCGATCCGCAGCTTGGCCGGCGCCGCCTTCGCCGTACTCGACGAAGGGACGCTCCGGCGGCGGCGGCGCCCCCGGCTCGCGCGAGCCGCCGCTGACCACGTCGAGCCAGAGCGCGGTGTCGAGGACGGTGCGGCTGAGGCAGCCGCTGACCGAGAGCCCGTTCCAGTGCTCGAGCTCGGGGTCGAGCGAGACCCGGCCACGGCTGCGGCTTCAGCCCGAAGAGCCCGCAGGAGGAGGCGGGAATGCGGATCGAGCCGGCGCCATCGGAGGCGTAGGCGATCGGCACCAGGCCGGCGGCGACCGCGGCGGCGCTGCCGCCGCTGGAGCCGCCCGGCGTCCGCTGTGGGTTCCAGGGGTTGCGGGTGACGCCCCAGGTCGCCGACTCGGTGAAGCCGCAGATCGCCAGCTCGGGCAGCAGCGTCTTGCCGACGACGATCGCGCCCGCCTCCCTCAACCTCCGCACCTGCTCGCGAGTCGGCGCTCGCCGGCTCGGTGAAGCCGTCGGTGCCGAAGGTCGTCACCTCTCCGGCCAGGTCGACCTCGTCCTTGATCGCGATCGGCACCCCGAGCAGCGGCCGCTCGTCGCCGCCCTTGAGACGCGCCTCGGCCTGCTCGGCTTCCAGCAGCGCCCGCTCGCCCAGCACGACACGGAACGAGTTCAGCTGCGGGTCGAGGCGCTCGATACGCCCCAGGTACAGGCGCACCAGCTCGGTCGGCGAGACCTCCCCCGCCCGCACCATCTCCGCCTGCCTCGCCGCCCCCGCAAAGGCAATGTCATCCAAGCGATCCACGCGGGCCATCCTAAGCGGAACCCCTACCGGGATAGGCGCTCAGGCTTCTGCTGGAGCAGGCTCGGGGTCGCCGCCACCCTCGAAGCTGAGGTTGGGCAGGAGGCGGTCCAGCCAGGAGGGCATCCACCAGTTCCAGTTGCCCATCAGCTTCATCGCCGCCGGCACCAGGATCAGCCGCACCAGGGTCGCGTCGAGGGCGATCGCGATCGCGCAGCCGAGGCCGAGCTCTTTGATCGAGGGCACGCCGGTGAGGACGAAGACGGCGAAGACCGAGGTCATGATCAGCGCCGCCGAGGAGATCGTGCGGGCGCTCGAGGCCAGCCCCTCCGCCACCGCCCGCTCGTTGTCGCCGTGGGCCAGGTAGCGCTCGCGGATGCGGGACATCAGGAAGACCTCGTAGTCCATCGAGAGGCCGAAGACGATGGCGAAGATCAGCGGCACGTTGATCGTGTCCAGCGCGCCGAGGCTTTCGAAGCCGAGCACGCTGTCGAACCAGCCCCACTGGAAGACGACGACGAGGACGCCGAAGGCGGCTCCGATCGAGAGCAGGTTCATCAGCACCGCCTTCAGCGGCAGCACCAGCGAGCGCAGCATCACCATCAGGACGATGAAGCTGAGCGCGAGGACGAAGCCGACGATCTTCCAGAACGAGCCCGAGATCTGGTGGCGGACGTCGTTGGTGCGGGCCGTTTCGCCGCCGACGTCGATGCTCGCCACCGCGGCCAGAGCGGTGGCCGGGACGAAGGAGTCGCGCAGGCGGTCGACCAGCGCCGTGGCCGCCTCGGTGTCGCTGGCGGCGACCGAGGTCGCCTCGATCAGAACGCTGTCGCCGGCATAGATGGGCGCGGCGACACCGCTGATGCCGGCCTGCCCGCGCAGCTCGCCAGCGAACCCGAGAACGGCGGCGCGATCGGGAGCAGCGGGAAAGGTGGCGACGATCTGGATCGGGTCGGCGCCGCCGCCGAGCTGCTCGGCGGCGAGTTCGTTGCCGACCCGCACGTCGCTGCCCTTGGGGAACTGCTGGATCGCGGCGGTGCCGGTCTCCATCGAGAGGATCGGCGAGGCGAGCAGGAGCAGGACCGCGGCGGAGCCGGTGGCGGCGAGAACGGGCCGAGCCATGACGCGGCGGGCCCAGCGATCCCAGAAGCCGGGCCCTTCGGCAGCGGCGGCAATGGGCCGCGGGCGGCGCAAGAGGGTGTGCCTGACGAAGCGCGAGGACCCTGGCGACGATCCCACCCGGCATCACCCGGTCGCCGAGCATCGCGATCAGCGCCGGCAGCAAGGTGGTCGCGGTGAGGATCGAGACGGCGACGACGGTCATCGCGCCGAGCGCCATCGAGCGCAGCGCCTGGTTGTCGACCATCCAGAGGCCGGCCAGGGAGACGATCACGGCGAGGCCGGAGAAGGCGACGGCGAGGCCGGAGGTGGACAGCGCCTCGGCCCGCGCTTCGTCGCAGTCGCGCCCGTCGCGGCGCTCCTCGCGATAGCGGGCGAGGATGAACAGCGAGTAGTCGACGGCGACCCCGATGCCGATCATCGAAGCCATGTTGGTGACGAAGACCGAGGTGGTCATCTGCAGCGAGATGAAGTAGATGAGCGCGCCGGTGACCATGACGCTGACGAAGCCGAGCGTCAGCGGCAGCACCGCGGCGGCGAGTGAGCCGAAGACGACGAGCAGGATCAGAGCAACGATCGGGAAGCCGCCCGCCTCCGCTTTGGCGAGGTCTTCCTTCGAGAGCTCCTGCATCCCGGCCCAGACGGTGGGCTGCCCCGCCAGGTACGTGGTGACCCCACCGCTGGCGATGCCGGGGTCGAGGGCTTCGCGCAGGTCGACCGCCGGATCGATCAGCTCGTCGGGGGCGACCGCGCTGGCGAGCGGCAAAAGGGTGCGGTCGCTGCGCTGCAGCTGCAGCTCGCCGCGACGGGCGACCGCCGGGGGCAGGGAGACGCCCTCGACCTCGGCGGCCTCGCGCTGGACCCGGTCGACGGCGGCGGCGCGCTCAGAGGCACTGGCGCCGGGCTCTGCCCGCAGCAGCACCGCGATGCCGGTCGCCTCCTTGACGAAGACGCCCTGCATCGAGTCGGCAACCGCCTTCGACTGGCTGCCGGGGACGTCGAAGCCACCGCCGGTGAGGTGTTCGGTCTGGCGGGCTGCAAAGGGCAGCGCGCAGATCACGATGACCACCCAGATCGCCAGGACCAAACGGCGGC
Organism: uncultured Solirubrobacterales bacterium; assembly: GCA_963766755.1. Taxonomy (GTDB): domain Bacteria; phylum Actinomycetota; class Thermoleophilia; order Solirubrobacterales; family 70-9; genus VAYN01. The sequence goes on along the minus strand of CAVYBI010000001.1, from coordinate 129,894 downwards.
GCCGGCCCAGAACTCCCGCAAGTCGATTCATTCCGTCGCGCATTGGCTGGTTGGCCAGCCTTTCGCAACGGCGAGCCTCAGTCTGTGAGTCGCGTCACGCCCGGCTCGATTGATGCCTACTCGGCGACGAGCAGGAACCGGGCCGAGGCGGCGCCGGCGGCAAGCGTCTCTGTGTTGTCGCGCGCGGGATCGGAGAGGACCTGCAGGGCGAAGCCATCGCCGAGGGCGAACAGATAGGAGACGACCGCCTCCGCCGAGAAGCGGAGCTTGAGCACGCCCTCGCGCTGCTTCGCGTCCAGCACCTCGGCGACGTGGGAGCGGGTCCGCTCGAAGAGCTGACCGACCTCATGCTGGATGTCCGGGTTGCGGCGACCGGCGCTGAAGAGCTCGTAGAGCAGCAGGAAGAAGCCCGGTTCGTTCTCGATCATGTCGGTCAGGCTGGCGACGAGGACGTCGAGGACGTCGTCGGCAGACTTGGCCCGGGAAAGTCGCTCGTCGAGACGGGCGATGCGGATCTCGGCGTCGCGGCGGACGACCTCGACCAGCAGCCGCTCCTTGGTGCCGAAGTAGTAGTGAAGAAGGCCGCGGCTGACGCCGGCCTCGCGAGCGACCTGCTCGAAGGTCGATCCGGCAGCGCCGCGCCGGGCGACGCTGTCGCGCATCGCATCGACGATGCGCTGCGCCTTGTCGCCGCTCAGCTCACGCTCTTTGGTTGCCGCCTCCATGGATTCAGTCTAGGAGAGAGGCCGGGCGGCAGCCCCGCCCGGGGTCCGCCGCTAGGAGCCGTTGATGCTCGTCGTCGAGGTGTACTCGAACTCCTCTTCGGCGCCGAAGAGCGCGTCGAGCACGGCCTTGCGCGCACCCTCGTTGACCGCCAGCGCCACCACGGCGCCGATCACGGCGACGAGGATCAGACGGCCGAGCTTGCTCTTCTTCTTCTTGCCGCCGCGCAGGCGCTCGGAGGCGTCGCGCAGGCTCTCGGTCGCGGTGCGGAGTTCCTTCTGGACCTTCTTGTCGCTGGTCACGGCCTTGACCGTGCCCTTGCCGGTCGCCCGGTCATAGGCCTTGCGCCCGGCCTCGAAGGCATCGCGAAGGCTGTCCCGCAGCTCTTCGTCGTCCATCAGCCGCTGCACATAGGGGTTCTCGCGGGCGGTCTCGTAGATGTCGTTGGCGCGGGTCGCCGTCGTCTTGCTCATACCGTCTCCTCCTGAAGTCCGGGGCCGTTGACGCAGAATAGCCCCATACCCGCCCAGGGGGATACGACTCAGCCGGGGCCTATGCCGTCCAAGAGGACGCCGACGTTTCGAAAGTCGAGGTCTGCGTGGCGCAGCTCGCGCAGCCGCAGCGGCGCCAGGCCCGGTCCGGGCAGCTCGAAGTGGCGGATGAAGAGGCGTCCGGCATCTTCGCGCGAGGTTTCGCGGAAGCCCGGCCCGAGCAGCCGAGCCGGTGGCGGCGGCACCCTGCCGTCGGAGACGAACTCGATTTCGTGGACCAGCCACTCGTAGCCGTCGGCGGGGGTGACCTGGATCGCCCCGGTCGAGAGGTAGTAGCGCAGCGAGGCCTCCCCGAGGACCCAGGTGACGGTCGCCCGCGGCGCCTCCGGTTCGCCGATCTCGGCGGCGACGGCCTCCCAGTCCGGCCGCTGCAGGTCGGGCGCGAAACTGGCCCAGAGGCAGAATCCGAGCGAGTAGGCGAGCAGCGCGGCGCCGATCGCGGCGCCGAGGCGGCGAGCGGCGGGCAGGGTGAGGCCGATCGCGATCGCGACCAGCAGCGGCACCAGCGCCGGGACGACGTTGCGAGCCAGCACGAAGTCCTTGCCCCCGGGAGCACGGCAAGCAGGACGGGGATGCCGATCGCGGCAAGCGCCAGGCTGAGGGGGACCGCGGCGGCGGCGCGCTCCTCGCGGTTGCCGCGCACGGCGAGCAGGCCCAGCGCCGCCAAGCTCAGCGCCAGTGGGACGAAGACTAGGCCCGGGCGCTCGGGCCTGGCGATGATGTCGGTCGTCTCGCCGGTGAGGAAGGTCGCCGCGATCTCCCAGAGCCGGTGCCCGAGCGTGAAGTTGCTGATCCATTCGGCGTGGCCGAGCGACATCTGGTGAATCGCCAGGGGCGCCAGCAGCGCCCCGGCCAGGGCGACGATCCAGAGCCCGGCGAGGCTGGCGCGGCCGCGGCGGCGCAGCAACAGCGCCACCTCCGCGGCGACCGCGAAGATCGCGAAGTAGTGGGTGGCCAGAGCGAGGCCGGAGGCGACCCCCCAGAAGACGAAGTCACGGCGCTCCCCACCGCGCAGGGCGCGGACGCAGAAGAGCAGCGAGATCGTGCAGAGCAGGATCAGCAGGGCGTAGGCCCGCGCCTCCTGGGAGTACCAGAGCAGCATCGGGTTGACCGCGACCAGGGCCGCCGCGACCAGGCCGGTTCGCCGTTGCCGCAGTTCGCGCCCGACCAGGTAGGCGACCGGGACCGTCGCCACCCCGGCCACCGCGGAGAGCGAGCGCAGGCCGAACTCGCCGGTTCCCGTCATCTGGGTCCAGATCCAGGCCAGCGCGTAGTAGAGCGGCGGTGCCGACTCGCTGAAGCCGACGGCGTCCATCGCGTGGAAGAAGCTGCCGCGGAGGACGCGGCTGGCGGTGACGATCTCGTCGTGGTGGTAGGCCTGGACGCCGAGGGTCGCGAAGCGCAGGACCGCGGCCAGCGTGGTCAGGCCGGCGACGATCCAGAAAGCTCGCGAGCGGGTCCTGGCCGCTTCGCGGAGCGATTGTGCGTATGCCGCAGGGCCGCCCCTGCCGAGAGTCGCCGCCTCCATCGCGCTTACGAGAGAGCTACGTCGAGCGCCTTGGAGACCTCGTCGACGAAGACGAACTCGAGGCCGCCGAGCTCGTGCTCGGGGATCTCCGCCACGTCGCCCTCGTTGCGCTCGGGCACGATCACCCGCTTGATCCCCGCCCGCTGCGCCGCCAGCGACTTCTCCTTGAGGCCGCCGATCGCCAGCACCTGCCCCGTCAACGTCACCTCACCGGTCATCGCGACATCGTTGCGAACCGGCCGGCCGCCGATCAGCGAGGAGAGGGCGACGGTCATCGCCACGCCCGCCGAGGGCCCGTCCTTGGGCACCGCCCCGGCGGGGACGTGGATGTGGATGTCGTGCTCGGCGAACCAGCTCTCGCCCAGCTCCGGGTCGATCTCCGCCCAGTGGCCACGGACCCAGGAGAGCGCCGCCTGCGCCGACTCCTTCATCACCTCGCCGAGCTGGCCGGTGATCGTCAGCTTGCCCGAGCCCGGCATCGCCGTCGCCTCGATGAAGAGGACGTCGCCCCCGGTCGGGGTCCAGGCGAGGCCGGTGGCGACGCCGGGATGCTTGGTGCGGCGGCGCTGCTCGGCGAAGACGCGGCGGCGACCGAGCAGCGCCCGCGCCCGCTTGCCGGAGATCTTGACCTTCCCCTTGACCTTGCCCTCGGCGACGTCGCGGGCGACTTTGCGGCAGATCGTGCCGATCTGCCGCTCGAGGTTGCGGACGCCCGCCTCGCGGGTGTACTCCTCGATGATCGCGGTCAGGGCGGCGTCGGCGAACTCGATCTGGGACGGCTTCAGGCCGTTGGCCGAGATCTGGCGCGGGACCAGGTAGCGGCGGGCGATGTGGCGCTTCTCCTCGACCGTGTAGCCGGAGAGCTCGATCGTCTCCATCCGGTCCAGGAGCGGGCCCGGGATCGTGTCGAGCACGTTGGCGGTGGCGATGAAGACGACGTCGGAGAGGTCGAGCTCGAGGTCGAGGTAGTGGTCGCGGAAGGAGTCGTTCTGGGCCGGGTCCAGCACCTCGAGCATCGCCGAGGCTGGGTCGCCGCGGAAGTCGGCTCCCATCTTGTCGATCTCGTCGATCATGAAGACGGGGTTGCGCGAGCCGGCGTCGCGCAGGGCGCGGACGATCGTCCCGGGCAGCGCCCCTATGTAGGTGCGGCGGTGGCCGCGGATCTCGGCCTCGTCACGGACGCCGCCGACCGAGATCCGCTCGAACTCCCGGCCCAGGGCCTTGGCGATCGAGCGGCCGAGGCTGGTCTTGCCGACTCCGGGCGGGCCGACGAAGCAGAGGATCGGGCCGGGCGAGTCGGGGTTGAGCTTGCGCACCGCCAGGTACTCGAGGATCCGGTCCTTGACCTCCTCGAGGTCGTAGTGGTCGGCGTCCAGGACCTCGCGGGCATGGCCGATGTCGAGGTTGTCCTCCGTCTCGGCCGACCAGGGGATCTCCACCAGCCACTCCAGATAAGTGCGGATGACGCCGTGCTCGGCCGCCGCCGGCGGCAGTTTCTCCAGCCGCGAGAGCTCGCGCTCGGCGGCTTTGAGAGCGTGCTCGGGCAGGCCGGCGGCGTCGATCCGCTCGCGCAGTTCGTTCACTTCCGCCTGCTGCTCGTCCTCCTCCCCCAGCTCCTCCTGGATCGCTTTCAGCTGCTGGCGCAGGAAGAACTCGCGCTGGCCCTTGTCGATCTCCGACTGCACCTGGGACTGGATCTGGGTCCCCAGCTGGACCACCTCGAGCTCGCGGGCGAGGATCTGGGCCAGGTGGCGCAGGCGCTTGGCGACGTCGACCTCTTCCAGCAGCTGCTGCTTCTCGGCGGTGTCGATCCGCAGCGCGCCGACGATCAGGTGCCCCAGCGCGGCCGGGTCGTCGATGTTGGCCACCGCCATCTGCAGCTCCTCCGGCAGGTAGGGGATCTGCTCGATGATCTCCGAGAAGGTGCGCTGGACGTTGCGGGTCAGCGCCTCCAGCTCGGCGCTGGGCTCGCTGACGTCGGGAAGCTCGGCAATCCGCGCCACCAGGTAGGGCTGCTCGGCCACGTAGGACCCGAGGCGGACCCGCTGCGTGCCCTGGACGAGGATGCGGAGCGAGCCGTCGGGGACCTTGATCATCCGGGCGACGACGCCGACCACGCCGACGTCGTAGAGGTCGTCTGGGCCCGGCGTCTCGTTCTCGGGGTCGCGCGAGGCGACCATGACCAGCATCCGGTTGGCGCCGAGGACGTCGTTGACGAGCTGGATCGAGCGCTCCTGCCCGACCGCGAGCGGGGTCAGGGTGTCCGGGAAGGTGACCGTGTCGCGCAGCGGCAGGACCGGCAGCGCCTCGGGCAGCGGCTGGCCGGCGAGGATCGCGTCCTCGGCGTCGAGTGGCGAGTCGACCACCTCGAGGACCGGCGCACCCTCCATCACTTGCGCCCGATCGGCACCCTGCGGGTGGTCTCGGTGGGGTCTCGCAACGGCAGCTCGATCTTCAGGATCCCGTCCTCATAGGTCGCCCTGGCGCCCTCGGCGTCGACCTCGACCTGGAACTCGACAACCCGGCGAAAGGGGCCCGAGGGGATCTCGACCTGCTGGTAGACCCGGCCCTCGGTCTCCTGCACCGGCCTTTCGCCGGCGATCGCCAGGCGACGGCCGCTGACCTCGATCCCGACCTCGCTCAGCTCGACCCCGGCGAGATCGACCACGACCACCGCCTGCTGAGGATCGCCGCAGTAGTACACATCGACGTTGGGCGAGAAACCGCTGGCACGCCGGCTCACATACCGCGTCCGCCCCCAGGCATCCCCCATCATCTGATCCATCTCACGGCGCATGCGGGCAAAGTCTGCGAAGAGATCGCGTTGCGGCACGGCCAGAACCATAGCCAGGGGAAAGGCTTCGAGGGGTTGGCGAGCTGGAGTTGGGGTATCCCTCCGCTTGCTGGGATTTTCGCCTCTGACTGAGCAGCTCTCGCTGACGCTCCGCTGCGAAAATCAGGACGCCGCGCGCTGCGGGACACCCCAACTCCACCCCACGAGGCGCCAGCAGCAGTTCAGCTATCAAGCAACGAGGGCCCCCGCCGCAGTTCAGCTCCAGGGACGCGCATGCGCCACTCTTTCTCAGGGAGCTTCCGTTGCTCGATGCCAGCTCCGTGACCCAAAGCTCTTCCGATTCGGCGAGGAGGGGTAGGGGGTGTCCTGGAGGCGCGGCGTCCTGATTTTCGCAGCGGAACTCTTGGCGAGAGAGGCAACGCGTCCGGCGAAAATCCCAGCAACGGAAGGACACCCCCTACCCCTCCCCAGGGGACCGAGGAAAGCGGGTCTACGCCGGACGCGAAGCCCAGCGGGGGGCGCGCATGAGCAGAACTGGCTGTTTCGGAGGCACGAGTCCCTCGGGGCGGTTGGGGCGGAAGGTGGCGCAGGGCTCGGTCAGCTCGAGGGCGCAGAGCATGTTCTTGTGGAAGTAGCAGTCCTCACAAGTGGGGGGCTTTGGCTTGCGCGGCATCGGGTGCGCATAGTGGCAGTGCCGTGACGCTTCCGTGAGGGGCAATTCCGCAAATCGCTACCTCTTTGACACAGACTCGTCACAGGTTCCCCGCGTCTTGCGGGGGGACCGGGGCCCGTCGCTACTATTGGCCCTCGATGGAGGCTCACGAGCGCACCCAGAAGCTTTCGGCATCGCCGCCGCTGTTCAAGAGCGAGCTCCTCAACTTCTTCTCCCGCGTGCACCCCGCGGTGCCGGCCGTCGTCTTCGTGCCGGTGGTCGTCGCGATGGAGTGGCTGGGAGTCGACCGCGGCTACGGCGCCCTCTCGATGGTCCTGCTGACCCTGGCCGGGATCGCGATCTGGACGCTGACGGAGTACTGGCTGCACCGCCTCGTCTTCCACTGGGAGCCCGACAACTCCTTCGGCCGCCGCATGCACTTCATCATCCACGGCATCCACCACGACCATCCCAACGACAAGTTGCGGCTGGTGATGCCCCCATCGGTCTCGATTCCCCTCGCCGCACTCTTCTTCGGTGCCTTCTGGCTGGTCTTCGGCAGCCCGGCCGCCTTCCCGCTCTTCGGCGGCTTCATCGCCGGCTACCTCGCCTACGACTACACGCACTACTACGTGCATCATTTTGTGCCGAAGTCCGACCTCGGCAAGAAATTGCGTGAGCAACACATGCGCCACCACTTCCAGGATCACCGCTTTGGCTACGGCGTCTCCTCGCCACTCTGGGATGCGATCTTCCGCACCCTGCCGCGCAAGCGCAACCACTAGCCGGCGCCGACGCACAGCCGCTCACGGCCTCTCAGTGTGACTGTGCCACTCGTCCATACGGCCGCTATGGGGAGTGCTTCTGACTAAATAAAGAGTCACCGTTACTATCGCTGTGCCACACTCCCCAGGACAAAGCAAAACTGCTTGTCTGCATGGAAAGGAAACAATCAATGCCCAGTACGAACGTACTCGACGAGGCCCGGGACTTGGTCCAGAAGCGCCTCGCGGAGCTCGACGACGAGCGTAAGCGCCTCGAGCGCGCACTGGCCGAGCTTGGCGGCAAGGCAGCCCGGCGCGCCCCGGGTCGTCCGCGTGGCACCAAATCCACCAAATCCACCGCGACCGCTTCGGCCGCCGCCACTCCCCGCCGCCGCCGTAAACGCCGCGGTGGCACCCGTGCCGATCAGGCCGTGAGTCTGATCGAGGGCGCGCCCGGCATCAGCGCCTCGGACGTGGCGAAGCAGATGAAGATCAAGCCGAACTACCTCTACCGGGTCCTCGGCGACCTCGAGAAAGAGGGCCGGGTCAAAAAGCAGGGCCGTCAGTACTTCCCGGGCGGCTGAGCAAAAGCCCACCGTGTTGCCAGAGGCCGGCCCCAGCGGCCGGCCTCTTTGCGTTCGGGGCCGGGTTAGATCAAGCCGAGCTGGCTGACCGCGTCGCGCTCCTCCCGCAGCTCCATAACGCTGGCGTCGATCCGCTGGCGCGAGAAGTCGGGGACGTCGAGACCCTGCACGATCGACCACTCGCCGTCGCTGCAGGTACAGGGGTGACCGCAGACGATTCCCTCGCCGATGCCGTAGGACCCGTCCGCCGGCACACCCATCGAGACCCAGTCGCCCGCGGGGGTGCCAAGCACCCAGTCGTGGATGTGGTCGATCGCGGCGTTGGCGGCGGAGGCGGCGCTGGAGGCGCCGCGCGCGTCGATGATCTCGGCCCCGCGCTTGGCGACCCGGGGAATGAACTCGTCGGCAATCCAAGCCTCGTCGTCCACCACATTCCAGGCATTGCCGCCCTCGACCTTGGCATTGACGAGATCGGGGTACTGGCTGGCCGAGTGATTGCCCCAGGTGGTCATGTTGCTGACCGAGGACACGGGTTTGCCGACCTTGCTGGAGAGCTGGGAGATCGCCCGGTTGTGGTCGAGCCGCATCATCGCCGTGAACCGCTCGCGCGGAACGTCGGGCGCGTTCGACATCGCGATCAGGCAGTTGGTGTTGGCCGGGTTGCCGACCACCAGCACCTTGACGTCGTCGGCTGCACCGGAATTGATCGCTTCTCCCTGCGGCTTGAAGATGCCACCGTTGGCCTCGAGCAGGTCAGAGCGTTCCATGCCCGGGCCGCGAGGACGGGCGCCGACCAGCAGCCCCACGTTGCAGCCGTCGAAGGCCTGCTTGGGGTCGTCGGTGATGTCGATCCGGCTCAGCAGCGGGAAGGCGCAGTCGTCCAGCTCCATCGCGGTGCCCTCAGCGGCCTTGATGGCATTGGGAATCTCCAGCAGGCTCAGCTCGACCGGGGTATCGGGGCCGAGCATCTGACCGCTGGCGATCCGGAACAGCAGTGCGTAGCCGATCTGGCCGGCGGCGCCGGTAACGGTGACCTTGACGGGGGTGCTCACTGAATCGTCTCCTCGGAGTTGGTTTTTGTGGACCGCTACGCCATCGCTCGCTGGAGGTTCTCGTCGATCGAGGCCAGGAACTCCTGCGTGGTCTGGAACTCCTGGCCCCCGCCAACGAGCAGCGCGAGGTCCTTGGTCATCTTGCCGCTCTCGACCGTCTCGATGCATACCCGCTCCAGGGTCTCGGCGAACGCCGAGACCTCCGGGGTCTGGTCCATCCTGCCGCGGGCCGAAAGGCCCCGAGTCCAGGCGAAGATCGAAGCGATCGGGTTGGTCGAAGTCGGTTTGCCCTGCTGGTGCTGGCGGTAGTGACGGGTAACGGTGCCGTGGGCGGCCTCGGCCTCGACGGTCTTGCCGTCGGCGCTCATCAACACGCTGGTCATCAGGCCGAGCGAACCGAACCCTTGGGCAACCGTGTCCGACTGGACATCGCCGTCGTAGTTCTTGCAGGCCCACACATAACCGCCCTCCCACTTCAACGCCGCCGCGACCATGTCGTCGATCAGGCGATGTTCGTAGGTGATGCCGGCGGCCTCGAAGTCAGCCTTGAACTCCGCCTCGTAGACCTCGGCGAAGAGGTCCTTGAAGCGACCGTCGTAGCGCTTGAGGATGGTGTTCTTGGTCGAGAGGTAGACCGGATAGCCGCGGTTGAGGCCATAGCGCATCGAGGCCCGGGCGAAGTCACGGATCGAGTCGTCGAGGTTGTACATCGCCATCGCGATCCCACCCCCCGGGAAGTCGTAGACGTCGAGCTCGACCGGCTCGGAACCGTCCTTCGGCGTGTAGGTGAGGGTCAGGCTGCCCTCGCCGGGAACGACCAGATCGGTGGCGCGGTACTGGTCGCCGAAGGCGTGGCGGCCGATCACGATCGGCTTCGTCCAGCCCGGTACCAGTCGGGGCACGTTGGAGATCACGATCGGCTCGCGGAAGATGACACCGCCGAGGATGTTGCGGATCGTCCCGTTCGGCGAACGGTACATCCCCTTCAGGCCGAACTCCTCCACCCGCGCCTCGTCGGGGGTGATCGTCGCGCACTTGACACCAACTCCGTGCTCTTTGATCGCGTTGGCGGCGTCGACCGTGATCTGATCCTCGGTCGCGTCGCGGCTCTCGATCCCGAGGTCGAAGTAGATCAGGTCGACGTCGAGATAGGGCAGGATCAGCTGCTCTTTGATGAACGACCAGATGATGCGGGTCATCTCGTCGCCGTCGAGCTCGACCATCGGATTCTTGACCTGGATCTTGGACACCGGCGCGCGATGCTATCGACGCAGGCCCTGCAGCAGGTCGACGATCACCGCCTCGGAGCGCTCGCGCGCCGCTGCGCGGTCCTCGGCGACGAGGATCAGCATCGCGGCCTCGATCAGCGCGCCCAGCAGGATGATCGCGATCGTCTCCGGATCGTGGGCCGGCAGTTCGCCCGCCTCGATCGCCGCTGTCACTCCGGCGAGGGCCGCGCCGATGCCGAGCTCGGTGCAGGCCGCGCGCCATCCCTCCCAGCCGAGAACGGCGCGACTCTGGGTCAATCCGATCCGACGCAGTTCCTCGTCGCCCTCGGCTGCGCGCAGATATCCCCGAGAAAGGGCGACGAGCGCCTCGAATGGGCTCGGCGGGGTCGTCGCCTGCGCGGCGATGCGGTCGATCACTCGCCGCTCGCTGTCCATGAAGACGGCCCTGAAGAGATCGAGCTTGGTCGGGAAGTGGTGGTAGAGCGCCCCCCGGCTGACCCCGGAGCGCTCGAGGATCTGCTCGGTCGAGACCTGCTCGTAGTCGCGCTCCATGAACAGCTCGTGCGCCGCCGCGACCACGGCCTCCCGGGCCCCCTGGCTGGGGCGCCCCCGCGCTTGTCGCAGGCTGGTCTCCACGAGGTGGAGTATATTACCGACAATCAGTCGGTAATTGAGCGACGCAGACCGGAGGAGCGACGATGAAGACTTATGTGATCCGCAGGGAGAAGGCTTGGCAGAACGGCGAGGAGCTCGAGGTCGCCGCCGGACGCTCGAAAGAGGTGGCCGAGAGCGACTTCCCCCAGGACATCAGCTGGATCCGCAGCTACGTGATCGACGAGCCCGGAGGCACCCTCGGCACCGTCTGCATCTACCAGGCCAGCGGGCCGGAGGCGGTTCGCAGCCACGCCGAGCGAGTCGGCATGCCCGCCGACGAGATCCTCGAGGTCGCCGACACGGTCGTGATCAGGCCGGATCCGCAGCCGGAGGGCGCCTCTGCCTGACCAACCGGCGGGGCTCCTGCGAGAATGGGGCCATGGCGACGGTCGAGCAGTCGACTTCGGGGGCGACCCACGAGGTGTTCAACCAGCCACCGCCGCTGGTCGACTACAACGTCTTCGAGGCCGACCGGCCACTGGTCGAGGCGGTGCGCCGCGAGGGTGCGGAGTGGGCCGAGCGGCGGATCTCCGCGGTCGGCGAGTACGCCGGCAGCGAGCACGCCCAGACCCTGGGCCGGCTCGCCAACGAGAACGGGCCGAAGCTGCGCACCCATGACCGCTTACGGGCACCGCGTCGACGAGGTCGAGTTCCATCCCGCCTGGCACGAGCTGCTGGGCAAGTCGGTCGAGTACGAGCTGCACTCCTCGCCCTGGAAGGACCCGCGGCCCGGCGCCCACGTCGCCCGCGGCGCCGCCTTCATGTGCATGTCGCAGGCCGAGGCCGGGGTCGGCTGCCCGATCTCGATGACCTACTCGGTGATCCCCGCCCTGCGCACCCAGCCGGAGCTGGCCGCTGAGTGGGAGCCGCGCTTCCTCTCCTCCGAGTACGACCCGCGCAACGCGCCGGCGCCCGAGAAGCCCGGCGCCCTGGCCGGGATGGGGATGACCGAGAAGCAGGGTGGCACCGACGTCCGCGCCAACACGACGGTTGCCCGCCCGGTCAACGGCGGCGGGCCCGGCGGCGAGTACGAGCTGACGGGCCACAAGTGGTTCATGTCGGCGCCGATGTGCGACGCCTTCCTCGTCCTCGCCCAGGCCGACGGCGGCATCTCCTGCTTCCTCTTCCCGCGCTGGACCCCGGACGGCGAGCGCAACCGCTTCCGCCTGCAGCGGCTCAAGGACAAGCTCGGCAACCGCTCCAACGCCTCCAGCGAGATCGAGTTCGACTCCGCCTCCGCCTGGCTGGTCGGCGAGGAGGGCGCCGGGGTGCGGACGATCATCGAGATGGTCAACCACACCCGGCTCGACTGCGTGATCGGCGGTGCCACCGGGATGCGGGCCGGCGTCGCCCAGGCGATCCACCACGCCTCCAACCGCTCCGTCTTCGGCCGCGAGCTGATCGAGCAGCCGCTGATGCGCAACGTGCTCGCCGACCTCTGCGTCGAGTCCGAGGCGGCGACGATCTCGGCGATGCGCCTCGCCCGCGCCTACGACGAGGCGATCGCCGGCGACGAAGAGGCCGCCAGACCTGAAGCGGATCGCCAACGCCGTGCTCAAGTACTGGGTCTGCAAGCGGGCGCCGATGCACGCCGGCGAGTCGCTGGAGTGCCTCGGCGGCAACGGCTACGTCGAGGAGTCGGGAATGCCCCGCCTCTTCCGCGAGAGCCCGCTCAACTCGATCTGGGAGGGCTCCGGCAACGTCCAGTGCCTCGACGTGCTGCGGGCGATGGTCAAGAGCCCGGCGTCGGTGGACGCCTTCTTCGCCGAGGTCCAGGAGGGCGCCGTCAGCGAGCCCCGCCTCGACGCCTACGCCGCCGCCCTCCGCGACGAGATCCCGGGAGACGTCGAGACGATCGAGACCCGCGCCCGCCGTGTCGTCGAGAAGATGGCCCTCGCCCTTCAAGCCTCGCTGCTAGTCCGCTATGGCGACGAAGCCGTCGCCGACGCCTTCTGCGCCTCCCGCCTCAGCGGCGACTGGGGCCAAGCCTTCGGCACCCTCCCCGCCGGCCCCGACTTCGGCCGCATCATCGACCGCCACCGCCCAGCGACCTGAGTTGCGGCAGTCCTTTGGTCCGCCAGACGACCCAAAGGACTGCCGCAACTACTGACTGGCGTCGCGCAGGGCCCGGCCCACCTGCTCGACGGTGATCACGCCGCTGAGGCGACCGTCGGCGTCGACGGCCATCAGGGCGCCGAAGCGGCGCAGGTTCTGGTTGCTCGAGCAGGGAGTCGAGCGGGGTGTCGTCGCGGACCTGAAGAGCCCCTCGTCGGGATCGATCAGGTCGGCGACGAGGGAGCTGGCGCGGGAGACCTCGGGCACCTCGTCGGCGCGGTCGCGGTCGAGCAGGCCGAGGAAGCGGTGGGCGGCGTCGACGACCGGGAACCAGGGCCAGCGGTAGCGCAGGAAGTACTCGTCCAGGGCCCGCTCGATGCTGATGTCGCCGGGGATCGCGACCGGCTCGCGGTCCATCACGTCGGCGACGCTGAGCTTGTCGATCTTGCTGGTGATCGCGGTCTGCATCGCGGCGCCGCGGGCGGAGCCGTTGACGACCATGCCGATCAGGGCCAGCCAGACGCCGGCGAAGACGTCGCCGGCGAAGATCAGGGCCAGGCCGCCGGCCATGAACACGTAGGCCAACACCCGGCCCAGGTTGGCGGCGAAGCGGGTCGCCGAGGTGCGATCCCCGGTCCGCCACCAGGCGATCGCGCGGGCGACCCGGCCGCCGTCCATCGGGAAGGCCGGCAGCAGGTTGAAGACCAGCAGCAGCAGGTTGATCGTGGCGAGCCAGGCGACCATCGCCAGCACCCCGGAGACGCCGGCATCGGGATCGAGCACCGCGGCGTCCTCGAACGCCCCGGCGCCCGCCACGACGATGCCGCCCGCGGTGAGGACGACGACGATCGCCAGGGTGACCAGGGGGCCGGCGAGGGCGACCTTGAGTTCCGCCCCGGGGGTCTCGGATTCGCGGTCCATCCGCGCCATGCCGCCGAAGATCCAGAGCTGGATGCCGGTGATGCCGATCCCGTTGCGCATGGCGACGACCGCGTGGCCGAGCTCGTGCAGGAGGATCGAGCCGAAGAAGCCGACCGCGGTCAGGACCGCGAGCAGGAACGGCGTGGTCGAGGAGCTCGACTCCCCGAGCAGGTCGCCGTAGGACTGCGAGATCCAGAAGATCACGAGGAAGAGGACGAGGAACCAGGACCAGTCGACGGAGATCCTGATCCCGCGAACATGGAAGAGCGTGAAGGTGCGGCCGCCGAGCATCCACCCATGGTAAGTGCGGGGCAATTCCGACTGCGGCGCTCGGATTTCTCACCTATAGCATCCGCGCTCGTGCCCTCTCATGACGTTCTCGTAATCGGCGCCGGCCTCGCCGGCCAGCGCGCCGCCCTCGCCGCCGCCGAGGAAGGCGTATCGGTCGGGATCATCAGCAAGGTCCACCCGGTGCGCTCGCACTCCAACGCGGCCCAGGGCGGGATCAACGCCGCGCTCAACCCCGGCGACTCCTGGGAGTCGCACGCCTTCGACACGATCAAGGGCTCCGACTACCTCGGCGACCAGGACGCGATCGAGATCATGACCCGCGAGGCGCCGGAGGAGATCCTCCACCTCGAGCACCTCGGCGTCACCTTCCACCGCAACGAGGAGGGCAGGCTCGGCACCCGCGCCTTCGGCGGCGCCTCCGCCGCCCGCACCTACTACGTCGCCGACATCACCGGCCAGGCGATCATGCACGTGCTCTACGAGCAGCTGATGAAGTACTCGGACTCGGTCGCCCGCTACGAGGAGTGGTTCTGCACCGCGCTGGCGATCGACGAGAACGGCGAGTGCTGCGGCGTCGTCACCCGCAACGTCGCCGACGGCTCGATGGAGCTGTTCCAGGCGAAGTCGGTGATCCTCGCCTGCGGCGGCAACGGCCAGGTCTGGAAGCCGACCACCAACGCCCTGATCTGCACCGGCGACGGCATCGCGATGGCCTACCGGGTCGGGGCCAAGCTGATGGACATGGAGATGATCCAGTACCACCCGACGACGCTGGCGGGCAAGGGCTTCCTGATCACCGAGGGCGCCCGCGGCGAGGGCGCCCACCTGCTCAACGCCAAGGGCGAGCGCTTCATGGAGACGCTACGCGCCGAACAAGATGGAGCTGGCCTCGCGCGACGTCGTCTCCCGCGCCGAGCAGACCGAGATCAACGAGGGCCGCGGCTTCCCCGACGGCACCGTCGCCCTCGACATCACCGTGGTGCCGAAAAAGCGCGTGCACGAGGCGCTGCGCGAGATCGTCCTCGTCGGCCGCGACTTCGCCGGCGTCGACATCACCCGCGAACCGATCCACATCAAGCCCGGCAACCACTACACGATGGGCGGGGTCAAGACCGACGTCGACGGCCGCACCGACATCCCCGGCCTCTACGCGGCCGGCGAGACCGCCTGCGTCTCCGTCCACGGCGGCAACCGGCTCGGCGCCAACTCGCTGCTCGACACGCTGATCTTCGGCCGCCGCTCCGGCGCCGACGCCGCCGCCCGCGCCAAGCGGATCGAGGGCTCGCGGCCCTCGCGCAAGGTGCTCGAGGACGAGGAGGCGATGATCGCCGACGATCGACTCGCGCGAGAAGGGCTCCGGCCGCCGCGTCTCCGAGATCAAGCTCGAGCTGGGCCAGACGATGGACGCCAAGGTCGCCGTCTTCCGCGACGAGGCCGGCATCCAGGAAGCGCTCGAGATCGTCAAGCGCCTCAAGGAGGAGGCCAAGACCGCCTACATCGACGACCACGGCAGCGTCTTCAACCAGGACCTGCTCGGGGCGATCGAGCTCGGCTACATGCTCGACAACGCCGAGTGCACCTGCCTCGCCGCGCTGGAGCGCAAGGAGAGCCGCGGCGCCCAGTACCGCACCGACTTCCCCGAGCGCAACGACGAGGAGTGGCTCAAACACATCGACCTCGAGCAGACCGACGACGGGCCCGAGATCTCATACTCCGAGGTGACCATCACCCAGTGGGAACCGGAAGCGAGGACTTACTGATGGCCGACTACACGATCAAAGTCCGCAGGTTCCAGCCCGAGAGCGGCGAGGGGCCCTACTGGGAGGAGTTCAACGTCGACCTCGAGCCCTCGCTCTCGGTCCTCGACGGCCTGCTGCAGGCGAAGGACCGCGAGGACGGCTCGCTCGCCGTGCGCTGCTCCTGCCGCGCCGCGATCTGCGGCTCCTGCGGGATGAAGATCAACGGCCAGTCCGGCCTCGGCTGCAAGACCCAGATCGGCGAGGCCCAGGAGCTGGCGGACAAGGTGGCGAGCGCCGTCGGCGGCGCCGCCAGCGACAACGCGATCGTGATCGAGCCGATGGGCAACATGCCGGTGATCAAGGACCTGGTCACCGACATGGAGTCGACCCACTGGGCCAAGATCCGCCGCGTCACCCCCTGGCTCCTCCCCCACGGCGAGCCGCCCGAGCGCGAGTACGTGGTCGAGCCGGAGTCGATGATCGACATCACCCAGTCGATGGCCTGCATCCAGTGCGGCGCCTGCGTCTCCTCCTGCCTCTCGATGGAAGCCGACCCCGACTTCATCGGCCCGGCGGCGCTGGCCAAGGCCTACCGCTTCGTCGGCGACCCGCGCGACGCCGAGACCGTCGAGCGCCTGCACGACCTCGCCGAGGACCCGCACGGGATCTACGACTGCACCCACTGCTTCAGCTGCATCGACGCCTGCCCCAAGGGCGTGGCGCCGATGGACCAGATCATGCGCCTGCGCCGCAAAGCCGGCGAAGCGGGGATCGAAGACCCCAACAGCGGCCACGACCACGAGATCGCCTTCGTCAAGATCATCGAGAAGAAGGGCACCCTGGACGAGTCGCTGCTGCTGCAGGAGTCCTTCGCGCCCGGCGTCAAAGGCAAGCTGAAACCGAGCAAACGGGCGATCAAGGAAATGCTCGGCTCGATCCCGACCGCGATCCGCGGCATCCGGACCGGCAAGATGCGCTCGCTGCCGAAGCTGATCCCCGGCGTCCACCACAAGCTTCCCGACGGCGCCCAGGACGAGGTCAAGGCGATCTACAAGCACGCCGAGGAGCACCACGAGGAATTCAACCTGTACATCAAGGGCGAGGAGGGCGACGAGGAGGCCGCGATCGAGGAGCGTCTCGAGCCGCCTCGCACCCACGACCCCGGCCAGCGAGGAGACCCCAAATGGCTGACGAGAAGATCAAGGTCGCCTACTGGCCCGGCTGCGTCTCGCGCGGCTTCACGCCGGAGCTGCACGGCTCGATGGCGCTGGTCGCCGAGAAGCTCGGCATCGAGCTGGTCGACCTCGACCGCGCCAACTGCTGCGGCGCCGGCGTCATCGCCGAGCACAACCAGGAGCTGGCCGACACGCTCAACGCCCGCACCTTCGCGCTCGCCCAGCAGACCGGGCTCGCGATGATGAACATCTGCTCGACCTGCCAGGGCGCGCAGTCGGAGTGCCAGCAGCGGCTCGACGCCGACTCGCGCCTACCGCGCCCACGTCAACGAGGCGCTCTCCGGCCAGGGCCTCTCCTACGAGAAGGACAAGGACGGCTTCACCAACAAGAACTTCCTCTGGCTGCTGGTCGAGGACTACGGGCTCGACCGGCTCGCCGGCCCAGGTCGTGCGGCCGCTCTCCGGCCTGCGCGTCGGCCCCTTCTACGGCTGCTACATCGTGCGCCCCAAGGAGCGCCTCGGCTACGACGAGTTCCCCGACCGCGACGTCTACCTGGAGCAGGTGATCGAGGCGCTCGGCGGCGAGGTCGTCGAGTACGACGGCGCCCGCAAGTGCTGCGGCTTCCCGGTGATCACGATGAACCGCGAGACCTCGCTGAAGCAGGCCGGCACCCACGTCGGCGACGCGATCGACGCCGGCGCCGACTGCCTCGTCACCCCCTGCCCGCTCTGCCACCTCAACCTCGACATGCAGCAGCCGGAGGCGGCCAAGGTCGTCAACCGCGACCTCGGCCTCGCCGTCCTGCACCTGCCGCAGCTCGTCGGCCTGGCGCTCGGCGCCGAGCCCAAGCAGCTCGGCATGAGCAAGCACATCGCCTCGACCGGCTGGGTCGAGGAGCGGCTGAGCCGCCGCCGCCTAGTCGCCTGCCGACTAGAACTGCTCAGCCACGAAGCGCTGCGAGCATGGCCGCCGAGGGTCACGATGAAACCGTTTTGGAGGCGGTCGAAACGATGCTCGAGCTTGCGAAGCGTGCATCCATCTCGCTGCGTCCAGGTGACTGACGCGACCGCGAGACGTCGATCCGATCCGTCGGTCCGATTTCGCCCGTGCGGCCTCCATCGCTGCAGCGTAGCGGACAAAACATTTACGTCTGGTGCGCGAACAGGTGAATTGTCTTGCGGCCTTCGATAGCCTGGCGTCAGGTGAGCCGGGAAGACTGGTCGGCACTCAGCAGCTGACCAATTTGTTCTATCCGTGGACATCGCCTCCGCCCTCCCACTCGCCGCCACCAGCGACGTCGCTGGGGTCCTCACTGACCTCTTCTTCGTCCTCGTCGCCGCCAAGCTCGGCGACGAGGTCTTCAAGCGGATCGGGCAGCCGGCGATCGTCGGCGAGATCCTCGGCGGGCTCCTGGTCGGGCCGGCGGTGCTGGGGCTGGTCGAGGTCAACGAGGTGCTGCGGGTCTTCTCCGAGCTCGGCGTCGTCTTCCTGCTCTTCTGGGTCGGGCTGGAGACGAAGCTCTCGGAGATGCGGGCGGTCGGGCGGATCGCGGTCACGGTCGGCAGCGCCGGCGTCGTCCTGCCCTTCCTCGGCGGGATCGGGCTCGGCGCTGGCGCTCGGCGAGAGCACCGAAACCAGCGTCTTCCTCGGCGCCGCGCTGGCGGCGACCAGCGCCGGCATCACCTCGGCGACCTTCCTCGACCTCGGGATCGCCCGCAGCCGCGCCGCCCGCACCGTGCTCGGCGCCGCGGTGGTCGACGACATCCTCGCCCTGATCCTGCTCTCGGTCGCGGTCGGGATGGCCGCCGACGGCGGCGTCGACGCCGGCAAGATCGCCCTCGCCCTGGCCGTCGCGGTGGCTTTCGTCGCCTTCGTCGCCCTCGGCGGGACGCAGCTGCTGCAGCGCCGCCCGCAGCTGCTCGAGGCGCCCCGCTTCGCCGACTCGCCGCTGCTGCCGGCGGTGATCCTCTGCCTCGGCCTCGCCGCCTTCTCCGCCCAGATCGGCCTGGCGGCGCTGATCGGCGCCTTCCTGGCCGGGATGATCGTCGCCGAGACCAAGGACCAGAGCTCGATCGAGGAAGAAGTCCAACCTCTCTACGCCTTCTTCCCGCCCTTCTTCTTCGCCTTCATCGGGATCGAGCTCAGCCTCGATTCCCTGTTCAGCGCCCACGCCCTGCTGCTGCTGGCGGCGATCACCGCGCTGGCGGTCGTGACCAAGCTGATCCCCGGCTATCTCGGCGGCGCCGTGGCCTCGGCCGCGAGCGAAGCGGCGATCGTCGGCGTCGGCATGGTCCCGCGCGGCGAGGTGGGGATCGTCGTCGCCTCGATCGGCGCCGCCGAGGGAGTCGTCGACGCCGAGCTGTTCGCGGTCGTGGTCGCGATGTCGATCCTGACCACGCTCATCGCGCCCTTTGCGCTGCGAAGAATCAGCCGGGATGTCGACCTAGTCGGGTGCCGCGCTCGACCCGAGCAGGCCGCGCTCGACCAGCAGCTCGGCGACCTGCACGGCGTTGGTGGCGGCGCCCTTGCGCAGGTTGTCGGAGACGACCCAGAGGTCGAGGGCGCGCTCGTTGCCGGGGTCGCGGCGGATGCGGCCGACGAAGACGTCGTCGCGTGCCGGCGGCGTCGATCGCCATCGGGTAGCGCGCCGGCGGCCGGGTCGTCGACGACGGTCACGCCGGGCGCCGCGGCCAGCAGCTCGCGGGCGCGCTCGGGCTGAGCGGCTCGCTGGGTCTCGACGTTGACCGCCTCCGAGTGGCCGGTCACGACCGGCACGCGGACGCAGGTGGCGGTGACCCGGATCTCGCGCGTCGCCGAGGATCTTGCGGGTCTCGTTGATCAGCTTGCGCTCCTCGTCGGTGTGGTCGTCGCCGTCGGCGAAGCTGCCCGCCTGGGGCAGCGACGTTGAAGGCGATCGGGTGCGGGTAGACGCTCGGCCACCGGCTGCTCGCCGGCGAGCACCGCCCGCGCCTGCTCGCGCAGCTCGTCGATCGCCGCCTTGCCGGTGCCGGAGACCGCCTGGTAGGTGGAGATGACCAGGCGCTCGATCCCGGCCTCGTCGTGGAGCGGCTTCAGCGCCACGACCATCTGCATGGTCGAGCAGTTGGGGTTGGCGACGATGCCCTCGGTGGCCCTCGAGCGCGTCGGGGTTGACCTCGGCGACGACCAGCGGCACGTCGTCGTGCATGCGCCAGTAGCTGGTGTTGTCGACCACGACGGCGCCCGGCGTCGACCAGCTTCGGCGCCCACTCGGCGCTGACCGCGCCGCCGGCCGAGGAGAGGACGACGTCGAGGCCCTGGATCGAGTCCTCGCTCAGCGGCGCGGCACTCGAGCGTCGAGCCGTTCCACTCGATCTGCTTGCCCGCGGAGCGCTCGGAGGCGAAGGGGACGACCTCGGCGGCCGGGAAATCGCGCTCGGCGAGCAGCTCGAGGATCGTCGTCCCGACCAGCCCGGTCGCGCCCAGGACTCCGACTCTGTAGCCGTCGCCCGCCATCGCCCGATTATGACGGCGGCTCAGCCGGCGACCGTCGGCCGGTGCTCGGGACCGGTCGGGTCCTCGGGCTGGACCGCGTCGTCGCCGAGCTCGAACGCCTTGTGCAGGGCCTTGACCGCGTCGGCGACCCGGTCGGCGGCGATGACGCAGGAGATCTTGATCGGCGAGGTGGAGATCATCTCGATGTTGATCCGCTCCTCGCCGAGCACCTCGAAGACCTTGGCGGCGACGCCGGGGTGGCGAGCGCATGCCGGCGCCGACGATCGAGACCTTGCCGATCTGCTCGTCGGTGCGGACCTCGAGCGAGACGTCGCCGAGCGCGGCGATCGTGTCCTTGGCGGTGGTCAGGTCGGCGCGGTCGACGGTGAAGGAGAGGTCGGCGCAGCTGCGTCGTCGCCGACCGGCTCGTTCTGGATGATCACGTCGACGTTGACGTTGGCGTCGGCGAGCGCGCTGAAGATCGCGGCCGGCGACGCCGGGCTCGTCGCGGACGCCGGTCAGCGTCACGCGGGCCTCCGCGTCGGAGTGGGTGACGGCGGTTACGAAGGGTTGCTCCATGGTCTCGTCCTCGGCAACGACGAGGGTACCGGGGCCGTCCTCGAAGCTGCTGCGGCAGTGGATGCGGACGCCGTGGTTGCGCGCGTACTCGACCGAGCGCAGCTGCAGCACCCTGGCGCCCGAGGCCGACATCTCCAGCATCTCCTCGAAGGAGACGTCGGCAGCTTGCGGGCGTCGGGGACGATCCGCGGGTCGGCGCTGAAGACGCCGGCGACGTCGGTGTAGATCTCGCAGACGCTCGGCGCTCAGCGCCGCCGCGAGCGCGACCGCGGTCGTGTCGGAGCCGCCGCGGCCGAGCGTGGTGACGTCGCGGCTGTCGGTCGAGACGCCCTGGAAGCCGGCGACGAGGACGATCCGGTCCTCGCTCCAGCGCCTCGCGGATGCGCTCGGCGCGGACGTCGATGATCCGCGCCTTGGTGTGGGAGGAGTCGGTGACGATCCCCGCCTGCGAGCCGGTCAGCGAGATCGCCTCGTGGCCCATGTCGTGGATCGCCATCGCGCAGAGCGCGCAGGAGATCCGCTCGCCGGTCGAGAGCAGCATGTCCATCTCGCGCGGCGACCGGCCGCTCGGAGATCTCCTGCGCCTGGGCGACCAGCTCGTCGGTCGTCTTGCCGCGGGCCGAGAGCACGGCGACGACGCGGTTGCCGGCCTCGCGGGCGGCGACGATCCGCCCCGCGGCGCGCTTGATCTGCTCGGCGCCGGCGACGGAGGTGCCGCCGAACTTCATCACGACGATGTCGGAGCCTTCGCGCCCACTCATGGTCCGAGGATAGTGAGGCGCCTGGGGAAAGCCACGAGGGGCGGCCTGCAGCCGATAACACTCGTGCGCGGAGCCGAAACACGACGCAAGCCATGCCCGGTGACCCAGGGCCTGCGAAGTCGCAGGACGAACCTCCGTCCAGGACCGGCGGCTGCTCGTCGCCAGCCGCCTCGCCACCCAGCCTCGCCCGGCGCCCACAGCGTCGAGGAGGTCGCCGGCGTCGCGGCGCGGCTGCTGCACGAGTCCTTCGACTACTACCTCGCCGTCGTCCAGCGGCTCGACCCGGACGGCTATCTGCGGGTCGATCGCCGGTGCCGGCCCGCTGGCCGAGGAGACTCGACCGACTTCCTCGCCCAGGAGCAGCCGGTCGAGGTCGGCGTCAACGGCCGCGTCGCCCGCATCGGCCGCGGCGGCCATGGTCAACGACACCCGCCTCGACTCCGACTACCTGATCCGCAACCCGCGCACCGACCCGGCTCCGAGCTCTCGCTGCCGATCCCCGTCGCCGGCTCGATCTGGGGCGTGATGAACCTCGAGCAGGAGCAGCCGCGGCGCCTTCGCCGAGGAGGACCTGCTTCTCGCCCACGTGGTCGCCAGCCAGGTCGGCGCGGCGATCTACCGCTGCCAGCTGGTCTACGAACTCGAGGGGGCCTTCCTCACCACCGTCGGGCGTCCTCGCCGACGCGGTCGAGCTGCAGGACGCCTACACCGCCGCACCATGCCAACGAGGTCGCCGAGCTCGCGGTCGCGGTCGGCGAGCGGCTGGGCATCGACGGGCGCCGAGCTCGGAGCGCCTGCGCTACGCGCGCCCTCCTGCACGACGTCGGCAAGATCGGCATCCCCGGCGAGATCCTCCGCAAGCCCGGCCCGCTCGACCGCGGCCGAGCGCGAGCGGATGGACGAGCACACCGCGATCGGCGCCCGCATGCTCCAGCGCATCCCCTTCCTCGCCCCGGTCGCGCCGCTGGTCCGCTCCGCCCACGAGCGCTTCGACGGCGGCGGCTATCCCGACGGCCTCGGCCGGCGAGCAGATCCCTCGCGGCGCGATGATCATCGCCACCTGCGACGCCTTCCACGCGATGACCTCCAACCGCAGCTACCGCCGGGCGATCTACCACGACGAGGCGATCGCCGAGCTGCGAAGCCAACGCCGGCGCCCAGTTCGACCCGGCCGTGGTGGCGGCGCTGATCGCCGAGTTGCGGGCGGGCGCCTGAGCTCACAGCGGAATCAGGATGGATCACCTGCACGCTACCGTCGGCGGAGACGACAATGGCTGCAAGACCTTTGCTGAACGCCTCGCCGATATCTCCCTCGGTGTAAGGAGTGTCGGCGTCGACGAACATCCACGCTTCCGGATAGGGAGATTCTTCGGCGATCGCCAGCTCGATCGCCTCGTGGAAGACCTTCCATGAAGGAGAGTCGTCTTGGTTGCCCTTCATCTCTTCCACCCTTCAATCATCGCCGTATACCCACGCCCAGCCTCGCCGATCGCGGCATTCAAGCCTTCTCCCAGAGTACCGCTGTGAAAACGTATTCCGGTTTGCTTTCCACCAGCCTGCGTGTACCGGTGCATCTCGTTGTATCCGTGAGCGCTGTCATACACACGAACGGCGAGCCTCTCCCTCGGCGGGCCAGCAGCAACACAACCTGGTAGGCGACCACCTTCCCGCGCCGGGTGGTGAAATCTATCCAGAGCCAGATGTCCCGCCGGCGATCGAGGGGTTTGTAGAGCTCGCGCTCACCCATCGATCGTGAGCGCACCAGGCGCACCCGTGGTGCGCTGAAAGTCAGAGCTCTGTCAAGCCTCCCGCGAGGATCTGGAACTTCCCTGCTTGGAGAGCAGGCCTTACCACCCCCCTCCCAGGTTGCCGAGCATCGCCTGTTCGGCCATCCGCACCAGGCCGAGGCCGCTGTGGGGACGCATGTCGCTGCTGCGCACGCGGACGTGGGAGCCATGCGGGCCGACCACCTCGACGATCGTGCAGACGTCGCCGATTTCGCACTCGTCGCCGTAATCGCCTTCGATCGCCTCCATTTGCTCCGCCACGACCCGCCCGATCTTGCTTTGGTCAAGCGACCATCTCTCCAGCTCCTTCCGAGGTTGGGAATCGGATGGCGACCATATGTGATCCGCAATCACGCTGCAGGATATATCGGGTGGATATATTTCTCGTCGATGGAGGATCTGAGTGCGACCGCCTACGTGATCCTCGGCATGATCCGCAAGCGACCGCGATCCGGCTACGAGATCAAGGCGGTGGTCGACGGCTCGACCCGCTTCTTCTGGGCCGCCAGCTACGGGCAGATCTATCCCGGAGCTGAAACGGCTCTCCGAGGCGGGGCTGGTCGAGGGGGTCGACGCCCCGCACCGGCGGCCGCAGGCGCACCGTCTACGCGATCACCGCCGACGGCGAGGAGGAGCTGAAGGCATGGCTGCGCCAGCCGCCGAGGCCTTTGAGATGCGCGAGGAAGGGCTGCTGAAGCTGTTCTTCGCCGACGCGCTGCCGCGGAGGAGGCGGTCGAGATCCTGCGTGCGATGCGGGACTACCGCCTCGACGTCCACGAGCAGCTTGCGCGCCATGGAGCCGATGCGCGGCGGCCAAGCAGGACCCGTTCCCGCTGATGGTGCTGCGGGGCGGCATCGAGTTCACCGAGTGGTTCGCCGACTGGTGCGAGCGGATGGAGGCGCAGCTGCTCGCGCCGCTCGCGAGAAAAGGAGCAGCTGATGTTCGACGCCCTCGCCCGCTTCGCCGACGGCAACGCCCGCCGCATCGGCATCTTCGCGATCCTCTTCTTCCTCGCTGGCCGGCGCGGTCGGCGGCTCGGTCGCCGACCGCCTCGACCCCTACGGGGCCGACGACCCGGCGACCGAGACGCGTCGAAGCCGAGGAGCAGCTCGCAGGACGCCGGCCTGCGAGTGCCGGCGGTGATCGCCGTGGTCGAGAACGCGCCGGTCGCCGCGCCGGCGACGCGGGCCCGGGTCGAGGCGCTCGAACGCGAGCGTCGCGCAGCGCGGCGACGTCAAATCCGTGACCGGCTACTACGACACCCGCTCCCGCGCCTTCGTCTCCCACGACGGCGACTCCACCTACTTCGCCGTGGCGCTGAAGCCGACCGACGACAAGGAGTGGCAGGAAGCCGGCGCGGGATCGCCGACCAGCTCTCCGAGCACCCCGGCGTCGTCGTCGGCGGCTTCGCGGTCGCGCAGGAGCAGGTCAACAAGCAGGTCGAGAAGGACCTGAAAAGGCGGAGATGCTCGCCTTCCCGCTGCTCTTCCTGCTCTCGCTGCTCTTCTTCCGCAGCCTCGTCGCCTCGCTGCTGCCGCTGATGATCGGCGGGCTGGCGATCGTCGGCACCTTCCTGATCCTGCGCGTCGCCAGCGAGCTCGGCTCGATCTCGATCTTCGCCCTCAACCTGACCACGGCGCTGGGACTGGGGCTGGCGATCGACTACAGCCTCTTCATCGTCTCCCGCTACCGCGAGGAGATCGCCAAGAGCGGCCCGGGCCTGGTGGCGATGCGGCGCGTCTCGCCACTGCCGGGCGCACCGTCTTCTTCTCCTCGCTGACGGTGGCCGCGGCGCTCGCCTCGCTGCTCGTCTTCCCCCAGCGCTTCCTCTACTCGATGGGCCTCGGCGGCGCGCTGGTGGCGCTGTTCGCGGCGCTGATCTCGCTGACCGTGCTGCCGGCGGTGCTGACCATGCTCGGGCACCGGGTCAACGCCGGCGCGCCGAGTTCCTGCAGCGCCGCGCCGAGGCCGACGCCCGCCCCGACGAGAACGGCTTCTGGTACCGCCTCTCGCGCTTCGTGATGCGCCGGCCGCTGCCGGTCGCCACCTTCAGCGCCCTGCTGCTGATCGTCATGGGCCTGCCCTTCCTCGGGATCAAGTTCAACACCGTCGACCCGAGCGTGCTGCCGGAGGCGGCCAGCGCCCGCCAGGCCTACGACATGGTCAGCGACGAGTTCCCGCCCTACCGCGAGACGCCGATCTGGATCGCCGTCGAGGGCGGGGGCCGGAGGCGCGCAGCGGCGGTGGCGGCTCAGGTGGACCGCGTTCCCGGCGTCGCCGAAGTCGCTGCCGCCGCAGCCGCTGCGCGGCGGCGTCACCGCGATCCAGGCGATCTCCGCCGACCCCTTCGCCTCCGACGCCAGCCAGGAGACGGTGAAGACGATCCGCGCGCTGCCGGCGCCGCCGGGGGCGACCGTCCTGGTCGGCGGCGCCACCGCCGACTTCATCGACTTCCAGTGCAGCCTCGCCGAGCACATGCCGATCGCGCTGGCGATCGTGATCGTCGCCACCCTGGTCATCCTCTTCCTGATGACCGGCTCGGTGATCCTGCCGATCAAGTCGCTGATCATGAACTTCCTCAACCTCAGCGCCGTCTTCGGGCTGCTGGTGCTGATCTTCCAGGACGGCAGGCTCGAGGGCTCCCTCGACTACACCAGCCCGGGGGCGATCGAGCAGACGATGCCGATCCTGCTCTTCGCGGTCGCCTTCGGCCTCTCCACCGACTACGCCGTCTTCCTGCTCTCGCGGATCAAGGAGGCGCGCGACAACGGCGCCTCGGACTCGGAGTCGGTGGCGATCGGGCTGGAGCGGACCGGCCGCATCGTCACCGCCGCGGCGCTGCTGTTCGCGGTCGCGATGGGCGCCTTCGCCACCTCGCAGATCATCTTCATCAAGGAGAACGGCGTCGGCACGGCGCTGGCGGTGCTGATCGACGCCAGCATCATCCGCGCCCTGCTGGTGCCCTCGCTGATGGAGCTGCTGGGCAAGTGGAACTGGTGGGCGCCGGCGCCGCTGCGGCGGCTGCACGAGCGCTTCGGGATCAGCGAGGGCGAGGTGGCGACGGCGGAGCGGGCCTGACGCGCCCGCTCAGTCGCCGAACTTCTTGCCCTGGGCGCCCTTGGCGTAGGCACAGCGGAAGTTCTCGGCCTTGCCGACCGGGGCACCGCCGGCGAAGCCGCCGAGGTTGTGGTTGTCGTAGACGGTGACGTAGTTGAGCGTTTCCGGCAGCGGGTCGGCCGGCATCGGCACCGGGTCGGGCTCGCCGAGGTTGCCGTTGCCTTTGGAGCCGACCGTGACGCCCTCCGACCCGGCCGCGCGCGAACCCGAAGCGGTCGTGGTCAGGTCGCCGCTCATCTCGCGCTTGTCCTTGATCCCGTTCTTGGCGTCGGGGAACTCTTCGGCGCCGGAGGTGAGGATGCTGTCGTCGATCGTGCTCTGCAGCTTCGCCCGCGGCGCCGCCCCGATCAGCTGCGCGGCGCTGGGCAGCCAGCCGCCCTCTTTGACGCAGGCCTGGGTCGCGTAGAGGTAGTCGTTCTTGCCGATGTCCTTGGGCGGCACCGGGTAGAGCCCGCTTTCCAGGCACCAGGTGCCGAGGTCGATCGCGTTCGGGATCGGGCAGTTGACCGAGAGCTTGCTGCGCGTCGCGCCGCCGAGCTTCTGCGCGTTCCTGGCCGCCTTGACCATCGGCAGGTACCGGGCCGGGATCTTGCCGTTCTTGCCGAGGTAGACCACCTTGCCGGCGCTCTTGCCCTTCTTTGCCGGAGCCAGCCCGCCCATCGAGAAGACGAGGGCGATCAGGGCGACGAGCAGCGCCGCGGCGGAGAACAGGCGCGGGTAGGGATCGCGGGCGGGCATCGGGGCAGGGTTGAGCGGGTTCACAGACCCATGCTCACCGGGCCCGCCGCCAAAGATGTGAAGAAAACGAAAACGCCGGGTCGAACTGGTCTTTTTCCCGGTATAGGCGGGAAAAGGCTTGGTTCGACCCAGCTGCTCATCGAGGTTTATGCGAGGCGAGGTCGCCTTGGGTAACCCTGGCGTCGTCGGCGCCTTTGGTGCGCTCGTCGCTGGCCAGGCCGGTCAGGGTGAGGCCGCCGCCGGCTTCGATCGCCGCGGTTGCGGCCACCGAGTCGCCCACCTTCAGCTTGCCGAGATCGATCCCCTCCGGCACCGTGAAGAGGATGTCCTTGCCGCTCTGACGGAGGTCGTCGCCGGAGAGCGAGAGCTTCGCTTCGGCGGGGCAGATCGCGGTCACCACACCCTCGAAGTCGCTGGAGGCGAACGGCGCCCCGTCGGCGTCGAGCTGGCGCTGCCAGAGGATCGCCGCCGGGGCCGGGACCAGCGGCGGCTGGACGGGGTCGGGGGTGCAGGTCGGAGCCGGCGGCGCGGCGGGCGGCGGCGTTGCGGCCGGGGGTTCGGTCGGGGCGGCGGGCGGCGGCTTTTCGATCTCCGCCACGACCGACGCGAAGGCGCCCAGCTGCGGCAGCGCCGCCGGCGCTCCGGCCGGATCGGGATGGACGCGGACCAGCAGCGAGATCCCGCGTTTGGAGACCGCGTAGGCGGGAGCGGCCGGGTCGGGGTCGACGAAGGTGACGATGCCGGAGAAGCTGGCCTGGGTCTTGGTGCCGCTCTGCTTGCGCGCGCCCGCCTCGGCGAAGGTCCCGTTGGCGAGGGTCCGGACCGGAACGCTGATCGTGGCGCCGGGAGCGGGGAGCTTGGCGGCGTGGACCGCGTTCATCAGGCCGCCGGCTTCGACCACGGTGTAGCTGCCGGCGGCGGGGTTGGCGTGGACCACGACCCCGCTCATCACTTCTGCTTCTTCCTCCGGCCCGGCTTCGCCTTCGGGGGCTTTTTCCTTGGCGGGGGGTGCCGGTTCGGTCGCCGGCGTTTCGGCTTCGAGGGAGCTCGCTTCGTAGGCGGAGGAACTCGCTTCTTCGAACTCGAAGGCGCCGGCTTCTTCGCCGCCACCACCGGATTCCGCGATGCCGCCCGATTCGACACTCGTCGCTACTTCCGCTTCCTCTTCTTCTTCGCCTTCGTCGTCGCTCAGCAGCGGGGGAAGTTCGATCAGCTGGGGGCCCGCGGTCGCCAGGGTGCCGGTGGTGCCGGGGCCGATCGCGATGCCGGCGAAGAGCCCGAAGCCGAGCGCCGCAGCCGCCAGGGGGGCCGCCCAGCGGCGATCGGTGACCGGCAGCGCCGCCCAGCGCAGGAGCCGGCGATAGCCGCGGTCGGCCTCGGCGGGGCGCACCGGCGCAATCCGGTCGAGCAGACGCTGCAGGCGCTCCTTCACGACGCGAGCGTCCCGGGTGGGGTCGGCGCCGCCTGGCCGGCACGCGGCATCAAGTCCCTGCCGCACTGCCAGCAGAAGACCGCCCCCTGCGCATAGAGGGCGCCGCAGTCGGGGCAGGCGCCGGCGGCCGCGGCCTGGTCGAGCTTCAGCATCCGCTCGACCTCGGCCAGCTCGGCGTCCACCTGCTGCAGCTTCGCCGCCTGCGCGTTCAGCACGTCGAGGCGGAAGTGGTCGCGGATCGCCATCTCGTAGGCGATCCCGCCGAGGTCCCACTGCAGGTCGACGAGCTGCTGGGCGAGGCGGTCGCGGCGGCGCTCGAGGTCGGAGCTCACTTGATCGTCACCGCCCCGCCTTCGCCGCCCCCCGGCGGCTTCGATTTGTCGATCGGCGGCGGCGCCCCGGGCGTGGCGATCTTGTCGGGCAGCTTCAGCGCGTTTTTCGCCGCTTCTTCCCCGGTTTCGCTTTCCAGTTCGGCGAGGTCGTCCTCGCTGGCGGTCACCGCGCCGGCCTGGGCGGCGGTTTCCCCCCCGCCGCCGGCCTTCCTGGCCTTCGACTTGCCGTCGCCGCTCGTGCCGAGGCCGGATCCGCTCGCCCCTTCGCCGCCACTGCCACCCGCGCCGGCAGCGGCGGCGGCCGGGGGCTCTGCGCCGCCACCTTGGACGACCACGGGCGCGGGCGCGGGCGCCGTGTCGCTATCCCCGCGGCCGATCAGGACGCCGATCAGGAGCATCAGCCCGAGCACCGCAATCCCGCCGACCGCGGCCAGCGGCGCGTAGTCGCGCTGGCCCTTCTCGGGCTCCCTCTCCTCGGTGACCGCCGGCGCGGGCGCCGGCTCGCGGCCGGCCGCGGCGGCATTCCCGAGCATCCGCTCGCGGTAGTCGACGCGGGGACCGCCGCGACGCCTGCCGCAGTTGAGGCAGTAGCGCTGGTCGGCCGCCAGTGGCGAGCCGCACTGCTCGCAGGGCGCGCCCGGCCGCGGCGGAGCCTGGGCCCCCGGGGTGCCCTCGGTCACCGTCATCCCTCCCCTTCCGCGGCGGTCAGGGTCGGGTACTCGTGGAGGCTGAGCTCGGCGCCACGCGGATCGCCGATGAAGTAGATGTTGTACGGCACCTTCTTCGTCTCCGGCTTGAGGTGCTCGATCGCGCCGCGGCCGGCGGCGACGACCTTGCCGCCCTGGCGGGCGACCCCGTAGAGGAGGAACCGGTTCTGGTCTTCGCCGGTCCGGTTGACGACGTCGCCGTCGGCGACCATTCCCGAGGTCGGGTCGCCTTCGAGCTTGGGCTCGCTGACCTCGATATCCGGCTGCTCGCCGCTGAACGGGGTGCCGCCGATCCCGACCTTGACCTCGGCCGAGACCGGCTTGCCGGCCGCCAGCACCTGGTCGTTGACCCAGACCGCGTCGCCCCGGGCGGGTATGAACGGCACCGCTACGAGCGCCTGCTCCAACCCGGGGGCGTCGTTCGTATAGACGCTGCGGCCCTTGGCGTCGCGCACGTCGACCGCGATCGGCACGTCGACCAGGTCCTGGCCCGAGTCGTTGTGCAGCTCGACGACGACGGCGTGGCCTTCGGCTTCGGAGAGCAGCGTGGTCGCGACGACCTCGATGTTCGGGTCCTCCTTCGTCACCGTGACGCCCTCCTCCTCGAGCAGCACGCCGGCGCTCGCCTCTTCCAGTTCGTCGCTGCGGCTCTGGGTCGACTGGCAGGCGCTGAGGCTCGCCAGCGCCAGCAGCGCCAGGCCACCGGCGAGGATCGGCCGGGCGCTCACCCGAAGCCCCCGCTGACGTACTCGCGCGTGCGCTCCGCGGTCGGGGCCGAGAACACCTGCTCGACCTCGCCGTACTCGATCAGGTCGCCCAGGTACATGAAGGCGACGTGGTCGGCGACCCGCTGGGCCTGCTGCAGGTTGTGGGTGACGATCACGATCGCCACCTCGCTGCGCAGGGCCACGATCGTCTCCTCGATCGTCGCCGTGGAGATCGGGTCGAGCGCCGAGCAGGGCTCGTCGAGCAGCAGCACCTCCGGCCGCACCGCCAGCGAGCGGGCGATGCAGAGGCGCTGCTGCTGGCCCCCCGAGAGGGCGAGGGCCGGGTGCTCGAGGTTGTCCTTGACCTCCTCGAAGAGGCCGGCGCGGTGCAGCGCCTCGGTCACCGCCGGCTCCAGCTCGCGCCGCGACGGCTTCTTCGAGCCGCGCTCGCGCAGGCCGTAGGCGACGTTGTCGAAGATGCTCATCGGGAATGGGTTCGGCTGCTGGAAGAGCATCCCGACCCGCCGCCGCAGGTGGGTGACGTCGAAGCCGTCGACGTCCTCGCCATCGAGCAGGATGCGGCCGCCGCGAACCGCCGTCGGGGTCAGGTCGACGAGCCGGTTGAGCGAGCGCAGCAGGGTCGTCTTGCCGCAGCCGGAGGGCCCGATCAGCGCCAACACCTCGCCCTGGCGGACCTCGATCGAGACGGCGTTGACGGCGAGCTTCTCGCCGTAGGCGATGCTCAGCTGCTCGGTCCGCATCCGCTCGATCGCCGGCGCGTCCGGGCGCGGCAGCCGCTTCAGCGCCGGCGCCGGCGCCCCGGCCGGCAGGTGGCCGTTGCCGTTCGGCGGCGCCACGATCGTCGGCGGCGCCTGCGGGGCGATCCGCCGCACCGGCGGCGGCAGCTGCCCCGCCCCCGCCAGCAGCGTGCGCGAAGCGTCCATCCCCTGGCCCTCGCTCAGCGAGTCCACGAGGGTCCCCTGCCGCGGGTGATCATGTCGACGACGAAGTTGAGGGCGATCACGATCAGCAGCAGCACGAAGGCCGCCGCGTAGGCCTTCTCGGGCGAGCCGCCCTCGCCCACCGGGGAGTTGTTGTAGACGTAGGTGGTGAGGGTGCTGCCGGTGCCCTGGAGGAAGCTGAGGCCGGGGATGCTCCCCTGGGGGTCGGTCTGCAGGGTGGCACCGAGCAGGACGACGACGATCGCGGTGTCGCCGACGATCCGGCCCATCCCCAGCGCGACCCCGGTGCCGATGCCGCGTCGCGAGGCCGGCAGCAGCACCCGGCGGATGGTCGAGATCCGGTCCTTGCCGAGCGCGTAGGAGGCCTCGCGGACGTGACGGGGAATCGAGTGCAGCGCCTCGCGACTGGCGCCGACGATCAGCGGCAGCGCGATCAGCGACATGATCGCGCCGGCGGCGACGAAGGAGCGGCCGAAGGCCACCCCCGGCGTCGCCTCGTAGGAGAGGAAGCTGAAGAAGCCCTGCTGGAAGACCAGCAGGCCGAAGATCGCCAGCACGATGCTGGGCGTGCCGGCGACGATCTCGACCCCCGACTCGACCGCCCGCGCCAGCCAGGAGGGACGGCCGTACTCGGTCAGCCAAACGGCGATCCCAACCCCCACCGGGGCGGCGATCGCGGTGCCGATCACGGTCAGCGCCAGGGTCCCCTCGAGCGGGTCGAGGAAGCCGCCGCTCTTGCTCTGGTCGAGGCCGGCTTCGGGGTGGCTGAAGATCATCTCCAGGCTGAGGTACTGGAAGCCGCGGTAGAGCATGTAGAGGACGATCGAGGCGGCGATCAAGCAGAGCAGGATCCCCGCCGCCCAGGCCGAGGCGAGGCCGATCTTGTCGCCGAGGCTCCAGGAGTCGCCGCCGGCGCCGCGGATGCGACCGACCAGCCCGGCGGGACCGCGGCTCTGGGCATGGGCGCTCATCGCGGCGAGAGGGTGTATTTGCGCATCGAGCGGCGGGCGAACCAGCCGCTGAAGGAGAGGAAGGCGCTGGAGAGGAGCAGCAGCGCCGCGAACGCGTACATCGTCTGCCCGAACGGCTTCACCGACAGCCCCTCGGAGCCGTCGACGATCTGCGCCGCGAGGGTGCGGGCCGGCTCGAAGAAGAAGGTGACGCCGTCGAGCGGGTTGGGGGAGAAGGCCACCGAGCCGGTAACCATCGAGAGCATGATCGCCTCACCCAGCGCCCGCGCCGTGGAGAGGATCGCCGCCGCGACGATCGCCGGCCGCGCCGCCCGCAGCCCGACCGTGCGCAGCGCCCGCCAGCGGTTGACGCCCAGTGCCGCCGCCCCCTCGGTCCAGGTCGGCGGCACCGAGCGCAGGGCGTCGACGCTGATCGCGACCATGATCGGGGTGATCATCACCGTCAGCACGAGGACGCCGACGAGGATGCTGGAGCCGTCGAGCTGGATCACGAACTGGACCGATTCCTTCTGGGCACCGCTGATCACGTGGTTGCCGAAGAAGGGGACGATGACGAGGATCCCGATCAAGCCGTAGATCACCGACGGCACCGCCGCCAGCAGCCGCACCACCGGCTGCAGGATCGAGCGGATCCAGCCCGGTGCGAATTCGACGATGAACATCGCCGAGAGCAGGGAGATAAGCGTTCCCAGCAGGACCGAGATGCCGGTGATCAGCGCCGTCGCGTAGATCAGCGGCCAGGCGTGGAGGGTGTAGACGTAGTCGCTCGGGTCCGACGGCGAGTTGAAGATCGCGGTCAGCTGCTCGTCGAGGTTCCCGCCGGGCCCGAACCAGGCCAGCCCGTTGTGGGCGAACGACGGCCACGCCTTGGCGAAGACGAAGACGATCATGAACGCGATCAGCAGCAGGACCGCTGACGCCAGCGCGCCGAGGGCTAGCTCGGCGCGCTGGTCGGTGCGGTCCCGTTGCTGCGCGGTCTGGGGGCCGCGTGCGGCCACTACTGCAGGGACACCCACTCGGTGTTGATCACCGAGGCCGCGGCCGGGCTCTTGGTGATCCACTTGATCCAGGCCTTGGCCGCGCCCTTGGCCGGGCCGCGGGTCACCATGTACATGTTGCGCTGGCCGCCGTACTGGCCCGACTTGGCGTTGCGCTCGGTGCAGGCGACGCCTTTGTAGGGGACGGTGTGGAGGCCGTCGGCGAAGGACAGCGAGACGTAGCCGATCGCGTTGGGGTCGGCCTTGACCGACTGCTGGATCAGCCCGTTGGAAGCCTTCTGGCTGGCGCCGGAGAAGACCTTGGTCGAGCTGAGGAAGATCTTCTGGAAGGCGTCCTGGGTACCGGAGGCGGGGGTGCGGACGAAGGTGTCGATCGTGCCGCTCGCACTCGAGCCCGGAACGCTGCTCCAGGTGCGGACGCTGCCGCCGAAGATCGCCTGGACCCCGGCCTCGTCGATGCCCGGCAGCGGGTTCGACTTGTTGGTGACGATGCAGACCGCGTCATGGGCGATCTTGTTGAAGACGAGGCCGCCCGGATCGCTCGGTTTGGGGTCGCGGGAGGCGTTGCCGATCGTGACCCGGCCGGAGGCGACATCGGAGATGCCGACGTCCGAGCCCCCCTGCAGGAGCTTGAAGGTGACGCAGCCGCCGCAGCTGGCAACGTACTTTTTGGCAAGCAGCGCGGCCAGCGGCGCGACGCTGGTGGACCCGCTCATCGTGATGGTCGGCTTGGCGGTGGCGGCGGCGGGCACAGCTAGCGAGGCGCTGAGTGCCAAGGCGGCCACGACAGCCAGGGGACGGTTCCAAGTCATATGGGAGATCGCTCCTGGTGACGGTTTCTGAAGTTCCGGACCAGGTCAGTCTCAGGTCAATCTCTCCTCCCAAGGTGAACGCGACGTGACTGTGTGGATAAGAACTGGTTACGCGGACACTTGTATGGCGGGGAGGAGTCGCTGTTCCGCTTCGACCGGGAGAGGTGGGCCCGTTTAACCACCTAGTAGCGCCCTAGTTACAACTTTGTCGCGAACGCGCGCGAGGGTGGTGTTCATGCGCTTTCGCACCCTGCCCGTCGCCATGGCCAGCCTTCTCCTGCTCGTCTGGCCGGCTGTCGCCGGCGCCGAAATCTCCGAGACGCATCCGATCGAGGGGCCGAGTGCCGATCTGGTCGAGGTCACCGATGCGGCGATGGCCGAGGACGGCAGCGGCGGCGTCGTCTACGTGAAGAAGGACGGCGGTCGCAACCACGTCTTCGCGACTCGCTTCGACGGCGGCGCCTGGAGCGGGCCGCTGCGGGTCGACGCCGGCCAGGCATTCGACTCCAGCTGGCCGCGGATCGCCGCCGGCGACAAGGGTCGGCTGCTGGTCACCTGGGTGCAGGAGTTCGGGGTCGGCAGCGATCGCATGTTCTCCGCCAGCCTCGATCCGGGCGCGCGCGGGTTCGCGCCGCCGGTGCCGGTCGACTTCAACGTCGGCGAGGCAACCTCCTCCTTCCCCGACCTGGCGATGAACGCCGGCGGGCAGGCATACCTCACCTACGTCGTCGTCACCGATACCAGCACCGCCATCCCACCCGGCTATGTCGGCGGCAGCCTGCGGGCCGCCCGCTACAACAACCGTCTCTGGTCGCTGCTGGGCAGCCCCGCCAACCGCAACCCGGCGGCGCCCCTGCGGCTGCCGACCGCCGCCAGCGGGCCGCGGATCGGGATCGACGTCCAGGGCAACGGCGTCCTCGCCTGGCAGGAGCCCGACGACGAATTCGTCGACCGAGTCTGGGCCCGGCGCCTGTTCGGCACCACCGTCGGCGTCCCACTTCAGGTCACTCCCTCGAGCTG
Source organism: uncultured Solirubrobacterales bacterium (assembly GCA_963766755.1). Classification (GTDB taxonomy): domain Bacteria; phylum Actinomycetota; class Thermoleophilia; order Solirubrobacterales; family 70-9; genus VAYN01. The sequence continues at coordinate 94,783 of CAVYBI010000001.1, read as the reverse complement.
GGAAGGGGCGCCACTGCGCGGCCCCGCCGACGCTTTCGCACTCGACGTCGCCGGCTTCGGGCAGGCCGCCGTCGCCTTCCGCCAGCAGCCGGGGCAGTCGAGCAAGCTGACCGCTCCGCGGCTCTTCGTCAACGCGATGCCGGACGCCTTCGGAGCCGGCGCCGCGGCCTTCGCCGGAGCGCGGCTGGTCGACGGCGGCGTGCAGGGCGCGCTGGGGGCCCCGAGCATCGGGGTCGACCCCAACGGCGCCTTCGCCACCGCCTTCGCCACCGGCAACGCGGCCCTGCTCGGCTCCGGCGACAACGAGAAGATCGGCGCCCTCGTCCGCCTCGACGAAGGCGCCAGCTCGATCCCCGGCGAGCCCGAGGTCGACTTCGCCGAAACCGGGGCCGCGGTTGCCGCCTGGCGCGAACTGCGCGGTTCCTCTGGAACGGTCGGGGTGCAGGAGCGCCGTGCCGACGGCGTCACCGACCCGGCCGGGCTGAGCGCGCCGCGCGGCGGCGCGATCGGCAGCCTGAAGATGGCCGGCTCCGGGCTCGGCGACGCGATCGTCGCCTGGACCCAGGGCGCCGGCGCCAACACCCAGGTGGCCGCGGCGGTGGTCGACGCGCCCCCCAATCCGTTCTTCGTGCAGACGCCGGCGGGTTGGCGGCGCCAGGCGGAGATCGCGATCCACTGGGCCGCGGCCGTCAACGCGATCGGCCACGTCACCTACTCGGTCAGCGTCGACGACGAGCCGGTCGGCAAGCCGACGAAGCGGCTCTTCGCGAGGCTGCGCAGCGCCGAGATCGGCAGCGGCCGCCACCGCATCCAGGTCTTCGCGATCGACGACGCGGGGCAGCAGACCGGCTCCCACAATGCCGTGCTGCGAGTCGACCGGCAACCGCCGCAGGTGAGGCTGAGACGCCACGGGCGCCGCCTCAGCGTCTCGATCTCCGACGGCGGCAGGCTCTCGGCCTCGGGCCTCAAGGGCAGCTCAGCCCGGGTCTCCTTCGGCGACGGCAGCAGCGGTGGCCGCAAAAGCGGTGGTGGTGGCGGGGGCACGACGATCTCCGCCGCCGGCAAGGGGAAAAAGGCCGGGCCGGTGGTGAAGACGGTCCGCCATGCCTACGCCCGGGGGGGCACCTACGAGGTCACCGTCACGGCGCGCGACCGGGCCGGCAACAGGGCCCACTTCCAACGCACGGTGCGGGTCGGATGACCCCTCGTTCGACGATCGGCTTGATCGCCGCGGCCGCGACCCTCTTCGTGCTCATGGCCCCAACCGGGGCCACCGCCTACTACGGCAACGCCGCCGACGGCACGGCGGGCGCGCAACTCGTCTCGGCCGACTACCGCCGGCTCGAACAGGCAGACGCGACGACCCGCTTCGCGGCGATCTCCGCCGACGGTCGCTACGTCGCCCTCGACACCTTCGCCCGCAACTTCTTCGCCGACGACGACCCCGACCCGCCGGGAAAGTTCAGGTCCGGGGGGATCTTCCGCTTCGACCTGCAGACCAGGGGGCTGGAGAAAGTCGCCGACGGCAACCTGATGAACGAAGCCGACGGCGGCTTCGTCCGCCGCGGCGCCTCCAACCCGTCGATCAGCGCCGACGGCCGCTACGTCGCCTTCGCCACCGCCGAGCGGCTGGTCGCCGGCGACGCCAACGACAGCATCGACGTCTACGTCCGCGACATGACGCTGCCGCTCCAGCCCGGCGGCGCCTGCGCGCCCGGGCCGGCCTGCGCCTACCGGCTCGCCTCCGCCCGGGACGGCGGCGAAGTGCCCGCCACCTACGGGACGCCGGCCAATCCCTTCCCCGGCAGCAACCCCGGCGCCGACATCAGCCGCGGGGTCGCGATCAGCGCCGACGGGCAGAAGGTCGTGTTCCGGACCGAAGCCCCATCCGACCTGCCGGCCCAGCCCACCCCGGACACCCCGGCGGGACAGCTGTTCGTCCGCGACATGGCGGCCCGGACCACGACCCTGGTGACGGCGACCAGGGACCCGGGGACCGGGGCGATGACCACGCAACCGGCCGGCGGCGCGGTGGGTGCCGGGATCAGCGCCGACGGCACCACCGTCGCCTGGACCGGGTCGAACGCCGCCCAGCAGACGCGCTTCCTCGGCGGCGAGATCCAGGAAGCGGGCTTTCTCTACTACCTCTGGCGGCGGCTTGCCGACGGGCCGGCGGCGCCGACCAGGAGGGTCACCGGCATCGCCGACCCCGACGATCCCGGCTGCCCGCCGGCGGCGAGCAACTTCTTCGACGGCACCTCGACCGGCCCATGCTTCGGGCCGCTCACCGATCAGGAGGGGAGCCGGGCCGGGATCAGCTCCCTCCTCCCCGCGCTCAGCGGCGACGGGTACAGCGTCGCCTTCCTCACCGGTTCGGGCCTGCGCCCGACCGAATTCCCCGGCACCACGCTCGACCTCTTCCTCACCGACATGAGGGCGGGGACGAGCCGCAAGAGCGGAACCGTGGAGCTGACCCGGGCGCCGATCTCCGGCGACCCCGCCGCCGGACCGCCGCTGACCAGCCTGGCGATGTCCTCGGGCGGGCGCTACCTGGCGATCACGAGCAGCCGCACCCAGTTCACGCTGCCTGCCCTGGGGCTGCTCGGGGCGCCGCGGGCGGTGCCGGGCATCAACGAGCTCTACATGGTCGACCTGCAGAGCCGCACGATCGAACGCGTAACGCACTCGACCGAGGGGGGGGACATCGGCGGCAGCGTCCAGGACGGCGTCACGGTCTCCGCCGACGGCAGCCGGGTCGCCTTCACCTCGTTCGCCGGCAACCTCTTCTACGGCGACGCGAACCCAAACCCCGACGCATTCGTCGCAACGCGGCTGCCAGACGCGGCTGGAGAAGGGTCCGGGGCCGCAGTGGCCGATGGCGGCAGCGGCAGCTGGGTGAAGGTCAGCCGGGCCGGGCCCCGCGTCTTCGTGCGGGCGAAGACGAAGGCGGCCGGCATCGTCGTGCTGACGATCTCCGTCCCGGCCGCGGGGACGATCGAGGCGGTGGCGCGGGCGCGCGCCGGCAAGCCCCCACGGCTGCACACGATCGCCGCCCGCAAGACCCGGGCCCGTGGCAGGGGGAGCTTCAACGTGGTGATGCGCGCCGCCCCCCGCTTCCGCGCGCGGCTGGGCAAGGGCAGCAGGCTTTCGAGCCGGGTCAGCGTCACCTTCACCCCCGCCGCGGGCGGGCGCAAGCTCCGCGCTTCCACGCCGGTCTCCTTCTCCGGTTAGATCGCGGACCCCGCTGTTCACCAGATCTTCTCCAAATCGACACAGGGGCTTCACCGCCGGGGCGGCCGGCTCCGAAAGGGTCCCGGTCGATGCTGGCCGAACCGCAGACCTCCGCTCGCAGCGGCGCCGCGCAGCACCTCGCCAACCTGGAGATCCGGCCGGCCGAACTGCAGGTCCTGGTCGACGGCAGGCGGGTGGGCTTCACCGTGCGCGAGTTCGAGCTCTTCTTCCTCCTGGCCAAACGGCTGGACAGCGTCGTCCAGCGGCCCGAGGTCTACGAGCTGATGTGGGGCGGCGAGATGCCGCGCCGGGACCGCTCCGTCGACGTCCTCGTGCGCAAGGTGCGCGGCAAGCTCGAGCGGGTGGCGCCGGAGTGGCGCTACATCCACACCCACTTCGGCATCGGATACCGCTTCACGCCCGAGCGGATCGCCTAGCGCCGGTTCAGCCCCGGCGCCGGCCGGCCGTGGCGGCGGCCGGGGTGGCGCGGCGGCCGGGGCCGGGGCGACCGCGGATCGAGGCGCCGCCGATCGCCGCGATCAGGACCAGGCCCAGCAGGTAGGGCGGCACGGTCAGGCCTTCATCCTCGGCTTCATAGCGGGAGAAGGCGTGGGATTCCTCGATCGCCGCCTCCTCTTCGCGCTTCTCTTCCACCTGGTAGGTCCGCGCCGGGGCGCCACCGGGCGGCAGCGGTCGCACCACCGGCGGCGGGGGCGGCAGCACCGCCGCCGGCACCGTTGCCGTCAGCGCGACCGCCGGGATGAAGGCGGCCGGCGCCAGCGGCGCGGGCGGGATCACGTTCGGCGGAGGGGGCGGGGGTGGCGATGGCGCCGCGGGAGGAGCCGGCGGGGGCGGCGCCGGTGGCGTGAAGTCGACCGGGGGGCTGCCGCCGGGAGGCGGAGGCGGGGGTGGCGGAGGCGCGGTCGTGCTCGCCGCACGCTTGAAGCGGTCCGGCCGCAGCGGCCGGGTGCCGCAGGGGCGACGGACGCTGCCGCTCTGGATGGTCACCGGTTCGGAGTAGGAGAAGCCGCCGGCGCTGACCGTCACCGTCGTGGTGCCGGCGTTGAACGGGCAGAGCAGCCCGGAGCCGTTGTCGGTCACGACCTTGTCGCTCGCGTCCAGATAGGGCTTGTGCAGGTTGGTCGAGGCGGGGTCCTGGCGGACGAAGTCGGCGATATCGGGGTCGGAGGAGGTGAAGCTGTACTCCGGCACGATCCGGTCCGAGCAGCCGGCGACGAGGCACTGTTCGGGCGGGAAGGGCGTGTAGGGGTTGCCGCCCGCGGGGCTGGGGATGCCGGAGCCCCCGGCCGCCGCCCCCCAGCGGTCGCCGCCGAGCGGGCGACGGCCGAGGCCGCTGAACAGAGCCGGTATCGAGCGCCGCAACAGGGTGCCGTCGGTCGCCTCCAGCGAGAGGTCCTGGATCACCGGGATCAGGCGCACGCCGACCGGCGCCCGGTTGGTGTTCGGGTCGCGCAGTGCGGCGTTCAGCTCGAGCACCATGACGCCGGCGTCGCCGAAGAGGGAATCGGCGGCATCGGTGCCGACGACGCCCGCGAGCTCGGAGCGATAGCCCAGGGTGCCGGTGCCGAAGCTGGGGATCGTGTTCGAGCCGCCGGCGGGTATCCGCATCTGCCGGTTCTCTTCCGGACGGTCGAAGAGGTAGGCCGAGGCGCCGCCGTCGACCAGCGCCCGCGCCACCTCGTTGCCGTCGCCGGCGACGTTGAGCTTCGGCGTGAAGCTGGTGTTGAGGCTGCGGTTGCCCATCGCGATCGTCGGTATCCCCTTTGCCCGCGCATCCGCCAGGACCGCTTCCAGCCAGGGCAGCTGCGCCTCCGGAGGGTTCTGGTAGGGATCGCTCGTGGCGAGGGAGCCGTGCGAGTTGTCGATCACCACGACCCGCACGGTGCCCCCGGGGCCGCTGCTGTCGAAGGCGTAGTGGGTGCGGGCGCCGCCGCTCGAAGCGGCCCCGGGGATGCCGGCGGTGGAGATCCCGGCCGGCGCCGCGCCGGCGCCGAGCGGAGCCGGGAAGCCACCGAAAGCGGCCTCGAAGACCGCCGAGCCGGAGCCGTCGCTGACGTCGCCGGAACCGAGTGCCGGGAACACGGGCAGGCTCGGCTCGGAACCCAGCAGCGACGCGTAGCGTTCGCCGTCGGCCGGGCCGAGGCCGGTGGCGACGCGGTTGCCGGTGTACAGGAGCGCCCGCGGCCCGGCACCCGCACGCATCCCGGCGACCAACCGCAGGGCGGCGGCCAGGGTCGTGTCCGGCCCGATCGACTGGGGAGCCAGGCTGGCACAGGCTTCCTCGCACTGGGCGTGGCCGGCGACCGCGAGGCGGATCGGGCCGGCCGGCATCGGTACCGGCCCCCGGCTCGCGGCCGCCGGCTCGGCGGCGGCGCCGGAGCCGAAGCGGGAGATCGCGGCGGTGCGGACACGGGCGCGGATCGAGGTGGCGGCGCTGCCCGAAGCGCCGCGGCCGGCGGAGTCGGCATCGCCGCTCCAGCCGCCCACCGCCCAGCCGTTGCCGGAGGAATCGAGCAGGAAGGCCAGGGTCGGGTCGCTCTTCAGCGGCCGGTCCGAGCTGGCGCCGGTGAAGGCGGTCCGCTGCTCGTCCTCCCAGCCGCCGGCGGTCTCGCGCAGGACGTAGCCGTCGCCGGGCAGCGCGAACGGCGGCAGGACCGGCGGCGGCACGTCCGGGTCGACCGGAGGCAGGTCGTCGGCCGGCGGGTAGCCGAGCTGGGGGACCACCGAGACGACCGCGCGAACGCCGCTGCCCTCGCGGATCGCGGCGGCGGCCACCGCGGTCGACCCCGGCAGCGGCTGGTCGGAGAAGCGCCAGGGAGCGCCGGGCCCGTCGCGCTCGATCACGATGTCGCGGCCGGCGGCCACGGCGCCGCCGTCGGGCAGGCCCGCCACCGTCAGCAGCAACGGTTCGCCGGCGCGGACGGAATCGAGCAGGGCGTGGGCGGAGGGGTCGACCTGCCAGCCGGCGCCGCTGTTGACGAGGAGGTCGCGGCCGGCGGCGACCATCGCCTGGCGGCCGGCGAAGGCGATCGAGGTCAGGTTCGTGCTCTCGAACCCCGCCGGCAGGGCTTCCTGCTCCCAGCTCTTGCCGAAGCCGAGCAGGGCGCCGCTCTTGCCGACCGCGTAGCCGCGACTGGGATCGGCGGGGTCGAAGGCGATGCCGAGCAGGTTGCCCTCGAAGCCGATCGGGATGCCGGGATCGGCGATCCAGAGCCCGTCGCTGGCGTTCCACTGCCACATCGCCCCCAGATCTCCCACCGCGTAGGCGTGGCCCGCCTCCGGCCAGGCGACCCCGCGCAGGGTCGACTTGTTGACGGCACCGCTCGAGGTCTGCAGGAACTCGCGCCGCCAGCCCTTGCCGGGGACATAGCGGGCGACCGCGCCGCCGGCGCCCACGGCCAGCGCACCCGAGCCCAGCGCGCCCGCCGGCATCCCAGGCGCCCCGGCGACCGCCGTGAGCGGAGCACGCAGGGCGATCGGCCAGGGCCGGAACAGGTCCGGCCGGGCGCTGCCCGAGATCTGGATCGGGCCCTCGAGCCAGCCGTTGTCGGCACTCGAAAAGGCCGCGCTCGGCCGGAACGGGCCGCCCGCGCCCGGCACGCGGGTGAAGCCGCCTTCGCCGAACCTCAGGTAGGTGCCGCCGTTGCTCTCCTCGCCGCCACCGACGTCGAGGGGGTTGGTGACGATCCGCGTCCCGAAGCCGGGACCGGGCCAGGCGAAGCTGCGGTATCCGCTCTGGCGCGAGAGCTTGACCCCGAGTTCTCCCTGCGGGCAGAGGGTCGCGACGGCGCACCAGGCGCCGGTGACGTTGCCTTTGGCGATGTCGTAGTAGAGGGAGACGTCGCGCCCGGCGCCCGCGATCGTCGCCGCGAGGTCGAGCCAGATCCCTTCGCTGGTGACCGTCAGCGGCTGCGCGGCGGCGCCGATCGGGGCCACCGCGGCAGTTCCCGCCCCCGGGTTTTCGCGATCGGCGAAGGGGGTCCCGGCAAGCGGGCGCTCGACCCATTCCGGCCCGCCCGGCGTGATCGTGCGCTGCAGCAGGACCAGCGACCGGCCCAGGGACTCGTCCGCTTCGGCGATCGCCCAGGCGTTGGCGAGCCCAGTGGCGTCGATCGCCAGGATGTGGAGCTCCGCCTCCGAGCCGAGCGGCACCACGACCGGCTCGCGGGTCCACTGGCTGCCGTCGTAGTGGATCACCCCGTCGGCGACGGAGCGCCCGATCGGGGCGAAGAAGAGACCGGTGCGGCCGCCCTCGTCGAAGGCGGCGTTGGCGATCTGGCCGGAGCCGGATTCGCCGGCCAGAGCCTCGGCGGGCCGTTCCCCTTCGGCCGGCAGCAGCACGGTCGCGGGGGGAGGCTGGAGGGCGCGCCAGCTGCTGCCGCGGTCGTGGTAGAGCACGACCACCTGGTCGGCCGCCGGCCGGTTCAGGTCGCGGCCGACCAGCACCCCTCCGCCGTCGCGGGTGATGCGGGCCGAGAGCCGGTTGGGGATCGGCCCCCGGTAGGGGTTGCCGGCGGCGTCGACGGGGGTGTCGAAGACCCTCCAGCTGCCGCCGTCCGCGTAGCGCAGGAAGGCGAGCTGCCTGGCCGGCTGCGAGGGATTGGCCTGGGGCCCGAACCCGAGGGAGCGGCTGCCGACGGTCACCGCTCCGACCGAGAGCGGCAGCGACCTGTAACCCCACGCCTCGCCGGGCTCCCCCCCGGGGGCGGCCCCCATCAGGGTCATCTCCGGGTCGGCGGTGCCCAGCAGGGGCAGCGGGCCGATGCCGGCAGGGGCGGGCGCGGAGCGACCGATCGTCGCGCTCGCCAGCACGATCGCGACCGTGATCGCCGTCGCCGTCGCCAGGATCGCGCGGTTGCGGGCGACGCTCACCTCTTCACCGCGGAAGCCTTGAACGCCAGCTTGGTCGGGTAGCGCTCGCGGCTGACCCGCAGGCTGAGCGCGTGGCGGCCGGGAGCAAAGACCTGCTGCGGCGTGCGAGCGACGGTGCGACCGCCGCGCTTGCCGATCAGCGCCACCCGGGCGCGGCGGGTGACAGTGAAGCTGACGGTCAGCGTCAGGCCCTGCCGATCGGACTGGATCCGCTTCAGCAGGGGCGGCAGCCGCCGGGTGCGAGGTTCTTTCGCTTTCGCGTCTTCGAGCGGCGCCGGCGCGAACAGCTGCGAGTCGTCGGCCGGAAGCGCATCGGGGATGAACTGCTCGGCGGACTCGTTGGGACGGAAGACGATCGTGCCCTGGAAGGCGGGGTCGGTGTCGACGGGGAGCGGCGTGCCATCGCTGTAATGGAACAGCCAGCCGCCCCAGGTCGCCAGCCAGCATTCGTTCGGCGCCGGGCAGGCGATGCGAGCGGCGCTGCCGCGGCCCGCGCCAGAGGCCGGCAGGCGGGCGATCGTGGCGGTCCCGTCGGCGGCGATCGTCACCACAGCGGCCTTGCTGTTGGTGCTGTGGCGCTCGCCGTAGGGAACCACCGTCGCCATCGCGCCATCGCTGCCCGGCATCGTGGCGACGTCGCCGAGCCGGTCGGCCGCCCCGAAGTCGCCGCTCAGCGGCAGCTGCTGGAAGGCGCCGCCGACCAGCCGCGCCGCGATCGGGGGGCGCGCGACCGCGCCTTCCGGCGGCGCCGACGGCCCAGAGGCCGCACCGCCGCCGACCGCCCAGAGATCGCTGCCGTCGCTGTCGAGGGCGAGCAGCTCGGTGCCGTCGGCCGGAACCCCCGGCAGTGGCTGGGGCAGGAACGGATCGCTGCCGAAGCTGGCCCCGCTGATCGCGTGGAGGAGGCGGGGCACCGGCTCCGGTTCGGCGAGGTCGACCGGGTCGTCGCGATTCCCCGGCGCCCGCCCGACCATCGTGCTCTCGAAAAGACTCCCCTGGTGGAACTCCATGTCGCTGACCGCCCGCCCCTGCGGCCCGTAGACGGTCTCCAGGGCGATGCCGTCCCAGTGCAGGTGGAAGGCGCCGATCCGCCCGCCGAGGGCGTCCTGGGAGCCGACCCCGCCGAACCAGCAGTCGGCGGCGCCGTTGCAGGTGGCCGAGAGCATCTGCCGGAAGGGGTCCGCCGCGTCGACGCGGGTGCTCCACGAGCCCACCACCTGGCCGCCCTTGAACCGGCACAGCGACAGGCCCGAGCCGGCGCGCGGCAGGCTCGGTTCGCTGACGACCCAGAACTCGTCCGGCCCCGCCCAGGCGATCCGCGCGGTTTCGGCGGGACCGCCGCAGACGGTGGCGAGCTGGTGCCAGCTCTGGCCGTTCCAGCTGTAGATGCCGCGGGGGATCGTGCTGTTGCCCTCGACCGTCAGCAGGCCGCGGTTGGGGGCCCAGAAGGAGAGGTCGCCGGGGGCGCCCAGCGGCACTTTGAAGGGGACGCCGGCGGGCGGCGGCGGCTGCTCGAGGCGCCAGATCAGCGGATCGGCGCGAGCCCCGGCGGCGCCGATCGCCCAGAGCGAGAGGGCCACAACCCAGATCAGCGCCGCTGTCGCCCGCCTACTCACCTTCCGGCTGAGCCTCGAACTCGCGCGTCTCCTCCTCCGCGTCCGCCTTGCTGCCGAAGTCCAGCAGGGTCGGCTTGACGGTGGCGAGCACCGCGTCGAGCGCGTGGCCGGAGAGCGTCTCGTGCTCGATCAGGGCGTTGGCGGTCTCATAGACGGCGCGCCAGTTGGCGCTGAGGATCCCCTCGGCCTGGTCGACCGAGTCGCCGACGATCCGCTCGACCTCGCTGTCGATCGTCTCCAGCGTCGCCTGCGCGACCTGGCCCATCTCCTGCAGCGAGGCGCCGAGGAAGACCTCGCCGGCTTTCTCGCCGATCGTCACCGGGCCCAGCTTCGGCGACATCCCGTAGGAGGTGACCATCAGCCGGGCCAGCCCGGTCGCCGCGTGAAGGTCGTCGTGGACGCCGGTGGAGACGACGCCGAACTCGATCCGCTCGGCGGCGAAACCGGCGACGATCGCCAGCAGGTGGCGGCGCATGTCGGGCTCCTGCATCACCACCGCGTCGCGGTCGGTGAGCATGTTGGCGGCGGTCCCCAGCTGGCGACCGCGGGCGACGATCGAGACCTTCTGGGTGGACATCTTCTGCCCGGTCGAGCGGATCACCACTGCGTGGGCGGACTCGTGGATCGCGATCGTCCAGCGTTCCTCCTCGCTGAGCACGTGGTTCTTGCGGGCGGGACCGGCGACGACGCGGTCGATCGCCTCCTCCAGCGTCGCCTGGTCCATCTCCACCCGCCCCTCGCGGACGGTCAGCAGCGCCGCCTCGTTGATCACGTTGGCGAGCTCGGCGCCGCTGAAGCCCGAGGTCAGTTTCGCCACCTCTTCGAGCGAGGTTCCGGGGGCCAGCGGCCGCCCCTTGCAGTGCAGGGTGAGGATGTCGAGCCGGCCGTGGACGTCGGGCACGTCGACGGTCACCTGGCGGTCGAAGCGCCCCGGCCGCAGCAGCGCCGGGTCGAGGATGTCGGGCCGGTTGGTGGCACCGAGGACGACGACCCCGGCGTCGCCGCCGAAGCCGTCCATCTCGACCAGCATCGCGTTCAGCGTCTGCTCGCGCTCGTCGTTGCCCTGGCCGACGCCGGCGCCGCGCTTGCGCCCGGCGGCGTCGAGCTCGTCGATGAAGATCAGCGCCGGCGCCTGTTTGCGCGCCTTGGCGAAGAGGTCGCGGACGCGGGCCGCGCCGACCCCGACCAGCGACTCGACGAAGTCCGAGCCCGAGAGCGAGAAGAACGTCGCCTCGGCCTCCCCCGCGGTCGCCTTCGCCAGCAGCGTCTTGCCGGTGCCCGGAGGGCCGACCAGCAGCACGCCCTTCGGCGCCCGCGCCCCCACCGCCGCGTATTTGCCCGGGTTGGCGAGGTAGTCGCGGATCTCCCTCAGCTCGGCGAGCGCTTCGCCGGCGCCGGCGACGTCGTCGAAGGTGGTGCGGTCAGGGGACTCGGCGCCGCGCTTGCGACCTTTGCCGGTGAATTTCGAGAAGCCGGCGAAGGCGCCGGCGCCGCCGTCCTGGCCGAGCCTGGTGAAGAGGACGAAGAGGCAGACCAGGAGCAGGATCGGGATCAGGAACTGGACCATGATCTGCTTCGACGGGATGTCGGCCTGCTGGTCGATCGTGACCACGGCGCCGCTTTCCGACAGCGCTTTGACCATCGAGTTGGTCTGCGCGTCCGAGCTCGGGTAGGCGGCGTAGACGGTGCGCCCGTTGACGGTGTCGACGACCACCCGGGAGTCCTGGTCGAGCAGGGTGGCGACCTCGACCTGCTCGTCTTCGGTCAGCTTGATGACCTTGCTCAGCGGCACCTTTTCGCCGGCCGAGCTGGGCTGGATCTGGTCCAGCAGGATGAAGAAGGTGGCCGTCAGCGCGATCGAGGCGACGATCAGCATGGTGTTCATGGGGTCCTTGAGAAACCACCGACCGACGGCGACCAGGCGCTCGCCGACCGCGCTCGCCGCGTCCTTGAAGTTCACTTTTTTGTTCATCTGCCCCTTTGCTGCGATTCGAGTTGTTGCTTACGGAGGGAGCCGATCACTGGCACGGCGCCCGGGCTCGCAAATCGAGCCCGGGCGCCGTTTGCGCCGGCAATGGCCAGGGAGTGCCTACTTCTATTTGCCGGCTTTCTTGACCAGCTTCAGCGTCACCGCGCTGGTCATGCTCTTCGCCGTCCCGCCGGTGGGCGAGAAGGTGAAGGTGAGGTTGACCTTCAGCGAGCCGTTCTTGCTCAGCAGCTGCTTGGCCGCGCCGCTGGGCTTCAGGGTCACCGAGTAGGTGCCGGCTTTGCCGGCGGTCAGGACCACGTGGCCGACGTTGATCTTCTTTTTGCCGGCCTTGGCGGTACCGAGGACGTCGAGCTTGCCGGCCCCGGGCAGTTTGACCGAGAAGGTCGCGCCACCGGTTTTCGACGAGATCGTCTTGCGCGGCACCGAGAACTGGTTGCTGACGATGACCGCGCCGCCACCGCCGGCACCGCCGCTGCCCCCGCCGCCGCTGCTACCGACACCGCCGGGGTTGCCACTGCCAGAGCCGGCCTTGTTCCAGCCGATTTCGGAGACGCCCTGGCGAGCGATCGCGAGGATCGCATTCGGCAGACGCGCGTAGTCGGCGGCGAACAGGGCTCCCTGCGCGGGGTCGGAGACGATGCTTTCCAGGTAGTCCTTGAGCGTGCGGGCCTTCTGCTCCTCTTCGGAGCTCGCCCCCCACGCGGCCGAGTTGTCGTCGAACACGAGCGCGTAGGTCAGGGTGCAGATGCCCCAGCCCAGCGGCGCGTTGACGCCGCTGGTGTTGGCCCAGCTTTCAAACGACGAGCCGGGAACGTTCGTGAATGCCGCGGTCTGGCAGTTGGATCCCCTGGCAAGGGTGTCCGTCCGGAACCCTTTCGCATCGGCGGTCGGCTCGGTGAAGGCACCGGAGCCGTTTTCGACCTGGACCCAGTACTTGTCGTTGTCGTTTGCCTCCGGGGTGATCGACAGCCCTTTTTCGCGGGCGGTCGCCAGGTCGGCATAGCCGACCGAGCCGTCGGTGGCGACCAGTTTGGCGATCAATTCGGGGTTGCCTTTGCTGCAGGCGCTGGTCAGGTGGTCGGTCGCGTCGTCCTGGCTGCCCGGACCTTCGGCTCCCCCACAGTCGGCGCGAGGCCCGAACGTGGCACCCGGCCACTGACGGGTCAGCACCGGGGCGACGGTCGAGTAGGTCGACTTCCAGCCCCGCGTCGGGTTGATCGAGTGCAGGTAGTCCTTGAACGCGAACGAGGTGCCCGACTGATCGAAGCGCACCACCCGGGTCACCGCCTCCTGGCCACAGGTGGCGGTGTTGGCGAGGCCGGTGAAGACGTTGCCCCAGGTGACCGGGGGCGCCGCCGGTGCGCCGGCACCGCCCTGGGCCCAGATCGCCTCGTACTGGGCCTTGGTGAACTTGACCCGGATCACGTCGTCGGGGGTGGGTCCGCCGGCGTTTTCTTCCGCCGTCCTCGATCCCGCCGGAAGTTCGGTTTCGAGGCTGGTGCAGCCGTCTGGGAAGTTGACCAGCGCCACCACCGAGCCGACCGCAACCGGCAGGACGTGGAGTTTGGCGTCGTCGGTCGCGGATGCCGTGCCCGCCTCCATCTGCTGCACTTCCGTCGGGGTGGGCGGGTCGTCGGACTGGCCGAACCGGGGGCTGCCCAGGGTGCGAGCTTTCATCGCCGCGACACCGGCGCCACTGCCGTTGGGCCGGAATTCGACGTTGATCGTGCCTTCGCCCGGCGTGCCGAGGCAGTAGACGTTCTTGAAGTTGTTGTTGAAGGCGACATGCGCGGCGTTGGCGAAAGAGCCGCCTTCGCCAATGATGTTCGGCCCCGCGCATTTGCCCGTGGTGAAGTTGGCCCTGGCCTGGGAAGCAAGGCCCAGGGCTGCCATTGCCATCAGCAGCAGGACGACCAGCCCGGCCCCCATGGCGCGTACGCCCGCCGGCGCACTCCTCGTATCGCTCATCCGAGTGATTCCTTTCATTGACTTGACCCTTTCGGCGGCAGCGTTGTGGCCGCATATGGCTCTGTCAAGCGGGTTCACCGAACTTCTACGAAGTCGTTACATGACTGTCACCAGTACTTCTCCAGATCGTCTCCGGCTGGTGACAGGGGGGTCACTCCCCCCTCTGCGGAGACCTGAGGCGACCTGACCAAGCAGATCAAGGACGAGCGAGGGAGTGTGCTCTGCACACGACCGAGCGAGGACGCCGATATGCGCCGTCAGGGCGCCTCAGGCGCCGGTCAGACCGCGTTTGCGGCGCGGCGGCGCAGGTCCGCGTTGAGCATGCCGGTGACCTGGCTGGGGCTCTCCCCGGCCGAGGGCACGGCGGCGCCGATCAGGCCGCTGGCGCGGAAGCCGAAGAGGGGGGCGACGAAGCCGAGCTCACGGATCTTGCGGACCAGCGTGACCGCGTCCTTGGTCTCGGCGCCGGGGCCGCAGAGGACGATCGCGGTCGGGTCGAGGGCGCCGAGGGCGCGCTCCAAGCGCTCGTCGCCGAGCTCGTTGGAGAGGACGAGGACGCGGAAGCCGGCTCGCCGCAGGGCGAGGTCGAGGGCCTGGGTGTGGACCTCCTCGGCACCCTGGCCGTGGCCGGAGTCGAGCAGCAGGATCCCGGCCGGGCGCGAGGCGGCGGGGGCAAGGCGGCGAGCGCCGTGCAGCCAGCCGGTCGCCCAGCGCGAGGCGAACTCGAGCTCGGCCTCACGGTCGGGGTCGGCGGCGAGCTGGTCGATCGCCGGCAGCAGCAGCTCCTCGACGGTGCGCTCCAGCGGTCGCAGCGCCAGGCTCTCCTCGATCGCCCGGTCCGCCGCCGCCTCGTCGAAGCTTTCCAGCGCCGCCAGCATCTCGCCGCCGCTGGGCGGCGCCGACTGGCGCTGGCGGGCAAGCTCGATCGCCGAGGAGATGTTGCCGGTCTGGGCGAGGGCGTCGCGCAGGGTCTGCAGCTCCATCAACTCGTAGTTGCGGTGGTTGCCGACGGTGCGCTTCGGGGTCGGGTACCCGTAACGACGCTCCCAGCTGCGGAGCGTGTTGGGGCTGACGCCGAGCACCTCGGCCGCTGCGTTGGTTCGAATCCCTGACATCTGCGCGCCATTCTGCCACCGCTTGTGCGGGTTTACACCAGTTATGGACAAATTCCCGAAATCTGTCAGCGATCTTGCAAGGCGCCGACGCCCAGCGGCTGGCCCACGGCCCGGGCCCGCCACATCGCCGCGTCGGCTTTGTGCAGCAGCTGCTCGACGTCGGCGCCATGGTCCGGGCAGGCGACGACGCCGGCCGAGACGGCGATCCGCAACCCCCCCGCCCGCTCCAGATCCTCCAGCTTGCCCAGCAGCCGCTCCGCCATCTGCACCGCTTCGACGGTCTGCAGGTTGGGGGCGAGGACGCAGATCGCGTCCTCCTCGAGCCGGAAGGCTTCGTCGACGATGCGGATGCTGTCGCGCAGCGCCGCCCCGACGATCGCCAGCACCGTCTCCTGGCCGCCGCCGGCGTCGCCGTTGCGCGTCCCCGGCCCGGAGGCGTCGAAGACCGCGAGCGCGAACGGGTGGCCGTAGCGGCGATTGGTCTCGGCCATCTGGTCGAGCCGGCGCCGCATGTGACCGGGCTGGTAGAGGCTGGCCAGCTCGCGGTGCTCGTCCTGGACCGGTGCCGATGCCGGCGCCGGGGACCCCTGCGACGCGGCCCGCTCGTGGGCGGCTTCGACCGCGGTCGCCGTCACCGAGCCGAAGTCGGCGGCCAGCCGCTGCGCCGCGGCGGCGAACTGGTCGCGATCCTCGTGGTCCAGCTCCTGGCGCAGCTTGGCCAGCAGCGATGCCTGCAGCGAGGAGACCTCGCGGGCGATCCGGCCCGCCGGCGATCCGTTGCCCGATCCGTTGCCTGAGGTCGACTGGCCCGCCACGCCGTGACCTTGGCGAAAGCGGCGGACGCCAGCGCCGCGGAAAATCCGCTATTTGCGGAGCGACACTCGTCCAGGACGGATGTTCAATTCGCCTGGACTAATCGAGGCTGCGGCGGCCCGCGAAGGCCTTCCCGAGGGTGACCTCGTCGGCATGCTCGAGGTCGGCGCCGACCGGCAGGCCGCTGGCCAGACGCGTCACCGCGACCTGCCCCCGCAGCGCATCGGCGATGTGGAGGGCGGTCGCTTCGCCGGTCGTGGTCGGGTTGGTGGCGAGCACCACCTCGCCGATGCCGCCGCGCTGGACCCGCGCCAGCAGCTCGGCGATCTTGAGGTCGTCGGCGTCGACGCCGTCGATCGGCGAGAGGGCGCCGCCGAGCACGTGGTAGAGGCCGCGGTATTCGTGGGTGCGCTCGATCGGGATCACGTCGGCCGGCTCCTCGACCACGCAGATCGAGGCGCGGTCGCGGTTCGAGTCGGCGCAGATCCGGCAGAGCGGCCCCTCGGCGAGGTTGAAGCACTCCTCGCAGAGGCCGACCTTCTCCTTCACCTCGCGGATCGCGTCGCCGAGCGCGAACGCCTCTTCGTCGGGCGCCCGCAGCAGGTGGAAGGCGAGGCGCTGAGCGGTCCGCTGCCCGATCCCCGGCAGCCGCGAGAGCTCGGCGACGAGGCGCGCCAGCGGTGCCGGCCCCTCCGTGCTCAACCCCCCAGGGCCCCCAGGCCGCCGCCGAGGCCGCCGGTGATCCCGCCCATTTTCGAGCTGGCCAGCTCCTGCGCGGCGCGCAGCCCCTCGTTGACCGCCGCCTGGACCATCTCGGCCAGCATCTCGGCCTCCTCGGGGTCGATCGCCTCGGGGTCGATCGAGATCTCCCGCAGGGTCAGGTCGCCGCCCATCTTCACCTTGACCATGCCGCCGCCGGCGCTGGCCTCGACCGTCTCGTCCTTGAGCTGCTCCTGCGCTTGCAGCATCTGGTCCTGCATCTGCTGCGCCTGTTTCATCAGGGCGTTCACGTCGAAGCCTCCGGGACCGCCTCCTCCTCGTGCCACCTAACTGACCTCCTCCGCGTCGAACTCGCTCTTCAGCCTCTCCAGCAGCGCTTCCTCGTCGACTCCCTCGTCCTTGACCGCGGGCGCCGGGGCCTCCGCCGCCTCACTCTCCCCGTCGAGCAGGACGTAGACCGGCTTCAGGTCCTGGCCGGTGACGGTCTGCAGCGCCTCGGTCGACCCGCTCCCGCTGCTCCGGAACCTCGGCCTTGCGCTTGTTGAAGGTGGCTGCCGCCGGGAAGCCGATCTCGCACGACACCAGCCGTCGATCCCCACCGGGCGAGCGCCCTCGAAAGTAGCCGCCAGCGCCGGCGCCGTCTTCCCCAGCTGATCGAGAACCGCGGGCCAGCTCGTTTCAGCCCATCAAGATCGAGATCGACCAGCAGCCCCTGTCGGCGGCCGCGGCAGCTCTCTCCGTCTCCACGCCGAGAGCGAGCGCGGGTCCCGCGGCCGGCTCCTGCTCCTCAGCGTCGGCCCGAGGTGGGTCGGTCTGTCCGGAGCGGCTCGGGGCCGCGGGTGGCGCCGTAGGGGGTAGCCGCCCCTGAGGAAGCTTTAGCTACCGGAGGGGGCGAGTGGGTCCCCTGCCGGCGACAGGACCCCGCGGCTTCACGCGCCCCCGTCCCTCATCCGTCCTTCCAGCCGCTCGATCCTGCGCAACAGTCCCTCAGTCGACGGGTCCAGGTCCGGCCGCGCCGCTTTCAGCAGCGCGATCTCGACCGCCATGCCGCGCGTCGTCCCCCTCGCGGACCGCGGTCAGCGCCGCCGCCAGCTCGTCGATCGTGCGGACCAGGGCGGCGGCGCCGATCGCGGCGCCTGGGCCTGCAGCCGGGCCGAGTCGGTCGCGGTCACGACGAAGGACGTCGGCACCTCGCCGGTCGTCTGGGTGACCAGCAGGTGGCGCAGGTGGGCGAGCAGGTCGCGGGCGAACTGCGAGGGGTCGCGGCCGGAGCGGGCCATCTTCTCGACCCCGAGCAGCACCGCCTTCGGGTCCTCGGCGACGACCGCGTCGACCGCGTCGAACAGCAGCTCGGCGTCGGCGGCGCCGAGCATCTCCAGCACCTCGTCGAGGCCGACCTTGTCGCCGCCGAAGGCGACCAGCTGGTCGAGCGTGCCGAGCGCGTCGCGGAAGCTGCCGGAGGCCGAGCGGGCGATCATCGCCACCGCGCCGTCGTCGACCTCGATCCCCTCCGCGGCGGCGACCCGGGTCAGCACCTCGGAGATCTGCTCCAGGGAGGGGCGCTGGAAGTCGAAGCGCTGGCAGCGGTCGGCGATCGTCGCCATCACCTTGTGCGACTCGGTGGTGGCGAGGACGAAGACGGTGTTCGGCGGCGGCTCCTCGAGCGTCTTCAGGAAGGCGTTCCAGGCCTCCTTGGTCAGCATGTGCGCCTCGTCGAGGATGTAGACCTTCCAGTGGCCGCCGGCCGGGGCGTAGGCGACCCGCTCGCGCAGGTCGCGGACGTCGTCGACCGAGCGGTTGGAGGCGGCGTCCATCTCGATCACGTCGATCGAGGTGCCGGCGGCGATCGTCATGCAGGACTCGCATTCCCCGCAGGGGGTGACGGTCGGCCCGCCGCGCTCGCAGTTGAGCGAGCGGGCGAGGATCTTCGCCATCGAGGTCTTGCCGGTCCCGCGCGAGCCGACGAAGAGGTAGGCGTGGTGGACCTTGTCCTGCTCGACCGCGTTGCGCAGGGTGCGGACCACGTGCTGCTGGCCCACGACCTCGTCGAAGGAGCCCGGGCGGTGGCGGCGGTAGAGGGAGGTCGACTCGGTCATCGGCGGACTGCGGCCAGTGTATCCACGCCCTTGCGCCGGTCCCCGATACCTTGCGCCCGTGCCATCCGAGGCCCTCCAGCTGGCTGACGCCGGCCGCCTGGGTCGCCGCGCGTGAGCGGCGGCGCTGCTGCTCGTCTTCCCGGTCGGCTTCCCCAACTACGACACGATCTACGCGCTCGTCTGGGGGCGGGAACTGGCGCACGGGCTGAGCCCCGACTACGGCGCCGCGCTGCCGCCCACGCCGCACCCGCTGACCGACCTGTTCGGCCTGGTCGCGACCCGCCGCTCGGCGACGGCGCGATCGACGTGACGATGGCGATCGCCTACGCCTCCCTGGGCCTGATCGGCTACTTCGTCTACCGGCTCGGCGCGCTCTGGTTCGACCGCCGGATCGGCGCCGTCGCGGCGGCGATCGTCCTCACCCGCGCCCCCTTCCTCTCCAACGGCCTGCGCGCCTACATCGACCTCCCCTACATCGCCCTCTGCCTCGCCGCGCTGCTGGTCGAGGCCAAGCGCCCCCGCGCCGGCTGGCCCGTCCTCGCCCTGCTCGCCCTCGCCGGCCTGCTGCGCCCCGAGGCCTGGCTGTTCTCGTTCGCCTACCTGGCCTACCTGGCCGTCGACCCGGTGACGCTGCGGCCGAGGGGACGGTAAGGGCACCCCTCGAGCGGGCGGATACTCAAAGTGCCGGTCTCATCAGACCGGCACTTGTCCGAGCGAGGGGTGCCCTTTCCTTCCCCCCGCCCCGCTAATCGTCCTGGCCCTCGCCGCCCCGGTGCTCTGGGCGCTCTTCGACTGGATCACCGCCGGCAGCCCGACCTACTCCTGCACCGGGACCAAGGAGACGGTCGAGACGCTGGAGCGGCAGACGGGGCCGGTCGACCTCGTCCTCTACGGGCCGCGCCGGCTCGGCGAGGTGCTGCAGTGGCCGGGAATGGTCGGCGCCGCTCGGCGGCGTCGTCGCTCGGCCTCGCCTTCCTGCGCCGCCGCTCGACCCTCGGCGTCGCGGCGGCCGCGCTCGCCCTCGGCGCCTTCGCGATCCTCGCCTGCGGCGGCCTCGCGATCCTCCCCCGCTACACGATGCTCGCCGCCGCGGTGCTGGCGATCTTCGCCGGCGCTCGGCCTGCTCGGCTGGCGGCTGCTGGAGCCGGGCCACCCCTGGCGCCGTCGCTGGCAGCTCTTCGCCGCCCTGGTCGCGCTGATGTTCGTCGTCTGGGCTGCCGAACCAGTGGGACCTCGACTCCCGCGTCGACACCGACCTCACCAACCAGGCGCGGATCGAGGGCGACCTCAACGACCTCGTCGACGCCGGCGCCTTCGAGCCGCTCTGCGGCCCGGTCGCGGTCCCCAACCACCGCGCCGTCCCCCGCCTCGCCTTCGGCCTCGACGTGCAGGCCGACCCGGATCGTCAGCGCCAGCGAGGAAGGCATCCCCGACCGCGGCTACTTCCTCGCCCCCGCCAGCGACTTCGTCATCCACAACTTCGTCCTCGACCCCAACGACCCGACCCGACTTCTCACTCGAGGTCCCGCCCGGCTTCCGACCCGTCGCCGACAACGAGTCCTGGCAGGTCTACCGCCGCTGCTGAGCCGCGGTGCTAGGGCCCGGGCGGCAGGTTGCGCAGCTCGAAGCCGCGGCGGAAGGGCAGCGCGCCGACGCCGTCGCAGCTCTCTTTGGCTTCTTCGGGCTCAGCTTCGGGGCCCTGCTCCTCGGGCACGATGACCGCGATGTTGGCGAGGTCGTGGGGGCCGACGAACTTGAGTTCGACGTGGACGCGGCCGAGCCGGCCGTTGCCGCGCTCCTGCCAGTTCATGATCAGCTTGCCGTTGGCGGGGATGGTGCGGCCCTGCGGCGCGACGGCGCGGCGGTGAAGAAGCGCTGTTCGGAGTACGGCGTGTCGGAGGCCTGGCAGGTGATCTGGATCTGCAGCTCGAGGTCGCGGACCTTGCGGTTCCTGACCTTGAAGACGACGTATTCGCCGCGGGCGGGCCGGTCGACGCCGTAGCGGCCGTCGGGGACCACGGCCGTCCAGCGCGGCTGAGCCGGGCGAGCCGAGGAGACGCCGGCGGTCCCGAGGCCGACGACGGCGCCAAGGGCCAGGACCAGGAGGACGGCGAAGACTTCGCGCCTGAAGCTGGGGGACACGACGACTCATCCCCCACCCTTCGGCCGGCGCCCGCCCCGACTTGAGCGCGGGGACTAACCGCCCTCGGCGCGAACGATCGCCGCGTGCGTCGCCGCCGCCAGATCGGGGTCGGCGAGGTCGACGGCCGGCGGCAGCTCGACGTGGAGGTCGTCGGAGGGGTCGAGCCGCGGCGCGCAGCCCGCCGCAGCGCGAGTCGAGCACGTGGCCGCCGCGCTAGCGGTCGTCATCGATGAAGTGCAGGTGGTAGCCGCCGACCTCGATCCCCTCGACGTAGGCGGGGAAGCGGAAGCCGAGCATCGTCCCGGCGACGTCGCGCGAGCTCGAAGACGTGCTGCGTCGGCGACGACCTCGGTCAGCGGCCGGTAGGGCGGGCGCTGGCGCGGGACCGAGCGGGCGCGGACCAGCTCGAAGCGGCCGTCGAGGCGGATCGCGCAGGAGGAGGCGCCGGCCGGGATCAGCTCGTCGAGCCGGCGCCAGCAGCTCCTCGTGGCGAGAGCCGGCCCTCGATCGCGCTCGTCGACCGCCGGCTCGAACCTCGTCACGACCGCGAACGGCGTCCTCGCCGCGGGCGGGACCGGCTGGACCCGGCCCGTCGACGTCGGCGCGGAAGAACTCGCCGTCGAGGGCGATCATCTCGCCGTCGAGCCCGTTCAGCGTCCCCAGGCCGAGGTCGCCGTGCTCGGCCAGCTCGGCGAAGCTGAGGTCGCCGTCGTAGGCGCCGTCGAGCAGGGCCCCGATCGTCGAGGCCTGGAAGAGGACGTGCGGCTCGCGCTCGGCGTGCAGGTCGTCCTCGCGCATCGACTCGACGTGCAGCGACCTGATCCAGCGCTCGTCCAGCACCGCGCCAGTCTTCCACGGGCGGCCGCAGTCCGCCATCGCGAAGCCGTGCAAGCATCGGGGCCGATGGCGGCAATCGAACTCAGCGGCGTGGTCAAGCGCTTCGGCCCGATCACGGCGGTCGACGGGCTCGACCTCGAGGTGCCCGAGGGCATCTGCCTCGGCCTGCTCGGGCCCAACGGCGCCGGCAAGTCGACGACGATGCGGCTGCTGACCGGGCAGGCGATCGCCGACGCCGGCGAGCTGCGGGTGCTCGGCCACGAGCTGCCCGCGCGACTCGAAGGCCGCCCGGGCCGAGATGGGCGTCGTCCCCCAGCTCGACAACCTCGACGTCGACGTCACCGTCGAGGACAACCTCGCCGTCTACGCGCGCCTCTACCGGGTCCCGGACGTCGCCGCCGCCGTCGACCGCGCGCTCGACCTGGCCCGCCTGCGCGACCGCCGCCGCGACGCCGTCGACGAGCTCTCCGGCGGCATGCGCCGCCGGCTGCTGCTGGCCCGCGGCCTCGTCCACGAACCGAGGCTGGTCCTGCTCGACGAGCCGACGGTCGGGCTCGACCCGCAGATCCGCACCGAGCTCTGGACCCTGATCGGCGAGCTCAAAGCCCGCGGCACGACGATCCTGATGTCGACCCACTACATCGAGGAGGCGGAGCGGCTCGCCGACGAGGTCGCGGTGATGACGAAGGGCAGGATCATCAGCCGCGGCCGCCCGGCGGAGCTGATCGTCGAGCACGCCGGCCGCCAGACGGCCGAGATCTACGCGCCACCGGAGCGCCTGGCCGAGCTGCGGGTCGAGGCCGAGGCGAGCGGCCTGCGGGTGCGCCCGGCCGGCCCGGCGATCGCGATCGTCGGCTCCGAGCGCGCCGGCGACGGCGCCATCCCCGAGGAGGCGGTCGTCCGCGCCGCCACGCTCGAGGACGTCTTCGTGCTGCTGACCGGCGAGGAGGCGGAGTGAGTGGAGAGCGCCAGCGCGGCGCACCGCCCCGCAGAAGATGCGGCGGCTGGAACCGGCGGCGATCGCCGGCGTGATGAGCCGCGAGGTCGCCAACTTCCGCACCTACTGGAAGGGCACGACCTTCTCCAGCGTGCTGGAACCGATCGTCTACCTGCTCGCCTTCGGCCTCGGCCTCGGCGCGACCCTGGTCGACGAAGTCGACGGCGTCCCCTACATCCAGTTCGTCGGCACCGGCATGGTGGCGACGGCGGTGATCTTCTCCAGCGCCCTGCCGTCGATGTTCGGCACCTTCGTCAAGCACCGCTTCCAGAACACCTACGAAGCGATCCTGGCGGCGCCGGTCGACGTCGAGGAGCTGGTCACGCGCCGAGATGCTCTGGATCGCCATCCGCGCCGGCGTCTACGGCTGCTTCCCGCTGCTGGTCACCTTCGCCTTCGGCCTCGACCCGGCGCCGGGGATGCTGCTGGTGCCGATCTTCTGCTTCGTCACCGCGCTCGGCTTCGCCGGCTTCGGCATCGCGATGGCGGCGACGGTCGCCAAGATCGACCAGTTCAACTACGTCACCGCGCTCTTCGTCACGCCCGCTCTTCCTCGTCGCCGGCACCTTCTTCCCGATCGACGGCCTGCCCGAGGGGGTCCAGGTCGTCGCCCAGCTCAACCCGCTGCACCAGCTGGTCGAACTGGTCCGCGGCGGCGCCTTCGGCTACGAGGCGGTCGACCTCGCCCGCTTCGCCTTCCTCGTCGCCTTCGCGCTGCTGACCTGGCGGGTCGCCGTCAGCCGCATGTCAGCAAGCGCCTGATCGACTGACGCGTCGCGGGGAGAACGACGCGTATCCAAGTTTGCAGCCCCTGGAGGGGCCACAAACCTGGATACGGCGAAGGTATGGACCGTGCACCCGCCTTCGAAGCGAGGTCACCGGGCGTGTCCGTCGTTTTTGGCTCTTGCCGGGCTCACCTGCGGCACCCGCGGCATCCGCTTAAGGCTGCTTCCTTCCGGACCTGACCTGATTCGCGTGCCCACGTCGCGCAGGACCCGGCCGTCAACGCCGCCGCGACGCACTGACCCCGACGGCCAGCCCCTCGGAACGGGATTCGGCCCCGCTAGAGCGGATTGCGGGTTACAAGGCACCGCTGATTCCCCGCCTAGCACGGTCCACTCACGATCCTACCCTGCCGGCCGTAGGATCACCCCTTGATCGCCCTGCCGACAGCAGCGATAGAGTCGACACCGAGTTCCTTCTTCGCGATCGTCGTCGTCGCCGCGGTCGCGGCGATCACGGTCGCCGTGGTGCCGAACCGCTTCGCGCCCCCGGTCGTGGTGCTCGAGCTGCTGCTGGGGATCGTCGTCGGGCCGGAGGTCCTCGGCCTCGCCCATACCGACGACTTCATCGAATTCTTCTCCAACCTCGGGCTGGGGATGCTCTTCTTCTTCGCCGGCTACGAGATCGACTTCGACCGGATCAAGGGCAGGCCGCTGAAGCTCGGCGCCTGGGGCTGGCTGCTCTCGGTGGCGCTCGCCTACGGGATCGGCGGCGCCCTGGCCGCGGCCGGGCGTCGTCGTCTCCTTCCTCTACACCGGCTCGGCGATGGCGACGACGGCGATCGGCACCCTGATCCCGATCCTGCGCGACAACGGCGAGCTGAAGACCCGCTTCGGCACCTACCTGCTGGCGGCCGGCGCGCGCCGGCGAGTTCGGCCCGATCCTGCTGGTGACGCTGGTCCTCTCGACCGCCAACCCGCTGCACGAGGCGGCGATCCTGCTCGCCTTCGTCGCCCTGGCGCTGGCCCTGGCGCTGGTCTCGGTGCGCTCGGCCTGGCGCGGCTGGCCGGCGCTGGAGCGGACCTTCGAGTCGAGCAGCCAGCTGGCGGTGCGGGTCACGGTCGTCCTCGTCTTCGGCCTGGTCCTGCTCGCCGGCAAGCTCGGCCTCGACGTCCTGCTCGGCGGCTTCGTCGCCGGGATGATCGTGCGGCTGGCGCTGCAGGGCCAGGAGCTGCAGGTGTTCGAGTCGAAGCTGACCGCGGTCGGCTTCGGCTTCTTCGTCCCCTTCTTCTTCGTCGCCAGCGGCATCGAGTTCGACCTCGCGGCGCTCGGCTCGGCTGGCGGCGATCGCGAAGCTGGCGATGTTCTTCGCCCTCTTCCTGGTCGTCCGCGGGGCGCCGGCGATGCTGCTCTACCGCGGCGTGCTCGGCGCCCGCGACCGTGCCGCCCTCGCCTTCTACTCGGCGACCGAGCTGCCGCTGGTCGTCGCGATCACGACGATCGCGATCGAGACCGGCCACATGAAGATCGTCGACCGCGGCCGGCCTGGTCGGCGCCGCGATGCTCTCGACCCTGGTCTTCCCCTTCGTCGGCCTCGCCCTGCGCAAGCACGGCGAGGAGGAAGGGGACGAGGCCGGCCCGCCGGACGAGGGTCCCTCTCCGCTCGGCGAGGGACCCGTCGCCCAGCCCGGCCTGGCCGGTTAGCGGCGAATCAGCTTCAGCCGCGGGTAGACGGTGGCCTTGGCGTCGCCGGCCTTGACCGTCTGCTTGAAGAGCAGCTTCTTGCGCTTGACCAGCTTGGCCCTGGCCTTCGGCTTCACCTTCAGGACCAGCGTCTTCGCCTTGCCCTTGGCGACCTTGCTGGTGCGCTTGGTCGTCGCCGGCTTGCGCTTGGCGAGCAGGCCCTGGAGGGAGAGGCGGCAGCTGCGCCCCACCTTGGCGGGGCAGGCGCGCTTGACGAACAGGCGCCTGCCCCTGAGCACCGCCGTGCCACCGCCGTTTGAGCGCAGCAGCGAGAGCAGGCGGCTGCTGGAGAGACCGTTGGCGCCATTGCCGCCGCCCCCTCCGCCGCCACCCTTGCCGCCGCCACCCGAGGAGCCGACCGTCAAGGAGACGTTGTCGAAGCGCAGGGCGGTCGAGCCCAGCAATCCCACGTTCGCCAGCGAGGAGCTGGTTTCGGCGGCGATCGAGATCGCGTAGGCATGGCCGGGGACGAGCGTCGCCGCTCCGTCTTTGCCCGAGAAGGAGGCCGTGACCCCGTCCACCGAGTCGGTCAGGACCTCCGAGCCGACACCGCTGGTGCGGTCGGCCAGCGTCACCACATAGGTGGCTTTGGGCGTCAGGTCGAGCAGGTTCTCCGAGGCGAGCTGACGATCGACGTGCAGCGTCGCGGCCCCGCCTTCGGTCGCGGTGAAGTTCGGCGACTGGAAGGCGGCCGTGGCTTTGAACAGTCCCCCGAGGTTGAGGAGGATCGTCGTGTTGGCTGCCAGCGAACCGGCTGGATTTCCGTTTTCGCCGTCATACCCCGCCGTCGTCGTGCAGGCGCCCATCAGCGGGATGTTGCAGGTCGGTTTCGCCGGCATCGTCCAGCCTTCGAGGCCGCCGTTGAAGGCACCGCCCCCAGGCGGATACGTCGCCGCCCGGGCCGAGCCGGCAAGCAGGCAGATGGCCGCCGCCGCCGCGCAGCAGGCGGTAGACAGCGCTGGCAGATTTCTTCTTGCGGATCGCATCGCTAGCTCCTTCGGTTAATCAAATGGATGTGACCCGCATACTTAAAAATTCCAGGCTATCTACCTAATTTTATGGACGGGTATTCTATTCCGGCGATGAGCTACAGACAGCTCTCGGGGCCTCTCCGCGAGCCCCGGCTATCCGCGTAAGATCCCGCTCTCCCGGGCGCGTAGCTCAGTGGGAGAGCGCTCGCTTCACACGCGAGAGGTCGCTGGTTCGAAACCAGCCGTGCCCATCCAAAGACTTCCAATCGGCCCCGCCACGCCGCGGGGCTCTCCGGGTTAGGGTGCTGCCGGTGGAGGCTTCCGATGCGGACAAGGCGATCGATGTTGCGCTGGCTGAGTTCCAGGCACTGCGAAACGAGATCATCAGTCACATCACCACCCAGGCGGCGGTGGTGGGCCTGGGCCTTACCGCCCTCGGAGTCATCTTCGGCGTCGTCGTGAACAACGGCGAAGAGCGACTGCTGCTGGCGGTCCCACCAATCGCCCTGCTGGTGGTGATGCTCCACATGGCCGAGACCTTCCGCTGCCGCGAAGATCGGGACCTACGTACGTGACCGGCTCTGGCCCTTCCTGCAGGATCGCGTCGGTGACGAGACAATGCCCTCCTGGGAGGTCGAAACGGCGAGGATCGGGAAGCCCCTCGGCGCCTTCGCCAAGGCCCTCGTAATCGACTTCCCGGCGATGGCGATCTTCGTCGTCGCCAGCGGAGCCGCGGTCTGGGTGGCCCCCCGGTTCGACCTGCTCTGGTGGCTGGGCCTTGCGATGACGCTGGCCTCGATCGCCGTCCCAGCCGTGCTCGGCCTGCGGATCCACGCGGAGTTCGTCACCTCGCCGGCCCTCGCCCGGGCCGAAGCAGCGAGTGCCGACCGGGACCGGACGGGCACCCCGGCCGGCTAGCGCTCCTGCAGCACCGAGAGGATGTTCCCGGCCGGGTCCTTGAACCAGGCGATCTGGGGGCCGGCCTCGCGCATGATGCCCTTCTCGTCCTGGGGCATCTCGTCGTAGCGCTCGAACTCGATGCCGCGGGCCACGAGGCCGTCGACGGCCTCGTCGATGTCGTCGACGGGGAAGTTGAGGACGGTGTAGGTGGCGGCGACGAAGTCCGGTTTGGCGTAGAGGATCGTGTCGCGGTCGCCGGCGATGTTCAGCGCCATCACGCCGTTCTCCTCGTCGAGCATGGTGGTCTTCAGCCCCAGGGTCTCGCCGTAGAACTGCCGGGCCTTGCCCAGGTCGTCGACCGCGAAGCCGCTGAATGCCTTGGAGCTCGCAAGCATGATCCGTCCTTTCGGTAGGTGTCCAGTTCTCCTCTACCCACTGAGCCGCGCCGGCACCAAAACTCATGCCGGCCGCGGCTACTCCACTTCCCCGCCCGGACGGCGCCGGCCGCGCTTGCGCTCGCCGATCCGTCGCTTCTGCTCGAGGCGCCGGCGCCGGGACGCCTTGGTCGGCCTGGTCGGGCGGCGGCTTCGCGGCACCGCCAGCGCCGCGGCGATCTTCTGCGCCAGCCGCTGCAGGGCCAGCTCGCGGTTGCGGGACTGGCCGCGCGCGTCCTGGGCGACGGCGGTGACGGTGGCGCCGGCGCGGTCGAGCAGGCGCTTGCGCTGCGCCTCGTCGAGCACGGCCGAGGCGCCGACGTCGAAGGCGGCTTCCACCCGCGAGGCGGTGACGTTGGCGTGCTGGCCGCCGGGGCCGGAGGAGCGGCTGGTGCGCAGCTCGATCTCCGCCAGCGGGATCGCCAGACGGTCGTCGATCCTCAGCTCGTCGGGCACGACTACCCGGCCAGCTCGGGGATGTGGCGCTCGACGTGCGCGGTCAGCGTCTGCCGCACCCAGCACTGGGTGTCGGGGTCAGCCATCCGGTAGCGGCCGAGCAGCATCTTCTGCTCGCTCAGCGGCAGGCCGGCGATCTCCCAGCGCACCGCCAAGCGCTCGAACAGCGCCTCCGATCGTCGCCGCCAGGCGTCCTCGAGCGAGGCGGCGTCGCCCCCCGGCGGCTCGCCGATCTTGGCGATCGTGGCGGCGCTGAGCGACTGCCGCAGGGTCAGGACGTTGCCCTCGGGATCGGCGTAGTCGACCGTCGGCGCCTTCTGCCGCGGCCGCCTCTGCTTCTTGCGCTTCGCCATCGTTGCCGAGTTTGACACCACCGGGGTGGGGTTAAAGTCGGAAGCGGTGCAACCGCTCGACTTCATCGGCGTTCCGATCGATTCCGTCGGCCGCGATGGTGGCGCCGAGCACGGTCCGGCGGCGCTGCGCGACCTCGGCCTCCCCGCCGCGCTGGGGGGCGAGGACCGGGGCGATCTGGCGGTGAGCATCCGCGGCGAGCAGCGCGACCCGGAGACCGGCATCCTCGCCGGCCCCGACGTGCTGGCCACGACCGCCACGATCCGCGCGGCCGTCGGCGAGCATGTCGGCTCCGGTGCCCGCCCCTTCCTCGCCGGCGGCTGCTGCGCCGAGCTCCCCGGCGCCCTGGCCGGTGCCCGTGACGCCCTCGGCAGCGTCGGCCTGGTCCACCTCGACGGCCACCTCGATCTCTACGACGGCAGGACCTCGCCGACCGGCGAGGCCGCGGACATGCCGGTCTCGGTCGCACTCGGGCTCGGCCCGGAAGCCTGGGTGGCGACCGCGGGCGGGCCCTCGGTGGCGCCGGAGCAACTCGCCCTGGTCGGCTTCCGCGACCGGGCGGAGTCGATCGAGTATGGGATGCGCCAGCCGGAGACGATCGAACCGACGCCGATGCTGCGCCCGGTCGAGGAGCTGCGCGCCGCCGGGCCGGGCCTCGCCGCGATCGAGGTCGCCTCGATCCTCGCCGACCGTGGCCCCTTCTGGCTCCACTTCGACGTCGACGTGCTCGACCAGGACGTCTTCCCCGCCACCGACTACCTGATGCCGGGGGGCCTGGATTGGGGTGAGCTGCGTTCGGTCCTCGCGCCGCTGCTCTCCTCCCCCGCCCTCGCCGGCGCCTCGCTCGGCTGCTACAACCCCGACAAGGATCCCGACCGTTCCTGCGGCCGCGCCCTCGTCGAGGTTCTCAGCGCTTAGCCCCTCTCAGGCCAACCCGTCGATCTTCGCCGCCAGCTCGAAGTCAGCCGCGGTGAGCCCACCCTCGGAGTGGGTCGAGATCGTCACCTTCACCGTCGCCCAGGAGATCTCCAGGTCCGGGTGGTGGTTCATCGCCTCGGCCGGCTCGACCAGGGCGGAGACGAACTCGACCGAGCCGACGAAGTCGCCGCGGTCGAACTCCTTCGCGATCGCCTCGCCGGCGCGCGCCCAGCCGGACAGCCCGGCGAGCTTCGCCTCCACCTCCGGATCGCTCAGCAGCGCCATCGCACCCATGCTGGCAGATCTCAACCGCCGATCGGCGCCCTGGGGTTGGCCCCCCAGAAGATCACCGTCCCGAGCATGCCGATGATGTGGACGAGGATGATGTTGACCACCATCGACTGCGCGGTCGCGGTGCCGACGCCGACAGGCCCCCCCGAGGCGGTGTAGCCGTAGTAGCAGCCGACGATGATGATCGCCGTGGCCATCACCATCCCCTTGATCAGGCTGAAGATCAGGTCGGGCGGGCTCTGGTACATCCAGAAGATCAGCAGATAGCCACCGGAGGAGACGTCGCCGACCTGGTTGACCACCGACAGGTAGCTGGCCAGGTAGATGACGACGATCCCGATCAGGTAGAGAAACGGGATCGCGATCCACGCCCCCAGCAGGCGGGTCGCGCAGAGGAAGGTCACCGGCGGGATCCCCATCACCTCGAGCGCGTCGATCTCGTCGGAGATCCGCATCGCCCCGATCTCGGCGACGATCCCGGTGCCGACCTTGGCCGAGAGGATGTAGCCGAAGGCGTAGGGCAGTCCCTCGCGCAGATCGCAGTAGGCGGAGAAGAGACCGGCCAGTGACGGGGCGCCGATCGAGCGGTTGAAGTAGGCGCCCTGGAGGCCGCACTGGAGGCCGAGGATGAAGACGAAGGCCCAGATGATCAGGGCGGAGCCGAAGATCAGGATCCCGGCCTGGCGCAGGCCCTCGCCGAAGTAGCGGAAGACCCGGCCCGAGTAGACCTGGCCCGCGACCTGCAGACCGAAGCGGGTGATCTCCCCGAAGGAGTCGAGCCAGCCGCGCGGGACGTCGAGCCAGCCGATCACCGGACGGCCTGCAACTCGGGGTTGGTGGCGAGCAGAACCGAGCTGACGACGAACTGGAAGAAGAAGACAGCGACGAGTGAGATGACCACCGCCTGGTTGACGGCGCGTCCGACCCCCGCGGCCCCGCCCGAAGCCGACATCCCCTTGTAGGAGCAGACCACCGCGACGATCGCGCCGAACATCGTGCACATCAGGACCGAGGACCAGATGTCGGTGATCGTGGCGTTGGTGAAGAGCGTCGCGAAGAAGCCGCCGAGCGACTGGTTGTAGAGGAGCTCGGCGGCAATCCCGGCGCTGAGGCCGAAGACGATCGCGAAGATGTCGAGCAGCCCGGTGACGACCATCAGCGCCAGGAATCGCGGCACGACCAGGTTCTTGACCGGGTCGACGCCGAGCACCTGCAGGGCGTCGAGCTCCTCACGGATCTTCCGGGCTCCCAAATCGGCGGTGATCGCGGTGCCGGCCACTCCCGCCACCACGACCGCGGTGACCAGCGGCGCGATCCAGCGAATCGCGATCACGACGAAGAAGCCGCCGAGCCGGTCGAGCGCACCGAACAGCGAGAGCACTCCGGCCGCCTGCAGCCCGGGGGCACCCAGGTTGAGGGCAAAGGTGGAGATCAGGAGTGGGAACCAGGAGAGCTTCAGCACGAAGAGGAACTGCCAGACGAGCTCCTCCCCGTAGGGGTAGGGAGACCTCACCGCGGAGACGATCGTCCTCACGGTGAGGACCATCATCGTCCCCACCTCGGTGAAGAACTCGCCGACGGAGCCGAGTCTGCGGGCTAGGGCTTCGCCCGCCACCAGCTCATCGCCCTGCCGAGAGGACCGCTGCTCCGCGCCTGCGCCTCGTCGCGCACCCGCTGCTCCGCTGCCTTCTGCGCTTCGGAGAGCTGCGCGATCAAGGTGTCGCGGGTCTGCTCCAGCTCCTGCACGCCGGCGACGTGGGCGACGGCGCGGCGCGGCGCGGTCGGCAGATCGGCGCTGAGGTGGCGCGCGTAGCTCGCCAGCTCGGACTCGAGGCGACCGATCTGACGGCGCAGCTCCTGGCGCACCTCGATCGCCTCGCTCTCCTCCTCGAGGCTGGGGAGGCCCGGTGCGGGTGACACCGGAGCCTCCCCCCCAACATTGCCGGGGATGCTTGCGCAGGCCATCGCCACGATCGCCAGGTCACGCGGTCCGAGGCCGGCGTCGCTGGCCCGGCGCAGAGCGTCGGCGGCGATCTCCTCCAGCTCGGGAGCCGCCACGACCCCGTCGGCGACGAAGGTCCCCTGCCCCTGGCGGCTGACCACCAGGCCCTCGGCCTCGAGGCCCTCGTAGACCGCCCGCACGGTGTTGAGGTTGACGCCCGCCCATTCGGCCAGGCGACGAAAACTCGGCAGGCGCTCGCCGCTTGCCAGCTGACCGGTGGAGATCAGCGCCCGCAGGCGCCAGGTCAGCTGCAGCCCAACCGGCAGCTCGTCGCTGGGATCAGTCGCGAAGGGGTTGGGCTCGGCCCGCGCGGCGACGTCTTGCTGTGTCATCAGAGGACACAGTAGCCGCGATCACTGTTCTAGTCAACTGGTACAGCTAAGGGGTGAGGACGATCTTCAGGGCTTCCCGGCGGTCGTAGATCGCGTAGGCCTCGGCGGCTTCGTCGAGCTCCATGTGATGGGTGACCAGCGGCGCCGGGTCGAGCCTGCCGGCCTCGAGCAGGGCCAGCACGCGGTCGACGTGGGCGATCACGTTGGCGAGCCCGAGTCTAAGGTCGAGGCCCTTGAGCCAGGCCAGCCCCAGCGGCACCTCGCCCCTGCCGGCGTAGGCGCCGATCCCGGAGACGGTGCCGGCATCGCGGGCGAGGCTGATCGCCAGCGCCAGCGGGCCGGGATCGCCGACCGCATCGACGGCGACGTCGACCCCGAGCCCCTCGGTCGCCCCCCGCACCGCCCGCTTCGGATCCTGCTCCTCGAAGTGGATGGCCGTGGCTCCGAAGGATGCCGCCATATCCAATCTTTCTTGCACCGAGTCGATCGCGAAGACCCCGGCGGCGCCGCCGGCAAGCGCGGCCTGGACGGCGCAGAGCCCCACCGGGCCCAGGCCGAGGACGGCGACCGTGTCGCCGGAGCGCATCCCGGCATGGGCGACGGCGTGGTAGCCGGTCCCCATCACGTCGCCGGCGAAGAGGGCGACGTCCGCCGACATCCCCGCCGGCACCCGCCGCAGGGTGAGGTTGGCGCGCGGCACCAGCAGCTGCTCGGCCTGGGCCCCCTGCAGGTCCCCGAGGTTGGCGCCGTGGCCGAAGGTCTGGCCGTCGCGGCAGCGATGGTAGTCGCCGCGCAGGCAGGAGACGCAGGTCGCGCAGGCGGTATGGAAGGTGCCGAGAACGCGATCGCCGACGGCGACCCGGTCGACGGCGTCGCCGATCGCCAGCACCGTGCCGACGAACTCGTGCCCGATCGTGAACCCCGGCTCGACCGGCACCCGCCCGTGGTAGATGTGCAGGTCCGACCCACAGATCCCACTCGCCTCCACCCGGATCACCGCATCGTCACCGGCTACAAGCTCAGGCTCCGCCTTCTCCTCGATCCTTACCTGCTCAGCCCCCTGAAAGGTCACCGCACGCATGGACCTCACCGTATACCTGCCCCGTGCGAGGGGTTGGGTGGGGCTCGCCAAGCCTCCCCGCAGTTCGCGCAGGCGAGTCCCACCCGACCCCTCTACACACCCGCTGTTTACACGTTGACCGTCTACGCGCTGACGCCGGCGACCTGGAAGCGGCTGGTCTCGCCGTCGGGGCTGGCCGTCTCGGCGATCCGCGACTCCAGCGCCAGCTCTTTCTCGAAGTCGGCCGCCTCGCCGTGGGCGAAGGAGACGTCCTTGCCCTCGAGCAGCTCGATGAAGACCTCGACGAAGCGGGCGTCGAGCTGCTGGCCGGCGACGCGCCGCAGCTCGACGATCGCGTCGTAGCTCGACATCGGCGTGCGGTAGGAGTCGCGCGCCGTCATCACGTCATAGGTGTCGGCGACGGAGATGATCCGCGCCAGCTCGGGAATGTCGTCGCCGACGAGGCCGCGCGGATAGCCTTTGCCGTCGATCCGCTCGTGGTGGGCGAGGATGATCTCGGCCACGGGGCCGTAGCCGTCCAGCGAGGAGACCACCCGCGCCCCCTGCTGCGGGTGGCGGCGGATCAGCATCCAGTCCTCGTCGGTGAGCGGCACGTTGGCCTTGAGGATGCGGTCGGGGAGGATGAACTTGCCGATGTCGTGCAGGAGGGCGGCGATGTGGACCAGCTCCTCCTCGCGGCGCGAGTAGCCGGCCCGCTGGGCGATCGCCCGCGAGTAGCGCGCCACCGCGGCGGAGTGCCGGGCGGTCATCTGGTCCCGCAGGTCGAGCGTGCGCAGCATTGCGCTCAACATCCCGACCTGGAAGCTGGCCAGCTGCTTGCTGCGCTGCTCCAGCTCCTCGGCCCGCTGCTGGGAGACGAGCAGGGCGCCCAGCAGGTACTGGAAGGTGACGAGGACGACGCCGAACAGCGCCACCCCGGCGAGCCCGACCTGGACGTAGAGGTAGGCCACGCCCACGGTCATCAGCGCCGCCATCAGCTCCGAGGGAAGCAGCGGGAACAGCGCCGTCCTGACTTTGGCGACGAAGGACGCGCGCTCCAGGTAGCAGGCGTCGGCGGCGATCATCGTGAAGTTGATCGTCAGCGCCAGCAGGAAGGTGGCGAAGATGCAGAGGTAGAAGGCGGGATCGCTGGTCGTGATCCCGGCGTCGTCGACGATCGTGTGGAAGAGGACCCCCGAGACCAGCGGGAAGGTCACGTAGGTCAGCAGGTTGACGACGAAGTCATGAGCGTCGTCGCGCCAGCGGAACCAGCCGAAGACGATCGAGGTGGCGCCGATGATGGCGGCGGGCGTGCCACCGAGGAAGACGATCGCGAGGACGATCGCGAGGAAGCTGCCGGAGATCTTCAGCCGCGACTTGGTCTCGATCGCCGTCAGGTCGCTGAAGATCGAGAAGCCGAGCAGGATGCCGAACAGCGCGACGTCCCAGTCGGCCATCGGACCGCGCCAGATCGCGACCGCGATCGCGGCGATCATCCCGCCCGACAGGAGGACGTGGTTTGCGGTGGTGGGACGCGTCTTCTCCATTGCTCCGCCTCGACTGGTTCCCGCTTGGGCCTCAGCCACGCTTGGGGATTCCCGCACCGGCTTGAATTCCCTGCGGCTGGGGGACCGCTTGCTCCTGCGCAACCTGCGGGATTTCAAAGTTACACGGGCGCAGTCCGCCACTCAAGCCGAGTCAATCGCCTGTCCAGCTCTTGAGAGGATCGTTGCACGGCCGCCACGGCCGAAATCCGTGCAGGCGGCGGCGCTTGGTCGCAGAAAACGCAAAGGGCGCCCCCAAGAGGCGCCCTTTGCAATAACTGGTCGGACGCTAGCCGCGTCCGGTAATGAAGTTGCTTACTTGCGGTAGCCCATGAGTTTTCCCCTTTCGTTGAAGCCCAAAGCTGTGCAGGAAGTACAGAACCTCTTCAATGTCTGGCAACTTTGTAGCACAGCTTTGCCGAAACTTGTGCATCTGCAGGAAAAGTTGTGCAGAAATGCAGTAGTACGAGAGTCCACCTGTGGGTAAATCAGCTCTAATCGACCCCTTGCGCAGGCGTGGCTTCCGCCGCCTCGCCCTCTCCTATGCCGTCAACGAGCTGGGCGACTGGATGGGGATCGTGGCCCTCTCGGTGCTCGTCTACGACCGCACGGGAAGCGCCCTTGCCACCGCCGTGCTGTTCCTCGGGACCGGCTTCGTGCCGGCGATCCTGGCCCCCGTGCTGGTGGCCCGGGTCGAGCGGCCGCCGCCGCGCTTCGTCCTGCCGATCCTCTACGCCGGCGAGGCGGCGGCGTTCGCCGGGCTGGCGCTCTTCTCCGCTCACTTCTCGCTGGCGGCGATCTTCGTCCTGGCGACGATCGACGGGGCGCTGGCGCTGGCTTCCCGGGCCCTGACCCGCGCCGTCGTCGCCGCGATGCTCGAGCCCTCGGGCGAGCTGCGCTCCGGCAACGCGATCCTCAACGTCGCCTTCACCGGCGGGGCGGCGGTCGGGCCCGGCATCGCCGGCCTGGTGGTCGCCGGCTTCGGCGTCGAGTCGGCGCTGCTGCTCGACGCCGTCTCCTTCTATGCAATCGCCTGGATCCTCTTCACGGCCGGACCGTTGCCACAGGCGGTCCCCGATCCGGGGAACATGATCGAGCGGCTGCGGGCGGGCATCGCCTACGTCTCGGGGCACCTGCGCCTGCGCCACCTGATCCTGGCCCAGGGGGCGGCCTTCGTCTTCTTCGCCGCGGTGATCCCGATCGAGGTGATCTACGCCAAGGAGACCCTGGGGGTGGGCGACTCCGGTTACGGGCTGCTGCTGGCGAGCTGGGGGGCGGGGATGGTCCTGGGCAGCTTCGTCTTCGCGGCGCTGCGGCGGGCTTCGCTGCCCTATCTGCTCTTCCTCAGCACGATCACGATCGGCGCCGGCTACATCGGGATGGCGCTGGCGCCATCGCTGGCGGTCGCCTGTCTCGCCGCCACCGCCGGCGGCACCGGCAACGGCGTGCAGTGGGTGGCCGTGGTCAGCGCCGTGCAGGAGCTGACCAGCGAAAACATGCAGGCGCGGGTGATGAGCGTCCTCGAGTCGACCGGGGCGGCGATGCTCGGTGTCGGCTACCTCGCCGGCGGGGCGATCGCCACCGCGGTCGACCCCCGAGCCACCTTCCTCTTCGCCGGCATCGGCGTCCTCGCGATCGTCGCGATCGTGGCCCCGATACTTGGCACTAATTGGCCTGACCACAGTGAAAGGTCTAATTCAAATGAACTTGACGGGAGCAATGACGTTGTGCTGGAGTTGATTCCAGGGAGCAGGTCCATCCAGTCCAGGCCCATCCAGTCCGACTCGGAGGTATTACGTTGAGAAAACTTTGCGTGCTCGTCGCGGTGCTCGCACTTGCAGTGGTCGCAACCATCGGACTGGCCTCGTGCGGCAGTGACAGCGACGCCGGCGGCAAAGAGGGCGGGACCCTGAGCGGCACCTACGCCTCCTTCCCCGACTACCTGGACCCGGCGCTCTCCTACACCCAGGAAGGGTGGACGGCGATGCAGAACGTCTACATCCCGCTTCTGACCTATGCCCACGCCAACGGCAGTGCCGGCGGCGAGGTGATCCCCGGCTTGGCGAAAAGCCTGCCGAAGATCAGCGAGGACGGGAAGACCTACACGCTCTCCCTCCGCCCCGGCCTCAAATACTCCGACGGCAGGGCGGTCAAGGCCTCGGACTTCACCTACGCCGTCGAACGCCTCTTCAAGGTCAATTCCGGCGGCTCTCCCTTCTACACCGGCATCGTCGGCGCCGAAAAGTTCGCCGAAACCAAGACCGGCGGCATCCCCGGCATCGAGACCGACGACAAGACCGGCGAGATCGTCATCCACCTGACCAAACCGCGGGGCACCTTCACCAACGAGCTGGGCTTGATGTTCGTCGCGCCGGTGCCACCGGACACGCCGGACACGAACCAGTCCACCAGACCCGCCCCCGGCCACCGGCCCCTACGTGATCGTCAAATCCGATCCGGGCAAAGGCTGGAGCTACGAGCGCAACCCGTACTGGGAGAAAGCCAACTCGAAAGCGATGCCGGACCTGCCCAGCGGCCACGATGGACAAGATCAACATCACGATCGTCCGCAACCCCTCGACCCAGGTCAACGACGTCGAGCAGGGCAAGTCCGACTGGATGCAGACGCCGCCCCCGCCCGACCGCTACCCGGAAGTGAAGAGCAAATACGAGGGCACCCAGTTCCGGGTCGAGCCGACGATCAGCATCTACTACTTCTGGATGAACACGAACAAGCCGCCGTTCGACGACGTCAAGGTCCGCCAGGCCGTCAACTACGCGGTCGACCCGGCGGCGCTGGAACGGATCTACGTCGGCACCCTGAAAGGCACCCAGCAGATCCTGCCGGCCGGAATCCCCGGCTACGAGAAATTCGAGCTCTATCCCCACGACCTCGCCAAGGCGAAGGCAATGATCAAAGAAGCCGACCCGGCGGACATGGACGTCACCGTCTGGGGCGACACCGAAAGCGAACAACGAAGCGGCGATCGTCTACTACAACGACGTGCTCGAGCAGCTCGGCTTCAACACGACGCTGAAAATCATCGGTGCGGACAACTACTTCACGGTGATCGGCAACCAGTCGACGCCCGACCTCGACACCGGCTGGTCGGACTGGTTCCAGGACTACCCGCACCCGAACGACTTCTTCCAGCCACTGCTGGCGGGAGAAAGCATCCTCCCGACCAACAACACCAACCTCTCCGAAACCGACGTGCCGGAGCTGAACAAGAAGATCGCCAGGCTCGGCGGAAGAAAAGTTCGGGCCCGAGCAGGAAGAAGCATACGCCGCCCTCGACAAGGAATACATGGAAGAAGCGCCGTGGGCCCCCTACGGCAATCGCACGGTCTCGACCTTCGTCTCCGACGCGATCGACCTCGACAAGGTGATCTTCAACCCGACCTTCGGCCAGGACCTGACCAGCTTCCAGTTCAAGTAGCCGCCCGGCAGCGCTGGGACAATGGGGGCCGTGTCGAATGAGCGTCACGGCCCCTGGTACCTCGCCTACAGGCGGCTGCGGCGCAACCGCCTCGCGCTCGCCTCCCTGGCGCTCTTCGCCCTGATCGTCGCCTTCGTGCTGGCGGCGCCGCTGTGGGCCGACCACGTCGCCCACACCGGCCCCAACGCGACCCACACGACGGAGAAGATCGTCGTCGACGGCGAGACCCGCGAAGTCGTCGACGTCGAAGGCAAGCCGATCGGCCCGGTCTGGTTCGGCGCCGGCGGCGAGTTCTTCCTCGGCGCCGACGGCGGCCTCGGCCGCGACGAGATGGTGCGGCTGATGTACGGCGGTCGCACCTCGCTCTTCATCGGCCTCACCTCGGCCCTGATCACCACCCTGCTGGCGACGGTCCTCGGCCTGCTCGCCGGCTACTTCGGCGGCCGGCTCGACAGCTTCATCTCCCGCGCCCTGGACCTGATCTGGGCGTTCCCGGTCGTCCTGCTCGGCATCGCCCTGGGCACCGCGCTCGCGGTCGGCGGGCTCAAGATCGGCCCGCTCGAAGTCGCCGGCAGCTCGATCTGGATCCCGATCGTGATCATCGGCGTCGTCTACGACCCCGTACATGGCGCGGCCGATCCGCGGCGAGGTGCTGGCCCTGCGCGAGAAGGAGTTCGTCGAGGCCGCGGTCGCCCAGGGCGCCGGGCTCGCTGCGGATCATGTTCGGCGAGCTGCTGCCCAACCTCTGGTCGACGGTGATCGTCTTCTTCACCCTCAACATCGCCAACAGCATGCTGCTCGAGGCCGCGCTCTCGTTCCTCGGCGCCGGCGTGCAGCCGCCCAACTCCTCCTGGGGCACGATGGTCTCGGGCGGCGTCGAATCGATCTACACCTCGCCGCTGCTGGCCTTCGCGCCCGGCGTGCTGATCCTGCTCACGGTGCTCTCGCTGAACGTCTTCGGCGACGGCCTGCGCGACGCCCTCGACCCGAAATCGAAGGTGCGGCTCGAGGCACGCGCCGGCATGGCCGAGCCCGAGGGGACCGCGGTCTGATGGCCCGCTTCGTCGCCAGGCGCCTGGCCGGGATGGTGCTGGTGCTGTTCGCGGTCTCGCGTGATCATCTTCGCGATCTTCAACGTCATCCCCAACTCCGACCCCGCCGCAGCAGCTGGCCGGCAAGAACGCCACCCCGGTCCTGGTCAAGAGCATCGAAGAGGACTGGGGCTTCGACGAACCGCTGCCGGTCCAGTACCTGGACGATGATGAAGAAGATCTTCACCGGCGAACTGATCTCCTACGGCGACGAACTCAACGTCGACGAAAAGATCGTCGAAGGGATCCCGGCGACCTTCTCGCTCTGCATCGGCGCCGCCGTGATCTGGCTCTTCTTCGGGGTCCTCTTCGGCTACCTCTCGGCGCTGAAGCCGGGGGGCGGCTCGACCGCCTGCTGACCGTCGTCTCGGTCGCCGGCATCTCGATCCCGGTCCTTCCTGCTGGCGGCGGTCTTTCTCTACCTGCTGACCTTCAAGCTCGAACTGTTCCCCTCCGGCGGCTACGTGCCGCTGACCGAAGACCCGGTCGACTGGGCCTACCACCTGATCCTGCCCTGGTTCACGCTGGCGATCCTCTACATCGGCTTCTACAGCCGGGTGCTGCGCTCGAACATGCTCGACGCGATGAAGGAGGACTACGTGCGCACCGCCCGCGCCAAGGGCCTGGACGAGCGCCGGGTGATGGTCCGCCACGTCCTGCGCAACTCGCTGATCCCGATCGTCACCCTCTTCGGGCTCGACTTCGCGGCGATGCTCGGCGGCGGCGCGATCATCATCGAGTCGATCTTCGGCCTCAACGGGGTCGGCCAGTACGCGGCCGAATCGATAACCAACCTCGACCTGCCGCCGATCATGGCGATCACCATGTTCGGCGCCTTCTTCGTCGTCCTCTTCAACGCCCTGGTCGACATCGCCTACGCCTACCTGGATCCGCGGATCAGGCTGGGGACCTCGGCCCAGTGAGCCCGCAAGCGCTTCTCTCCGTCAAGGATCTGCGGGTCGGCTTCGCCACCGAGGGCGGCCGGCTGCAGGCGGTCGACGGCGTCAGCTTCGACCTCTCCCCCGGCGAAGTGCTGGCGATCGTCGGCGAGTCGGGCTCGGGCAAGAGCGTCACCGCGCAGACGATCCTCGGCCTGACGCGCTCCCACAACTCCGTCATCGAGGGCTCGGTCCGGCTGCGCGGCGCGGAGCTGCTCGACGCCGGCGAAGCCGAGCTGCGCAAGGTCCGCGGCGCCCAGATCGCGATGATCTTCCAGGACCCGATGACCTCGCTCAACCCGGTCTACCGGGTCGGGGCCCAGATCGTCGAGGCGATCCGCGCCCACGAGTCGGGGACCAGCAGGGAGGACGCGGCGCAGGCAGGCGATCGAGCTGCTCGACTCGGTCGGCATCCCCGACGCGGAGCGGCGGGTCGACGACTACCCGCACGAGTTCTCCGGCGGGATGCGGCAGCGGGCGATGATCGCGATGGCGCTGGCGCTGGAGCCGGAGGTGCTGATCGCCGACGAGCCGACCACGGCGCTCGACGTCACCGTCCAGGCGCAGATCCTGCGCCTGCTGCGAAGAGCTCAACCGCGAGCGCGAACCTGGCGACGATCCTGATCACCCACGACCTCGGCGTCGTCGCCGAGGTCGCCGACCGGGTGCTGGTGATGTACGCCGGCAAGGTGGTCGAGGAGGGGACGCTCGACGAGATCTTCTACGACCCCCAGCACCCCTACACCTGGGGCCTGCTCGGGTCGCTGACCCGGCTCGACCGCCCGCGGCCCCGCCGGCTGCCACAGATCAGCGGCGCGCCGCCGTCGCTGCTGTCGCCGCCGGGCGGCTGCGCCTTCCGCCCCCGCTGCCCGCACGAGTTCGGAAAATGCACCGAGGTGCCCG
Source organism: uncultured Solirubrobacterales bacterium (assembly GCA_963766755.1). Taxonomy (GTDB): domain Bacteria; phylum Actinomycetota; class Thermoleophilia; order Solirubrobacterales; family 70-9; genus VAYN01. Next base: position 54,267 of record CAVYBI010000001.1, on the reverse strand, counting down.
GTCTCGATGCCCGCCTGCCAGAAGCCGCCGAGCACCGCGACCGCTGCTGGCTGACTCCCGAGCAGAAGCGCGAGCGGCGCCAGGTCGAGGGCCGGATCGGGCTGGAGGCACCGTCGTGAGCGGCAGGGCCGCTGCTCGAGGTCACCGACCTGGTCAAGCACTTCCCGGTCAAGGCGGGAGTGCTGATCGACCGCGAGGTGGACCAGGTGAAAGCGGTCGACGGCGTCAGCCTCAGCGTCGGCAGGGGCGAAACGCTCGGCCTGGTCGGCGAGTCGGGCAGCGGCAAGTCGACGCTCTGCCGGACCGTGCTGCAGCTGCTGCAGCCGACCTCCGGCTCGGTCCGCTTCGAGGGCCGGAGATCGCCGGCCTCTCGCGGCGCCGGATGCGCCCCCTGCGGCGGCGAGATGCAGATGATCTTCCAGGACCCCTACGCCTCGCTCAACCCGCGCAAACGGGTCGGCCAGATCGTCGGCGATCCGCTGCGGCTGCAGGGCGTCGCCTCCGGCGCGGAGCTGCGCCGGCAGGTGCAGGAGCTGCTCGAGCGGGTCGGGCTCTCGCCCGAGCACTACGACCGCTACCCGCACGAGTTCTCCGGCGGCCAGCGGCAGCGGATCGGGATCGCCCGCGCGATCGCCCTGAAGCCGAAGCTGATCGTCGCCGACGAGCCCGTCTCGGCCCTCGACGTCTCGATCCAGGCGCAGATCGTCAACCTGCTCGACGACCTCCAGGACGAGTTCGGGCTCACCTACCTCTTCGTCGCCCACGACATCGGCGTCGTCCGCCACGTCTCCGACCGGATCGCGGTCATGCACGATGGCAAGATCGTCGAGCAGGGACCGCCGACCAGGTCTGCGAGCGGCCGGCCGATCCCTACACCAAGCAGCTGCTGGCGGCGGTGCCGATCCCGGACCCGCGCGAGAGCCGGGAGCGCCGCGGCAGCTACCCTCAGCGGCGCGTGACCCTGCCGCTCTCGCCCGCCGATCAAGCCGCAGCTGGCGCTGACCCGCAAAGCAGCTGCCGCGTCGGCGAGGAGTGGGCCTACGAGCAGAAGCTCGACGGCTTCCGCGCGATCGTCTTCGTCGACGGCGACGAGGCCTACGTCCAGTCGCGGGGCGGCAAAGAACTGGCCCGCTACTTCCCGGAGCTGAGCTTCGCGCCCGGCCGCTACGTGCTGGACGGCGAGCTGGTGATCCGCGACGCCGACGGCAAGCTCGAATTCGACGCGCTGCAGAAACGCATCCACCCGGCCGCAGTCGCGGATCGAGCTGCTCGTCGAAGGAGATCCCCGCCGGCTACGTCGTCTTCGACCTCCTGGCCGAGGGCGACGAGTCGCTGCTGGAGACGCCGCTGGCGGAGCGGCGGGCACGGCTGGAGGCGCTCGCCGCCGGGGCGGACCTGGAGCTGACGCCGCTGACCGCCGACGCCGAGCAGGCGGAGCAGCTGGCTGCGGCACGCATCGAGGGGACGATGGCCAAGCAGCTCGACGCCCCCTACGTCCCCGGCAAACGCAGGGGCATGGCGAAGGTGAAGCGCGAGCGCGACGATCGACTGCGTGGTGATGGGCTGGCGGCCCGGCAAAGAGGAGGGCACGGTCGGCTCGCTGATCCTCGGCCTCTACGACGGCGAGGAGCTGCGCTCGGTCGGCCACATCTCCGGCTTCAGCGCCGCGGCGAAACGGAGCATGCGGGCGATGCTGGCGCCGCTGGAGACGGGCGAGAGCGGCAGCGCCGAGCCGAGCCGCTGGACCGGCGGTCGCGACCTCGAGTGGGTGGCGCTGCGGCCGGAGCTGGTGATCGAGGTCGGCTACGACCACGCGGCCTCCGGGCGGATCCGGCACGGGGCGCGGTTCCACCGCTTCAGGGACGACAAAGCCCCGGAGGAGTGCAAGTTCGAGCAGCTGGACGAAGGGGCTTAGAACAGAGGTTGCTGGCGGGCGGGTCCTGTCGGGGCAGGGGACGCCCCACCCCCTCGGTAGCTAAAGCTTCCTCGGGGGCGGGCCCCCCTACCCCGCCACCCGCCCGAGAAGCCCCTTTCTCGACGAGCTGGTGGGCTGGGAGCGGTCGGCGAGGGAGCGACGCAGGCTGGAGCGGCCCCAGCCACGGACAGCGCGCATGGTCTGCTTTCGCTGCGCCGGCCGCATGTAGGCGCGGTCGTTGGTAGAGCTTCTCGTAGCGGGGGAGGAGGTCGGGGCGTTTCTCTTCCAGCCAGGCGAAGAAGACGTCCCTGACCTCGTCGCGGAGGTGGAGGGCGACGCCGCCGAGGAAGGTGGCCCTGGCCTTTGTCGCCCGCTCGACGATCGGGTGGACCTGCTCGGGGTGGTCGTTGATGCCGGGCATCAGGGGGGCGATGAGGACGCCGGAGTCGATGCCGCGGCGGCGCAGCTCGGCGACCGCGTCGAGGCGGGCGGCGGGGCTGGGCGTGTGCGGCTCGGTCGCCCGCCAGGCGTCCTCGTCGAGGGTCGGGACCGAGAGGTTGACCGAGACCGGCAGGTGCTTCGCCATCCGCTCGAAGATCTCCACGTCGCGCATCGCCAGCGGCGACTTGGTCAGCACCGAGACCGGCGTCCGCGCCGCCTCCAGCGCCTCGAGGATCTCCGGCATCATCCGGTAGCGGCTCTCCACCCACTGGTAGGGGTCGGTGTTCGTCCCCAGCGCCACCAGCTCCCGCTTCCAGCTCGGCCGCGCCAGCTCCGCCCGCAGCAGCTCCGGCACGTTGACCTTGACCACGATCTCCCGCTCGAAGTCCCGACCGGCGTCGAAATCCAGATAGGTATGGGTTCTTCGAGCGAAGCAGAAAACGCAGGCATGGGTGCAGCCCCGGTACTGGTTGATCGTGTAGCTGAACCCGTAGCGGCCGCCGGGCACGTGGTTGAGCGCCGAGCGGGCGCGGACCTCGTGGAAGTTGATCCCCATCGCCTCCGGGGCGTCGAAGGTGCGGGCCACCGTGCCGTCGCCGACTCCCGGCAGCCGCAGGTCGTTCTCGACTCGCTGTCCGTCCCAGCGCACGAACATATGTTCGCATATTCTGCGGCGGCACTACGGATTGCCCCCTTATGGAGGCATCGCTCAGCCGGACAGGCGTTCTAGAGGCTGGAGCCGGTCTCGTCGCGCTTGAAGGCGTCGAGCTGACCGAGGGCTTTGGCGCGGGCCTTGGCCCGCAGCGGCGGCAGCAACGCCACCAGGTGGCCGCTGGGGCCGAGCGCCTGCTTGGCCCAGTTGCGGAAGTCGAAGTCGTCGACGTGGTCGGCGATCTTGCCGTCGGCGGCGAAGCGGAAGCGGGCCTGGATGTCGTTGACCACCGGGCGGCCGGTGGAGAAGGTGTAGCGGGCGATCCAGTGGGCGCTGCCGGTCTCCTCGCCGGCCTCGTGCTCGTGCAGCTCGATCTTCAGGTCGGTGGCGCGGCCGGTCAGCATCCGCCACATCGAGCCGATGTCCTCGCCCTCGAGATCGCCGAACGCCGGATCGCGGAAGTGGGCGTCGGGGGCGTAGCAGGCGGTCATCGCGGCGCCGTTGCACTGGCCGAACGCCTCGTAGAAACGCTCGATCGTCGCCTGGTTGGCCTCAGCGGACATGCGCCCACCCTAAGTGATTCTGCCCCTACGGGCGCGGCAGCTCGCCACGAATGACGTAGCGGAGGACGTCGACCACCTGCTCGGGCTCCCGCGCGGTCGCCCGGGCGGCGCGGTCGACCTCCTTCAGCGCGTGGTCCAGCTCTGAGTCGTGGACGGTGACGATCGGCTTGCCGAGAGCAGCGGCGAAGCCGGCGTCGAAGGCCGCGTTCCACTGCCGGTACTTGTCGCCGAAGCGGACGACGACCACGTCGGCGGCGCGGATCAGCGTCTGGGTGCGGATCGCGTTGACGCCGGCCCCCTTGTGGTCGCGCCAGAAGGGCTCGCCCTCCTCCCCCAGCGTCCCCGTGCCGGCGTCATCGGAGGCGGCGTGGTCGGTGACCGGCGCCGAGAAGGAGACCGGCAGCCCCGCTTCCCGCGCCCCCGCTTCGATCCGCTCCCGCCAGTCGGAGTGTATCTCGCCAGCGAGATACACCAGCCACTGCCGAGGAGCGGGGGCGGGCACCCCCTCCGAAACACTCAAGCGAGGCTCCCGCCGAGCGTTTCGGAGGGGGTGCCCGCCCGCTCCCCCCGCAGTCTGCTCCTCGAAGTGCTTGCTCAGCATCGTCACCTGGCCCTGGTAGTTGGAGCCGAGGTCGGTGCCGTAGAGGCGCTCGGCCGGGGCGGCCATGCGCTCGAGGCCGAGCTTGCAGACCGGCTGGCGGTGCTCGACCATGAAGGAGACGTCGCGGGCCCGCACCTCGAGCGCCGCGCGGCTGCCGTGGTTGGCGCCCCGCGGGTCGTAGCCGAAGCCGGGGTCGAAGAAGCCGGCGTAGTGGGTGCGCAGCTCGCCGGCGGTCGGGTCGTAGGCCATCATCTCGGCGGCGATCTGGGGCGGGATGGATACCCCCTCGGCGGAGAGCAGCAGGTAGAAGATCTCCGGCTCCAGCACGACCCGCCCGCCGGCCTCGGGGAAGACCGGGTCCCAGTAGTCGCTCCAGCGGTAGGCGCGGATCTTCGAGAGATCGACCGGAAGGCTGTTCTTCTTCGCCCGGTAGCCGACCGTGCGGTCGCCCGGGCCGGAGAGGTCGAGGCTGAGGAAGAGGCCGTCGGCAACGGCGAGGTCGGCCTGGGCCACCGCCTCGGAGTCCATGTAGAGCAGCGGCGCCTCGTCCTGGAGATCGCGGATCTCGCCGTCGCCGAGGCGAACGTCGCCGCGGGCGATCCGCAGCTGGTTGAGCGAGAGTCCGGTCTTGACCTGGATCGCGAAGGAGCGCGGGACGATCTCCAGGTAGAGCTTGCCGCGGTAGCCGGGGCGGATGTCGTCGAAGCGGTGGTGGCGGTCGGTGATGACACGGGTGAAGACGTCGAGACGCCCGGTCGAGCTCTTCGGGTTGGCCTTGGCCCGCACGTCGTCGGGCAGCGCCAGCTCCTCGATCAGCGGCACCAGGTAGGGCCGGTCGCGCTCCAGCACGGCACCGTCGCGCAGGTCGACTTTCTGGAAGGCCAGCCCCTCGGTCTTCTCCTCGACCGTCGAGTCGACGTCGGGCAGGAAGGAGCAGCGCAGCGCCCAGGCGAAATCGCCGAGCCGCAGGTCGATGCTGGCCGGCTGGATCGCCTCCGGGCGGATCCGGTAGTCGCCGGAGCTGACCCATTCCGCCTCGATCGCCCGGTTCAGCTCCTGGGAGGGGAAAACGCCCGGGGTCGACTCGCTCATCCAGCAGAGATTATTCGCCTCGCCTCGGCGGTGCCCAGGTAGGGAGTCAGCGCGAACTCGAGCACGTCGGGGAGCAGCTCGTCGATCCGCTCCGCTTCGCCGGCGAGCACCCGCCGTCCCAGCAGGGAGGCGATGCCACCGACCACGGCCTCGTCGGTCGCCGCCGGCACCCGTTCTCCGTCCGGCGCCCGGGGAGCCCCCTGGCGCAGGTAGGGGATGAAGCTCTCTATCGCCGCCTGGTAGCGGTCATAGACACCGCGGCCGGCACGCAGTCCCTCGACCAGGGAGATGCTGGCCAGGGCCGGGTCGCCGGCGAGAAAGGTGAGGAGCGCCCCGATCCCATCCTGTACCCGGGGCGACCATTCAGACTCCTTGCGGCCTGCACAGGCTGTGACCACCTGCGCGCGAATCCGTTCAATCGCAGCTTCGTAGGCAGCGAAGAAGCAGTCGTCCTTACTCCGGAAATGTTTGTAGAAGTCACTCTTTGAGACCGCAGCACGCTGACCGATCAATGACACAGTGGTTTTCTGATACCCCACGTCATACAGGGCTCCAGTCAGCCCAGCGATCAGCCTTTCGCGCTGATTTTGGGCGACAAACTCAGGTGAAAGACCGTGGCGACCGCGGGGTAGGCGCTCCATTAACTATTGGAGTCTGCCACCGTACTGTTACTTTCGCCTCCCGGTTCCTAACCTGAGTTCGGCTACACCGTGGTACGGAGAAAGAACAAAGTCCAGTAGCTGAGGTGTCAGCTCGAGCGCCTGCTCGGTTGCGCCTCTGCGGATCTGCTGGTGCAGGACCCAGGCGACGCCACCGACCAGCGTCTCTCCGAGCGTGTCGGGCAAGCCCGTGTCGACTGGCGTATTGCGCTCGAACAGTTCGATGAAGCGCTGGGTCGCCTTGTCATACCGTGCCGAAGCGGTCGGGGTTGCCGACATCGCCTCGACCAGGCACATGCGCGCCGCCGCCGGATTTTCAGCGACATAGGCAAGAAAGGTCCGAAGGCCCGCCCCGACCCGGTCGCTCCATCCGCCCCCGGCCGCCGCGCACGCCGCTTCGACTTGACCGAAGATCTCCTCGACGGCGCCGTCGAGGGCGGCGAGGAAAATCTCTTCCTTGCCATCGAAGTTGTCGTAGAGCGTTTTGCGAGCCACCCCGGCGCGGCGGACGACGTCGGCGATCTTGGTCGCCTCATAGCCCTGCTCCGCGCTCAGCTCGGTCATCGCATCGATCATCCGGCTTCGCTTACGCGCCGCTACGAACTCCTTTGGAAGCACGGGCCGAGTCGCCTTCAGCTGGCCTCCCCTGGATGGGGGTGGGAGCATCGCCTCAAGAATAGCCGCGGTGTTCAAGAGAGTGCGCACGACACCGACTCTTCTGGTACTTTGAGAAAACTTCTGACGTTCTTATTGAAAACGTACGGGTTTCCTTGTGCCGTCCAACAGAATTCAACTGAATCAGGAGAAGATGGTCGCTGCGATCGGCGACCACTGGCCACAGGCCCAGGTCGACGCCGTCCTCGAGCTGCTCAGCAGCACCGACGGCAAGTTCCCCTCCGGGGTGCGCAAGCTCCCCTCCGCCTTGGTCAGCGCCGTTCAACGGGAGCGACTGATCGCGGCGATGCTTCGCGCCGCCGCTGAGCTCGGCTACCGCGAAACCAACGTCCAGGACGTGATCGAGAGAGCCGGCGTCTCCCGCCCCACCTTCTATGAGCACTTCGACAACAAAGAGGACTGCTTCCTGACCGCTTTCGACATCACCGCCGGACGGCTGCGCGAGCTCGTCGCCGACGCCGCCGGCAAGGGAGGCGACAGCTTGCGGGACCGGCTGCGCTTCGGGCTGGAAACGCTGCTGAACTTCACCGCGACAGAACCCGACGCCGCCCGCACCCTGATCGTCGAGGCGCGCGCGGCCAGTGTCGAAGCGGTAATGCGCCGCGACCAGCTGCTCGACTATTTCGCCGAGTGCATCGATGCCCAGGTTCAGGAGCTGCTGCCAAACGCCCCGTCTTACTCTTCGATCACCCCGGCGGGAATAGTCGGCGGGGTCGAAGCACTCCTCTACTCCCGCCTCAACAAAGGTGAGTGCGACGACCTCGGCTCGCTGCTGCCCTCGATGATGTATTTCCTGATCCTCCCCTTCGAGGGCCATGAGGCCGCCAGCGAGGAGCTTGCCGAAGTGGTGAGCTGAGCCCTTACGCTGCGGGCGATGAAATCGCCACGAAGCGCCCGGGCCGCGCTGGGCTTTCTCTTCGTCGCCGCCGCGCTCATCGGCCTGACCGCGACGATCGCGCCGCGGACCTTCTATGACGACTTCCCCTTCCTCGCCCACTGGGTCGAGCTGCTGCCGCCCTACAACGAGCACCTGGTCACCGACGTCGGCGGCCTCTACCTCGGCTTCGCGGTCCTCTTCGCCTGGGCCGCCTGGACGCTCGACCGCACCCTGGTCCGCGCCGTCGGCGTCGCCTGGCTGCTGACCGCCACGCTTCACCTGATCTTCCACAGCGGCCACCTCGCCGGCTTCGGCACCGCCGACGCGATCGCCGAGCTGCTCACCCTCGCCCTGCTGCTGGCGCCGGCACCGATCGCGATCTGGGCCATCGGTCCCGCGCGACGGGCGGATCCACCGTATTCGTAGAATCTGCCCTGCTGGATCCCCGGAGGGGTGCCGGAGCGGTTGAACGGGGCAGTCTCGAAAACTGTTGGCGTCGCAAGGCGCTCGTGGGTTCGAATCCCACCCCCTCCGCTAGCAGAGCCGCTTTCCCGCGCACGATGTAGCTGCTAGTTTCTTTGGTATGACGCTACATTCAGAGGAGAACGAGGTTGGGGTCCGAGAGCTCCACGACCGGCTCAGCGAGTACTTGGAGCGGGTGGAGAAGGGCGGCGAGATTGTGGTCACCCGCCGTGGAAAGCGGATCGCTCGCCTCAGCGCGATCGAAGCCGACGGTCCCCTCGCGGACCTGGCTCGCCGTGGCTTGGTTCGTCTGCCGGAGACGCCCAGATCCTCCCGGAAGGCTCGGGTGAAGGGCACCGGCTCGGTGTCCGATCTCGTATCCGAGCAGCGACGCTGACTCTCTACTTCGACACCTCGGCGCTCGTCAAGCTCGTCATCGACGAGGACGGCTCCGAGTTGGCGGCGAAGCTCTGGAACAGCGCCTACCTTGCGGTGTCCAGCATCCTCTCCTACTCCGAGGGACGGGCCGCTCTGGCGGCAGCCCTTCGAGGAAAGCGCCTTACGCCCAAAGAGCACGCCCGTGCCCTCGCTGAGTTCGAGGAGGTCCAGCGTAGCCTGGTCTTGGTCGGCGTCGATGGGGGGCTGGCGCGTCAGGCGGGCGAGCTTGCCGAAGAGTTCGAGCTACGTGGCTACGATGCGGTTCACCTCGCCACGGCGCTCGATCTGAGTGACGAGGATGTCGTCCTCGTCACCTGGGACGGTGATCTAAGCAGCGCCGCTGAAAAGAATGGCTTAGGCGTCGCCGGTACTCAGCCCTGGTGAGGCCCTAAGCCCCAGTGGGGCAAATTGCTCAAATCGATTGCTGTGCTCATCAGCCATTGCCCAGGTCGGGAAGGTCAAGCTGCGGCGCGAGATCCAGGCCAGATACCCGAACGGACCCGTTCATAGAGAGTGTCCGGTGCGAGATCGGCACCACTGGGCCAGGCGACGGTTCCGATCTCCATATCGACCGTTACCTCACCGAAGCCCTCAGGCGTGCGAGCCTCCTCAAAGACAGGGCCGCGCATACGGTCGAGCACGTCGACCTCACCGCTCAGACCGTCGGCGAAGGTCAGTCGGAGGACGCCGTGGCGGGCGACCTCTGCGGCGGTGATATCAGGGGTTAGGCCGTTCATTGCAGTGGCTCGATCTCCAAAAGTGTCTCACCGGCACGCGCCCGGCGCCAATTCTCTTCCAATTCTTCTTGATGGAGCTCGGCCCAGGCGAGGACGAATCGAAGCTGGCGACGACCGAGGTTGCTGTCCATGACCTCCAGGTTGTCGATTCGGACCTTGGCTTCTCCTTCCGCATGACGAGCGTGGAAGTGCGGGAAGCCGTGATCGTCGAAGAACATGACGATGGCGATCCCAAAGAAGCGGCTGATCGTCGGCATGCCGGCAATCATGCCCACAGCACCGGCGGTTTGAGCGCAGACCAAACATTTCGATCCGTCGACGCCGGCGCGGAGTCCAGCCCACGCCTAAAGACCCGCGTGTTCCTGCCGATGAAGCCGGGTGAACTCTGGCGAGCAGACCCGAGCGGGGCGCTTCTTCGACCGCCATCCCAGGTTGCTGCGCGGGCTGGCGCTGACCGCCCTGCTCTGGGGGGCCGGCTACCTGACCTGGCGGGTCGGCTGGAGCAGCGAAGGGGCGAGCCCGGTCCTCTTCGCGATGCTGCTCGTCACCGAGTTCTACGGGCTCTACGCGCTGGCGATCCTGACCTGGTTCTCCTGGTCGCGGCCGCCGGCGGTGCGACCAGAGGCGACGCCGGGCCGTTCAGTCGACGTCTACGTCTGCACCTACGACGAGCCGGCCGAGGTGATCATGGCGACGCTGGCCGGCTGCCGCGCCCTCACCTATCCCCACACCACCTATCTGCTCGACGACGGCCGCCGCTCGGAGATGGAGGAGCTGGCGCAGCTGGCCGGCGCCGAGTACCTCGTCCGCGCCGACAACTCCCACGCCAAGGCCGGCAACCTCAACGCGGCGCTGCCGCGGACCGAGGGCGACCTGGTGCTGATGCTCGACGCCGACCACGTGCCGATGCCCGACGCGCTCGACGCCCTGGTCGGCTACTTCGACGACGAGCGCATGGCCCTGGTCCAGACCCCGCACGACTTCTTCAACCACGACTCGGCCCAGCACTACTCCGTCGGCCGCCACGAGCAGTCGCTCTTCTACCGCGTCGTCTGCCCCGGCAAGGACCGCCACGGCGCCGCCTACTGGTGCGGCTCGGCGGCGCTGATCGACCGCCACGCCCTGCTCGAGATCGGCGGCGTCGCCACCGAGACGATCGCCGAGGACTTCCACACGACGATCCGGCTGCTGCGCCACGGCTGGAAGACCCGCTACCACGACGAGGTCCTGGTCCAGGGCCTGGCCCCGCACGACCTCGACGGCTACCTGCTGCAGCGCGACCGCTGGGCCCGCGGCAACCTCGCCGTCTTCACCCTGCCCGAGTCCCCCCTGCGAGCCGGCGAGCTGAGCCCGCTGCAGCGGCTCTCCTACTTCGCCAGCCTCTTCGCCTACCTGGCGCCGCCGATGCGGCTGCTGCTCCTGGTGACCCTGGGTGCGGTGCTCTGGACGGGCGCGCTGCCGCTGAAGATCAGCATCCTCGCCCTGGTGGCGCTGTGGCTGCCCTCGGTGGCGCTCAACCTCAGCGCCGGCGCGGCGCTGGCGCGGGGCTACATGCGGATCCCCGAGACCGCCCACTACGAGCTGCTGACGATGGAGATCTACACCCGCGCCCTGCGCTGCATCGTGCGCCCCGGCAGGACGGCCTTCAAGGTGACGCCGAAGCAGGGGGCCGACGGCGGTGGCCTCGACGCGGTGCGCAAGCTCCACCTGGTCATCTTCTGCACCCTCCTGCTGGCCGGCGGCACGCTGCTGCGGCTGCTCGACCTGGCCGGGGTGGGACCGTTGCCCGACATGCCCGGGATTGCCGCAGTGATCGTGCCGCTGCTGGGATTGATCGAGCTGCGGCGCCTGGGCAAGACCCTGTGGACTGTCGGGCGGCGCCGTCAGCGCCGCCTCATCTACCGCTTCGAGGGCGACGCCGAGGCGCACTGCTTCTCCGCCGACGGCCACGTGCCGGCCCGCCTTGTCGATGCCAGCGCCGCCGGGGTTGGCCTGGTCGCCGAGGCACCGCTCACGGTCGGCGCCCGGCCGGCCGTGCTGCTGAACCTCGCCGACGCGACCGGCGAGGTGCACGAGGTGAGCACCCAGGTAGAGGTGCGCAGCTGCCGCGAGGTCGAGGGCCGCTTCCTGGTCGGCGCCACGATCGCCGAAATCGACCCCGATTCCCGCCTGCGGCTGATGGAGTGGTGCTACGTCGTCTGCAGCCATGAGCGCCTGCGCGGCCATCGCCCCAGCGCCGCGCCACTGCCGGAGTCCGACGCGATCGTCATCCCCCTCGACGACTACCGCGTAACGGAGAGGGAGGGATTCGAACCCTCGAGGCGGGTTAACCCCGCCCACGCGATTTCCAATCGCGCTCCTTAAGCCACTCGGACACCTCTCCAGGATGCACCCACAAGGGTATTGGCTCTCAGCCGCGGCGGGCGTTGAAGAAGTCCCGCAGGAGAGTGGCGCACTCGGCTTCGCGGACTCCGGCGACCACCTCCGGGCGGTGGTTCAGGGCCGGCTCCGCGAGGACGTCGAGGACGCTGCCGGCAGCGCCGGCCTTGGGGTCCGGCGCGCCGATGACCACGGTGGGGATGCGAGCGAGGACGATCGCGCCGGCGCACATCGCGCAGGGCTCGAGGGTGACGTAGAGAGTCGTGCCCGGCAGGCGCCAGCCGCCGAGCGCCTCGGCGGCGTCGCGGATCGCCAGGATCTCGGCGTGAGCGGTGGGATCGCGGCGCCAGCTCGCGCTCGTTGCCGGCGAGGGCGAGCGGCTCGCCGCTCGCGGAGGATGGCGGCGCCGATCGGGACGTCGCCGCGAGCACCCGCCAGGCGCGCCTGCTCGATCGCCAGGCCCATCGCCTGCTCGTGCACGGAAGTCCCGTCCCCATCGCTCATCGATCCGGGAGTATGTCCCCTACAACTTCGCCGGTGCACCGGTGTTAGCTCTAGAGCTCGCCCGGATGCAGGGGCTCCGGCGCGCGAGGACCAGATGAGACGACTGCTTCCGATACTTGCCGCCGCGACCCTGCTCGCGGTGCTCGCTGCCCCCGCCGGCGCCGCGACGCTCTTCCCCGCGCGGGGGTTCGCGCCGCGACAGGTGGTCGTCAAGTTCGACGGGCAACAGCGGGGGCAGGCGCTGGCGCTGCCCCCCGGCGCCGACGTGCGCGAGAGCGCCGCGGCGCTGCGACGCAACCCGCAGGTCGCCTACGCCGAGCCCGACTACATCGCCACCGCCTCTGTCGTGGCGCCTGGCGGCGACTTCGTCCTCCCCGACGATCCCGGCACCCTGGCCGGCGCCTCCGAAGCCGTCGCCTCGGCCGGCGACTGGGCCTTCAAGCAGTGGAACTTCCTGCCCTGGACGGGGGACTCGCCCGGCCGGGGGCCGCTCTCGCCCGGCGGCATCGACGCCGTCGGCGCCTGGCGCAACCTCGATGCGATCGGCCGCCCCGGGGCCGAAGGCGTCACCGTCGCCGTCCTCGACACCGGCATCGCCTACCGCGATCAGGGCAGCCGGTTCCTCCGCAGCCCCGACTTCACCAGCGGGCAGTTCGCCAAGGGCCACGACTTCATCGACGGCGACCGCCTGCCGCTGGACGAAAACGGCCATGGCACCCACGTCGCCGGCACGATCGGCGAGAAGACCGACAACGGGATCGGGGTCACCGGCCTCGCCTACCGGGCGAAGCTGCTGCCGGTGCGGGTGCTGGACGAGCATGGTCGCGGCCAGGCGACCGACATCGCCAAGGGCATCCGCTTCGCCGTCGCCCACAACGCCCAGGTGATCAATATGAGCTTCAACTTCGCCTGCGGCAAGAGGGTGCCGGAGGTCGACGAAGCGCTGCGGGAGGCCTACGCCCGTGGCGTCCTCGCCGTCGCCTCGGTCGGCAACCTCGGCTCGGAGACCTGCGTCTCGGCGCCGGCGACCGGGCCGCGGGTGATCGGCGTCGGCGGCAGCACCGAGGGGGGCTGCCTCGGCGACTACTCCCTTGCCGGCAAGGGAGTCGACGTCCTCGCGCCTGGTGGGGGGACCCCATTGCCGGGATGCCTGTCGGTCTCGGCCCGACCGATCTACCAGGTGACGCTGAAGCCGGGGTCGACGCGCATCTTCTCGATCCCCGCCAACTACGTCGGCACCTCGATGGCCGCCGCCCATGTCAGCGGCGTCGCCGCGATGATCCTGGCCGCCGACACCTACGCCGGCCCCCGCTTCTCCCCGGAAACGGGAGCCGGCGCGAAACCCCGAGTGAACGGGGTCGCCAAGCAGCTGCGCCGCACCGCCCGCGACCTCGGCCTGCCGGCCACCCAGCAGGGCGCCGGCCTGATCGATGCCCGTCGCGCCACCGAACACTTCGGCCCGTCCGCGCCTCCTGAGGGCGACTGACCGAGCGAGGACGCCGAGATGCGCCGGTCAGACGTTCTCAGGTGGTGCGAACGACCATCACGCTGCAAGGGGCGTGATGCGAAATATTGTTCGGGACGCTGCCGAGGAGGAAGCGGCGGGCGCCGGTCATGCCCTTGTTGCCGACCACGATCAGGTCTGCCTTGGTCTCTTCGGCGACGCTGAGGATCGCCTCCGCGGGGTCGCCCTCGATCGGGTGGGTCTGGACCTCGATTCCCTCTTTGCGGGCGTCGGCGGCGACGGCGTCGAGGACGAGGTTGACGTCCTCGCGCGGCCCGAGCTCGTACTGGACGTCAGCGGGGGCGTCGCGCTGCTGGTCTTTGACCTTGCGCTCGGAGATCGGCGCGTAGGCGCTGACGATGCTGAGCGTCGCGCCCGCCAGCTTGGCGAGGTCGACGGCCTGACGGACCGCCTCGCCGGCGGTCTCCGACCCATCGGTTCCAACCACGATGCGAGTGAACACGCCCCGCCTCCTCTGCTCGGTCGCTGAACGCGCTCGATACTAACGCTGCTGCGCGGGGAGGCCGCGGAAGCCGTCGCCGAGGATCTCGGTCGGCGTCGTCGCCAGGCGCACGATCGCGATCGCCATCGAGGCGATCAGGCAGACGACAAGCACCACCATCCCCGCTTTCCAGATCCACGGCACGCGCCGAACCCTACGGCTTAGTGACTGTCACTAAGGTGGGCAGATGGGATTGGAGAAGGTCGCCGACGGGGTCTGGCTGCTGCGGGGGGATTTCCGCGGCACGATGAACGTCTATTTCCTCGAGGACGGCGACGGCGTCGTCCAGTTCGACGCCGGCACCAAGGGGATGCGCAAGAAGGCGCGGGCGGCCGCGGAGCAGCTCGGCGGCGTCAAGCGGGTCGTGCTCGGGCACGCCCACGCCGACCACCGCGGCACCGCTCCATATATGAACGCACCGGTGTACTGCCACCCCGACGAAGTCGCCGACGCCGAAAGCGCGGCGGCGATCTCCCCCTACTTCGACCTCTCGCAGCTGCCCGTGGCCTGGGTGCGCTGGATCTACCCGACCCTGCTGCGGCGCTGGGACGGCGGCGCCGTGAAGATCGCCGGCACCGTCGCCGAGGACGAGGAGGTCGCCGGCTTCCAGGTTCTCCACTTTCCCGGCCACGCGCCCGGGCTGATCGGGCTCTGGCGCGAGAGCGACCGGGTGGCGCTGGTCAGCGACACCGTCTACCTGGTCGACTCGGGCCGGCTCAAACCGCTGCCCGAGGGCGAGGCCAGCGTCCCCCACCCCGCCTGGGCCTGGAACCACGAGATGGCGAAGGAGTCGGTGCGGCGGCTGGCGGCGCTGGACCCGAAGGTGCTCGGCACCGGGCACGAGCACCCGCTGCGCGGCGAGAGCCTGCGGCAGACGCTGGAGCGGGCGGCCGAGAAGTACTGAGAGCCGGGGGCCGCCGCGGCGGGCATCGTGCGCCCCGCTCCCATAAGTTGCCTTCCTGATGATCGGGACCTACGCCTCGGCGGCGCTGATCTGCGCCGCTTCGCTGCTGGTCGGGCGCGCCATCCTCGCCCTGGCGGGGCGGCGTTCATGGTCGTGGCTGGAGCCGGGCGTCGGGCTCGCCGCGGTGCTGGCGGTCACCGGCGTGCTGGCGCGGGCACCTGGGCACGGGGCCAGCGTCACCCTCGGCCTCGTCGCTCTGCTGATCGTCGCGGCACTGCTGGCCTGGTGGCTGCCCTACGAGGCGCCGGGGGCACTGCGGGCGGGTCTGCCGGTGGCGATCGTCCTCGTCCTCGTGCTGGCGGTCCCGTTCGCCGTCAGCGGCCGCTGGGGCCTGCTCGGCGTCGGCTTCAACAACGACCTCGGCCTGCACCTGGCCTGGGCGGAGTGGCTGCGCAGCGGCTTCGGGCCAGTACCGGACACCGGCTACCCGCTGGGCCCGCACGGGCTGGCGGTGGCAACCGCGACCCTGCCGGGGATCGGGCTCGGCCAGGCTTTTCTCGGCGAGATCGTCGCGATCGGGGTGCTGACCGGGCTGACCGCCCTGGGGGTGTTGCGCGAGCTGGCGCCGGGGCGCCGGGTCCTCGCCGCGGCGATGGTCGCCCTCCCCTACCTCGCCGCCTCCTACTTCGCCCAGGCCGCCTTCAAGGAGACCGCCGAGGCGCTCTTCGTGCTCGCCTTCGCCGTCTTCCTCTGTCGACCGGACCGGCCCGACTCCGGCGCTTGGCCACGTCTGCGCTACGCCCTGCCGCTGCTGGCTCTGGCCGGCGGCATCTTCTTCTCCTACAGCTTCGCCGGGCTTGCCTGGCCGGTCGCGGTGCTCGCCCTCTGGAGCCTGACCCAGCCGGCGGTGCGGCGGGCGCTGCGGCCGCGGGCGCTGCTGCGCACCCTGCTGCGCCCGGCGACCCTGGCGACGCTCGTCGTGCTGGGCGGACTGGCCGTCGCGGCCACGGTGGTCGGCCCCTTCGGCTTCGCCGGCAGCTTCAACAAGGTCGCCGGCAGCAATACCTACGGCCCGGTCTCGCCGATCGAGGCGCTGGGCGTCTGGCCGGCGGCGAACTACCGCCTCGACGCCGCCGGCGGTGCCCCCCTGGCCGGAGTCGCCGGCGCGATCGCGGTGGCGGCGCTGCTGGTCGGGGTCGCCTGGTGGGTGCGCCGCCGCGAATTGACGATTCCGGTCGCGCTCGGCGCCTGCGCCGTCCTCTACCTCGTCTCCCTCCCCTTCAGCGGCGACTACTCCCAGGCCAAGGCGCTGATGATCGCGGCGCCATTGGCGATGCTGGTCGCGATCCGCCCCTTGCTCTCGGAGTTCCCCTGGGCGGGGAAGGTGGGGAGGGACCCGTCGGAGCAACAGCGGGGAGGCTCCGCCGAGTCCCTCCCCACCTCCTCACAAGGGCGCTCAGGCGTGGTGCGGGTGGGCTGGGCAGTGTTGGCGGTGCTCTTTGTGGGAGGGGCCGTGTACTCCAGCCTGCTCGTCCTGCGGGACGCGCCGGTCGGGCCGCCGGGGCACGGGTCGGAGCTGGAGACGTTCCTGCCGATCGTCCATGGCGAGCCGGTGCTCTACGCGGGACAGGACCGTTACGCCGCCTACGGGCTGCTCGGCGCCGACACCCATGTGCCGCTGGTCGAGTTCCCCGATACCGCCGTCTCTCCCAACCCGGAGAAGCCGTTCGACACCGGCGACGCCTACAGCCCGGTCGACTTCGACTCCTTCTCCCGCGGCACCCTCGACCACTTCGAGTATGTGATCACCGGCCGCGCCGCCTGGAACAGCCAGGCACCGGACAACTTCAAGCGGATCGCCGCAACGCCCTCCTACGTCCTCTGGAAGCGGACGGGACCGACGCCCGAGGACCGCCACGTCCTGCTGGAGGGAACCGAGGCCGGGGCACGAGCCGGCTGCGCCGCGCCGGAGATCCGCGTCCTGCTCGCCAACCCCGGCCGCGCCTCGCTCTTCCCCGACGCCGTGATCGGCCCCAAATCCGCCTGGGACGAAGGCAGCATCCTCGGCACCGGCAAGAGCACCGCGCAGGCACTGAAGCTGCCGGCGGGGAGCTGGAACCTCTCGATCCAGTACTTCTCCCCCTTCGACCTGACCCTTTCCGCACCGGGCTTCCGGGAGCCGCTGAAGGCCGCTCTCGACGGCCAGCGCCCGAACACGATCAGCCTCGGCAACAACGGCCAGTTCTGGCCCGCGGGTCGCTATGAGAGCGAGGGTGGCAAGGTGAAGTTCACGCTCTCCAGCGCCGATGCCAGCGGCCTGCAGAGCCTCAGTGGATACGGCGGCAAGGCCTACGCCGGCGAGCTCGTCGCCGTCCCCGCCAAACCGCACCGCATCGTCCCGCTGAGCGCAGCCTGCGACGGCTGGATCGACTGGTACGAATCCGAAGAAGCGCCCTAAAGAATCAGACCGCCTTGGACGCGAGTCTGTCGGGAGAAACGCGCACCACGTCCCAGACGAGTCCCACCTTCTCGAGGCCGTCGATGACCAGGGCCGAGGGGTCCACCTGCCAGCGGCCGAGGCCGTGGGTGGCGGAGGTCGGGAAGGCGTGGTGGTTGTTGTGCCAGGCCTCGCCGAGGGTCGGGATCGCGATCAGCGCCAGGTTGCGGGACTCGTCGCCGGTCTCGAAGTCGCGGCTGCCGAAGACGTGGCAGAGCGAGTTGATGCTGTAGGTGAAGTGGTGGAGGACGAAGACGCGGACGAGGCCGCCCCAGAGCAGCCCGGTGAAGGCGGCGAAGAGGGTGCCGCCAATCAGCCAGCCGAGCGCGAAGGGCAGCAGCAGGCCGCCGATCGCCCACCAGATGAAGGTGCGATCGACCCAGCTGATCGTCGGGTCCTTGAGCAGGTCCGGTGCGAAGCGTTGCTTGTTGCCGCGCTGGGTGTGGATGAAGAGCCAGCCCATGTGCGCGTGGAAGAGGCCCTTGAGGGCACCGCTCCAGCCGTGGCCGTGGTCGACGTGGGGGCTGTGCGGATCGCCCTCGACGTCGGCGAAAGCGTGGTGCTTGCGGTGGTCGGCGACCCAGGAGATGACCGGGCCCTCGATCGCCACCGAGCCGGCGATCGCCAGCAGCCCGTGCAGCCACGGCTTCGCCTTGAAGGCGCGGTGGGTGAGGTGGCGGTGGAAGCCGACCGTGATACCGAGCCCGCTGAAGACGTAGAGGCCGACGAAGAGGAAGACGTCGCTCCAGTGCAGGGCGCTGCCCCAGACCTGCCAGGCGGCGAGGCCGATGGCGACGAACGGGATCAGCGTCACCAGGCCGGTGATGATGCGGTCGCGCGTCTCGTTCTCGACGGGCTGGATGTCGGAGGGGAGCGGGCCGGCGGTGGAGGACATCGGAGCCGATGATAGGGACTCGAGACCGGTTGTTAGGCTGATTGCCGATGGCTTTCGCCGATACCGGGCGGCTGCGACGCGAGATCGAGGCGCGGATCCCGGAGCGGCCGTTCGCGATCGATTTCTGGGACGGGACGCGGCTTCCCTCGACCTCCGGCGACGGCCCGACCTTCTCGGTGCGCTCGCCGCGCGCCGCCGCCCACGTGCTGCGGGCGCCGGGGCAGCTCGGCCTCGGCCGCGCCTACGTCAGCGGCGAGCTCGAGGTCGACGACGTCGAGGCGGTGATCGACCTGCTCGACGGCTGGCAGCCGCCGGCGCTCGACGGCGCCGACAAGCGGGCGCTGCTGCTGGGTGCCGCGCGCGCCGCCGGCCTGGCGAAGCCACCTCCGCGACCGCGGTCGGAGCTGCGCCCCAGCGGCCGCCGCCACAGCAAGGAGCGCGACGCCCGCGCCGTCCGCCACCACTACGACGTCTCCAACGAGTTCTTCGAGCTCTTCCTCGGCCCGACGATGGTCTACAGCTGCGCGATCTTCTCGCGCGGGGCGAAGACGCTGGAGGAGGCCCAGGAGGAGAAGCTGGAGACCGTCGCCCGCAAGCTGGCGCTGAAGGAGGGCGACCGGGTGCTCGACGTCGGCTGCGGCTGGGGCGGCTTCCCCCTCTGGGCGGCAACCAGGCACGGCGCCGGCGTCGTCGGCATCACCCTCTCCCCTCCCCAGGCCGAGAAGGCGCGGCAGCGGGCCGAGGAGGCCGGGGTCGCCGACCGGGTCGAGATCCGCGTCATGGACTACCGCGACCTCGCCGGCGAGCGCTTCGACGCGATCGCCAGCATCGGCATGGTCGAGCACGTCGGCGCCTCCCAGATCGAGGTCTACGCGCAGACGCTGGCGCGGATGCTGAAGCCGGGCGGGCGCCTGCTCAACCACGGCATCGCCCGCCTGCGCCACGGCGATGGCGAGGCCGGGGCGTTCTCCGAGCGCTACGTCTTCCCCGACGCGGCACCGCTGCACCTCTCGCGCAACCTGCTGGCGCTGGAACGGGCCGGCTTCGTCACCCACCACGTCGAGGACTTCGCCGCCGACTACGCGGAGACGCTGCGCCACTGGGCCCGCAACCTCGACGACAACCTCGACCAGGCGATCCGCCTCGCCGGCCCCGAACGGGTCCGCGTCTGGCGGCTCTACCTGCGAGCGGCGCGCAACGGCTTCGAAAGTGGGTTCACTTCCATCTACCAGGCGCGCTGCAGCCTGGGCTAAACCGGGAAACCGTCGCTGACGTCGGCGATCGCCCAATCGGCGCCGGATTCGCTGAGCTCCTCGACGCTGTAGCTGCCGGTCGCCACGCCGACGACGCGGATGCCGGCGCCGTGGCCGGCCTTGACGTCGCGGGGGGTGTCGCCGACGGCGATCGCGGTGGCGGGGTCGACCGGGCTGCCGGCGACGGTGTCGCCGCGCTCGAGCGCCTTCTTCGTCAGCTCGGTGCGGTCGCGGGAGTCGGAGCCATAGCCGCCGAAGGCGAAGAAGCGGTTGAGGTGGCCGCGGGCGAGCTTGATGTGGGCGGCGGCTTCGATGTTGCCGGTGACGATGCCGAGCAGCACGCCCTGCTTCGCCAGCCGCGACAGCAGCGCCTCGATCCCCGGCATCACCCGGTAGCCGCTGGACCCGTTGACGGCGTCTTCGAGGTGGCTGAGGTAGGCGGCGATTGCCTCCGCCCGCTCGGCCTCGCCGCCGTCGCGGCCGATCACCTCGCGGAAGACGATCTCGGCGATTTCCGGGTCGGTCATGCCGGCGTGGGTGTGCTCCTCGATGTCGGCGTCGATGTCGTGCAGCTCGCGGAAGGCGCGCTGCCAGGCGATGGCACCCGCCCCGCCGGTGACGAGCAGGGTGCCGTCGATGTCGAAGAGGACGGTGCGGATGGCACTGCGCATATCGGCGTCCTCGGTCGCTCGCGTGCGGAGCGCGCCACGCTCCCTGCGTCCTTGATCTGCTTGGCCATCCACCCCGTCACTCACCTATGAGATCTCTTTGGCTGAGGGAATAGAGAAGGGCAAGGGAAGGCAGGACCAGCACCGCGGCGACGGCGAAGACGACGAAGACGACGACCAGGGTCGGGTCCGGCGCCGCCGCCTGGTCGATCCGCAGACTGGTCGGCAGCAGGTACGGGAACTGGGCTACTCCCCAGCCCCAGATAACCGCGACGACAGCGCCGGCGGCAAGCGGGCGCAGCGGCTTCCTACCGCCCCGCAGCAGCACCGCCAGCAGGCCGACCCCGCAGAGGGCCGAGAGGATCACCAGCGGCAGGCCCTGGTCGACGAGGCGGTCGAAGACGTAGCGGGCTTCGGCGTGCAGCTCGACCAGCCCGATCGCCGCCGCGACCCCGGCAACCGCGGCCGCCACCAGCGCTCGCCGCACGAAGTAGCGCTCGAGGTCCGCCTGCGCCGGCGCGGCGGGCGTCGCCGACCAGGAAGACGGCGGCGAGGTAGGCGCCGCTGGCGACGAACATCGCCCCGGTCAGCAGCGGCAGCGGCTGCAGCCATGACGAGAACGCGTCGCCGTTGCCGCCGGCGGGGACGTTGCCGGAGGCGATCGCGCCGACGACGGCGCCCATGAAGAAGGGGGTGAGGACGGAGGAGAGGGCGAAGGTCGCGCCGGCCGCGCGGCGCGCCGCCAGGCCCTCGATCGACTTGCGGAAGGCGAAGCCGGCGCCGCGCAGGACGATCCCCACCGCGGCCAGCGCGATCGGCACGTAGAGGGTCGTGAAGACGGCGCTGAAGGCGGGCGGGAAGGCGGTCCAGAGGACGACGAGGATGAAGATCAGCCAGACGTGGTTGGCCTCCCAGACGGGGGTCAGCGAGCGCTGGATCAGGGCCCGCGGCCGCTCCCCCTTCTCGGCGTCCCCCGCGATCAGGTCCCAGAACCCCCCGCCGAAATCCGCCCCCCCGAAGAGCGCGTAGAAGGTCGCCCCGACCCAGAGAATCGCCGCCGCGGCGTCGGCCTTGCTCATGGCGCTGCCTCCTCACGGGGCGCGTACGGGGTGCCCGCCGGTTCGGCCGCGCCTTCGCGCCAGCGCCGGGACATGCCGCGCAGGACCTTGATCGCGATCGTGCCGAGCGCCGCGTAGAGCAGCAGCACGAAGCCGAAGCTGAACCAGATCCCGTCCGCCTGGGTCACCGCTTCCTAGGTCCGCATGTAGCCCTGCACGATCCAGGGCTGGCGACCGACCTCGGTGACGATCCAGCCGCACCACAGGGCCAGCACCGATCCCGCCCCCGAGACCGCGACCGCGCGCAGGAACCACTTGCGTCTGCGGGGATGTCGCGCCGTTTCCACCAGACGAAGGCGAGCCAGGCGCCGAGCCCCAGCAGCGCCGTGCCGATCCCGACCATCGCGTCGAAGGCGAGGTGCAGCAGCGTGTTGGCCGGCGGCCGCTCGTCGGCCGGGATGTCCTCCAGCCCGGTGACCACGGTGTCGGCGCTGAAGCCGACCAGGTAGGAGTCGAGGTCGGGGATCGGGATCGCCCACTTGACGCCGTCGTCGGTGCAGATGCCGCCGACGTACTCGGTCTGGTTCGGCGCCGGTCTCCTGGATGCACTCCATGCCGGCGAACTTGGCCGGCTGGTGGTCGGCCACCGCCCGCGCCGCGGTATCGCCGACGAAGAGCTGGATCGGGGTCGCGATGAGGCCGATCGTCAGCGGGATCAGCAGCCCCAGCCGGTGCAGGCGGTCGCGCCGCCCTTTCAGCATCCCCACCGCGTAGATCGAGGCGACCAGGAAAGCGGCGACCATGTAGGCGGCGAGGATCATGTGCGGGACCTCGTAGGAGGTCGCGGGGTTGAAGAGCACCGCGAGCGGGTCGGTGTCGATCACCTTGCCGGCGCCGTCGAGGGTGAAGCCCTGCGGCTGGTTCATCCAGGCGTTGGCGGCGACCACGGAGAAGGCGCCGCCGATGCCGGTGACGACCATCGGCACCCCCGACCAGAAATGGGCCCAGCCGCCGAGCCGCTTCCAGCCGTAGATGTAGATCGCCAGGAAGATCGCCTCGACGAAGAAGAAGATCCCCTCGATCGCGAAGGCGACCCCGAAGACGCCTCCCCAGCGGTCCATGAACTCCGGCCAGAGCAGGCCGAACTCGAAGCTGAGCACGGTGCCGGTGACGGCGCCGACCGCGAAGGTGACCGCCATCGCCTTCGACCAGCGCCGGGCCAGCTCGAGTCGCGTCCTCCTCGCCCCGTTTCAGCCCGATGTAGTTGGCGACGAGGATGATCGCCGGCAGGGCGACGCCGATGCAGGAGAGGACGATGTGGAAGCCGAGCGTGAACGCCATCTGCTCGCGGGCGGCGAGCAGATTCGATGCCGACGCGGCCAGGGGGAGCGCGTCGAGCGGGAGCATGGAGCCGACCCTATTCCCCGCGGCGGGCGCTGCGGTAGTGGCGGATCAGCGCGTTGGTGGAGCTGTCGTGGCGCAGCTTCGGCTCGGCCTCGGCCTCGAGCTCGGGGATGATCGCGACCGCCAGGACCTTGCCCAGCTCGACCCCCCACTGGTCGAAGGAGTCGATCCCCCAGATCGCCCCCTGGGTGAAGGTGCTGTGCTCGTACAGGGCGACCAGCGCCCCCAGCGTCTCGGGATCGAGGCGCTCGGCGAGGATCGTGTTCGAGGGCCGGTTGCCCTCCATCACCCGGTGCGGCACGACCTCCTCCGGCGTTCCCTCCGCGCGTACCTGCTCCAGCGTTTTGCCGAAAGCCAGCGCCTCGCCCTGGGCGAAGACGTTGGACATCAGCAGGTCGTGGTGGCGGCCGAGCGGGTTGTTCGAGTGGGCAAAGCCGATGAAATCGCAGGGAATCAGCCGCGTCCCCTGGTGGAGCAGCTGGTAGAAGCTGTGCTGGCCGTTGGTCCCCGGCTCGCCCCAGTAGATGGCGCCGGTGTCGTAGTCGACCCGGGCGCCGTCGACGGTTACGTGCTTGCCGTTGGACTCCATCGTCAGCTGCTGCAGGTAGGCCGGGAAGCGGTGCAGGTACTGGTCGTAGGGGAAGACGCCGCTGGTCTGGGCGCCGAAGAAGTCGGAGTACCAGACCGCCAGCAGCCCCATCAGCATCGGCAGGTTCGCGGCCGGCGGCGCCTCGCGGAAGTGCTCGTCCATGGCGTGGAAGCCGGCCAGCATCTCGGCGAAGCGGCCGGGGCCGATCGCCAGCATCGTCGAGAGCCCGATCGCCGAGTCCATCGAGTAGCGGCCGCCGACCCACTCCCAGAAGCCGAACATGTTCTCGGTGTCGATGCCGAACCTGGCGACCTCGTCGGCGTTGGTGGAGACGGCGACGAAGTGCTTGGCGACCGCGGCCTCCTCGCCGCCGAGGCCGGCCAGCGACCACTCACGGGCGGTCTGGGCGTTGGTCATCGTCTCCAGGGTCGTGAAGGTCTTCGAGGAGATCACGAAGAGGGTCTGCTCGGGGTCGAGGTCGCGCGTCTTCTCGGCGAAGTCGGTGCCGTCGACGTTCGAGACAAAGCGGAAGTTCATCTCGCGGTGGCTGTAGTGGCGCAGCGCCTCGTAGGCCATCGTCGGGCCGAGGTCGGAGCCGCCGATGCCGACGTTGACGACGGTGCGGATCGGCTTGCCAGTGTGGCCCAGCCACTCGCCGGAGCGGACCCGCTCGGCGAAGTCCCCCATGCGGTCGAGCGTCTCGTGCACCTGCTTGACCACGTCGACGCCGTCGACCGTCAGCGAGCGGTTGCGCGGCATCCGCAGCGCCACGTGCAGCACCGCCCGGTCCTCGGAGACGTTGATGCGCTCGCCTTCGAACATCGCTTCCCGGCGTGCCTCGACGCCGCGCTGACGGGCCAGCTCGGCGAGCAGCAGCAGCGTCTCGTCGCTGACCCGGTTCTTCGAGAAGTCGAGGTGGAGGCCGGCGCCGTCGGCAACCAGGCGCTCGCCGCGCTCGGGGTCGGCGGCGAAGAGGTCGCGCAGGTGGGTGTCCTTGATCTGCTCGTAATGGCGCTGCAGATCACCCCATGCGGGCAGCTCCCGCAGCGGCGCCGGCTCGCTCACCCGGCCGCGACCCCGCGCTGGGAGGAGATCGACTTCAAGAGCTCTTCCCAGGACTTGTTGAAGCTCTCCTTGCCCTCCTCCTGGAGGCGGGTGGCGAGGGCGGCGACGTCGATCCCCGCCCCCTCGAACTCCTTCAGGACCTGCTCGGCGTTGCCGCCGTCGGCCGGGAGGAGGTCGCCGACCTCGCCGTGGTCGGCGAAGGCGAGCAGGGTCGGCTCCGGCATCGTGTTGACCGTGAAGGGCGAGGCGAAAGCCTCGATGTACATCGTGTCGGAGGCGTTCGGGTCCTTGGTCCCGGTGCTGGCCCAGAGCAGCCGCTGGGGACGCGCGCCCTCGTTCATCAGCCGTTGCATGCGGGGGGAGTCGAGCAGCTCGCGGTAGGCGCGGTAGGCGCGGCCGCCGACGGCGATCCCGAGCCGGTTAACCAGCTCGCCGGGAACCTCCTTGGCGACGGCGACGTCCCAGCGGCTGATGAAGAGCGAGGCGACCGAGGCGACGTCGGGGTCGAGCCCGGCCTCGATCCGGCGCTCGATCCCCCGCATGTAGGCCTCGGCGGCACCGAGGTACTGGCGGTCGTCGAAGAGCAGGGTGACGTTGATCGGGATCCCGGCGAAGATCGACTCCTCGATCGCCACGCAACCGGCTTCAGTTCCCGGGATCTTGATGAAGAGGTTCTCGCGCTCGGCCTTGGCGTGCAGGGCGGCCGCCTGCTCGATCGTCTCGCCGCCGTTGTCGGCGAGCAGGGGCGAGACCTCCAGCGAGCAGAAGCCGTCGACGCCGGCGGTGCGCTCGTGCACGCCGGCGAAGAGATCGGTGGCGTCCTGCAGGTCGGCCACGGCGAGCTCGAAGAAGACGCGCTCGTCGGAGTTGGCGCCGACGCCGACGCCGGCATCGGCGGCGGCGCTGACCTCGGCGATCTGCTCGTCATAGGTGTCGCCGCCGGAGATCGCCTTGTCGAAGATCGTCGGGTTCGAGGTCAGCCCGGTGACCGAGAGCTCCTCGATGTACCCCTTCAGGGTGCCGTCGGCCAGCATCGTGCGGGTGATGTTGTCGAGCCAGAGGCTCTGCCCCAGCTCGTGCAGTCGTGCGGTTGCCTTCACGGTCGACCTCCTCAGGTCGTTGACTTGACGGCCGCGCCGGCGGCGACCTCGCGTGCCACCTCGGCGACCTTCTCCGCGGTGAAGCCGAACTCGGCCTCGACGTCCTTGAACGGCGCCGACTGGCCGAAGGTGGTCATCCCCATGATCCGCCCGGCGTTGCCGACGTAGCGCTCCCAGCCCTGCGGCGAGCCCTCCTCGATCGCCAGCCGGGCGGTCACGGCTGGCGGCAGCACCGAGTCGCGGTACTCCTCGTCCTGACGGTCGAAGATCTCCCAGCAGGGCAGGCTGACCACGCGTGAGCCGATCCCCTCGGCGGTCAGCGCCTCGTGCGCGCCCAGCGCCAGCTGCACCTCGCTGCCGGTGGCGATCAGGAGCAGCTCCGGCTCGTCCTCGCAGTCGGCGAGCACGTAGCCACCCCTCTGGACGCCGGCGGCGGAGGCGTAGCGGGCACGGTCGAAGACCGGCACCGTCTGCCGCGTCATCACCAGCGCCACCGGGTTGTGGGTGCGCTCGATCGCCAGCCGCCAGGCCTCGGCGACCTCGTTGGCGTCGGCGGGGCGGATCACGTCGAGGTGCGGCATCGCCCGCAGCGAGGCCAGCTGCTCGATCGGCTGGTGGGTCGGGCCGTCCTCGCCGAGCCCGATCGAGTCGTGGGTGAAGAGGTGGATCACCGGCAGCTCCATCAGCGCCGAGAGGCGGATGCCGGGACGGCCGTAGTCGGAGAAGGTGAGGTAGGTCGACCAGAGCGGCCGCAGCTTGCAGAGCGACATCCCGTTGCAGGCGGTGACAGCGGCGTGTTCGCGGATCCCGTAGTGGACCTGGCGCCCGTTGAAGCTGCCGGGCTCGAAGTTCTCGACCCCGTCGAAGGTCAGCCGTACCGAGGTCGAGTCGGTGAGGTCGGCGGAGCCGGAGATCATCCACGGCACCCGTTCGGCGATCGCGTTCTCGACCTTGTTCGAGGCCTTGCGGGTGGCCAGGCCCTTCTCTTCGTCGGCCTCGAAGGAGGGGATCGCCGCGTCCCAGTCGTCGGGGAGCCGGCGGTGCTGCATCATCTCGATCTCGGCCGCCCGTCCGGGGTCGCCGCCCTCGAGCTTCTGCTGCCAGGCCGCGCGCAGCTCGGCGCCGCGCTTGCCGACTCCGTCGGCGAAGTGCTCCATGACCCCGTCGGGGACGAGGAACCGCGAGTCCTCGGGCCAGCCGTAGGCCCTCTTGGTGAGCCTGATCTCGTCCTCGCCCAGCGGTTCGCCGTGGGCGGACTCGGTGTCCTGCTTGTTCGGCGCGCCCCAGCCGATATGGCTGTCGACGACGATCAGGGTCGGGCGGCCGGTCTCGGCCTTGAAGGCCTCGAAGGCGCGGGCCAGCAGGCCGCGGTCGTTGGCGTCGCCGACCCGCAGCACGTTCCAGCCGTAGCCCTCGAAGCGGCTCAGCACGTCGTCGTCGTAGGCGAGGCTGGTGTCGCCGTCGATCGTGATGTGGTTGTTGTCGTAGAGCCAGCAGAGGTTGTCGAGCTTGAGGTGGCCGGCCAGCGAGGCCGATTCGTGCGAGACGCCCTCCATCAGGCAGCCGTCGCCCGCCAGCGCGTAGACGTCGAAGTCGAAGAGGTCGGCGCCGAAGCGCTCGCCCTGCCACTTCGAGGCCAGCGCCATCCCGACCGCGGTCGCGATCCCCTGGCCGAGCGGCCCGGTGGTGGTCTCGATGCCGCTGGTCCAGCGGTACTCGGGGTGGCCCGGCGTGCGCGAGTGCAGCTGGCGGAATTCTTCGATCTCGTGCAGGCTCACCGCCGGCTCGTCGAGCACGTTGTAGTCGGCGTCGACCCGCTTCACCCCGGCCAGGTGCAGGACCGAGTAGATCAGCATCGAGGCGTGGCCGGCCGAGAGCACGAAGCGGTCGCGGTTGGGCCAGACCGGATCGGCCGGGTCGTAGCGCAGGTGGTTCTGCCAGAGCTCGTAGGCGACCGGCGCCATCGACATCGGCGTCCCCGGGTGGCCCGAGTTGGCCTTCTGCACGGCGTCCATGGAGAGCGTGCGGATGGTGTCGACGCAGAGGGTGTCGATGTCCTGGGTCATGCGCGGCCTCCGATCCTAGCCAGGGTCAGGGTTCGATGCGGGTGACGGCACCATCGCCGTTGTCGGCAACCCAGACCGCCTCGGCGCCGACGGCGACGGCGCCGGGTTCGGAGCCGACCCCGATCGGGGCCCCGTCGCGCTCGCCGCTCTCGAGCTCGATGCGGGTGATTGCATCCTCGGCGGCGCTGGCGACCCAGACGGTGCTGGTGCCGGCGTCGATCCCGCCCGGGCGGCCGCCGACCTCGATCGGGTCGCCGAGCACCGCGTGGATCGAGGGATCGACCTTGGAGACGGTGCCGCCACGGCTGTTGGCGACCCAGACCAGGCCGCCGGCGACGGTGACGCCGGCGGGACCGCGGCCGACCGGGATCGGCGCGTCGACGCGGAGACTGCCGAGGTCGATCCGGCGCACGTTCCCGGTCGAGGCGCTGCTGACCCAGAGCCCGCCGGCCCCGACCGCCAGCCGCAGCGGCGCCGCCTGCGGCGGCAGTCCGCGCCGGTAGATCCGCCCTCCCTCGGCATTGACTGCGGTGATGCCGCGCCCCTCGTCGTCCGCGACCCAGACCCGGCCGCCGCCAAGCGCGATCGCGCCCGGGGCGCCGCCGACGTCGATCGTCTCCAGGAGGCGGCCGCGGTCGGGATCGAGGCGCAGCAGGCGCCCGTGCCGGGGGTCAGTCACCCACAGCCAGCGACTGCCGATCGCGACACCCGAGGGGTCGGCTCCCTGTAGGAACATCTGCCAGACCTTCTCACCGCTCTCCGGGTCGAGCCGGGTCAGGGTGCCGTCGCGTTCGCTGGTCACCCAGACCGCGTCGGCGCCGACGGCCAGGCGCAGCGGCGCCCGGCCGACCGGGATCGGGTCGGAGACCTCGACGCCGTCGCCACCGAGCAGCGTCATCGCGAGGACGGCCAGGCCGGCGGCAACGGCGACCGCGGCGCCGGCCCACTGCAGCCTGGGGCCGCGCAGGCGCCCGAAACCGGGCCCGCGGCGGGCAAGCGGCACGGTCGGCTGCGGCGCCGACTCGGAGAGGACCCGGGTCGCCGCCATGCCGGCGCCCTCGCGCTCGCGGGCGGCGGCGATCAGCGCCCCGGCGCTCGGGTAGCGGTCGGCCGGGTCCCTGGAGACGGCCCGCTCGATCACCGCGTCGAGCCCGGCCGGCATCTCCGGCTCGCCCTCGGCTTCCTTGCGCGCGAAGGGGACGATCCCGGTCAGCGCCTCGAAGAGGACACAGCCGAGCGAGTAGACGTCGGCGGCCGGCCCGACCGCGCCGCCGCGCCATTGCTCCGGCGACATGTACTCGGCGGTGCCGACCACCGAGGCGCCGCTCTGCTGGGCGCCGCTGTCGCCGAGCGCCTTGGCGAGGCCGAAGTCGGAGAGGAAGGCGCGGTCGCCCTCGACCAGGACGTTGTGAGGCTTGACGTCGCGGTGGACGATCCCGGCGGCGTGAGCGGCGTCGAGCGCGTCGGCGACCTGGCCGAGCAGGGCGATCGCGCGCGCCGGCGCCAGCGGCCCCTCGCGATCGATCGTCCGCCGCAGGTCGCCGCCCGCGACCAGGCGCATCGCCACGATCAGCTCGCCGTCCACCTCGCGCGAGTCGAAGACCGGCACCACCGCCGGGTGGTCGAGGCTGGCGGCAAGGCGGGACTCGCGCAGGAAGCGCTCGCGGAAGCCCTCGCGGTCGGCCAGCTCGCGGGCGATCACCTTCAGCGCGACCTGCCGTTCGAGGCCGAGGTGGGTCGCCCGGTAGACGACGCCCATCCCCCCACGCGCGATCAGCGCGTCGATGCGGTAGCCGGCGACGGTTGAGCCGATGGCGAGGTCTGCCACCCCGCGGTTATACAGCCGCCTTCCGGACCCCGGCGGCCGCTGGGGCCACCGGGGTCCGCCTGGCAAGCGCTACCGCGTTGGCTGCCAGGAGATGACCGGGCCGATCGCGGTGCCTTCGGCTTCGGTGAAGTCGACGCCCTCGGCCAGCTCGCTCTGGCGACGGCTGGCGAGGTCGATCGAGACCAGCGACTGGCTCTCTTCGACCGCGACGAAGGCGGCGATGCGGCGCCCGTCGGAGGAGAAGACGCCGTTGGTCTCCGAGCCGTCGGGCAGCTGGCAGAGCTTGCGCGCCTTGCCCGGCCCGATCCGCTTCGCCCACAGCCCCTGGTCGCGGCGGAACAGCAGCGTGTGGCCGTCGGGCGAGACGTCTTCGACGTACGCCGAGCCGACGCCGGCGACCTGCGGCTTCAGCTTGGTGCCGTTGGCGCGCACGGTGTAGACGTCGGCGTAGGCGGCCGGACCGGGGCTGCTCTCGCCGCGGCTGAAGGCGATGCCGCCGGCGAAGTAGCGGGGCGCGAACTCGTCGACGCCGGCGCTGCGGGTCAGCCGCCGCTGTTCGGCCCCGGAGGGACGAATCGAGTAGAGGTCGTCGTTGCCGCCTTCGG
Organism: uncultured Solirubrobacterales bacterium; assembly: GCA_963766755.1. Taxonomy (GTDB): domain Bacteria; phylum Actinomycetota; class Thermoleophilia; order Solirubrobacterales; family 70-9; genus VAYN01. The sequence goes on along the minus strand of CAVYBI010000001.1, from coordinate 24,334 downwards.
GCCCGGCGGTCTCGCGCACGAAGACGATCGAGCGCCCGTCCGGCGAGAAGTCGGCGGCGTGATCGTCACCGGCGCCGGTGGTCAGCTGGTGCAGCCTGCCGCCGGTGGCGCCGACGGTGTAGAGGTCGGCCTGCCCCCCGGCCGCGGCCCGCCGCTCGAAGACGACGAAGCGCCCGCTGGGGGCGACGACCGGTGCCGAGTCGAGCTCGGAGCCGCTGGTCAGGCGCCGCTGGCCGGAGCCGTCGGGACGGACCGAGTAGAGGTCGCCGCCGCGGGCGAAGGCGATCGTCCGCCCGTCGGGCGAGAAGGCGGGTTCGGAGTCGGTCGGATCTTCGGTCAGCTGGTTGAGGCGCCCGTCGCGGACGGCGAAGAGGCCGCCTTTGGCGACGCCGCCGACGGTCGTCGCTTTCGAGAAGACGAGGGCGCCGGGCTTGGCCGCCGAGGCGGCCGCCGGCGCCGCGAGGGCGATCAGGGCGAGCAGTGCGGTGATGAGGGTGCGGTAGCGCATGGCTTCCTTTCGGTTGGGTTTGAGCTGCCCACCGATCCTGCGCCCCACAGGCGCACCCGCCAACGCCACCCGCGCCTCCGATCGGGCCACGTTTGGCCCGCGCCGAGCCACGCGTCTGCTCCTAGGCGTCTATAGGACGCCAAACTGCAGACGCGTGAGCCATCCCGCTCCGGTCAGCGGTCGAGGCCGAGCTCTATTACCCGGGCGGCGATCTGGCGCGGGCGGTCGCGGCCGGCATCGCCGGGGACGCCGAGCTTGGCGGCGAGGGCATCGAGGCGACGCTGGGCGGTTCGCTCGCTGACCTGCAGCGCCGTCGCGATCTCGGCCCGGGTGGCGGGACGGCCGGCGAAGGCGCCCTCGCTGCGATAGGGGGCGACCAGCGCCGCCGCGGTCGCGCGCTCCTCCTCGTTCAGGGCCACCGACGGGGCGCCGCTCGGGACCGTCGCGCCGACCGGCGTCGCCGGACCGGTCGCGATTTCCAGCCGGTGGCCGCCGACGATCAGGGTGTCGCCGTTGCGCAGGCGCCGGGGCCGGTCCAGCGGCTCGCCGTTGAGGGCGGTGCCGTTGCGGCTGTCGAGATCGGTTGCCATCAGCACCTCGCCGCGGCGTTCGATCTCCAGGTGGTTCCAGGAGACCGCCTCGTCCTCGAGCTGGACGTCGGCCTCGGGAGAGCGCCCGACCACGGTCCGCTCGCCGCTCAGCGCCACTGAGCGCGGCGCCTCGCCGCCGCTGGAGACCCAGATCCGCGCATCCATCGGCCGAGGATAAAGTCCGGAGCGGTGAGCGAGGCAGATACCGAGAAGCGGCTGGCGGCGGAGGCTGCCGCGGAGCTGGTCGAGGAGGGGATGACGGTCGGCCTGGGAACGGGCTCGACGGTCGCCCACCTGCTGCCCGCGCTCGCCCGCCGCGCGCATCGGCGGGATCCGCTGCGTCGCCACCTCGGTCGCGACCGAGGAACAGGCGCGCGGGCTGGGGATCCCGGTCGAGCAGTTCAACGAGCTGGAGCGGCTGGACATCGCGATCGACGGCACCGACGAGGTCGCCCCCGACGGCTGGCTGATCAAGGGGGGCGGGGGCGCCCACCTGCGCGAGAAGATCGTCGCCGCCGCGGCCGAGCGCTTCGTCGTCATCGCCGACTCCAGCAAGCCGGTCGATGCCCTGCGCGGGCCGGTGCCGCTGGAGGTGTTCTCCTTCGGCATCGCCTCGACCCTGGCTCGGCTCGGCGCCGAGGTCGAGCTGCGCGACGTCCCCCCCAGCCCCGACGGCGGCACGATCGCCGACTACCGCGGTGCCATCGGCGACCCGGCCGAGCTGGCCGCCCGGCTGGAGGCCGACCCCGGCGTCGCCGCCCACGGGCTCTTCCCGCCTACGCTCGTCCATGACGTCCTGATCGCCCGTGGCGAAGAAATCGAAAGGTGGCAGCGTGACTGACTTCACCCAGCTCCAGATCGACGGTCGCATCGCCCTCCCCTCCGACCCCGACTGGGACCAAGCACGCCTCGCCTGGAACCTCGCGGTCGACCAGCAGCCGGTCGCCGTCGCCTTCGCCGAGAGCGCCGCCGACGTCGCCGCCACGGTCGCCTTCGCCGCCGCCAACGGACTCAAGGTCGCGCCCCAGGGCAGCGGCCACGGGGCCGGCCCGCTGCCGCCGCTGGACGGCACCATCCTGCTCAAGACCGAGCGCATGCGCGGGATCGCGATCGACCCGGAGGAGCGCACCGCCCGGGTCGAGGCCGGCGTCCTCTCGCTGGAGCTGGCCGAGGCCGCCGGCGAGCACGGACTCGCCTCGCTGCCCGGATCCTCACCCGACGTCGGAGTCGTCGGCTACACGCTCGGCGGCGGGCTCAGCTGGTTCGGCCGCCAGCACGGCTTCGCCTGCAACAGCGTCACCGGGATCGACGTCGTCACCGCTGACGCCGAGCAGCGCAGCGTCACCGCCACCGACGACCCCGAGCTGTTCTGGGCACTGCGCGGCGGGGGCGGCGGCTATGCCGTGGTCGCCGCCCTGCACCTGGCGCTGCTGCCGATCGCCGAGGTCTACGGCGGCATCCTCATCTTCCCGGCCGAGCTCGGCGCCGGCGCCTTCCGCGCCTACCGCGACTGGGCCGCGACCGCGCCCGAGGAGATCACCACCGTCGCCCGCCTGCTGCGGCCGCCGCCGATCCCCGACGTGCCGGAGCCGCTGCGCGGCAAAGCGCTGATCACGATCGACGGCGCCTTCACCGGCGACGCCGAGGCCGGCGCGAAGCTGATCGCACCGCTGCGGGCGCTCGGCGAGCCGATCCTCGACACCTTCGGCCCGATGCCCGCCGCCGGCCTCGGTCGCATCCACATGGATCCCGAGCAGCCGGTGCCGGGGCTCACCACCCACGCCCCGATCGGCGAGCTGACCGACGCGGCGATCGACGCCTTCGTCGCCAACGGTCCCGGGCCGGAGACCGGCTCGACCCTGCTGCTGGCCGAGCTGCGCCACCTCGGCGGCGCCCTGGCCCGCCGCAGCGAGAGCGCCGGTGCCCTCGACAAGCTCGACTTCCCCTTCGTGATGTCGGCGGTCGGCGCCCTGATGGCGCCCGACGCCGGCGAGACCGTCCCCCGCGACCTCGTCCGGCTCGACGAGGCGATGGTCCCCTTCCGCGCCAACGGCGGCTACTTCAACTTCGTCGACTCCCCCTGCGACGTCGACGCGATCCTCCCCGCCGACACCTGCTCCCGCCTCGCCGACGTCAAGCGAGCCTGGGACCCCGACGGCACGATCGTCGCCAACCACGTGGTCGCGCTGGACCCGCCAGCCTAACGGCGAGCGCCGCTGACCATCAGGCGGGGTTGGCGGCGCGGATCGCGGCCAGCCGCTTGTAGGAGTCATCGTCCTCGCCGACCAGATCGGCGAGCGTCCTCGCCGCCGGCTCGATGTCCTCCGGCGTCGCCATAGCGACCGCCTCGATGTCGGCCCAGTCTTTGGTGCGATCGAAGAAGGACTTGAAGAGGACCAGCGAGGCGCAGTCCAGCACCGGCGCCTCGCGTCCCTCGAGCGGCACCCAGACGACGGCGTTGGAGACCTCGTCGTGGAGCGGAAGGTTGTTGAGGAAGACGTCGATCGGGACGCCATCCCAGAAAAGCCGGGCCTGGCCGTCGCGCTCGACTTTCGCGCTATCCCCGTCGGCACCGACGCGAACCCCTTCCGGCAGCGCCTCCAGCACCCGCTCCGGGCGTCGGCGGCGTCGCAGAAGATGTTGACGTCCAGGTCGCGCGTTCCGCGCGGCTCTTCGACGCAGTACGCGAGCGCGATCGCCCCACCGAAGGCATGCGGCAGCGACCGCGCCTTGAGCGCGTCGTGGATCGCGAACAGCTTGTCGACCAGCTCGCTCACGACTACGCCGCCTTCGCTCGCAGCCTCTCCGCCAGGGGCGGATACTCGCATTCCGCCCGCGGCCGAAACGGCAGCGCCTCCGCCAACTCCAGGACCTGCACGAGGATGCGGCCGGCGCGCTCGGGGTCGACCGGCGGCTTGCGCGGTTCGCCAGCCGAAGGTCGATGCCCCCGGCGGCGGCGATCCTGCAGCAGAGCGTCGGCTCCCGGCTCGCGACGACCGCGCAGGTAGACGTTGAGGACCGAGCGAGGGATGCCGGCGCGTCGGGCCAGCTCAGCCTGGCTGAGGCCGCTGCGGCGCTGGATCTCTTCGATCAACGAGCCGAGCACGGCGGACAGTGAGACGATGCTTAGCGAATTCGCTTAACGAATTCGCCGACGGCTCTGCGCCGCGGCCTCGTCGGCCACCACGACCATGTCCTCGTTCCGCACCCGCCCCGCGGGGATCGAGGGATCGCCGGCGAGCAGCTTCGCCAGAGGCTCGCGCTTCTCGGCGCCGGTGACCAGCCAGAGGATCTGGCGGGCGGCGTCGATCGCCGGGTAGGTCAGGGTCATGCGGCGGTGCCCCTGGTACTCGCCGCCGGTCAGCGCGACGCGGCTGTCGCTCGACCTCCAGCACCGGGTCGCCGGGGACGAGCGAGGCGGTGTGGCCGTCGGGGCCGAGGCCGAGGTGGATCGAGGTCGAAACGCTCCGGCAGCGACGATTCGTATTCGCGGGCGGCCGCCTCGAGGTCGCGCTGTGTCACCGGCATCGGCCGCAGCGCCGACTGGTGGTCCATCGAGAGGCCGAGGACCATGTGGGTGAGGTTGCGGTCCTCGCTGCCGGGCGAGGCGATCCGCTCGTCGACCTGGAACAGCTCGGTCTCCTCCCAGGGCATCTGCTCGAGTTCGCCGAGGATCGCCAGCATCGCCCAGGGCGAGCGGCCGCCGCTCATCGCCAGCCCGAACGGGCCGCGCGCCGCCGCCGCCGCGCGCGCCGGCGTCGGCGATCAGCTCGGCCGCGCGCCGCGCCGCCGCCCTCTCGTCGGCGACGACCTCGAGCTTCGGTCGCCATCCGGCTCCCAGCTCGTCTTCTCGTCGTGGCCGCCGAACTGCTTGCGCATCGCCGAGAGCACCTTGTCGGCGAAGTCGTCGAGGTCGCGCGAGGCGAAGCGCTCGTACAGAGCCGCGGTCAGGACCGGCGCCGGCACGCCCTCGTCGATCGCCGCGATCGAGGTCCAGCGCCCCTCGCCGGAGTCCGAGACGCGGCCGGCGAACTCGGCCAGGTCGGGCGATTCCTGCATCGCCGCCGCGGTCAGGTCGAGCAGCCAGGAGCCGATCACGCTGCCGCGCCGCCAGACCTCGGTCACCTCCGGCAGGTCGAGGTCGTACTGGTAGTACTCGGGATGGTCGAGCGGCGCCGTCTCGGCGTCGGCCTCGCGCTGGACCTTGCCGGCGTTGGCGTTCTCGAGGATGTTGAGGCCCTCGGCGTAGGCGGCCATCACCCCGTACTCGATCCCGTTGTGGACCATCTTCACGAAGTGGCCGGCGCCGTTGGGGCCGCAGTGCAGGTAGCCGTTCTCCGAGGCGAGGGACCTCGCCGGAGCGGCCCGGCGTGCGCTCGGCGGCCTCGACCCCGGGCGCCAGCGAGGCGAAGATCGGGTCCAGCCGCTCGACCGCCCGGTCGGGCCCGCCGATCATCAGGCAGTAGCCGCGCTCGAGGCCGAAGACGCCGCCGCTGGTGCCGCAGTCGACGTAGTCGATCCCCCGCTCGCCGACCTTGGCGGCGCGGCGGATGTCGTCGCGGTAGTAGGAGTTGCCGCCGTCGACGATCGCGTCGCCGGACTCGAGCACCGCGGCGACCGTCCTCGACGGTCTGCTCGGTGATCTCCCCGGCCGGGACCATCACCCAGACCGAGCGCGGCGCGCTCAGCTTCGCCGCCAGGTCCTCGAGCGAGGAGGCGCCCTCGGCCCCCTCGCCGGCCAGCGTCGCGACCGCGTCGGGGTTGACGTCGTAGGCGACGATCTTGTGGCCGTCCCGCATCAGGCGGCGAGCCATGTTGGCGCCCATGCGGCCGAGGCCGACGATTCCGAGTTCCATCGACACCTCCACTGTAGGCGCTGCAGGGACGGTCGCCAGTCGTACCACGCGTCTGCATTAGGCGTCCATAGACGCCGATCGCAGACAGTGCTGGCTCGGCGGCGAGCGATAGCCTGCGGCCGATGGGCAAGGCGCCACCGACCACGCGGACACCGCCGCCGGCGTGCTGGCGATCTTCGGGATCAGCGGCGACCTGGCGAAGAAAATGACCTTCCGGGCGCTCTACCGGCTCGAGGCCGCGGGCAAGCTCGAGACCCCGATCGTCGGCGTCGCGATCGACGACTGGGACGACGAGGAGCTGCGCCGCCACGCCCGCGACGTCGATCGCGGCGACGGTCGCCGATCCCGACGAAGACGTCTTCGCCCGCCTCGCCGCCCGCCTCACCTATGTCCAGGGCGACTACGCCGACGCAGCGACCTTCGAGCGGGTCAAGGACGGCGCTCGGCGACGCCCAGAACCCGGTCTTCTACCTCGAGATCCCGCCCTCGCTGTTCGCCACCGTGGTCCAGGGCCTCGGCCAGGCGGGCCTGACCGAGAACGCCCACGTCGTGATCGAGAAGCCGTTCGGCCACGACCTCGAGTCGGCCCGCCGCCTCAACGCCGAGCTCTGCGCCGTGCTGGACGAAGAGCCAGATCCTGCGGATCGACCATTACCTCGGCAAGGAGCCGGTGATGGACATCACCTACCTGCGCTTCGTCAACTCGATCCTGGAGCCGGTCTGGAACCGCGAGCACGTCTCCCACGTGCAGATGACGATCGCCGAGGACTTCGGCGTCGACGACCGCGGCCGCTTCTACGACGCGGTCGGGGCGATGCGCGACGTGATCCAGAACCACGCCCTGCAGGTGCTGGCGCTGGTCGGGATGGGGCCGCCGACCGGCAACCACCCGACTCGATCCGCGACAAGAAGCTCGAATTCTTCAAGGCGATGCGGGCCGCCGACCCGAAGCGCTACGTGCGCGGCCAGTACGAGGGCTTCCTCGACGTCGAGGACGTCGCGCCCGACTCCACCACCGAGACCTTCGCCGCGGTCGAGCTCGAGGTCGACAACTGGCGCTGGAGCGGCGTCCCCTTCTTCATCCGCGCCGGCAAGTGCATGCCGGCCAAGTCGAGCGAGGTGACGGTCGTCTTCAAGCGGCCGCCGCAGCCTCGGGATCGGCGACGGCAGGACGCCGGAACCGAACCAGATGACGATCCGGATCGAGCCGACTGCCGGGCTCGCGGATGCGCCTCTACGCGAAGAAGGCCGGCGAGGAGGCCTTCGAGCCGGCCGACCTCGAGGTTCTGTTCGAGAAGACGCCCGGCGAGGAGCCCGAGCCCTACGAGCGCCTGCTCGGCGACGCGATCGCCGGCCGCCATCACCCTCTTCACCCGCCAGGACGCGATCGAGGAGACCTGGCGCGTGGTCCAGCCACTGCTCGACGAGCCGGGCCCGGTGCCACCCCTACGCCCGGGGACCTGGGGCCCCGAGCAGGCCAAGGACCTGACCCGGGGCATCGCCCAGTGGTCTGAGCCCTGGCTGCCGGAACCGATTTCCGGAAGCGACGTGCTGGGCTTCTGAGCGCGGACCGCCGCTCGGCCGCCTAGGCTGGCCAGATGACTCGCACGGCCGGGGAAAGAGCAGACGCGCTGCTGGCGCAGCTCGGGTTCGAGCACTGGCGCCCGGGGCAGCAGGAGGCGGTCGAAGCGGCGCTGGAAGGGCGCGACTCGCTGATCGTGATGCCGACCGGCGGCGGCAAGAGCCTCTGCTACCAGCTGCCGGGGCTGGCGACCGAGGATCTGACGATCGTCGTCTCGCCGCTGATCGCGCTGATGCGGGACCAGTGGACGCGGCTGACCGCGGCCGGGCACCCGGTGACGATGATCGCCTCGGGGATGAGCGAGGAAGCCGCCCGCCGCGCGATCGGCCAGGTCCGCGGCGGCGAGGCCCGGATCGTCTACTGCTCGCCGGAGCGCTTCGGCTCCACCGTCTTCCTCGACGCGCTCGCGCAGCGGCGGATCGACCTGATCGCGGTCGACGAGGCGCACTGCGTCTCCGAGTGGGGGCACGACTTCCGGCGCGACTACCTGCGGCTGCCGCAGATCGCCGACCGGCTCGGGCGGCCGACGGTGATGGCCTGCACGGCGACGGCGACGAAGCCGGTGGCGGCCGAGATCGCCTCCCGCTTCGGCATGCGCGATCCCCTGCAGGTGCGCTCCGGCTTCGACCGTCCCAACCTCTCCTTCGACGTCGTCCCACTCGAAGGGCACGGGCTCCAAGGCCCGGCGCCAGGCGCTGCTGGAGGCCGGCCTCGCCGATCCCGCCAACCGGCCCGCGATCGTCTACTGCGGCACCCGCAAGGACACCGACGAGGTCGCGGCGACCCTGCGCGAAGCGGGCCAGAACGCCCTCCCCTACCACGCCGGGATGGAAGCCGAGGAGCGGACCTCGGTCCAGCAGCGCTTCATGGGCGGCGAGGTCGACGTGATCGTCGCCACCAACGCCTTCGGCATGGGGGTCGACAAAGCCGACGTGCGCTCGGTCTGGCACATGGCGATCCCGACCAGCGTCGAGGCCTACTACCAGGAGGCCGGCCGCGGCGGGCGCGACGGCCTGCCCGCCCGCGCCGTGCTGCTGGCGATGAAGATGGACCTCGGGCGCCTGGTCCGCTTCAACGAACAGCGCGCCGGCGACCCCGAGCTGGCGATCGCCCACGAGCGCGGCTGGCGCGCCTACCACGCGATCAAGGACTTCATCTACTCCGAGCGCTGCCGCCGGCGCTCCCTGCTCGACCACTTCGGCGACCGCGCCGCCGGGGCGCCGCTGGAGCGCTGCTGCGACCGTCTGCGACCCGCAGAGCTGGCTGCCCGACCCGGAGACGATCGCGATCCGCCGACCAAGACGCGGCGGCGGCTCCTCCGCCCCGCCTCCCGACCTCTCCCCCGCCGACGAGCCGCTGTTCGAGGCGCTGAAAGCGTGGCGCCTGCAGGCCGCCGCCGGCAAGCCCGCCTACACCGTCGCCAACAACCGCACGCTCAGCGCGATCGCGGCGATCCGGCCGGCCGAGCGAGGAGCGCGCTGATCGAGATCAGCGGCGTCGGCCCTAGCTTCATCTCCAAGTACGCCGCCGAAGTGCTGGCGATCGTCGCCGAGCATCCCGCCGCGCTGGTCGCCTGACGCGCCCTCCCGTGCGCGCGCCCTGAGCGACCGTCAGCCGCGCGAGCCCCTCGAGGTGAGCCCCTCGAGCACGACCTCGATCGGCGAGCGGTGGGCCCGGCCGTTGCCGTTGTTCGCCTCGCGAGCGCGGCGAACCTCCAACGCGACTTCGCCGACCTGAGCGCCAACGTTCCCTACCTTCTTCGCCGCCTTCGCGAGGTCCTTGGAGCTGACCCCTTCGAGCCCGTTCTTGCGATGGGCCTGGTGGGTGCCGAGGGCGATCCCCCCAGCCGCACCGGCAAGCGCCGCACCGCCGGCCATCAGCGGCACCTTCGCCTTGCTGGCGGCGCGTCCAACTGCCCCGCCGGCGTCCTTGGCGGTCTCCTCGACCGCTTCGAGGGCGGCCTGCGGTTTGCTCGGCGCCGGTTTGCCCGCCGAGGTTTTCGGTTTGCTCGCCGTGCGCGCTTTCGTTTTCGGTTTGCTCGTGCGTCTCCTCGGTTTTGCCGCCGAGCGTGAGTTTCCGGTGCTGGCGGCGCGCGCCTTCGATTTGTTTTTTTTCGCTCTCGCTTTTTTTGCTTTTTCGGTCTCAGCCATCTTGCTCTCCTCTTTTCTGGTGGGTTCCTCGCCGCTCTCTGGTGCTACTCGCTCAGCTCCCGCTCACGGGCACTGGCGCGCTCCTCGTCAAGCTCGGCCTCGACCTTGGCCCGCTTCGCCTTCTCCTCGGCAATCGCGGCCTCGGTGCGGCGCTCGTCGGCCTGCTCGCGGTGGTGGCGGACGTCCTCGTGCTGCGCCTCGTTCTGAACCTGCCCGAGCTCACGGCGCTGGCTCGATTTGCGAGCTGCCGAGATCAGCAGCGCGATCACGATCACCGCGGCGATGACTATTGCGATTACTGCAAGCGTCGACATCTCTCCTCCTTTTGGGTGGCTTACACAGTCTTTCTGCCCCAATAGCGCGAATCGAAACGCGATTCGGCGGCCTTTGGCGTGTTCTGGAAGGTCATGGGCAGACCCGGTCGAAGAGGTCGCGGATGACCCGCGGACACAAGGTCCAGGCAGCCGCATGCGCGCTGGCCGCCCTCGCTGTGCTGGCCCTCGGCTTCACGGCGACGGCCGGCGCCGGCCTGCTCGAACCGCGCGGCAAGAAGGTCTGGTTCGGCGTCTCCGACACCGGCGACCCGGCCCAGTTCGGCGAATTCTCCAACGCCGTCGACAAGCACCCGGCGGTGATCGAGTCCTTCCGCACCTGGGGCAGCGACTTCCCGGAGTCGATCCAGCGCTGGCAGACGGCGCGGGCACGGCCGCTGATCCACATCACCACCGCCGACAACAACGACGGGCACGAGCTCGTCACCCCGCGGGCGATCGCCCAGGGCGCCGGCGACGAGTACCTGGCCCGGCTCAACCGGCTCTTCTTCGAGAAGGAGATGCGGGCCTACGTGCGGCCGCTGGGCGAGCCCAACCGCTGCCTCAACGTCTACGCCGCCTACGACTGCGCCGGCGCCGCCCGCGATGCCGCCCACAAACCGCGCTGGTACAAACTCGCCTTCCGCCGTGTCTACGTGATCGTCCACGGCGGCGGCAAGGCCAAGGAGATCAACCGCCGCCTGGCCGAAGCCGGGCTGCCGCCGCTGACCGTGGAAGTGGGCGGCCTGCCGAAGGCGCCGGTGGCGATCGTCTGGAGCCCACTGCCGTCCGGCTCACCGACCGTGCCCCACAACCGGCCCCGCCACTACTGGCCGGGCTCGCGCTGGGTCGACTGGGTCGGGACCGACTTCTACGCCTCCTACCCGGAATGGAAGTCACTGACCGGCCTCTACAACCGCTACGCCGGCGAGAAGCCCTTCGCGCTCACCGAGTGGGGCGTCGAAGCGGGCGACGACCCGGGCTTCGTCGATCGCCTCTTCACCTGGGTGGAAAGGCACCCGCGCTGCAAGATGCTCGTCTACTACCAGGACTTCGGCACCACCAGCAGCTACCGGATCCAGAACTACTCGGCCAGCCTCGGCGTGCTCAGGGACCGCCTGCACTCCGGGCTCTTCCCGCCTTTCGCGCCGGGTGCGCCGCGCCTACCGCCGCCTCCGCCAGGCGGGGTTGCAGCGCGGTGATGCTGGAGTAGCCGGTGAGATAGAGGCGGCGGCCGTCGGAGATCACCGGCGTGTAGGTCCCCTTCGGGTAGCGGAAGACGCGGCGCCCGCTCCTCATCATGAAGCCGCTGGTCGTCTTGCTGGAGAACTCGGCGACGTAGACGATGTCGCCCACCGCCGAGAGCGAGCCGATCACCTGGCCGCCGGCCGAGCGGCTCCAGCGCAGGTCGCCGTCCTTGGCGTCGATCGCGTAGACGTTGCCGTCGAAGGAGCCGATGAAGACGGTCGGCGGGCTGTGCTGGGTGTTGGCCACGGTCGGGCCCGAGTAGGCGTAGCCGCCGGTCGAGTAGCTCCAGGCGAGCTCGCCGTCGCTGATGTCGAAGCTGTAGACGCGGCTGTCGTTGTTGCCGGCGTAGACGCGCCCGAAGGCGACCGCCGGGGTCGAGTAGAAAGCGCCCGAGCCGCCGAACCCGGGCCCCAGCGAGCCGCTCTGCCAGACCAGCTTGCCGCTCTTGGCGTCGACCGCGTTCATGTAGCCGCCGTAGTCGCCGACGTAGATGCGGCCGCCGTAGTAGGCGGGGGCCGACTTGATCTCGCCCCCGAGCGAGGTCGCCCAGCGCACGTTGCCGCTGATCGTGCTGAGCGCGTAGAGGTTGCCGTCCTCGCAGCCGAAGTAGAGGGTGCGGTCGATCACCACCGGCGAGGACTCGGCCCGCCCCGGCAGCGACTTCTTCCAGATCGTCCTGCCGGTCTTGGCGTCGAGCTTGACGACGTGGCCGGGAACGAGGTTGACGATGTAGAGGCGGTGGCGGTAATAGGTCGGCGAAGAGGCGTTGAGGGCGCCCACCCGCCGTTTCCACAGCTCCTTGCCGGTGTCGGCGTCGAGCGCGTAGGCGTAGCCGTTGTTGTTGACGAAGTAGAGCTTGCCGCCGACGTAGATCGGCGGGAACTCCAGCAGCGGCCGGTCGGTGAAGCGCCAGAGCTTGCGGAAGGGGGGCTTGATCCCCTTCACCGGCAGGTAGCGGGTGCGGGCCGGGTTGAGGCCGAACATCGGCCAGTTGACCGTCTTCGCCTGCTTCGGCTTCGGCGGCTTCTGGGGGACGAAGGTGGCGTTGGGGTTGTGGACGTCCGCGGGGCGCTTCAGCAGCTCGTAGCCGACGGCGGCGGCGCTGAAGAAGAGGGCGGCGGCGAGCAGGGCGATCGCCAGGCCGCGGTTGCGGTGCAGGAGCTGCTCAGCCTCGCGCAGCGGTGCGTCGCGCCGGCGGCGGGCCTCGGGCCCGCCCTCAGCCATTCGCCGCGCGCCGCTCGGACTCTTTGACGATGCCGCCCAGCAGTGCTTTGACCCCCTGCTTGACGACGGCGAGGACCGCGGCGCCGACCAGCGGCAGCGTCGGCGTGGTGCGGATCGCGTAGACGACCCTGGTGCCGCCCTCGCACGGGGTCAGCTCGACCGTGCCGACGTGATCGCGGACGGGGAGGCCGGAGAGCAGCTTGTAGGAGAAGCGGGTCGGCGGCTCGTAGGCGATCACCTCCTCGCGCAGCGGCGGCCCGACCGCGGTCAGGACCCGGATCGCCCCGACCCCGTTTGGCGGCGGCTCCCCCTCACGCTCCAGCGCCGACTTGCGCAGCGGCGTTATCTCGGCGTAGAGGTGGTGTTCGGTCAGCACCGCGAAGACGGTCTCGGGCGGCGCCGCGACCTCGCGCTCGTAGGTGAAGCTGGCCATCGGGGCAGGCTACGCCAACGCCCAGCGTTGGGGGTCGGTTCCCTCGACCGCTGTCGACCGCGCCGGCGATCGCCAGGTGGTCGAGACAGGAGAGGACGATCTGCAGGGCCCAGGCGCTGGCCGGGGTATTGAGGTTCTCCGGGCCGACGATGTCGGCGACCACCTCGAAGGCCGGCTTCTCGCCACCGCCGAGGGACTCCCGCACCTTGCCGAGCAGCTCCTCCACCTGCGCGCCGCGCCGCGGCGATCTTCGCCTCGGGGTCGCGGAAGGGGCGGCCGTGGCCGGGCAGGCAGAGTTCGGTCTCCAGCGGCTCGATCTCGGTCAGGCCGCCGAGGAATTCGCCGACCGGGTCGGGGGTGTGGCCGTAGTCGAAGAAGAGGACGGTGCGGCCGAGCAGGTGGTCGCCGGAGATCATCAGCTTGCGCTCGGGCTGGTGCAGGACGACGTGCGAGGGTGCGTGGCCGGGGGTCTCGTAGACCTGCCAGGCGCCGAGATCGGTCTCCACCACGACCCCGGGGACGAGCTCGCGATCGGGCACCTGGATCGCGTCGATGCCGGTTTCCTCGTCGCCCTCGCGGGCCTCGCGGTAGCGCTCCAGCGCCGCTGCCGGGACACCGCTCTGGCGGGCGACCTCGAGCCGGTGCTCGAGCGCCGCCGCCGGATCGTCGGCGAGCAGCCGCACGTGCTCCCAGGCGGGGTGCATCCAGAGCTCGCAGCCCGCCGTCTCGACGATCGAGGAGGCGAGGCCGTAGTGGTCGATGTGGGAGTGGGTGCAGACGAGCAGGCCGATGTCCTCGACCCCGAAGCCGGCCTGGGCCAGGGCCAGGTCGAGCTGGCGCAGGCGCCCCTTGCCGCCCATGCCGGTGTCGAAGAGGACGATCCCGTCGCCGGCCTCGACCGCCCAGGCGTTCCCGTGCGGAACCCCGGGCCAGGGCAATGGCAGGCGCAGGCGCCAGACCCCCGGCAGCACCTTCTCCGTCCGCGCCGCGTTGGCTCGTGCGTCACCGGCCATCGCCGCATCCTCTCAGGCCGGCCGCTCGAACTCCTGGATGACGCCGGCGGCGGCGAAGCAGAGGGCGCCGGTGAGGGTGCCCCAGTTGGCGACGTCGATCGCGATCATGTCGCCGTCGGCGCGGATGAAGGAGGCGACGGCGGCGAGCATGAAGAGGAGCGAGCCGAGCTGGTTGACGGCGACGATCCACCAGCCGAGCTGGCGCGGGCGCCAGCAGGGCAGCCAGGTGCGGGAGATCTCGACCATCGCCAGGTGGCCGGAGACGAGGAAGAGGGCGCAGCCGACCATGTCCGGGGACCAGACCAGGCGATCCTCCTGGGCGGGGGTGAGGCCGCCGATGAACGAGTCGAGCAGGTTGATCGCGAAGACCAGGGTGCCGGCGAAGAGGACGACGGTGCTGAGCCACTCCAGCCGGGCGGGCTCGGCCGACCACCAGCGCCAGCGACCCTCATGCGGCCCGTTGACGATCTGGAGCACCGCGGCATAGGCGCCGGTGCTGAAGAAGGCCCCGCCGACCAGGTAGACCGTGGCCGCCAGCCGCGGCCCGCCGACGTCGCCCTGCGCCAGCGCCGCCCCGAGCGCGAACAGCGAGCCGCCGATGACGAAGGCGGTCGCCGAGATCGCGTTGATCCACCTGCCGACGGGCCGGCTCTGGGACGCGTAGACCCGTTTCCGCCCCATCGGCGGCTTCGCCTGGGGTGCCGGCGTCAGCTGGTGGCGAGGCCGAGGGCCAGCAGCGGGAAGGCGCACATCACGCCGAGGTAGGCACCCATCGCGGCACCGCTGCCGAGGCTGGCCGTGCGCGAACGGGCGCCGGCGATGACGCCGACGAGAAAGATGAAGGCCGCGATTCCGAAGCCGATCCAGAAGACGGGAGGCATGCGGCGGCGAGGTTATCGAAACACCGTCCAGGGGGGAGGAATCGGGGAGCTTGCATCTACTTAGACCTGCAGGCCCGGGCGGAAGAGGAGTAGGTTGCGGGCCGTGAAGCTGCTCGCCTTCAGCGACCTGCACCGCGACCTCGAGCAGGGCGCGAAGCTGGTCGAGATGTCGGCCGCGGCCGACGTCGTCATCGGCGCCGGTGACTTCGCCTCGGTCCACGAGGGCCTGGAGGAGACGATCGCGGTGCTGGCGGCGATCGAGACCCCGACCGTGCTGGTCCCGGGCAACAACGAGACCGCCGACGCCCTTCGCTCCGCCGCCGCCGGCTGGAGCGCCGCCACCGTCCTGCACGGCGAGGCGACGACGATCGACGGGGTCGAGTTCTTCGGCCTCGGCGCCGGGATCCCGGTCACCCCCTGGGAATGGAGCTTCGACCTCGACGACGCCGCCGCCACGGGGATGCTCTCGGCCTGCCCCGAGGGGGCGGTGCTGGTCCTGCACTCCCCGCCCCGCGGCCACTGCGACGCCAGCGCCGACGGCACCTCCTTCGGCAGCCCGGCGCTGCTGCGGGCGATCGAGGAAAAGCGGCCCCGCCTCGCCGTCTGCGGCCACATCCACGAGTCCTGGGGCTGTGAGAGCCAGATCGGCGAGACGCCGGTCCGCAACCTCGGCCCGACCGGCACCTGGATCGAGCTCTAGGCGCAGGTGGAGTCGAGCGGCCCCAAGCGCGCCGGGGCGGTCCTGGCGACGCTGATCCTCGTCGCCGGCGTCGCCAACCTCAACCTCGCCGTCGCCAACGTCGCCCTGCCGGACATCGGCCAGGCCTTCGACGCCGGCCAGACCACGGTCGACCTGATCGCCGTCGGCTATTCGCTCGGGCTCGCCGCCTCGGTCCTCTACCTCGGCGCCGTCGGTGACCGCTACGGCCGCAAGCGAATGCTGGTGCTCGGCATGGCGCTCTCGATCCCGGCCTCGATCCTCGCCGGCTTCGCCCCCTCCGCCACCGTCCTCTTCATCGCCCGCGTGTTCGGCGGCGTCGCCGCCGGCATGGCCTACCCGACGACCCTGGCGCTGATCACCGCGCTCTGGTCGGGGAGCGAACGGACCAAGGCGATCGCCCTCTGGTCCGCCCTCGGCGGCGGCGCCTCCGCGCTCGGGCCGCTGCTGGCCGGCGCCCTGCTGGAGGGGTTCGACTGGGGCTCGGTCTTCATCGTCAGCGCGCCGCTGGCGGCGATCGCCCTCGTCGCGGTCTGGCGCCTGGTGCCCTCCCACGTCAACGAGACCACCAACCCGGTCGACCACCTCAGCGGCATCCTCTCGATCGGCCTGGTCGCGGCCCTGGTGCTGGCGATCAACCTGGCGCCGGAACCGGGGAAAGGCGAGACCGCGATCGCGCTCGGCGTCGTCGCCGTAATTGCCACCGCCTTCTTCGTCCTGCGCCAGCGCCGCATCAGCTTCCCGCTCTACGACCTCAAGATCGCCGCCCGCAGCACCTTCTGGGTCGCCGCCTGCGCCGGGATCATCGTCTTCGGCTCGCTGATGGGGGCGATGTTCATCGGCCAGCAGTTCGTTCAGAACGTGCTCGGCTACTCGACCCTCGAAGCCGGCGTGGCGATCCTTCCCGGCGCCGTCGGGATGATCCTGGTGGCCCCGAAATCGGCCAAGCTGGTCGACTCGCACGGCTCCCGCTTCACCCTGCTGCTCGGCTTCTTCTTCTGCCTGCTCGCCTTCGCGGTGATGCTGGTGCTCTGGGACGAGAACGCCTCCTACTTCGTCGTCGGCCTCGGCTACTTCCTGGTCGGCACCGGCGTCGGCTTCGCCGGCACCCCGGCCTCGCGCTCGCTGACGGGGTCGGTGCCGGTGACCAAGGCCGGCATGGCCTCGGGCACCGCCGACCTCCAGCGCGACCTCGGCGGCGCGATCATGCAGTCGATCTTCGGCGCCCTGCTGACCGCCGGCTACGCCGCCAGCTTCGCCTCCCAGATCGCCTCCTCGCCGGAAGCCGACAAGGTCAGCGAGAGCGTCCAGAACGAACTGACCAAGTCCTTCTCCAGTGCCGCCAACACGGCCGAGCAGTACCCGCAGTACGCGATGCAGATCGCCGGCGCCGCCCGCACCTCCTTCCTCGACGGCGGTGACTGGACCTATGCCGCCGGGATGATCGCGATCGCCCTCGGGATGGCGATCGTCTTCTTGCTCTTCCCCAAGCGCGACGCGGAGCTGGACCTGCTCGAGCGCTACCACAGCGAAGACGCCCCCGCCTAGTATCGGGAGCGTGGCCTACCGCCTGCTCCGCTCCGGCGACGCCTTCTGGCGACGTTCGAACCAGATGTCGACGCTGAACACCGACCTCGCCAAGCAGCTCGAGGCGAGCGCGCTCGGGGCGCGGCTGTGGCGCCTCGAACCGGGACAGGCCTCGACCAGGCACCGCCACCACACGCAGGAGGAGCTCTACGTGCTGCTCGAGGGAACCGGCCGGGTGCGGATCGACGGCGAGGAGCCGTTGACCCTGGAGCCGCTCGACACCTTCCTGGTCGAGCCGGGCTCGGTCCGTCAGCTCTTCAACGACACCGGCGCCGACCAGCTCTGGCTCGTCGTCGGCGCGCCGCCGGAAGCGGCCAACACGCTGGAGATGAGCGAGGAGCAGCTGCGCTGGATGTACCCGGACGGGCCGAAAGCGCCGCCGCCCGAGCTGGGCGCCTGATCTCGGCGGCCCGAGCAACCTCGGGCACTAGGTTTAGGTGGTGCCAGTCCAGCCCAGCGACGGCATCGCCTTCGAGAGTGCCGCTGGCCGCTGGCTGCTCGCCACTGCCGTCGCCGGCTCGGGGATGGCCTTCCTCGACGGCACCGTCGTCAACGTCGCCCTGCCCGACATCGGCCGCGACCTCGGCGCCAGCACCAGCGCCCTGCAGTGGATCCTCAACGGCTACCTGCTGACCCTGGCCTCGCTGATCCTGCTCGGCGGCTCGCTCGGCGACCGCTACGGGCGCCGGCGCGTCTTCGTCCTCGGCATCTGGCTCTTCACCGCCGCCTCGCTGCTCTGTGCGATCGCTCCCAGCACCGAGCTGCTGATCTTCGCCCGGTTGATCCAAGGGATCGGTGGGGCGCTGCTGACCCCGGGCAGCCTGGCCCTGATCGAGGCCAGCTTCCGTCCCGGCGACCGCGCCCGCGCGATCGGCGCCTGGTCGGGCCTGGGCGGCGTGGCGACGGCGCTGGGGCCGCTGCTCGGCGGCTACCTGATCGGGGCGATCTCCTGGCGGGCGATCTTCCTGATCAACCTCCCGATCGGGATCTTCGTCGCCTGGGCGGCGAGCAAGCACGTGCCGGAGAGTCGCGACCCGATGAGCGGCGGCCGGCTCGACCTGGGCGGCGCGGTCCTGGCCGCGCTCGGCCTCGGCGGCACCACCTACGCGCTGATCGAGGCACCGGGGCAGGGAGCCTCGGCGGCGATCCTGGTGACTGCGGTCGGCGGCGTCCTCGCGCTCGTCGCATTCTTCGTCCGCGAGCGCCGCAGCCCCAACCCGATGCTGCCACTGGAGATCTTCCGCTCGCGCCAGTTCAGCGCCGCCAACGGTGTCACCTTCGTCGTCTACGCCGCCCTCGGCGGCGTCTTCTTCCTGCTCGTCTCCTTCCTGCAGATCTCACTCGGCTACACCCCGATCGAGGCCGGTGCCGCCTCGCTGCCGGTGACCCTGCTGATGCTGCTCTTCTCCGCCCGCTCGGGTGCGCTCGCCCAGCGCATCGGCGCTCGCCTGCCGCTCACGATCGGGCCGCTGGTGATCGCCCTCGGGCTGCTGTGGATGACGCAGATCGAACCCGGCGACAGCTACCTCGCCTCGATCCTGCCGGCGATCCTCGTCTTCGGCCTCGGCCTGACCCTGGTCGTCGCCCCGGTCACGGCCACCGTGCTGGCAGCTGCCGACAGCCGCCACTCCGGCGTCGCCTCCGGCGTCAACAACGCCGTCGCCCGCGTCGCCGGGCTGCTCGCCGTCGCCGTCCTGCCGATCCTCGCCGGCCTCACCGGCGACAGCTTCTATGACCCAGCGAAGATGACCGACGGCTTCCACATGGGGATGTTCGTCTGCGCAATCCTTGCCGCCGCCGGCGGCATCCTCGCCTGGTTCACGATCAGCGCCGAGGTCCTACACGCCGAGCCCGAGCCCGGCGGCGACACGCCGGAGCGCCTCGCCGAGGACTTCAGCTGCGGCGTCGGGGCGCCGCCGCTGCGACCGGGGCGCGAGGCGGAGTGTGAGCTGGAGACGGCGGTCGCTGGGGTTCAGGAATGAGCGGCGAAATAACCGATCAGCGCCGTGACGTAGCTGGCGAGTAGAAACCGGAGCAGCCATTCGAAGCGCGAAGTCATCCGCGCTTCGAACCTCTCGAAGCGGTCATCGATCCGATCGAAGCGGGATTCGAGACTGCCTTCGAGCTTCTCGAAACGGACGTCGACTTCCCCGAAGCGAGCGTCAACTCGCTTTTCGAACTTGTCGAAGCGGGCGTCGACCTCGTCTTCGAACTTGTTGAAGCGGGTGTCAACCTGGTCTTCGAACCGGTCCGTCCGGGCATCGGCCCGAGTGAACCCTTGATCCATCCGGTTCGCCAGGTCGTCCATCCGGTCGTCGGTCCAGGCATCTCTCATCGCCTCCATGATGATGACACCGTAGACAAAAGGTTGCGCCGCGTGGTGCGCGCGCTGCAACAAATCTGTGCCAACTTCGCTTACGGACTAGAGCAGGGCGGTGAGTGTGTTCAGCGACCGCGCCGCTTCGCGCGCTTGGGCGCCGGTTTGCCGGCGTTGCGGAGGGTCTGTTCGCCGGCTTTCTCGGTCGCCTCGCCCATCGCGATCTGAAACATCGCCAGGACCGCGTCGGAGGCGAGCGGGCGCATGCGGTCGAGAGCGTTGCGGACCTTCGGCCAGTCCTCCTCGGGGCGACCGGCCTTGTCGAACGGCTCCCAGATCTCTTCTACGAAGAGGTCGATGAAGGTGCGGGCGGCGGCATCCGCCTGGCGGCGCAGTTTGTCGGCGGTGTCGAGGGCGGCTTTGGGGCTGACGCCGAGCTCGACCAGAGCCCCACCGGCCCGCTGCAGGCGCGGGCTGATCGCCTCGATCCTGCCTTCGGGCAGCTCGCGCAGGATGCCGAGCTTCTCGGCGTGGCGGATCAGCCTCGAGTCGAGCTCCTTGGCTCCCCAGATCTCCGCCAGCTCGGCTGTCTCGAAGATTTCCGGCGTCTCGTCCTCGAACGGGGCACGCACGGCGCGGGCGAAGTCGACGATCTCCGCCGAGGAGCCCTCGGTGCTTTCCAGGACGCGGCGGATTGCCTCGAGGTTCAGCCCCTCCGCCTGCATTTCATGGGTCAGCTCGATCCGGGCGACGTGGTCCTCGGTGTAGTAGCCGGTGCGCCCGTGCACCTCCGGTGAGGGCAGCAGCCCGCGCGTCTGGTGGGCACGGATGTTGCGCACGGTCATGCCGGTGCGCCGCGCCAGCTCCCCGATCGTCATCTTGCCGTCGGGCGCCTGCGGGCGTTTGGGCCGGGGACTCATCCGCCCATCGTAAGCGGCAAGCGCTGGCCATTCATCTTTTCCCCTGCATCGGAGCAGAGAAATGCGATTGCCTCGGCGACCTGCTCGGCCGGAGTGAAGGTAGGAAAATCCTTGCCGGGGTTCTCCTCGCGCATGCGCGGAGTCAGCAGCGCGTCGACGACGACGATGTTGGCGGTGGCGCCGCCGGGCTCGAAGCCGTCGGCGAAGGCGAGGGTCCAAGCCTCGGCGGCCGCCTTCGCCGCGGCGTAGGCGGCGTTGGTGTTCGTCGGCGACTGCGCCTGCTTGGCGGAGACGAGGACGAAGCGCCCGTGCTCGCTCGCCGCCAGCTGGTCGTGGAAGGCGCGGGTGGTGTGCTGGACGGTGCGCACGAGCAGGTCGTGGAGAAGGTCCCAGTCCGACAGGGGCGCCTCGTGCAGCGGCTTGCCGCCGCGCCAGCCACCGACCAGGTGGACGAGCCCGTCGACCCGCCCGAAGCGCCCGACCAGCGCCGCGCACCAGGCCCGGACAGCGTCCTCGTCGAGCAGGTCGACGGCGCGCCCGTCCCAGCGCTCGCCGATGGCGAGATCCGCCGCGACCGCGTCGAGCACACCCTGGTTGCGATCGGTCCCCGCAACCGTGGCCCCCGCCTCAGCCAGCCGCGCCGCGACAAGCGGCCCGAGCCCACCACCGACCCCGGCGATGGCGATCACCCGGCCGTCGAGATCGTTCATATGGGGGAGAGAGGATTCGAACCTCTGTAGGCATAGCCAACGCGTTTACAGCGCGTCTCCTTTAACCACTCGGACACTCCCCCGGGGGCTATGGCGGCGATTCTAAAGGGACGCAGTGCAGATGGCTACGCGACGCCGAGGCGCTGGGACATCTGCTCGTTGAAGCGGGTCAGGGCCGACAGCGGGCGCATGAAGACGGTCAGCTCGGCGACCTTGCCGTCCTCGTCGAGCTCGAGGAAGTCGATGCCTTCGAGCTCGCGGTCGCCGACGTTGGCTTTGAAGCGGAGGCAGACGGTGCTCTCGCCGGCCAGCTCGTCGACGTAGGTGAGGTCCTCGAGGGTGGCGGCGACGTGGGTGAGGACCTGGGTGACGATCTCGCGGCCCTCGAAGCCGCGGAAGAGGATCGGGCTGTGGAGGACGACGTCCTCGCGCAGCGTCTCGGTCATCCGCTCGACGTCCTTCGCTTCGGCGGCGACACGGAATGGGTGCGGCTCGGCCATAGGCCTTACTCTACGGCCCGTGCCGAGCGACCACTTCTACGCCCGCATCTCGAACTCGCTCGGTGCCCGGGGGCTGCGCTGGACCGGGAAGTTCAACGTCCCGATCTACCGGGCGACCGGCGGCCGGATCGGCGGCAAGGTCGGCCGCGCCCCGGTGCTGCTGCTGACCACCACCGGCCGCAAGTCCGGCCAGCCGCGGACGGCGCCGGTCCTCTATCTCGCCGACGGCGACAACGTGATCCTGATCAACACCAACGCCGGCAACGTCAAGATCCCGGCCTGGTCGCTGAACCTGAAGGCAAACCCCGAGGCCGAGGTCGAGCTCGGCCGCAAGCGCCGGGCGGTCCGCGCCCGCATCGCCGAGGGCGAGGAGCGCGCCGAGCTCTGGCGCAAGTCGAACGTGCAGTACGCCGGCTTCGACGACTACGAGGCCAAGCTCGACCGCGAGATCTCCGTCTTCGTGCTCGAGCCCCGCTGACCCCCTGACGAGTCGGAGACGCCGTCAGGCAAGGACGCAGGGAGCGCCGTGTGCTCTGCACACAAGCGACCGAGGACACCGCCTGGCGGCGTCTCCGGCCGTCAGCTGGCTTCGCGCAGCATCTGCGCCTCTGGCAATCGCTGCAGTTTTTTCAGCGTGTTGTTCTCGATCTGGCGGATTCGCTCGCGGGTGACGCCGAAGGTCCTCCCCACTTCCTCCAGCGTCAGCGGCTCGCCGCCGGCGAGGCCGTAGCGAAGTTCGATCACCTGGCGCTCGCGTTCTGGCAGCGCCTGCAGCGCCCTCTGAACGCCCTCTTTCTGCAGGTGCTCGCTGGCTTCCTCGAAGGGCTCCAGAACCGCGTCGTCGGCGACGAAATCGCCGAGCTCGGATTCGTCCTCGTCCCCCACCGGTTTCTCCAGCGAGACCGGCAGCTGGGAGACGCGGAGGATGTCCCGCACGTCGGCCACCGGCCAGCGCAGCTCCTCGGCGATCTCCGCCGGCTCCGGCTCGCGACCCAGTTTCTGCACCAGCTGGCGCTCGACGTGGGCGACGCGGTTCAGCTTCTCGACCATGTGGACGGGAATGCGGATCGTCCGCGCCTTGTCGGCGATCGCCCGCGTCACCGCCTGGCGGATCCACCAGGTCGCGTAGGTGGAGAACTTGTAGCCGCGGCGGTAGTCGAACTTCTCGACCGCCCGGATCAGCCCCAGCGAGCCCTCCTGGATCAGGTCGAGGAAGCTCAGCCCGCGGCCCAGATAGCCCTTGGCGATCGAGACGACGAGGCGCAGGTTGGCCTCGACCATCTGCCGCTTCGCCAGCATGTCGCCGCGCTCGATCCGTTTCGCCAGTTCGACCTCCTGTGCCGCCGTCAGCAGCTCGACCCGGCCGATCGAGCGCAGGTAGAGGCGCAGCGAGTCGAGGCTGGGCTCGACCGTCAAGTCGAGCTCTTCCTTTTTCGGCTGCCCGTTGGACTCGCCGCTGCGCTGCTCCTTGTAGGCGCTGACCCCGTCCTCGGCGATCACGTCGACGCCGTGCTCGACCAGGTGGGCGTGCAGGCCGGAGACCTGCTCCTTGGTGATCTCGACCTCCTCGAGGGTGGTCGCGATCTGCTCGAAGGTCAGGTAGCCGCGTTCGCGGCCGAGAGCCACGAGCCCGCGCAGCTCCTCGATCTCCGCGATCGGGCCAGACTCCCCGTCGCGCTCCATGACGTCTGTCACCGTCTCCAACGGTTCGATGGTCACTCCCTCCGGTGCAGCTCTCCCCATTCCCATGGGCCGGCCCTGAAGCTCCGGCCTGTCGAAGTATAGGCAGAAGTTCTCCATCGCTTACCCTGCATGGAGCCGATGGCAAGCCAACCGACCGCCTCAGCCACGCCCGACGTCCAGGCATCTTTGCCGGCCACGCAGGTCAGCCTCTCGCGGGTCGGGGTCACCGGAGTCGAGAAGGTGATCCGGGTCAAGGCCGACGGCGCCGAGAACCTCTTCTACGCCGAGTTCGAGTGCTTCGTCGACCTCAACCCACAGCAGGCGGGGGTCCACATGTCCCGCTTCGAGGAGATCGTCGCCGAGGCGATCGACGAGGTGGTCCTGGGCGAGGCCTTCAAGGCCGAGGTGCTGGCCGCGCACGTCGCCGAGAAGGTGCGCGAGCGCCAGGGCGGGCTGCGGGCCGAGGTCGCGGTCACCGCGCACTACCCGGAGACGGTCTCCGCCCCGGAGAGCGGCAGGAACACCCAGGAGATCTACGTCCTCTACGGCACCGCCGTCGCCTCCGAGCGCGGCACCCGAACCCTGACCGGCGTCCAGGCCCAGGGGATGACCGCCTGCCCCTGCGCCCAGGAGATGGTCGCCGGGCTCTCGCGCGAACGGCTGGCCGAACAGGGCTTCAGCGCCGAGCAGATCGACCAGGTGATCGACGTGGTCCCGATCGCCACCCACAACCAGCGCGGCATCGGCACCCTCCACATCGGCTGCCCCGAGGGTGGCCCCTCCTGGATCGACGCGCCGGAGCTGCTGCGGATCGTCGAGAGCTCGATGAGCTCGGAGATCTACGAGCTGATGAAGCGGCCCGACGAGCTGTCGGTCGTGGTCAAGGCGCACGAAAACCCGCGCTTCGTCGAGGACTGCGTGCGGGAGATGGTGCGGCAGGTCGTCGAGGGCTACCCCGACCTGCCGGACGCGGCCTTCGTGATGGCGCGCCAGGAGAACCTGGAGACGATCCACCGCCACAACGTGGTGGCGGAGCGCTACGGGACCCTGGGGGAGCTGCGGGCCGAGCTGGCCAGCGGCGAGCACCGGGCGCGCCACCAGAC